>JACKHA010000016.1 GCA_020639215.1 Phycisphaeraceae bacterium
TACGACATGCAGTCCGACCTGGTCGGGGCAAACCTGGCCTGTGCCACCACGCTCAACGGCGGCCAGGACGTCTACTACATCCGCATCAACGACTGGGACTGCAATGGCAACGGCGTCGGCGACGCGACCGACATTTCGCTGGGCACCGCCCAAGACTGCAACAGCAACGGCATCCCCGACTCCTGCGAGATCGCCGCGGGCACCGTTCCCGACACCAACAACAACGGCATCCCCGACGGGTGCGAGGTCTGCGAGCCCGACCTGACCACGGGCGCCGTCGCGGGTCAGCCGGGTTACGGCATTCCCAACGGCGTGCTGAACAACGATGACTTCTTCTTCTACCTGGCCCAGTTCTCCATCGGCAACACCGCCATCGCCGACCTGACCACCGGCGCGATCCCTGGCCAGCCGGGTTATGGCGTGCCCAACGGCATCCTGAACAACGAGGACTTCTTCTACTACCTGACCATCTTCAGCGCCGGCTGCTAAGCCCGGCGGCGGGGATCGGACGAACCAAGCCCCGGGCGCGAGCCCGGGGTTTCTTCGTGCGCCCAAACCGCCCCCGAAAAGCCCGTGCGGATTCGTGCACCCGCTGTCGCCCCCGCTCAGATCGCCGCGTCCCCGCCGAGCCCTTCGGCCTTCTTCTCCGGCGTCGGCGCCAGCCGCGTGACAAGCACCTGGTCAACGCGGTGCCGGTCCATGTCCACGACCTCCAGACGCAGCCCCTGCCAGACCACCGAATCGCCCGTGTCGGGCACTCGGTCGAGCAGTTCAATGACCAGCCCGCCGACCGTGGAGGACGAGACCCGGGCCGCGGCCTCCTCGGGCACGCCCAGTTCGAGCACGAACTCGTGCATCGGGAGCGATGCGTCGGCCAGAAGGCTCCCGTCGTCTCTGGCGACGATCCGGGGCGGCTCCTCCTCGCCCAGGCGAGCGAAGTCGCCCACCAGCGACCGCAGCACGTCGTTGAGCGAGATCAGCCCCTCGACGGCCCCGTGCTCATCCACGACCAGCGCCACGTGCGCTTTGCGATCCTGGAACGCCTCGAGCAGTTTGAGCGCGGGCGAGGCGTCGGGCACATACAGCGGCGCGTGCGCCACGGCCGCCGGGTCGAAACTCGAGTCCTCCAGCAGGCCGTACGAGATCAGGTCCTTGATGTGCACGACGCCTCGGACCTGGTCCATGCCGCCCCGGCACACGGGGTAGTGCGAGTACGGGCTGGTGCCCACGAGCACGCGCACCTCGCGCATGGACCACGAGTCCTCGATCCACACCACGTCGCCGCGCGGGACCATCAGGTCACGGGCCTTGAGCTCCCGCACGCGGAAGAGGCGCTGCATCAGCTCGTGCTCGCGTGGGTCGAACACCCCCGTGGCCGCGGCCCGGGACAGCAGCGATTTGACGTCGTCTTCCGACACGTCGTGCTGCGATGGCTGGGGGATCCGCAGCACCGCCAGGATCGCGTCGGTGGAGATCGACAGCACCCGCACCGGCAGGGCCGTGATCTTCGAGAGCACCGCGAGCGGGCGGGAGATCAGGCGAGACACCAGTTCCGGTCGGGCCAGGGCGATCCGCTTGGGCACTAGTTCGCCGAACACGAGCGACGCGTAGGTGATCGCAAGGACGACCAGTATCAGCGAGAGCCAGTCGGCCGCCGGGGCCAGAAACTCGACCTGGCGCAGCAGGCCCGCGACGTGCGAGGACAGGGAGTTCTCGCCGAACGCGCCCGCGAAGATGCCGATGATCGTGATCCCAACCTGCACGGTGGAGAGGAAGCGGGTCGGCTCGCGCGCCAGCGTCAGGGCGGCGATCGCGCCCTTGTCGCCCCGACGGGCCGCTTGGGCCAGGCGCGAGTGGCGCGAGGTCATGACGGCCAGTTCCGCCATCGCCAGCACGGCGTTGAGCAGCAGCAGGACCGCCAGGATCAGGATCGAGACGAGCATGGGGTGGATTATGGCGAGTGGGCGCGGGTGGTGGGGGATTGGCGCGCCGATTCCGGTCTCATGGCGTCAGGCGGCGCGCGAGGCGGGGCGTCCCGGCCCCGCTCTCAGGGTTGCAGGCGCGTTACGCTCCACCCGCGCGAGATCGTGGGCGCGTCCGCGTCAACCCCTGCCTCCGCCGCTCCACCCGCAAACTCTCGCGACCACAGGGCCCGGTCGTGGATCCGCCCCGACCCGCCGACCCACAACTCGACCCGGTCGATCCACAGGCGGAACCCGCCCCAGAACGGCGGTCTCGGGATATCAACCTCGGGGCGCTCGTCCGGCCCCGCGTCGATCAGCGGGCGCAGGTCGATGTTCTGCTCGATGACCACGTTCGCGACCTGCGCGAGCAGTTCCTCCCTCGACACGATCGGGCGGCTCTGGCGGCTGGCCCACGCCCCGATGCGGCTCTGCCAGTGGCGCGACGCGAAGTACGCGTCGGACTCCGCGTCGGTCGCCCGGCGGACCACGCCTTCGAGGCGGACCTGTTTCTCAAGTGTGTCCCAATGGAAGACGCACGCCGCGCGGGGCACGGCCGCCAGCGCCCGCCCCTTGCGGCTCTCGAAGTTCGTGAAGAAGGTGATCGATCCGCCGTCCTCGTCGATGTCCTTGCACAGCACCATGCGGACCGAGGGGCGTCCGTCGGCGTCGATGGTCGCCAGCGCCATCGCGTTTGGGTTGGGCGTGACGCGCCGGGCCGTGGCGTCGTCCAGCCACGCTCGGACGGTGCCCATCGGCTCGGCGGGCAGCGGGTCGGGCAGGGCGTCGGCGGTCGAATAGACCGACTCAATCTTGTCGGATCGGGCCATCGCCGAAGCGTACGCGCGGCCTCGCTCGACCGGGTGGCGCGCGAGCCGGGGCGTCCCCGCCCCGGCCCGTTCGATCGGTGGAGCGCCCCACCTTCGACGTGCCCTACTTGTTCGGATCGCGCCGATCGAACTCCCGCTCCAGGGCCCGCCCCATCTTCCGCGAAGCGCCGCGAGCCAGCTCGTAGAGGTCGTTGCCGGCGTCCTTGACGACGATGGGGTCCAGCCCGCGTGGGCGTGCTTCGAGCACGACCGCCTTGTCGTCCGCGCCCGACTTGGCCGCGTTGTTGTCCGACAGGTGGACCTCGACGCGCGTGAGGCGTTCGGCGAAGCGCGACGCCTCGCCCTCCACCGACTTACGAACCCGCGCGTCGAGCGCGTCGGAGCGATCGGTGCCGGAATATGAGATCTCGATGTGCATTGTTCGCCTCCTTTGCATGCGCCGGGCCGGTACTCCATTGAACCAAGTCACTGTACGGGCCGGGACCGCCCGAGTTCACATGCCGCGCCGCTTCCGGGCGCCGGCAGAGCGCCCGCAAACACCAACGCTGGATTCCCAATAGCATGGGGCGGCTGTTCGCCGCGTTCGCGGGCCTCGTGGGGATTTGGGGGGAGGCGCATGCCCAGCGGAAACGTCCAGCCCGGCCCCGCCAAGATGTGCGTCGTCTGCAGGCGCGACTGCGCCGGACGCCCCCGCACCAAGGACGCCGCAGGGCGCTATGTGTGCATCGACTGCGTCGAGAGGATCAAGGTCAGGCGAGCGGCCGAGGCCGCTGTGCTCGAGCCGGACCCGATCGACCCCGCCAACGAGCCCGTCGACATCACCACCTCGCTGGCCGACGACACCCGCCCCGCGCCCCGCCCAGGCGCGAGCGATCACCGGAATCACCCCCCCGCCGAGCCGGAAGACTCCGGCATCATCCCGCTGGCCTCCGACGACGGACTCGGCCCCGCCGCTTCCGGCCTCGATGCGCCACGAACCTGCCCCAACTGCTCCATCCTCCTGGCCCGCCACGCGGTCATCTGCACCGCCTGCGGCTACGACACCCGCAGCGGGCACCTGCTCGCCGGCCCCGACGAGGGCGGCCCCAAGTGCGTCTCCTGCGGATACTCGCTCAAGGGCATCAAGAACCAACGCTGCCCCGAGTGCGGCACGCTCAACACCCGCCAGAACAAGCGGGCCCTGGCTGAAGCCAAGGCCGCCCGCGACGTCGTCCGCGAGGCCTACACGAAGCCGCTGATCATGTTCGGCGTTGGCCTGGCGATCTCCGTCGTCGCGGCGATGATCGGCGCCGGCTCCCTCTCCGCGGGATTCACGGCGACGGCCGCGTACCTCATCGCCTACGCCATCTATGTGCCGCTCGGCGTCGCGGTCTTCCTGCTCTGCTGCCTCGTGTGGCTGGGCTTCGACGCCCCGATCCACCTCATCGCCTTGCGACTGGCCGCGGTCTACGCCGTGACCGACGCGGTCGGCGTGTTCGTCGCGTTCATCCCGCTGGGGATCATCCAGATGGCGATTATCGTCATCGTGCACGTGGGCCTGCTGCAGGACATGCTCGAACTCGACCTGACCGATGCGATCCTCGTCGGGCTGCTCACGTTCGGCGCTCGCCTGATCATCTTTCTGTTCGCCGTCGCGTGGATCTCGGGGCTGTTCGCATAGGCCAACCGGCCGCCCGACACCGCGACAGACCCCCTCCACGAGCCGCGCGGCGCGAGCCCGCGGTTGCAAAGCGCCGGATGCGCGAGCGGTCCTCCGATGGAACATCGCGCTTCGCGCTCGCCACGCTCGATGGCGGGATGTCGGCACGCAACCGCGGGCTCGCGCCGCGCGGCTCGTCTGCGAACCGAACGCCGCCGACCGCCTCCACCCTCTACGCCTTCTCAAACACAAACCCCTTCGCCCGCGCATCCACGCGGATCGCATCGCCCGCCCCGAACTCGCCCGCCAGGATACGGCTGGCCAGCGGGTTCTCGATCCGCTGCTGGATCACGCGCTTGAGCGGGCGGGCGCCGTAGGCCGGGTCCCAGCCCTCGGCCGCCAGCAGCGCCACCGCCTCCTCGCTCAGATCCAGCGTCATCTCCCGCTCGGCCAGGCGCTTCCGCAGGCGGGCCAGCTGGATGGCCGCGATCGCGCCCATCTGCTCCTTCTTCAGTTGGTGGAACACGACGACCTCGTCGATGCGGTTGAGCAGCTCGGGTCGGAAGAACGCCTGGCGCATGTCCAGGTCCAGGCGGGCCGAGAGTTCGCCCGACTCGAGGTCCGGCCGCAGGCCCTTGCCCGCCACGTCCACGCCGGCACCGTGGCGGATCAGGTCGCGCACCGCGGCCTCGATCTCCCAGTCCTCCGCCCCCGCCTCGGTCATCGCCTGGATCTTCTGCGAGCCCAGATTGCTCGTCATCACCACGATCGTGTTCTTGAAGTCGACGGTTCGGCCCTGGCCGTCGGTCAGGCGACCGTCGTCGAGCAGCTGCAGCAGGACGTTGAACACGTCCTGGTGGGCCTTCTCGACCTCATCGAGCAGCAGCACGCAGTACGGACGCCGGCGCACCGCCTCGGTCAGCGCGCCACCCTCCTCGTACCCGACGTACCCGGGCGGCGCGCCGATCAGGCGGCTCACCGCGTGCTTCTCCATGTACTCGGACATGTCGATGCGGACGAGCGCCTCTTCCGTGTCGAACAGGAACGACGCGAGCGCCTTGCACGTCTCGGTCTTGCCCACGCCGGTCGGCCCGAGGAACAGGAACGAGCCGATCGGGCGGTTTGGGTCGCCCAGCCCCGCGCGCGACCGGCGCACCGCGTCGGACACGACCCGGAGCGCCTCGGTCTGCCCGATCACACGCTGGCCCAGGTGCTCCTCCATCCGCGCGAGCTTGTCCCGCTCGCTCTCGACTAGGCGCGTCACCGGGATCCCCGTCCACTTCGCGACGATCTCGGCGACCTGCTCGGCGTCGACCTGCTCCTTGATGAGCGAGTCGCCCGCCGCCTGGCGGCGCGCCAGCGACTCCTCGGCCTTCTTCAGCTGCCCGTCCAGGTCGCGCAGTTCGCCGTACTGGATCCGGGCCGCGGTTTCCAGGTCGCCGCGGCGCTGGGCCTGCTCGAGCTCGATCTTGCGGGAATCGATCCGGGCCCGCACGTCCTTGACCGCGTCGAGTTCCTTCTTTTCGGTCTCCCACCGCGCGGTCAGGGCACGGTTCTTCTCCTCGAGTTCCGCCAGCTCGCGATCGAGCCGGGACAACTCGCGGCTCGCGCCCTCGGTCCCCCCCTTCGTCGCTTCGTCGCCCCGTCGCTCCGTGGCTTCGATCTTCACGGCCTCCCGCTCGATCTGCAGCTGCATGATCCGGCGGCGCAGCTCGTCGAGTTCGCTCGGCATCGAGTCGTTCTCGATCCGCAGGCGGCTGGCCGCCTCGTCGATGAGATCAATCGCCTTGTCCGGCAGGAACCGGTCGGCGATGTACCGGTGCGACAGGCTGGCCGCGGCCAGGATCGCCGAGTCCAGGATCTTCACGCCGTGGTGGCTCTCGTACCGCTCCTTCAGGCCCCGAAGGATCGCGACCGTCTCCTCGACGCTCGGCTGGTCGACGAGGATCGGCTGGAACCGGCGCTCGAACGCCGGGTCCTTCTCCACGTGCTTGCGGTACTCGTCGAGCGTCGTGGCGCCGATGCACCGCAGTTCGCCGCGGGCAAGCGCGGGCTTGAGCAGGTTGCCCGCGGAGACCGCGCCCTCGGCCGCACCAGCCCCGATGATCGTGTGCAGCTCGTCGATGAACAGCACGATCTCGCCCTTGCTGGCCATGACCTCGCGCAGCACGGCCTTGAGGCGTTCCTCGAACTCGCCGCGATACTTGGCGCCGGCGAGCAGCTGTCCGACGTCCAGCGCGATGATCCGCTTGTCGAGCATCCCTTCGGGGGCGTCGCGGTTGACGATCCGCAGGGCCAGGCCCTCGGCGATTGCGGTCTTGCCCACGCCGGGCTCGCCGATCAGGACCGGGTTGTTCTTCGTCCGGCGGCTGAGCACCTGCATCGTGCGCCGGATCTCCTCGTCGCGCCCGATGACGGGGTCGAGCCTGCCTTGCTGGGCTTTCTCGGTCAGGTCGATGCCGTACTTCTTGAGCGCCTCGTAGTTCTGCTCGGCGTTCTGGTCGGTCACGTGCTCGACGCCGCTGGCAGCCCGGATCGACTTGACCGAGTCCTCCACGATCTTCCGCGTCACGCCGTTGACGGCGAGCAGGTCCTTCGCCGGCCCCGCGGCCTCCGTGAGCGCCAACAGCAGATGCTCGGTTGAGACGTACGCATCGCCGAGGCGCTGGGCCTCCGCGTCGGCCTTGGTCAGGATCTCCATCACCGCGCGCCCGGCGCCGCCGGCCCCCGTCGACGCTTTCGGCAGGCGCTCCAGTTCGCTCCGCACCAGCGAGTCCAGGCGGCGCACGTCGGCCCCGGCCTTCTCCAGCAGCGACCACGAGGGTCCGCGCATCCCGCCGGCGCTCCCGCCAGGAGAAGGCGCCGCACCGTCGCCATCGCCGCGCAGCATCGCGGCCAGCACGTGCAGCCCGTTGACTTCCGGGTTGCCGCGCTTCATCGCGTCGCCCTGCGCGCTGGCCAGGGCCTGCTGTGCCGTCGTGGTGAGCCGATCGGGTCGCATAAGAGCCTCCACCGGGGCGAGCACCACGCCCGGGAGGTGGCTGGTGCAAACCCGATGCCATCGGCCCCGCTCGAGAATGCCACCGGAAGTCCCACCACGGACTCGATCCCAGCGACGATCGCCGCTCGTCGGCGTCAGCCCCGTGGCTTCGCAATCACCATTTCGCCCACCCTGCCCAAATGGCAGCCGCAATCTGCGTCACTCCGCCTCGCGGCTTTCATCTCACTTCTCTGCTCACAACCCCTTCCGCACCCAGCACGACGCCCCCATCCCGACCCCCATCTCCACCCGCTCCGAACGCCGCGCGAAGAACTCCTCCACCGCGATCGTCACCCCCGGCGTGTCCGGGCATCGGTAGTCGTCCACGATCACGATCCCCCCCGCCTCAACCCGCGGCCAGCCGCGCTCCAGCACCAGGCGCGTCCCCTCGTACAGATCGCAGTCGATATGCAAGAGCGCCAGCCGCTCGGCGTCGATCCGCCCGACCGTGTCCTCGAACCACCCCGGCACCAACTCCACACGCTCTGCCAGCCCATGCCGCGACAGCGTCGCCCGCGTCCGCTCCACCGACGTGTCGTCGAACATCTTGGGGCGGACCACGTCGCCGTCCTTGCTCGCCACCCCCTCGGGCAGCCCGCGGAACGAGTCGAACCCCAGCATCGCGCGCTGGCGATCCGCCCCCTCGCCCCACGCGGCCCCCACGAAGCACAGCGCCCCGCCGCGCCACACCCCGAACTCCGCGTACCCCCCCGGCACCCCGCGCCGCGATACGTCCCGAGCCGCGGCCACCAGTTGCACCACCTTCATCCACGACAGGCGCGTTCCTGGCTCGGGCGCGTTCCAGGCCAGGTCCCGCCACATCGGGCCCCACTCGGCGAGGAACGCGCGGCGATCGGCTTCGAGGCCGTCGGTCAGACCGGCCGCGGCGTTGGTCAGCGGGTTTGCCAAGAGGTCCGATTCGGCGGGGGCGTTGACCGAGGGTCCAGCCATGCTCGAACGATAAGCCCTTGGGCGAGCGTGGAACGCCCGAACTGCCACCCGAATCCCGCACAAAAACGCCACGATCCGCCCGGATCGTGGCCTTGAAGCGCCGCTCAGCCCTGCAAATCAAGGGGGGTGAAGTTCCTGCCCCGATCCCGGCCTTCCACATTCCGCCAAACGGGCGGCAGGCATGGCCTTCGCCGGAGCGCCCGGAACACCCTTGAGGGCCCGCAAGAGCCGGAGCAAAACAGTCCAAGGCACACGATCCGGGCGGATCGCCGGAACAACATACCAAGTCCCGCGTCCAATGTCGAGCCGATCCACAATGGCCCGTCCAACCCCGCCAAAACGCGGGAAAGAGCGGATGCCGAGCCGCCGCAGATCCCGTTGCCACCGACACCTCGCTCCCGCTGATGTGGATATCTGTTCGGGTTCCGGACCCGCCCCCGGTCCCGTTCCACCACCCCGTTCCGGTTTGACGCCGCCCGCCCGTGCCGATACAACACGCTCCTCGGATCGGGCAGGCCTATCCTCGCGGCCAGTTCAGGAGACCCCAGATGTCCATTCGTTCCCGCGCTTCCACCGCCCTCCTCGCCGCCGCCGGCGTGGGCGTCGCCCTGACCCTCTCGGGCTGCTCCTACAACACCCTCGAGACGTACGACCTCGAGAACGAGCTCGGTCCGGCCCACGATCTCCGCTACGACCCGTCCCCCGAGGCCTACACCCTCCACCAGCGCCCCTCCGACATGCGCAACGAGTTCGGCGTCATGTGGGACGAGAACACCCGCATGATCCGCCAGGACTGGCACCGCATGATGTACTGGAACCGCCCAAGCCGCCTCACCCGCGAGCCGGTTCCGCGCTAAGCGGCTCTTGCGATCCGAGATTCCAGATCTGAAATCTCAGGTCCGGCGCCGTGGTTCGCCGCGAGGCATCGATTCAGCGATCATCACCATCGAACGCCCGGCCCGTGCCGGGCGTTTTTGTTCTCCCGGCCCCGAGGCGTCGCCGCTCGCTCACCGCCGCAGCAAGTCCACAACCACCGGCATGTGGTCGCTCGCGCGGCTGTCGTCGCGCCGCAGCCCCACCGCCCCGAGCACGCCGTCGGTCAGGCGGGCCGTGTCCACCACGAACGCCCGCGCCGCCCGCGCCTGCGAGTCGCTGAAGACCACATAGTCCAGGCGTCCCGGCGAGAACGCGTTGGCGTCGTCGCTCCAGGTGTAGTACGCCGCGTCGCCCAGCACCAGCGCCGGCGCCACGTCCATGTCCGTCGCGTCGGCGTCGAGCCCGTTCCGCAGCACATCGAGCGGCCCGCGCGACCCGACCAGGTTCATGTCGCCGCCGATCACGCGGAACGCCAGCGATCGCGTCGCCATGGCCCCGAACGCGGCGTTGATGGCGCGGGCCTCGTCGAGGCGGCGCTCGTCCTCCGGGCTCCCCGCCGACCCGCAGCACTTCAGGTGCGTGGACGCCGCCAGCACGTCGCCCTGGGGCGTCGAGACCACCGCGGCCACAAACCGCACGCTCGACGAGCCGATGGACAGCGTCCGGGCCGCGAGCGTCCCGTCCGCCGTGCTCGCCGAGATCGGGTGGCGCGACACGATCCCGACGCCGAACAGCCCGGGCGTCATGGCCACGTGCCACGGCGCGTGCTCGGGCATCGCCTCGTCGAACCACGCCTGGACCGACGCCGCGTCCGTGTCCCACTCCTGCACGAGGATGATGTCCGGGTTGAGCGCGCGGTACATCCGCGCGAACGCCCCCGGGTTCGACGCCGGCGAGGCCCGCAGCACGTTGTGCGACACCACCCGGATCGCGCCCCTCGGGGTGGCCGGGATCGGCGTGCCCGAGAGCACCGCCCCCGACCCCGCCGGCGGAAGCGTCGCGCGGAACGGCTCCGACGCCCCGGCGATGTTCCCCGCCGCGTCGTACAACCCCATCACCCCGCGGACTCCGCGCCCCTGGAGCACCGTCGGCGCCAGCAGCCCGGAACCGGTCGGGCGGCGCGCGATCCGGGCCTCGTACCAACCGGTCGCCGAAGCCGCGAATGTCGGCGCGAACGAGAAGTCCAGGTCCGCGTGCGACAGGCGCTCCGTGGCCCCGGTCGAGTCGATGGCGATCGCCGACACGCCGGTCGCCGGCACGCCGGCGTCGGTCATCGGGCTGAACTGGATCTCCAGGTCGATCCCCATCGACGAGGCCGCGGGCAGTTCCGGGATCGGCGCGCCCGTGCCCCGGTTGTCGTCGGCGTCGAGCAGGATCGACAGCGTTTCGGGCGCGGCCTGCAACGTGCTGGACTGCCCCGCGACGCGGAATCGCAGGTACACCCAGTCGGCATCGCCCGTGACCACGACGTCTTCTGGCCACTCGCCCACGTCGCCATCGATCGTGATCCGCGATGCCTGGGGCGCGGCTGGCCCGCCCGAAGCGCACCCCAGCATGCCGACGCAACCGGCAACGAAGAGGGCCGCAACCGCGAGAAGCCGCCCAGCCAGCCCCCCGCACACCACCGATCGAGCAGTCCACGCCATGGCCCGGAGTATGCCCACCCAACCCGCCCGGAGCAAGCGGGCCTCTCTCTACGTCTCTTCTCTCTCCGTCTCTTCCGTCCCCTCGAACACCACCGGCACCCGCTCCACCGGCACCCGGTGGCGCGGCGCGAGCGCGACCGGCTGGGCCTCGCCCCCGACGATCGCCGCCACCAGCAGCGCCTGGCCCGCCCGCGGCTCATCCGACACCGGCGCCACCACATCCCGCACCGCACGCCCCAGCCCGAAGTCGTACTGGCGGTACACCTGCATCGCCCGCCCCCGCACCGGCCCGCGGCTGAGCCGCTCCCGCTGCCCCAGGAACACCCCGATCGCCGCCAGCAACTCGTCCGCCACCGGCTGCCACGGGGCCCCGCCCGCCGCCGCCCGCACAAACCCGCACGGGCTTCCTTCAAACAGCACGAACCCCGGCGCGGGCACCATCAGGTCGCCCCCGAAGCCCGCCTCCAGCAGCAGCCCCACCAGTTCGGCCGGATGCTCGGTCACGAGCTCTTCGCCCGTTACGACCCACGCCAGCCCGGCCCCCTGCGCCTCCCTCAGCGCCCGCCGCGCGTCCTCGACACACCGGCGCAGCATCCCCGGCATCTCAACCCCGCGATACGCCGCGTGCACCGCCGACGCGTGCTCCTTGATCGCCACCTCGGCGCGGTCCAGCCCCGCCGCCCGCTCATCCGCCGGAAGTCCATCCACCTCCGCCAAAGCAAACGCCACTGCCTGCAACCCGATCACGTGCGGCACCGACGCCCGCAGCCGCTCCCCATCCTCCGTCCGCGGCAGCGCCACCGCCCGCTGGGCAATCCCCGTGAAGTGCGCCAAGAGCGCGGCCCATGTCGTCGGCAATCCCATGCCCCCAGCGTAGTGCCGCACCCGCCCCGCACTACGCTCGCCCATGGACATCAACCCCGCCGACCTCGACGTCGCCTCCCGCTACAAACTGCTCATCGGCTGCATCGTCCCGCGCCCCATCGCCTTCGTCAGCACCGTCTCGCCCGACAACCGCCCCAACCTCGCCCCCTTCTCCTTCTTCGCCGGTGTCGGCTCCAACCCAATGACCCTGCTCTTCTGCCCCGCCAACAAGGAAGACGGCTCCGAAAAGGACTCGCTCCGCAACGCCAAGCCCATCGCCGAGGGCGGCACCGGCGAGTTCGTCGTCAACGTCGCCGCCGAGGCCTACGCCGCCCGCATGGCCGCCTGCGCCGAGCCGCTCGCCTATGGCCACAGCGAGTTCGACCTCGCCGGCCTCACCACCGCCCCCAGCGCCGCCGTCCGCCCGCACCGCGTCGCCGAGAGCCCCATCGCCTTCGAGTGCCGCACGCTCCAGGTCATCCGCACCAACCCGGGCCAGCCCGCCGGCGGCAACATCGTCATCGGCCAGGTCGTCCACGCCTTCGTCCGCGACGAGATCATCAACGACCGCCACCACGTCGACCAGGCCTACGGCGCGATCGGCCGCATGGGCGGGCGCGCCTACTGCCGCACGCGCGATCGGTTCGAGATGCCGATGGGGCGAGCCGCGCTCGAAGAGTGACGAAGTGACGGAGTGACAGAGTGACGAAGCCGAGGAGTGCGGAAGCGGCCGCCCCCCGGCGAGCCGCTCGGTCAACGGTCCATCACTCCGTCCCTTCGTGCCTCCGCCTCTGCTTCACTTCGTCACTGCGTCACTCCGTCACTGCGTCACTCCGTCACTCCATCACTCTTCCGCCCCCGTACAGTCCCCCAATGTCACGGATGACCGACATCCTCGGCCCCGAAGGCCTCGTCGCACGCGCCCTGGGCGACCGCTTCGAGCACCGCGATGAGCAGATCCGGGTCGCCGACGCCATCGCCGACGCAATGCACGCCCGCGCCCACCTGCTCGTCGAGGCCGGCACCGGCACCGGCAAGTCCTTCGCCTACCTCGCCCCCGCCATGCGCCGCTGCCTCGACCACGCCGAGACCGTCGTCGTCGTCACCAACACCATCTCCCTCCAGGAACAACTCGTCGCCAAGGACATCCCCCTCCTGGCCGCCTTGCTGAACCCCGCCGACGGAAGCGCCGACGACCCCGCCGACGACAACGCCCCAGACCCTGCCAACGCGCGCGCGAGCCGGGGCGTCCCGCCCCGGTCCGATCAACAGCCAGCGCACCAACCCCTCCACCCCTCCGACCCCGCCTTCGACCCCAACGACCTGATCGACCCAACCGACGACGCCGACGGCATCCGCCTCGACGACCACAACATCCCAGACACCCCGGACAAGCCAACCCCCGCCATCATCCCCTGCCTCGTCAAAGGCCGCGGCAACTACCTCTCCATCCGCCGACTCAAACTCGCCTCCTCACGCCAGGACAAACTCTTCGCCGACCCCGCCGCACGCCGCTCCCTCCACGCCATCGAAGACTGGGCCTACGCCACCACCGACGGCACCCTCGCCTCACTCCCCCAACTCGAACGCCCCGCGGTCTGGGACCGCGTCCAGTCCGACTCGGGCAACTGCATGGGCCGCAAGTGCCCGACCTACCGCCAGTGCTTTTACCAGAACGCACGCCGCGCCATGGAGAAAGCCAATCTCCTCGTCTGCAACCACGCCCTGTTCTTCAGCGACCTGGCCCTCCGCATGCGCGGGCATGGCTTCCTGCCGCGCTACGACCACGTGGTCATCGACGAAGCCCACTCCGCCGAGGAGGTCGCCAGCGAGCACTTCGGGCTCTCCATCTCCGAAGGGCGCGTCAACCACCTGCTCTCCACGCTCTATTCGCCGCGGGCCGCCAAGGGCTACCTCGCGCACCTGGCCCTGCTCGCCGGCGGGGCGGATGATGTCGAATCCGCCGTCCGTCTCGTGCTCGAGGCCGACAACGCCTCCCGCGCGTTCTTCGAGACTATCGCCTCCCTGGCCGGCCGCCTCGGCGAGAACGGCGGGCGCGTCCGCACGCCGCCCGACGTCCCCAACACCCTGTCCCCGGCGATGAACGAACTCGCCCTCCGCCTCCAGCGCCTCAAGGACCAGGCCAAACTCGAGGCCGACAAGTTCGAACTCAACGCCTATGCCGACCGCGCCCTCGAGATCGCCCAGGGTGCCGCCGCCTGGCTCGAGCAGTCCATGCCCGAGTCGGTCTACTGGGTCGAGTCCGCCCGCACCAGCGACGGCCGCGGGCGCCGCCTCACCCTTGCCTGCTCCCCCGTCGACGTCGGCCCGCTGCTCAAGGAGCACCTGTTCGCGCGCGGCTGCTCCGTCACGCTCACCAGCGCCACCCTCACCACCCGGCGCGTCAGCCCAGACGAGCCCGCCGAGCACGCCGAGACCGCCTTCGCCCACACGATGAGCCGCCTCGGCTGCGAGGGCGCGGCCACCCTCCAGGTCGGCAGCCCCTTCGACTACCGCGCCGCGGTCGAGCTCTACGTCGACCGCACCATGCCCGACCCCCGCCAACTCCCCCCGCGCGAGTACCAGCAGGCCTTGGTCAAGCGCATCCTCCACCACGCCGACGCGACCGACGGCGGCGTGTTCGTGCTCTTCACCAGCCTCGCCGTGCTCGCCTCTGTGGCAACGATGCTCGCCGATCCGCTCGCCGACCGCGCCATGCCCCTGCTCGTCCAGAACCGCAGCGGCACCCGCACCGAGATCCTGGAAGCGTTCCGACGCGAGGACCGCGCCGTGCTCCTGGGCGCCGCCTCGTTCTGGCAGGGCGTCGACGTTCCCGGCCGCGCGTTGCGCAATGTCATCATCACCCGCCTGCCCTTCGACCCGCCCGACCGCCCCCTGACCGAGGCCCGTTGCGAGCGAATAAAGGCCCGCGCCGGCGACCCGTTCCGCGAGGAGTCCCTCCCCCGGGCCGTCATCCGCTTCAAGCAGGGCTTCGGGCGTCTCATCCGCTCCACCACCGACCGCGGGCGCGTGGTGGTCCTCGACCCCCGCCTGGCGTCCACCGGGTACGGGCGTCACTTCCTGGCCGCCCTGCCCGAGGGCGTGCCGATCCACGAGATCACGCCCCAGGGTACCCGTACACATACCGACGATCTGTGACGTTTGGCGGGTCGCTCGCTATCGTCCGTGTTCCCCACCCGGGATTGGCGACCGGTCTTGTGCCGGCAGGCCAGGCCCGGGCGCCGCCGCCATCCCACCCCAGGAGCACCGATGCTCGGACGAATCTTCAAGGCCTACGACATCCGCGGCACCTACCCGGACCTGCTCAACGACACCATGGCCTGGCAGATCGGCTTCGGCGCCAGCAAGTTCCTGCTGGGCGACGCCGAGGCCGCCGGCGAGACCACCCCGATGATGAAGAACATCGTCGTCGGGCGCGACATGCGCAAGAGCAGCCCGATGCTCGCCGAGCAGCTCATTAAGGGCATCAACGATCAGGGCGGCAACGTCATCGACATCGGCATGGTCGACACGTCGATGATCTACTTCGCCATCAACCACCTCGACTGCGCCGGCGGTGTCATGGTCACCGCCAGCCACAACCCGCCGCAGTACAACGGGTTCAAGATCTCCAAGCGGCGCGCCAAGCCCGTCGGAGAGGCCACGGGTCTGGCCGACATCCGCAAGCACGCCGCGATGATCGACAAGGTCACGTACAAGAAGCTCGCGCCCACCATCACCCGGGGGCGCGCCGAGCAGCGCGACCTCTGGGAGCCGTACATCCAGCACGTCCGCTCGTTCCTCGACCTCCACGGGAAGAAACTCAAGATCGTCGTCGACGCCTCCAACGCCATGGCCGGAACCATGGTCCCGCGCGTGTTCGGCAAGAAGGGCGCCCACATCCCCGGCCTCGAGATCGTTGAGATCAACTTCGACAACGCCAAGGGCGTTTTCGCCCACGAGCCCAACCCCCTCGTCCCGGAGAACGTCCGACAGACCCAGGACGCGGTTCTCAAGCACAAGGCCGACCTGGGATTCTGCTTCGACGGCGACGCCGACCGCTGCATGGTCGTCGACGAGAAGGGCCAGATCGTCGGTTGCGACCACCTCACCGCGCTCATGGCCCGCCACTTCCTGAAGAAGAGCCCAGGCGCCGCCGTCGCCTTCGACCTGCGTTCCTCGAAGGCCGTGCCCGAGGAGATCGCCAAGGCCGGCGGCGTGCCGGTCCGCGGGCGCGTCGGGCACGTGTTCATGAAGCAGGCCCTCTCCGATCACAAGGCCGTCTTCGGCGGCGAGCTCTCCGGGCACTTCTACTTCCGGGACAACTTCAACGCCGACTCGGGCGCGATCGCGATGGGTGTTGCGCTTTCTATCCGCGCCGAGTCCGGCAAGCCCATGAGCGGCCTCATCAGCCCCATCGCCCGCTACGCCCAGTCAGGTGAGATCAACTTCGAGACCGAGGAGAAGGACGAGGCCCTGGCCGCGGTGAGGGACCAGCTCACCGCCCGCGGCACGATCGACGAGCTCGACGGCGTCACCATCGACCGCTTCAAGACCGACGGCTGGTGGTGCAACGTCCGCAAGAGCAACACCGAGCCCCTGCTCCGCCTCAACGCCGAGGCCAAGGACAAAAAGACCCTCACCGCGTGCCTCGACAAGATCGCCCCGCTGCTCGGGCGACGGGTGGCCCACTGAGCGTCTTTCCTCGGCACTCAGCACTCAGCACTTCAATCCCCATGAACCTCTCCCAGTTCTTCGAACACTGGAAGATCGTCGAGAACCCCTTCCGGGGCGAGGAGGCCCGCAACGACGCGGTCTTCGCCCGCATGTCCGCGCTGACCACGGGCGACCCCGCCGCCGCCGCACTGCATTCCGACTTCGAGAAGGTCCTAGGCGACCCGGCCCGCCCCAGCACCGCGATCGTCTTCGGTGAGAAGGGCAGCGGCAAGACCGCCATGCGCCTCCAGATCGAGGCCCGCATCGCCCGGCACAACCGCGAGAGCCCCGACCAGCGCATGTTCGTGGTCCTCTACGACGACCTCAACGGCTTCCTCGACCGTCTCCAGTCCCGCGCCGCCCGCCACGCCGATGCCGCCCGCCCCGCCCGCACCAAGCCCCGCCCCGCCCGCTCGCGAAACGGCGCCGAGCAACGCGAGCCCGACGGCGCGGAGGTCTTCAAGCGCATCCGCCTTGTGGACCACATCGACGCCATCGTCTCGACCGGCGTGACCCGTCTGGTCACCGCGCTCATGAGCCGCGGGCGGAGCGACGAGCCGGCCCCGGACGTCCACGGGCTCGAATTGGCCGCGCGTCGCGACCTGCTTCTGCTCCAGGCCCTGTACGACGCGGGCGAGCACGCCGACGAGCGGACCCGGCGCCTCCGCCGCCTGCTGCACCTGCCCCCGCCCCCGGCCGTGATGTGGACCGTGCTTGTGGTGCTTGGTGCCATCCCGCCGGTGGCCTTCGTCGTGTGGTCGATCTTCAGCCCGCAGGGCGCCCAGGACCTGTGGCGTCTGGTCGTGCTGCTCGTGCTGCTGGGCCTGTGGTTCGGCGTGTTGATCCGGCGTCTGGTGGTCGATCGGTTCCGCGTCCGCTCGCTGGCCCGGCGCCTGCAGCGGCAACTCCGCGTCCTGGACCGCCCGGAGCGTTCGCTGGCCCGGGCCCTCGACGCGCTGTCGTCGCGCGATCGCGACGCCGAGGTGCTGCCCGTCACCGAGTCCGAGGACATCCGGTACGCGATGCTGGCCCGCCTGCGGCGCGTGCTCGCCGGCCTGGGGTACGCCGGCATCGTCGTGATCGTGGACCGGGTCGACGAGCCGCGGCTGGTGGCGGGCGACGCCGAGCGGATGCGCCAACTGATCTGGCCCATGATGTCCAACAAGTTCCTGCAGCAGGACGCGATCGGGTTCAAGCTGCTGCTGCCGATCGAGCTCCGCTACGCCGTGTTCAAGGAGTCCAGCGGGTTCTTCCAGGAGGCCCGCCTCGACAAGCAGAACATGATCGAGCGCCTCTCGTGGACCGGGGCCACGCTCTACGACCTGTGCGCCGCGCGCCTGAACGCCTGTCGCGCCGAGGGCGAGCCGCCCATCTCGCTCGCGGCCATGTTCGACGAGGACGTGACCCGCCAGGACCTGATCGACGCCCTCGAGCAGATGCACCAGCCTCGCGACGCGTTCAAGTTCCTGTACCGCTGCTTCAGCGAGCACTGCGCCGGCGTCCCGGCCGAGAGCGGCCAGTACCGCGTGCCGCGCCTGCTGATGGAGACGGTCCGCCGCCAGGAGGCAGAGCGTGTGCAGCAACTGCATCGGGGGATCAGGCCGGCGTGAGGTGGACCGGCGCGCCGAGCCGGAACCTCTCTGAACGACAAGTCTCGAACGCGCGGACGCGGAACCAACGCGTGGCATGCTTGCGGCTCTGAGCAAGCATGCGAACCGCCCGGCGCGCCCCGGCACGCTCGCCATGCTTGTGCTGAGCCACAAGCATGCCACACTGCGGGCCGGGTCCTGCAGCCCACGCTCGGCCCCGCCATCAGTCACGCCGTCAGTCGCGCACCAAGCGCATCGTGATGAGGTCCTGGACGTCGAGGATGCCCACAGGCTGGCCCGCGCCGTCGACGACCGGGATCTCGTCCTGGCGGAACTCGCGGACCATGTGGACCGCGTCGCGGACCAGGGCCGAGGCGGGCAGGGTTCGAGGAGTGCGGGTCATCACGGACTCGATGGTGCGCGTCAGGGCGGCCGGGTCGCGCCCGACCAGGCGGCGGAGGTCGCCGTCGGTGAAGATGCCGGTGAGGCGCCCGGCGGCGTCGACGACGACCAAGGCGCCGGGGCGTCGGGCGTTGTGGTCGGTGTGCGACAGGGCCTGGGCGACCGTGAGGCCCTCGGGCACCAGCGGGAGGTTCTCGCCGGCACGGAAGCGGAGGATCTCGACGACCGGGCGGAGCAGCCCGCCCAGCGCGCCCCCGGGGTGGCGCCGGCGGAAGTCGTCGTCGGTGAAGCGTCGGCGCCGCGCGGCGGCGAGGGCCAGGGCGTCGCCCAGGGCCATCGTGGCCGTGGTCGAAGAGGTCGGGGCGACAAAGGCTGGCTCGCCTGCCTCGCGCTCGAGCGGGATGCGCAGCGCAACGGTGGCGAGTCGCTCGAGGCTGGAAGGCGCTTGTGAGGCGGAGGGCGGGGCGGCGGTGACGGCGATGATCGGCAGGCCATCCTGGCGGAGGATGCCGGCGAGGTTGACGACCTCCTCGGTCTCGCCGGACTTGGACAGGCAGATGACCGCGTCGTGGGCGCGGAACCGCCCCAGGTCGCCGTGAGCGGCCTCGGCGGGGTGGACCGCGTGGGCGGGGATGCCCAACGAGGCCAGCGTCGCGGCAATCTTGGCCCCGACGTGCCCCGACTTGCCTAGGCCCGAAACGATCACCGAGGCGTTCGAGTCGGCGCAGGCGACGATGAGATCGACGGCTCGCGTGAACGCCTCCCGCCCATCGCCATCGAGCCACGCGGCAAGGGTGGCCAGGGCGGCGGACTGGGCGGCCAGGGTGGCCGCGGCGAAAGCGGCGTCGGGGGCTGTGTCGGGGTCGGGGCGCGCCGGTGTCGGCGCGTTCGGGGCTGGCATCGCGGTAGGGTACACTCGATCGGACGGACCGATGCCCGCGGGGATCGCGGCAGGAACGGGAGCGCACGGATGGTTGAGGACTACTGCGTCCGGCTCGATGCGTTCGAAGGGCCGCTGGACCTGCTGCTGCACCTGATCCGCCGGGCTGAGGTCGATATCCACGACATCCCGGTGGCCCAGATCGCCGGGCAGTACGTCAAGCACCTGGAGCAGGTGCACACCATCGATATCGATCTGGCCGGCGAGTTCCTGGTGATGGCCGCAACGCTGATGGAAATCAAGAGCCGGATGCTCTCGCCGCGCCCCGAGGGGGAGGGCGACGCGGACGCCGAGCGCACCGGGCGGCCCGGAGACGGAGTCGATCCGCGGGCTGACCTCGTACGGCAGCTGCTCGAGTACAAGCGCCACCGGGATGCGGCCGATGCCCTGGAGGAGCGACGGTTGACGTGGGCACGCCGGTTCCCGGCGGGTCACGCGGGGATCGACAAGGAGGCGATGGCAGAGGCCGCAGCTCGGCTACAGGGCGCGGACGCCGCCGGGGCGCTGGGCGAGGACGCCGGGCCCGCCGGGCTGGACATGGAGGACCTGTCGCTGGGCGACCTGGTCGAGGCATTCGCGCAGGTGATCGCGGCGGTGAACTTCGATCGTCTGGGCGACCACCAGATCACGTTCGACGACACGCCGATGGAGCTGCACCAGGCGGACATTCTCGATCGGCTCACTCGCGAGGGGACCGGCGGCGAGGTGGCGTTGCTGCGGGTGTTCGAGGGGCGCAGCCGTTCGGAGATGGTCGGGCTGTTCATCGCGACGCTGGAACTGGTCAAGCAGCGTCGCCTGCGGGTGAGGCAGGGCGGGCCGGGCGAGCCGATCGTGCTGTGCCGGATGGGTGACGGGGAGGTGGACCCGGCGGCGGCGATGGACGCGGGCGGGAGTGACCAGGCGGACTCGGATGGGGCCCCAGACAAGGGCGAGAACGCGGGCGGTTGACATTCCGCCCGGCCCGCGCTTCACTCGCGCGTGACCGTTTCGCCGCACGTGGCCGAGACTCCGCCAGCGACCGGGGTGCCGCGCGCCGATGGCGAGCGCCCCCGGGCGGTGCTGTTTACGGCGTTTGAGCCAAGCGGCGACGACCACGCGGCGGCGGCGATCGCGGCGCTGCGGCAGATGGCGCCGGATGTGAAGATCTACGCGTGGGGCGGGCCGAAGATGGCCGCGGCCGGGGCGGAGGTCGTCGAGCAGACCGGGCACGACGCGGTGATGGGGCTGCCGGGGCTGAAGAAGATCCGGGAGCACCGGCGGATCAACGCGCGGATCGCGCGGTGGCTCAGGGCCAACCCGGTGGACGTGCACGTGCCGGTGGACTCGCCGGCGGCGAACTTCCCGATCTGCCAGATCGCCAGGCAGGTCGCCGGGGATCGAGGCCTGCGGATCGTGCACCTGGTGGCGCCGCAGATCTGGGCGTGGGGGCAGTGGCGGATCCACAAGCTGCGTCGCCTGACGAACCTGGTGTTATGCCTGCTGCCGTTCGAGGAGGCGTGGTTCAAGGAGCGTGGCGTACCGGCCCGGTTCATCGGGCACCCGCTCTTCGATCTCGCGCACGCGCCAACGCGCGCAGCGCTCGAGGCGTCGGACCTGGCGGACGGACCCGTGCGAGTGGCGCTGATGCCCGGCTCGCGCCCGGCGGAGATCGCCAAGAACTTCCCGCTGATGCTGCCGGTGTTCCGTTCGCTCACGGAGGATCGCCCGGGGCTCGTTGGGACCGTGGCCGCAACGACGCCGGCCGTGGCCGAGCGCTTGAAGCAGATCGCCGCCGACCACGGCGGGTGGCCTGAGAACCTTCAGATGGTCTCGGGTCGGACCGACGCGGTCATCGGCTGGTGCACGCTGGCGCTGGTGGTGAGCGGAACAGTCACGCTGCAGATCGCGCGTCAGGAACGCCCGATGGTGGTGTTCTATAAGAGCAACCCGCTGCCCTACATGCTGCTCGGGCGGTGGATCCTCAGGACCGAGTTCTTCACCCTGCCGAACCTCATCGCGGCCCGGGAGATCGTGCCGGAACTCGTGCCGCACTTCGCCGGACCGGAGCCGATCCTGGCGGCGGCGCGGGAGCTGCTTGCGTCGCCGGAGGCGGTGGCCCGCCAGGTCGAGGAACTGCGGAAGGTCGTGCGCCAGTTCGGGGGGCACCGGGCCGGTCAGGAGGCCGCCGCGGCGATCTGCGAGGTGCTGGAGGGCGCGCCGGCCGGCGTGCCCGTCGGCGGGACCTGACCGGCATTCGGGCGCCGCCGGTGTCAGCCGTGTGCCCGCCCGCAACCCATCCCCGGCATTCCTGTACCATGCCCCACCGCGCCGCACCGGCGCGGCGCTGTGGCGTTGACCCACCCGACCCGAGCCCCCTCCCCCCCAGGAGAATCCGATGGACCGCTCCCGCCCGTTCGATCTTCGCTTCACGCTGGGACTCGCGGCGTCGGCCGGCACGATCGCCGGACTGCTCGGGGGATGTGCGGGAAGCCAGGCCCGGACGCCGACGCGGACCCTGCCCACACTGGGCAATATGGCGGTCGTGGACGAGGTCGAGGTCGAGGCCCCGGCGATCCCGATGGGCGACCCTGCGACGGTGCGCCGCATCCTGGACGAGGGGCTGCACCGCAACCAGGTGATGGAGCACCTGACCCACTTCTGCACGACCTTCGGGCCGCGCCTGACGGGGTCGAGCAACCTGGAGAACGCCCAGCGGTGGGCCGTGGGGCGTCTGGGCGACTGGGGCATGTCCAACCCGCGCCTTTGGGAGTGGGGCACGATCCCGGTGCGGTTCGATCGCGTCGCGTCGAGCGCAAACGTGGTCACCGTCGCCGCAAACGGATCGGCGGCCGTCGATCGGGAGATGGCCCACAGCACCCTGGCGTGGACGATCGGGACCGACGGCCCGGTCCGGGGGCGGGTGGTGAAGATGCCCCAGACGCTGGCGGAACTCGAGGCGGCCCGCGCCAACATCGCCGGGTCGTGGATGCTCATCGCCCCGCCGTCGGGCGCGCGACAGGGCATCCGAGGCGTCGGCGGGAACATGAACACGCGGTACGGGGCCCGGCGTGAGGCCCGCCAGGTGCTGGCCCGGGGCGAGTCGTCGCCCACGCAGGTGCCCCCGCCCCAGGGCCCCGGCGTGTCGGACCAGTTCCCGGTGACGGGCCGCTGGGTCGGCACGGTGCAGCACCCGGACCTGCCCGACGGCTCCACGCCGGTCGCGGTGAGCGTGGCCCGGTTCCGCCGGACCTACGTCGTGACCGTCGAGATGACCGAAATGGGGGCCGACGCACGCGGGCGCGACGCCGAGTTCAACGAGGACACCAGCACCCTCTCGTTCACGTGGACAACCCCGGTCGGCGACACCAGGACCACGCTCACGCTCGACGGCGACGCGCTCGCGGGCACGCCGGAGCAGAACGGCGGGCAGGCGACCACCGACGACCCGGCGGCGGGCGCGGGCTGGACGCTCTCGCGCGTCGACCCCAGCCAGAGCGGCGAGCTGATCGACAACGAGGCGTACATCCTCGAGCAGGTGCTCGCCGCCGGGCCCGCGGGGTTCATGTCCTCGTCGAACGACGAGCGGGTGTGGACGACCTCGGCCGGCGGGTGGCGGGACCTGGACCTGGACGCCATGCCGCGCGACATCGAGGTCGGCATCTCGATGCCCGACTACGACTACATCAACTCGCGACTGGCCGACGGGCAGGAGGTCAATGTCGAGGTCAACCTCGACCATCGCCTGGTCGAGGGCCCGATCCCGGTGTACAACGTGATCGCGGAGATCCCGGGGACCGACCTGGCCGACGAGGTCGTGATCATCTCGGCCCACTTCGACTCGTGGAACGGGCCCGGCTCGATGGGCACGACCGACAACGGCACGGGCTCGGCGGTGATGCTCGAGGCCGCCCGGATCCTGCGCGCGGTCGATGCCCGCCCGCGCCGCACCATCCGCCTGGTGCTGTGGTCGGGCGAGGAGCAGGGCCTGCTGGGCTCGCGCGCGTACGTCGCGAGCCTGTCCGAGGCCGAGCGGGCCAAGATCAGCGTGTGCTTCGTGGACGACGGCGGGACGAACTACCAGGGCGGGCTGCCCGCCCCCGACGTGATGGTTCCGTACCTGTCCGCGGCGACCGCGCCGATCAACAACCTGTTCTACTCCGAGACCGACGGGAAGTACCTGAACGTCAATGTCCACTCGTCGGGCAACCGCATCCCGCCCGGCGGCTCGTCGGACCACGCGTCGTTCAACGCCGTGGGCATCCCCGGGTTCTTCTGGGACGAGATCGGGCGGGCCAACTACGGCTACGGGTGGCACACCCAGCACGACCGGCTCGATCTGGCGATCCCCGAGTACCTGATGCAGTCGTCGACGAACACGGCGGTGACAGCGTACAACCTGGCGTGCGCGCCGACGCTGCTGCCGCGGCCGGAGCAGGAGCAGGCCAGCGCAGGGGAGTGACCGGGTTCGGCGCCGTCCGTCAGGCTCGGCTTGCCAGGCGCTCCAACGCCCCGTCCACCAGTTTGTACGACTCGATCCCGGTCTTCGGGACCGCGCCGAGTCGTTCATAGAACCGCATCGCGGCGTCGTTGCCCGAAACGACCGACCAGTGCATGCCCGTGCAGCCACGCTCGAGGGCCAGGCGGGCCAGGGCGGCCATGGCAAGACGCCCGAGGCCGCGCGACCGGTGGGCCTGGTGGATGCAGATGTCCTCGAGGTACAGCCACTTCTCACCCGAGAAGGTGCTGGGGTGGAAGTAGAACCAGGCGTGCCCGACATCGACGGGGGGCGTCGAGTCGTGCTCGATCACCACGCACTCGCCGAGCGGGCGCGATCCCGACAGCAGCGACCACAGCGTCTCGGGCGTCGCCGTCACGCTCCCCGGCCGCCCCTCGACCACCGCGAGCTGGCGCGTGCCCTCGAGCACGAAGGGCATGTCGGATTCGATCACCGGGCGGAGGCGGATGGGCATCGCCGATTGTTCGGGGGCATGAGCGGCTAGACTCGCCCGCCGATGCGAATCCGCCCGCCCGCGTTCCCGCACATCCACTTCATGGCGGCCGCCCCGCTCGACGCGTGGGCGCGGCTGTTCCTGACTCCCGGGGCGAGGATCCCGCCGAGGTACTGGCCGCGCGTCGGCGTGAACCTCGTGCTGTCCGCGTGCGTGACGGCGTTCACGCTGCCCGAGCGGGTCGCGCTGGCGCCGGTGCTGTGGTGGTGGGGGAGGCGGAGCGGGTGGCGCCTCGGGCGACGCGGCGCGAACGAGTCCGCACCCTCGATCGTCGTGCTCGGCTACTACCGCTCGGGCACGACGCATCTGCACAACCTGCTCGCGTGCGACCCGCACAACCACACGCCGCGCTGGGGCCAGGTGCTGGCGCCGCAGGGGTTCGTGCTGTCGTGGTTTGTCCTGAAGCTCTTCCTGTGGGCCGCGCTCCCGACCAAGCGCCCGCAGGACGACATGGCGTTCGGCCCGGAGTGGCCGGGCGAGGACGACTTCGCGCTGGCCAGCTGGACGCTGTCGTCGCCTCTGCACGGGCGGGTGGTGCTGCCGCGGTGCTATGAGCACTTTGCGAGATTCAACGACCTGGAGGGGTTGACACCGAGGGAGAAGTCCCGCTGGCGGCGGACGCAGTGGGCGATCCTGGCGAAGATCGCCTGGCTCGTTCCCCGGCGGCGTCTGCTGCTCAAGACCCCGCCGCACACGGCCAAGGCGCCCGCGATCATGGACGTGCTCGGCGGCCCCGGGCGGGTGAAGTTCATCCACCTCTCGCGCGACCCCGCGGCGGTGCTCAGGTCCAACCAGCGGCTCATGCACGCGATGGGGGCGTTCCACCTGCAGGACGCGCCGGCGGATGACGCGGTCCGCGAACGCCTGATCGGCGACTACGAACATGCCGAACGCCGGTATCTGGAAGCCGAATCCTCGATCCCCGAGGGCGACGTCGTCCGCATGCGCTACGAGGACCTCGTGGCGGACCCGGTCGGGCAGTTGCGCCTCGCCTACGAACGCCTCGGTCTCGACTGGTCCGACCAGTTCCGGCGCAGGCTCGAGTCCTATCTCGAATCAGTCCGCGAGTACCGGTCGGAGACCCAGAAACTGGCGGCCCGCGACGCCTCGGCAGCAGCCGCCACCCAGGCGAAGCGCGCGGACGCGTCCGCCCCGGATTCCCAGGCCGAATCGGCTCGCCTCGCCTGGATCGCGACCGAGTTCGGGCACGACGCGCCCGCGGTGGCGAACGCCGAGCCGCCGCCACCGGCGCCTCGCGCGCCGAAGAACACCGCCCCGTGGCGGGCCAGCCTGGCGATGGCCGCGGGAGGCGTGGGCGTTGTCGCGATCTGGTCGCTGGTCGCCGCGGCTACGGGGCACCGGTCCGCGAGTTTCGCCCTGCTCGCGGGCGTGGCCATCGGCCTCAGCGCGGCCCGAGTCGGGCCCGGCTCGGTCGCGCGAGGGCTGAGCGCTGGGATGCTCGCGCTGGTTATGGCCGTCGTCGGCGTGGCAGTGGCCGTTTGGCTCGTCGACCTCGGCGGGTCCGCCGGCGTGCCGCCGGGCGAACTCTGGTCCTTGCTGCTGCCCGCGTGGTGGCGTCGGTTCTCGCACGAGTCGACGCTGCTGTGGACCGGGCTGGGGGCGCTGGCCGCGTACCGCCTGGCGTCTCGCCGGTTCGGGGGAGTCCCCGGCCGGTAGCCCCACCTGCCGGTTTGGCAGGCCGCGGCGGCGCACGCCCCTCGCGGGCGGGCCAGGCGGCGCTGACGGCCCGGGTTCCTCCATCCCGCCCTGCGGCATTCGCCCGTCAACTGGCACCGCGCTTGCAATGCCTTCCCCCGATGGCGTTAAACGGGTGCCGCGGGAAGTCCCGCGTCGCCAACGCCACGCCGGGTCTCGGATCGGCGACAAGACGTACCCCTCCACGGAGGCAGACACATGGCAAGCGGCAAGATCATCGGCATCGACCTCGGCACCACCAACTCCGTGGTCGCCATCATGGAGGGCAACACGCCCAAGGTCCTCATCAACACCAGCGGCAGCCGCCTGACCCCCTCGGTCGTCGGCTTCACCGACAAGGGCGAGCGCCTCATCGGCCAGGCCGCCAAGCACCAGCAGGTCACCAACCCCAAGAACACGATCTTCTCGATCAAGCGGTTCATGGGTCGCCGGCGCGGCGAGGTCTCCGGGGCCGCCGGCGAGTCCTACGGCAAGACGGGCAACGAGGAGTCCAAGGTCCCCTACGCCCTGACCGGCTCTGGCGACGAGTTTGTCAAGGTCAAGGTCAACGTCCGCGAGGGCGGCGGGGAGTTCACGCCCCAGCAGATCTCCGCCTTCATCCTCCAGGACCTCAAGAAGACCGCCGAGGACTACCTCGGCGAGAAGGTCGAGCGCGCGGTCATCACCGTCCCGGCCTACTTCAACGACGCCCAGCGACAGGCCACCAAGGACGCCGGCGAGATCGCCGGGCTCAAGGTCGAGCGGATCATCAACGAGCCGACGGCCGCGGCCCTGGCGTACGGGCTCGAGAAGAACAAGAACCAGAAGGTCGCGGTCTTCGACCTGGGCGGCGGCACGTTCGACGTGTCCATCCTCGACATCGGCGACGGCGTCTTCGAGGTGCTCTCCACCAACGGCGACACCCACCTGGGCGGCGACGACTGGGACCAGGTGCTCATCGACTACGTGGCCGAGGAGTTCCGCAAGAAGGAGGGCATCGACATCCGCAAGGACGCGATGGCCCTGCAGCGCCTCAAGGAAGCCTGCGAGAAGGCCAAGTGCGAGCTCTCGACCATGCAGGAGACCTCGGTCAACCTGCCGTTCATCACTGCCGACGCCAGCGGGCCCAAGCACCTGCAGGTCTCGCTGACCCGCTCGAAGTTCGAGGAATTGGCCCGCGCGCTGTTCGAGCGCCTGCGCCAGCCGTGCCTGGCCGCGATCAAGGACGCCAAGATCGACGCCTCGCGGATCGACGAGGTGGTGCTCGTTGGCGGCTCGACCCGCATCCCAAGGGTCCAGCAGATTGCCAAGGAGATCTTCGGGCGCGAGCCCAACAGGAGCATCAACCCGGACGAGGCCGTCGCCGTCGGCGCCGCGGTCCAGGGCGCGATTCTGAAGGGCGACGTCAAGGACATCCTCCTGCTGGACGTCACGCCGCTCTCGCTGGGCGTCGAGACCCTCGGCGGCGTGATGACCACGCTCATCCCGCGCAACACCACGATCCCGACGAGCAAGAAGGAGACCTTCTCCACCGCGGCCGACAACCAGCCCAGCGTCACCATCCACGTCCTCCAGGGCGAGCGCGAGTTCGCCAAGGACAACCGCACCCTCGGGCAGTTCGAACTGGCCGGCATCGCCCCGGCCCCGCGCGGCCTGCCGCAGATCGAGGTCGAGTTCGCCCTCGACGCCAACGGCATCCTCACCGTCACCGCGACCGACAAGAAGACCAGCAAGAAGGCCGACATCAAGATCACCAACTCGGGCGGCCTCTCGTCCGAGGAGATCGACAAGATGAAGTCCGACGCCGAGGCCCACGCCGAGGAGGACAAGCGCCGGCGCGACGTGGTCGACCTCAAGAACCAGGGCGACGGGCTGGTCTCCCAGGTCCGGCGCGAACTGGAAGAGCACGGCGAGAAGGTCCCCGGCGACGTCCGCGGCAAGGTCGAGTCGGCCCTGTCCACCCTCGAGTCCCGCCTCAAGGAGGACGAGAAGGCCCCGATCGAGGCCGCCATGAAGGAACTCTCCAACGCCCGCATGGAGATGGGCAAGGTCATCTACCAGGACGCCGCGGCCGGCGCGGGCCAGGCTCCGGATGGCCAGGCGGGCGAGGCCGGTGCTTCAACCGGCGCGGACGATGTGATCGACGCCGAGTATGAGGTGAAGAAGGACTGAGGCCGGATCGACCGCTCGATCGGCGACGAAGGAACGAAGCAGAACGGCCCGGCGCACTCGCGCCGGGCCGTTTTCTTCAGGCGGTCACGACGTGTGGCATGGCTGTGGCTTTGCACAGCCATGTTCGAGCAACCGGAAGCGTCCAGTCGATCGGCATGGCTGTGCAAAGCCACAGCCATGCCACACTTTGGGCGACCGGGGTCATTCGTCGGTGTTCTGCTGGTCCAACGCCTTCGGCTCGTACGGCATGACGAACACCCCGCGGACGTTCCGCGTTTGCCCGGCGGAAGTCATCCGTGTGATGCGGACGGCGTCGCCACGCGTCGCGGAATTGCCGGGCCGGAGCGCGAGCGCGTCGGGCCCGTCGGGCTCAAGTCCGAGCGTGCCGACGCCAACGCCCTCGATCAGCAGGACGCACCCGTCGTCGCCCGGGTAGTTGGGGTCGTAGAGATGGATGCGAAGGGTGGCGTCGTCGTCTCGGGTCACGCGGTACGCGAGCACCTGGTGGTTGTTCCAGAGTTGCCCGCGCCCGGCCCGGGTGAGCACGAGGCCGAGCGCCACGAGTTCGCCGCGTTCGAGGCGTTGGCAGATCGCCGGGAGTTCGAGGCGGGTGAGGGCGGACGTGGACTGCGCCGTTGGCTCGGGCAGTGCGTGTTCATCTGGTGACGCCGCGCCACGATCGTCCCGTGTCGGCGCCGTGTCCGGCAGCGTCATCCAGTGCGCGAAGTCGAACACCTTGCCCATCCCCGGCCCGAGCGACTCGGTCTGGCGGGCGTACAGCGCCTCGTACAGCGGCGTGCCCTGCGAGGGCGGGTCGAGGTCCGCGGGCGGCTCGATGCCCGCGAGGTAGTAGTCGGCCGCCAGCAGCGACATCCCGCCGCACAGACCGAAGCGGTCCGGGGCATGGCGCTCGGCGACCTGGCGGGCCCAGCCCATGAGGCCCGACTCCGCATCTCGGATCTCGGGCGGCAGCGGCGAGCCGTGGAACGAGTTGACGAAGCGGAAGCCGTGCCGAGAGGGGAGAAAGGGGTCGGTGTCGCGCTGGATCGCGCCGGCACAGGACGCCGCTCCGCCCGACGCGCCGATGCCGGGGCCGGTGGTGGCCGCCGGGTCATCCACGGGCGTCGCGAGCGCGGACAACGCGAGCAGCGAGCAGGCCGCGAGGTTCGCGGCCGTCACGATCGAGCGCGTCGGCATCGGTCCAATCACGCCATCTCCTGATCAACTCGAAACCGCCAGAGCTGGTACCGGCCCACGCGAGATCCGGTTCGCCATCCAAACGACCATCGCCGCCTCGCGCCCTCCCTCACTCCTGCGTCGGCCCCTCGAACGGGGCCAGCTTGAGGCGGGACTTGTGCGACGCCTCCGTCCGCCCGTCCACGTGCCGCCCCATCATGTAGTCTTTTTGCCACTCGCTGGGGGCCCGGTCCTTGCGGTGGATGAACCCACGCCGGTAGTCGGCCCACTCCCGGTACTCCGCCGCCAGAGCAGGATCATCGTCCAGCGGGCGGATTCGCGCCTCGGTCGCCTCCACCAGGTCGAGGCGGATCGGCATGAGCAGCGCGATCGCGTGCCCCTTGTCGAAGCGGACCGAGCGGCTTGCGTCGGTGAGGCGCCAGTTCATGGTGAAGGTCATGGGCGCCCAGTCGGTCTCGACGATCGCGTCCAGGGCCCGGGCGCCTTGGACGAACGCGTTGGGCAGGCCCCGGACGTAGAGCGAAACGCCCGGCGGCGTTCGGAAGAGCCAAGGGAGCGTGAACGTGAGCACCCCGCCGCCGAAGTGGCTGGTGATCTCGTGGCGGAACCGCTCGGTGTCGGCGTCGAAGGCGATGCGGACGTCGCGGGCCTGGTTGCCCCCGTACCAGGTGGCGGTCAGCCCGACCGGGCAGCGGACCACCCACCCGCACTGGTTGGCGATCGAGAGCGGCAGGCAGCGGTAGGGGAACCCGTCGGCGAACTCGTCCATCCACCGACGCCGGGGCGAGGCGGGCTCGATGGCCCAGGCGTCGTCGTTGCCAACGACGTAGGCCGTGAGGGTCGGGGAATCGGTGTTGGGCGCTGCGTCGGGCATGGCGGCTGTCACTTGTCGCGCTTCGGCGCCTTCGCCGGCGGCTCGTCGGGCTTGGGCTCCGCCCGATGCTCGGCGCGGAAATCCGGGCCGGTGAGGATGCGGGCCAGCACGTCCTTGACGTGTCCGCCGCCCGGCTCCTGGCCGTGACCCTCGATGGCCATGGCCGAGAGCACGCCGTAGCCCAGCCCGATGTGGATCAGCAGCCAGGCGATCAGGTCGGAGGCGTACCGGGCGGTGACGCGGTGGGCAGCCTGGGCCTTGACGACCTCGGCCTTGACGAACTCGAACAGCGAGCGGATGTGGGCGTCGATCGCGTCGCGGATCTCGGGGTCGTCGGTCTCGGTGATCGCCTGCAGGAACACGCGATACGCCTTCCGCCCGGACTCGGCGACCATCGGGTTGTCGCCGATCAGGCGACGGAGCCGGTCGCCCGGGTCGGTCGCCCCGCTCATGTCGCGCTCCCATTGCTCGAGGGCCCGCGTGCCCGTTCGCTCGATGAGCGCGACGAACAGGGCCTTCTTCGACTCGAAGTGCCGGTAGATGATGGGCTCGGTCACGCCGGCGGCCTTGGCCAGTTCGGCGGTCGTCGCTCGGGCATACCCCAGGCGCGCGAACAGGTCCAGGGCGGTGTCGAGCAGTTGCTGTTTGCGCTGGGAAGCGGGGAGTCGGCCCACGTCGGCTCCTTCCTTCGCGGCGCGGCCGGGGGCGGGCGGCCTCGCGCATTCGCGGCGGGCGCCGACCCCCCGGTTCGTGGGTTCCGGAGTCGGGCACGCCCGCTGGTAAGTGGAGACTAATCGGATCGGCGCGCCCCGTCTATGGCGAATCGCCGGGAGGGGCGTTCTCGGACGGATTAGGTTGCGCGGTTCTCGGCGTCGCGTCGGGCAGCGGCACCGGGTCGTACCCGCCCCGGGCCAGCGGTTGGCACCGGGCCAGACGCCAGAGCGTCAGGCGCGTGGCCCTGATCGGGCGGTGCGTGTGGTAGGCGTCGAGGGCGTACTGGCTGCAGGTGGGCGTGAAGCGGCAATAGCGACCGGTGAGGCGCGAGAGCGTGGCGCGGTAAAACCAGACGCCGGCGATGAACGGCAGATTCGCAACGCGGGCCCAGCGGGGCAGGGCCGGGTCCCAGGGGTCGGATCGGGCTGCGGCGGCGGCGCGGCTCATGGGCTCGGGTCCGGCGGCGGCTCGGGTTGATCGGTCGCGCGGCGGGAGCGTTTCTCCCAGACGCGGTGGCACTGGAGCACGAGGCGGGTCAGGATGGCCGCGTACTGGTCCAGCGGCAGCGGGTCGTGGGCGGTCGCGGTGACGACCACGTCGTAGCGCCCGGCGGGCGGGGTCGGCCAGGCGTGGCAGGTGGTGCGGAACGCCTCGCGGAGGTGGCGCTTGAGGCGGTTGCGCCGCACGGCCCCGCCGACGCGTCGCCCGATGGACAGGCCCAGACGATGGTCGGGCAGGTCGCTCGGGCGGGTGAAGACGGTCAGCGGTCCCTCGGTCTTGCGGGCCCTGGCCTCGAAGACGGCCTTGAACTCGAGGTCGTGGCGGAGGCGGTGGCGCGGGCGGAACGGCAGTCGAGATGGCGCGGGGCGCGCGGCCGGGGCGTCGGAGCCGGCGGTCCCGGCGTCGTCGGGTTGGACGTTGGGGTTGTCGTCGGTGTCGCTGGCCGGCACCGGGGATCGTACGGACGCGGCGTGCGGAGGCCGTGGTAGGCTGGAGTCGTGGGTGATTCGGGCGACATGTTTGGGGCCGCGCCGGATTCGGCGCGCGGTGGAAACAACAAGGGCGTCGTGTCCTCGATCCGCCCCGTCGCCGGGCGCGACGGCTGGTGCTGGGTGTGCGTGGATGGGCGGCGGGTCGGGGCGATCACGCGGCGCGGGCTTGAGCGGCTGGGCCTAGAGGTCGGCTCGGCGTGGACGCCGGCCGTGGCCGCGGCGTTCGAGGACGAGTGCGCGTTCGCCAAGGCCGTTCGGGACGCGGGGCGGTGGCTGCGGTCGCGCGAGCGGAGCGTGGCGTGGGTGCGCGCGCGGCTTGCGGAGAAGGGGCACGCGGAGGCAGCGATCGAGCGGGCGATCGAGGCGCTCCAGCGTGATGGGCTGCTGGACGATGCCCGGGCCGCGGCCGGGGCGGCGGATCGGATGGCGGGGCGTGGACTGGCGGCGGGGCTGATCGAGTTCAAGTTGCAGCGGGCCGGGATCGCGGCGTCGGACGCGGGCGAGGCGGTCCGCGAGGCGGTGCGTGGCGAGACCGCGCTGGACCGGGCCGAGCGGCTGGTGCGGTCGAGGCTGGCGGTGGCGCGGTCGGGGCGGGCCGCGGGGGACGCGCGGCTGCGGGCCCGACTGTTCCGCCTGCTGGCGCGGAACGGGTTCGATGAGGAGACTTGCGCGGAGGCGCTGCGGCGGGTGCTGGGGGATGGCGGGGAGGAGTAGCGGGGATGTTCCGTGCCGGCGATTTGCGGAGTCCGCGGAGCAAGTCGGTGCCGATGAACCCCGCTCCCGAATTGCCAATCGCAAATCGTGATGCACCGGCGCGCGCCAATATGTGCCTGTTTGGCGCTTCGGGCCGACGATGGTCGAGGTGGGTGGTAAGGTCACTCGCGGGCGGCCTCGCGCCCCTGCGGCGGGCATGGGTGCCGCCGGATGTTCACGCGAGTCATTGGGCAGGGTCGAAAGGAAACGGTTCGCATGCGGAAGAACAACACACCGCACGGCCCCACGGCCGTCGGCCTGCTCGCCGCGTGGGCCGCGGGCGTGCCCGCGCTCGCACAGCCCGCCTTCTTCGAGCGCAGCGGCATCCAGTTCGCCCGGATCGGCGACGCCGGCAACGTGGGCTACTCCGGCCCCGACCCGACCGGGCGGGCCACGGGGCGCGGGGGCGTCGCGCACGAGTACGCCATCGGGCGGCTCGAAATCACGACCGGGCAGTGGCTCGAATTCGTCAACACCTATTCGACGCGTGGCGGCGCGTACTCGACCTTCGCCCGCCCGGTGTTCTGGGGCGCGGTCGAGGACCCGGCCTACGCCGGGCCCGGCGTGCGCTGGGTGCTCCGGAGCGACATCGCCTCGCCCCAACTCGCGCCCGTCGCCGGGATCAACTGGCGCGAGTCGGCCATGTTCTGCAACTGGCTCCACAACGACAAGGACCCCGGCGAGTGGGCCATCATGGACGGGGCCTACGACACGTCGACGTTCACGAAGAACCCCAACAACACCTTCAACGACCAGACCACGCACCACCCCGACGCCCGCTTCTGGATCCCGACGTGGGACGAGTGGCTCAAGGCGGTGCACTGGGACCCGAATCGGAACGCCCCCGGCGCGGGCGGGTACTGGCTGTACGCCGGCTCGTCCGACGAGGCCCCGATTGGCGGGCCGCCAGGCGTCGGGCAGGTCAACTCGGCGTTTCACTACCCCGACTTCGAGGAGTGGGACATCCCGCTCGGCTCGTACCCCGAGGAGACCTCGCCGTGGGGCCTGCTCGACACCGCCGGGGCCACGACCGAGTGGACCGAGGAGTGGCTGCGGCCGCATCGCCACGATGAACGGATCGCAGACGGGTCGTGGGCGACCGACAACGTCATCGAGCAACTGGACCCACTCGCCTGGTATCTCAGCTGGTCGCCAGAGAGCGGCTACCCGTACGCAGGGATCCGAGTCGCATCAGCCGTTCCCGCGCCCGCCGGTCTGATCACCGCGGCCGGTGCGGTTCTCTGCTGCCTCGGCAGAAGATCGAGGAAGGGAGTCTGCGAGTGAAGTCGGCAGCATGGCACGGATTGGGTCAGACGCATCCGAATACCATCGCCGCATGGCAGGACGAGATCTGGCGGAACGGGTTGCGGTGGTCACCGGCGCCTCGGCGGGGATCGGGCGGGCGATCGCGATGGAACTGGCCTCACGCGGCGCGGGCGTCGTGGTCAACGCGCGCCGGCGGGAGCGGCTGGAGGAACTCACCGGCGCGATCCGGGCGGCCCACGAGGGGGCGCGGGTGGAGGTGGCCGCGGGGGACTGCGCGGAGCAGGCGACCATCGACTCGATGCTGGACACCGCCCGGCGGGCCTTCGGGCGCGAGGCGGACCTGGTGGTGGTCAACGCCGGGCGCGGCCTGAGCGGGTCGGTGATGACCTCCGACACGTCGCAGTGGGAGGAGATGGTGCGGACCAACCTGCTCGGGGCCGCGCGGCTGATGCGATCCGCCGGCGAGCGGATGCTGGCGGACCTGGAGGCGGCCAAGGCGGATGGTGGGAAGTCCGGCGGTGGGAAGGGCAAGCCCGCGTGGCTGGCGCGGCCCCACGACATCATCACGCTGGGCTCGGTGGTGGGGCGGCACGTGTCGCCCTTCTCGTCGATGTACGGCTCGACGAAGTTCGGCGTGCACGGGCTGGCCGAGGGCCAGCGCCGCGAGCTGGGCGGGCGGGGGATCCGGGTGACGGTAATCGAGCCGGGGTTCGTGGTGTCGGAGTTCCAGCAGGTGGCGGGGTACGACCCGGCGTGGTTCGAGGAGCGTGTCGCGGCGATTGGGCCGATGCTGGAGCCGGGGGACATCGCCCGCGCGGTCGGGTTTGTGGCGAGCCAGCCGGCGCACGTGCACGTGAGCGATGTGCTGGTGCGGCCGACGCGGCAGGAGTATCCGTGAGGGAGGGGGAGGCCGGGGCGGGGACGCCCCGGCTCGCGCGCCTGGGGATGGCGAGGCTCACGCCGCGGCTTCGGCGTCGTCTTCGCTGGGCGGCAGGAGTTGGCGGCGGGCGAGGGTACGGTAGACGTCGCAGCGGCGGAGGAGTTCGTCGTGCGTGCCGTCGTCGATGAGGCGGCCCGCGTCCATGACCAGGATGCGGTCGGCGGCGCGGACGGTGCTGAGGCGGTGGGCGACGATGAGGCAGGTGCGCCCGCGCGAGAACTCGCCGATGGCCTCGGCGATGTGGGCCTCGCTCTCGGCGTCGATCATGCTCGTGGCCTCGTCGAGGATGAGGATGGCCGGGTCGCGGAGGATGGCGCGGGCGATGGCGATGCGCTGGCGCTGGCCGCCGGAGAGGGTGGCGCCCTGCTCGCCGACCATGGTGTCGTAGGCGTCGGGGAGGGCGGCGATGAAGTCGTGGGCCCGGGCGGCGCGGGCGGCGGCGCGGATGCGTTCGTCGGTGGCGTTCTCGGCGCCGTAGGCGATGTTGTCGGCGATGGTGGCGCGGAAGAGCACGGTCTCCTGGGTCACGACGCCGATCTGGCGTCGGAGCGAGCGGACGGAGACGGTGCTGATGTCGTGCCCGTCGATCAGGACGCGCCCGGCGGGCTGGTCGGCGCCGATTTCGTCTGGGGCAGTCGGGCGGTCTGGCTCGAACAGGCGCGGCACGAGCGAGAGCAGCGTGGTCTTGCCGGACCCGTTGGGCCCGACGACGGCGACGGTCTGGCCGTGCGGGATGGCGACGCTGACGCCGCGGAGGCTCGGGGCGTCGGCGTTCTGGTAGGTGAACGTGACGTGCTCGAAGCGGATTTCCTGGGCGTGGCGGGGCAGGCGCGGCAGCGCCGCGTCGTGCCCGGCTTCCTCGTCGGCGTTGAGGAGCTGCTCGAGGCGGTCGGCGGCGGCGGAGGCGGTCTGGATCTCGTTGAAGATGCCGTTCAGCGGTTTCAGGCTGGCTCCGGCGACGGCCAGGGCCCCGAGGCCCGCGATGAAACTGGAGGCCTCGAGGCGCCCGTCCATGATCTGCTTCGTGGCGACGGCGGCGAGCGTGCCCATGACGAAAATGACGATGACCTCGTTGAGGGGGCTGGCCAGGGCGCGGGCGGCGCGGGCCTTGAAGAGCTGGCGCATGACCTCCTTGTTGATGCGGTGGAAGCGCCCCTCTTCGTAGCGCTCGGTCGTGTGGACCTTGACGACGCGGAGGCCCTGGAGGGCCTCGGTCGAGGCGCGGAGCATGTCGGCCCCGCTGGCCAGGGCCTTGCGCGAAGCGCGCCGGACCTTCTTGCCAAGCGTGCGTGTGAGGAACCCGACGACGACGGCCACGGGGATGCAGATGAGCGCCAGACGCCAGTCGATGACGAACGCGGCGACCAGGCCCGCCAGGCCCTTGGCGATCTGGAGCACGGCCCGGGAGACCAGGGCCGCCATGCCGGCGGCGAGCTGGGTGGTGTCGCCCACGAGGCGGCTGACCACGTCGGCGGTGCCGCCCGAGACGACCGAGGCGAGCGGCATGTGGATGACGCGCCGGAAGACCTCGCGCCGGATGTTGGTCATGGTGCGGTAGACGGCGGTGAGGGCCAGGTGGGCCTGGAAGTAGTTGGCCGCCCCAGCGACCACGGTCAGGACGCCCAGGGCGACCATGATGGTGACGACGCCCTCGAACGGGCCTGACGGCAGGCGGGCGGGAAGGTCGGGCGGGATGAGGCGGGCGGCGATGCTGCTGGAGGCGCGGAAGTCCTGCACGATCTCCGGGAGCGTGCGGGACTTGTCCAAGATGGCGTCGAGGATCGGGATCGAGCCGAGGATGCCGGCCCCGAGGCCCGAGCCCGCGACGAACGCGCACGCGACCGATCCCGCGAGGGTCCAGCGATACCGGGTCATTCGTGCGGCGAACCGCCAGAAGGCGTCCATGGGCCGGGGAAAGTATGTGCCGTGGGGCGGGAAACCTCAACCGGGGGCGTTTGGGGACGGGATGCGGCGGGGTGCGTCGATACGATTGGATCGGGATCCGTGCGTGGGGCGAGCGTCGGAGCGGGTGGTGATGGGTGGACTGCGGGCCGCGTTTCTCGGGTTGGCTGCGGTTGTGCTGGCCTGCTTGTCGGGCCCGGATGCCGGTGCGCGCGCGTCTGTGGCGGTATTGGAGGCGGTGGGGGGTGCCAGGAGCCAGACCAGCGGAGCGCCGGTGCGGCTGGCGCTGCCGGAGTGGGACCTGCCGGTGTGGCCCGGTACGACGCTGGTGATCCCGCTGGCGGAGTGGGGCGGGGGCGGGGCGCCGGCGGTGCGCGGAGCCCGGGGCGAGGCGCTCGAGTCGAGCGTGTGGGCGCTCGGTTCGTCGGCGGTGCGCGAGACGTGGAACGGATCGGTGGCGCGATGGAGCGCGATCAGGATCGACGGTGGCGCGGAACGGGGTGGTCCGGAACGGGCGCCCGGCGGGGCGTTCGTCGTGCTTGCGGTCGCGGTCCCGGCGGGGTTCCACGCGGAGGAGATCGTCGTCGCCGGCACGCGCGTGCGGCTGGCGATGTCGCCCGAGCTGACCGACGCGGCGTGGGTCAGCCCGTTCCCGGCGTTTGCGGATTGGGCGACGCTGCTGGATGCAGCGGCGAGCGACGAGTCGAGCCCGCTGCGTCGGTGGCGCGCGATGCTGCTGCGGGCGGGCGTGCCCGACGACCCGGCTCGGATGCCCGCGGACCTGGAGGCGGGTGTCGTCGAGGCGCTGGCGACGCAGGAGGAGCTGTGGTGGCGAGCCGGGCTGTCGCGGTTGCACCGCGTCGATCCGGACCTCGCGGCGCGGGTGCGGGCGCGGCTGCTGCCGGCGGTCGAGCACCAGGAGTTGTCGATCACTGTGCCGTTGTGGACGGGCGATGGGCGGGCGTTGGAGCAGTTGCGATCGATCCTGCTCGATCGGCGGCTGCGCGACGCGGCGCTGCGTGAGCGGGTTGGTTCGTGGCTGGAGCGTCAGCCGACGGGGGTGGCGTGGATCGAGCGGTCGTTCGCGGAGCCGTTGCCGGGCGGTCAGGGGGCGGTTGTTCGGGCCTGGGCGGCGAACCTCTCGGAGCGGGAGCGGCTGGCGTGGGTCGAGGCGCGGGCGCCGCGGCCCGTTGGGGTGCTCGCGCCCGAGCCGGTGCTTTTGGGGCCGGGGATGTTGGCGGCGGTGGACGCGCCGGTGGCGGTGGGTTCGGACGGTGCGTCGGAGGTGACGGCGGTGGTGCGGGTCGGGGATGTGTCGGTGCGCCGGACGGTGGGGGTGGGATCAATCGCCGCGATGCCGCCGGGGGTGCGGCTGGGGCCGCTGGTCGCGGCGGCATCGGCGGCGGACGTGCTGGACCCGGATCGGGCGGTGCCGACGTACGTGGGGCTGGCGGCGACGCTCCGACGCCTGGATCCGGCGGGCCTCTCGCCGAGCGCGGTGGAGGCGCGGGCGCGCTGGTCGGTGCTCGTCGAGGCGGTCTCGGGGGGAGACGCGCCGACCGCCGAGGTCCGGTTCGTGTTCGATCACGACGGCGGTTCGACGACGGTCACGCTGCGGCCCGATGGCGGCCTGTCGGTGCGTGCGCCGGCGGGGCTGCCGACGGCGGGGTATCCGTCGCTCGCGGATCGGGCGGAAACACCGGCGGGCTGGGCGGCCGAGGTGCCCGTGCCGGACTGGTGCGTGGGGCTGGACGGCGACCTGCGGGTGCTGGTCGTCCGGATCGACTCGCTCGGGGGCGTGTGGACGTGGCCTTCGCGCGCGACGATGCTCGCGCCCGAGCGTGCCGGGGCGGCGATCATCGATCTGGGAGCGTGGGACACGGGCTCGCCGAGGCGTCCGGGGGAGCGGGAGAGCGAGCCGGTCGGGGTCAGGCGATCAGGCTGGTGACCAGGACGGCGAGCAGGCATCCGCCGACGGCCCCGGCGATCGAGCCGATGATCGCGGCCCGCGTGATGGCGCGGGTGAGTTCGGCCTTGGTGGGAGAGGTCTGTTGGCGGTCCTCGACCAGGCGGACCCGCTCCGACAGCGCGGCGAAGGCTTCGGGAGGCAGGCCGGTCATGGCCCCGGAGCCCGGGCCTTCTTTCATCGCCATCATCGAGCGGCGCCCGAGGTCGCCCGTTGCGCTTCTGTATCCGGTGACGGCCATTGGTGTCCCCCGAGGCCCGGTCGGCGCCTCTGCCAGAGTCTAACGATGTTGGCCCTGGAGAGGCGTGGGGTCGTCTGGGGAACCGCCACGCCGCGGGCCAGCGTCGGGGTCGGCGTGGGGGCCTGTGGTCGGGCCGCGTCGAATCCGGGTAGATTGGGGGCCCGGTCGTTCCGGGCGGCTCGGACGGGCAGCCCGGGGGCGGACGGCACGGGGTCTGGCCTTGGAATCCGTGATCTTCGTATGCAGGGATGCGGGGCGGCCCGGCCGCGTTCGCAGAAGGAGCCCATGCCGATGACCCGTACGCAGGCCTTCCGCCACATGGGCGTCGCCGGACCCGGAGACGAGGTGCTGCTGCTGCGCTCGATCAGCGGGACCGAGCAGCTGGGGCGTCTGTTCGAGTACCAGCTCGAGTGCGTCTCGGAGAACGAGGAGGTCTCGTTCGAGGAATGGTTGGGCCAGAACGTCTCGATCCGGTTTTCGACCCACGGCGGCGAGGAGGAGCGTTTCCTCAACGGGATCGTCAGCGAGATGGAGCAGACGGGCGTGATCGGGCGTCTGGCGGTGTACCGCCTGGTGGTGGTGCCGTTCATCTGGATCCTGACGCGCCGGGCGGACTGCCGCATCTTCCAGGACAAGACGGTGCCGGAGATCGTGGTGGAGCTCCTAAAGGAGCGGGGGTTCAGCGACGTTGAGGACCGCCTGACGCGGTCGTATCGCCCGTGGGAGTACTGCGTGCAGTACCGGGAGACGGACCTGAACTTCATCACGCGGCTGATGGAGCAGGAGGGCATGTACTTCTACTTCGTGCACGAGGAGGGCAAGCACACGCTGGTGCTGGGCGACGACCCTGGCTCGCACGAGAAGAAGCAGGGGGTCGAGAGCCTGCCGTTCTTCCCGCCGGGGGCCAAGTCGGTGGCGCGTCCGCACGTGTACCACTGGCGGGTGCGGAAGCAGATCCAGACGACGGCGTACGCGACGACGGACTTCAACTACGAGCGTCCGAAGGACGACCTGTTCGTGCGCGGCTCGAAGCTCAAGAGCCACGAGTTCGGCGAGATCGAGATGTTCGACTACCCCGGGGAGTACGCGGAGTACGCCGACGGGGAGACCATCGCCCGCCTGCGGACCGAGGAACTGGCGGTGGCGCACGAGACGATCGACGCGCAGACGACCAGCCGCCAG
>JACKHA010000017.1 GCA_020639215.1 Phycisphaeraceae bacterium
CACCGCTTGAGCTCCTGCAGGAAGTCCGCGATGTCGTTGTTCGCCGACGCCACGCCGACCAGCGTCAGCGTCGACTCGAACCGGGGCGGCTCGATCCGCGGCCGGGCCGGCGCCTCGGGCTGCCCACGCCCCCCGCGCCCCGCCGTCGCCCCGCCGCGCAGCGAACGCACGCTGCCACCGGACCGACCCTGGGCCGGGTTGTTCGTCGGCGGCGGGATCGTCGCCCGAATCCGCCGGCTCTCCAGGTTTACCTCCAGCAGCGTCACCCGCGCCGGCATCCGCGTCACGATCTCCGCCAGCAGCACCGATCGCGGCACGCGGTCGATCAGCGCCGTCGTGATCTCCGCCTTGTCCACCAGCGACGCTCGCTGCTCCTCCAGCTCCCGCAGCTGCGCGATCTTGATCTGCTCCTCCGCGTACGACGCGTCGATCAGACCCTGCTGGCGACGCACCTCCGTCCACTGCTGGCTCGTCACCATGAACGCGGACACGATGGCCACCATCACCACCGTAAAGATCGCCAGCAGCGTCAGCGTCGCCCGACGCTCCGCCTTGCCGGCCACATAGTCCTGCGGCAGGAACGACCCGGCCGAGTCTGGGCGTCCGAACGGTGACTTCACGGTTCACTCCTTCAGCAGGCGGCACACGCGGCGCGTCACAGGTCGGTCGGGCACAGGCACAGCCCCAGCGGCACGGTCCAGCCGGGCTGCGCCTGGGTCAGGTCAACATTCGGGAATCCGCTCGTGCTGGCCCGGGCCACCCGGGCCATCGGGTCGGCGACCTGCGCCGGCAGACGCAGGGCCTTGGCCAGGTGCTGGCACAGCGGGCGGCTCCGCGCCTCGCCCCCCACGAAGATCGCGCGATCGATCTTCCGCGACGGGTACAGCGAGCCGTGGTACCGCAGGCACATCGCCACCTCGTCGCCCATGATCTCGAGCGCCTCGGTCAGGTCCGGGTCCGGCCCCCGGTTCCCGCCGCGCCGCTTCAGGCCCAGGTCCTCGAGCTGGGCCGTCCGGGCCGGCGCCACGGCCGTCCCGCCGGCGCTCACGCCCTCCGCCCCCGACCCGTCGGACGCCTCATTCGGCGCGGGCTCGGCGGGCCTGGCGTCCCGGGCCGCGGCGGCCTCCGACGCGGTCAGGTAGATCAGCTCGCGGCGTGTCTTGCACGCCTCCTCGAACGAGAGTTTCAGCTGCTTCGCCACGGTCTGGTCCAGCGCCAGCCCGCCGATGTTGATGTCCCTCGTGAACGCAAGCCGCTGCCCGTGCGCGATCACGCAGTTCGTCGTGCCCGCCCCGATGTCCAGGTACAGCGTCGTGTGCTCCGCTTCCTCCGGGCTGGCGTACATGTAGTCGAACGCCCGGATGATCGCCTGGAACTGCCCGTGGATCCCCACGGGCTCCAGGCGGGCGGCCTTCACGCCCTCCATCATCTGCGACACCAGCTCCCGCCCCACCGCCGTCACCACAACCTCCGACTTGCCCACCCCACGCTCCGGCGGCGGAGCCTCCACGTACCGAAACACGACCTGGTGCGCCGGGCGACCCAGCTGCGTCGGGAGCGCCGCCTCGATCAGCGACTTCATCGACGCGCCCTCGGTCCGCGGCAGCTGCATGTGCTTGCAGAACGCCATGCTCGCCGGCACCGCGCACACCGCACGCTTGCCCTTGAACCCCCCCTTGCGGATCAGCCCCGGAAGCTGATCCACCTGGAACTGCAATCGCTTGGCGTGGTCCTCCAGCAGATGCTCGGGCGTCACGAGGCACGCCGCCCCCACAAGGCTCGGCGGCTCGCCCGGCACAACCTGCAGCACCTTGAGCGACCCCACGCCGAAGTCGATCGCCACGGGGCTCGGCCCCGCCTTGGACAGGCTCGGCGCCCGCCCCTCGAACATCCGCTTGAGTCGTCCGATCGGCACCACGGATCTCCCGACCAGCCCACGCCGCGGCTCCCACGGCGCGAAGGGCCTCGGAGGCCAAGATCGGCCCCCCGATTGGTCGGGATGAGGGTGGCGTCAAGCCGCATCCGCCGCACCGGTGCTCAGGCCTCACCAGGCGTCCCAGACGGCAGAGCCAGTGCGGTCCGCACCGCGCGGGCCACGTCCGAAAGCCGCGCCAGCGAGCCCGGCAGGTCCCATCGCTGATCCGTCCGAGAACCCGTCGTGTTGCTCACCACGCGCAGTTCCGCGAACGCCACCGCCAACCGATGGCACACCAGCGCGATCGCCGCACCCTCCATCGCCTCGGCCGCCGCACCCGTCCGCGCCGCGATCCGCAGCGCCAGCGCGTCCGTTCCCGCGCACGTCGACACCGTCGCGATCGGCGCCACGACCGTCGCCAAGGGCCCAAGCCGCGCACGAAGATCGGGCGCCGGACGGAACGCCTCGTCGGTCGACAGCGGCGTCGGCGGGAAACCCAGCTCGCTCGTGGTCACGAACCGCTCGCCCTCGACGCCCTCATCCGCGAACACGCTCCCGTCCGCCAGCACCACGTCGCAGATCGATCGATCGAACCGCAGCGGCGTGCCTCCACCCACCGGCAGCGCCCCGCACACGCCCAGATTCACGACGCACCCGTGCCGCGCCGGATCCAGCAGCCGCCCCACCGCACCCGCGGCGTTCGACTTGCCCACGCCCGTCACCAGCAGCTCGAACCCCGGCGCCAGCGGATGGAGCACCCAGTCCCCCTCGCCCGACGCACCATCGGCGTCGAACCCGCGCAGTACCGCCCGCGCCTCCGACGGCGCGGCCACAACGAGCAACACGCTCGGATTCGACGCCCTCCCCGCCGCACCCATCGCTCCGCTCATGTCCGCTCCCGATCGAACGCGCGAAAACTCGACCACTCAGGGCCCCGCCATCGTGATTCCGCCCACTCCGCCGGCCTTTTGGAATCAACCCGCCGCCCCGCCGATATATACTTCGCCCGAACAGACACGGAGGCCCGACCATGCTCAGATCGTCGAACCCCGCCCTCAACCCCTTCCGGACCGGCGGCACCGTCCAGCAGCCCACCGCCTGGACCAACCTCGCCGGCGGAGGCACCGCCGCCGTCCCCGCCGCCCGCCCCGGCATGATGACCTTCGGCGGCACCCTCACCGCCAGCGCCATCCTCGTCGGCCTGACCATGTTCTCCGCGCTCGGCTCATGGACGCTGATCCAGTCCAGCCCGGGCCTGGCCCTCCCGCTGGGCCTCGGCGGCATGATCGTTGCGCTCATCTGCTCGCTCGTGCTGATGTTCGCCCACAAGGCCGCGCCCTTCGTCGCCCCCGTCTACGCCATCTCCAAGGGCGCGTTCGTCGGCTGGATCTCCATGGTCGTCGCCACCAAGATCCCCGGCAACAACATGGAGGCCCTCCCGTTCCAGGCCCTCGTGCTCACCATCGCCGTCGCCGGCGGCATGCTCGTCGGCTACGCCACCCGCATCATCCGCCCGGGGCGCATCTTCCGGGCCGTCATCACCGCCGGCATCCTCGGCTACGTCCTGTTCTCGCTCGTCGCCTTCGCCATGGCCATCTTCTTCGGCAACACCGCCCTCTCCTCCCTCTTCTCCTTCACCAACAGCAGCCCCATCTCCATCGGCCTGAGCGTCGTCGTCGTCGCCCTCGCCTCGCTCGCCCTCATCCTCGACTTCGAGATGATCGAGAACGGCATCCGCTCCGGCCAGCCGAAGTACATGGAGTGGTACGCCGGGTGGGCCCTCCTGGTCACACTCATCTGGCTCTACCTCGAGATCCTCCGCCTGCTCTCCAAACTCCGCCGCTGACCCGCTTGCCGCGCCACCGCGCCCCTCCCCCGCGTGCGGGGGAGGTGTCACGCGAGGCTTTGCGAGCGTGACGGAGGGGGTAGTCCCACCGCAAACACACAGAGCCGGCAGCAGTCACGCGGCCGGCTCTCTTCATTGCTGCCTCTTCTCGCAGTCCCCCCTACCGCACCACCGCCACCAGAAACCCGTCGTGCCCCTTCTCCCCCACCGTCTGCAGCGCCGCCGCCTGGACCCGCCGGTCCCCCCGCAGCATCTCCACCAGCCGGCGCACCCCCGCCACGCTCGGATCGTCCGACTCCTCCAGCACCCGCCCGTCGCGAACCACGTTGTCCACGACGATCACCCCGCCCGATCGCGTCGCCCCGATCGCGTGCTCCACATACGCCGGGATGTTCTGCTTGTCCGCGTCGATGAACACCAGGTCGAACGCCTCCGGGCTCGTGGCGATCACCCCCGGCACCGTCAGCAACGCCGCCCCTTCCACCACCTCGACCTCGCACGCCGGCTTCGATGCCACGATGTTCGCCCGCGCCACCGCCGCGTGCTTCGCGTCGGCCTCCAGCGTCACCAGCCGCCCGCCCGCGGGCAACGCCCGGGCCAGGCAGATCGCGCTGTACCCGCCCAGCGTGCCGATCTCCAGCACGTTCCTGGCCCCCATCGCCAGCACCAGCAGCGACAGCAGCCGCCCCTGGTTCGCCGCCACAGCAATGTCCGGCAGCCCCGCGTCAAGGCTGGCCGCCCGCGCCCGCTCCAGCGCCGCGCCCAGTTCCGGGTCGCTGCCCATCAACGCGTCATTGAAATACCCATCGATCGACGACCACAACGCTTGCGACATGGCGGGCTCCTTGTCCAGCAGGCGGACCCAGCGTAGGGAGGCCCGGCCGCCTGCTCTTCCGCGATCCGACGTCCTCTCGCTCCCACCGGTCGGGCCACCGCGCCGACACCCGGGTCGACCCCGCCTTTCACAGCGACAATCCTGACGATTCCGACGACGACGCGGTTGAATCACCACATCGATCCTGCGACACTCTCGACCATGAACAACCGCTCCACGCTTCCGTGCGTTCCCCGGAGCGCCGCCGCGACCCCGGTCCCGCCCGCCCCGCTCGCCCTGGCGCTGCTGGCCCTGGCCCTCCCCGCCCTCCCCGCCGCCGCCGGGCACACCAACAACATCATGATCACCGGCTACTGGCCCAACACCAACAACATGGTCCGCCAGTTCTCCACAAACCCCGCCCAGAACCCCGCCGGCTGGCAGGGCGAGAACTGGCGCGGCTCGGGCTACAACATCCACTCCTTCTTCCCCGAGTTCCCCGGCCAGACCGGCCCCTCCTGGGGCAAGGGCGAGGGCGACTTCGAGGTCGACTACCAGGACACCTCCGCCGACTGGTGGCGCATCACCGACCAGATCAAGCCCGTCGCGATCATCACCTTCAGCCGCGGCGCCAGCGGCCTCTCCTGGGAGGTCGAGTCCCGCAACCGCAACCGCACCTCCTGGACCAGCGACTACCTGGCACCCTTCCAGCCGGACCAGAGCCCCCCCGACCCCACGTGGCCCGCCAACGCCTACCGCGACTCCACCCTGCCGATGCAGAACATCGTCACCGCCGTCAACAACTCCGCCGTCGGCGTCCCGGCCTTCATCGACACCAGCGCGGGCGCAGGCGGCACCTTCCTCTCCGAGTACATCGGGTACCACGGCCTGTGGTACCAGTCCATGCACAGCGACCCCAACGACCCCGCCTGGAGCGTCGCCGCCGGGCACATCCACGTCGGCGTCGGCGTCTCCGAAGAGCAGGGCCGCCTCCTCACCGAGATCTCCCTCGAAGAACTCATCGCCCACGTCAACACCATCGTCCCGGCCCCAGGCTCGGCGATCGTGCTGGCGCTCGGCGGGCTGCCGGCCGGACGCCGGCGCAGGTAGCCGCCCGAGGGATTGAGGGGCACCACCCCCTCCGTCATACTCGCGAAGCCCGGCACGACACCTCCCCCGCGACGCAGGGAGCAGCATTGCCCTCGCGCCGCCGCTCCACGCGCCCGACCCGCGCCGCGGATCTGCCGTAGGCTCTCCCCATGCCCACCCTCTACCTCATCGACGGCTACGCCCAGTTCTTCCGCGCCTACCACGCCATCCGCACGCCCCTGACCAGCCCCGTCACCAAAGAGCCCACGAACATGACCTTCGGGTTCGTGGGCATGATCCTCAAACTCCTCCGCGGCGAGGGCCCCGCCATGGCCGCCTGGGGCGGCCCGCCCGACGCCATCGCCGTCGCGCTCGACATCTCCGGCGACAAAGAGACCTTCCGCAGCGAGTTGTACCCCCAGTACAAGGCCCAGCGCCCGCCGCCGCCCGAGGACCTCCGCCCCCAGGTCGAGCGCTGCCTGAAAATCCTCGCCGAGATCGGCGTCCAGACCGTCGGCGTCGAGTCCTTCGAGGCCGACGACACCATCGCCACGCTCGTCTCGCACTTCCGGCGCGAACGCCCCGACCTCAGGATCCGCATCATCTCGAAAGACAAGGACCTCAAGCAACTCCTCGAAGAGGACCACGTCGAACTCTTCGACCTCCACACCGACGCCCTGATCACCGAGTCCTCCTTCAAAGAAGACACCGGCCTCACCCCCGCCCAGGTCATCGACATGCTCGCCCTCATGGGCGACACCGTCGACAACGTTCCCGGCGTGCCCGGCATCGGGCCAAAGACCGCCGCCCAGCTCATCGCCGAGCACGGCTCGCTCGACGCGCTCCTCGCCGCCGCCGACTCCATCAAGGGCAAACGCGGCGAGAACATCCGCGCCACCGCCCCCGCGCTCCCCCTCTCCAAGCAACTCGTCACCCTCCGCGACGACGCCCCGGTGTCGCTCGACCTCGACGCCGCGAGCACAAGCCGCATCCACCTCGATCGCCTCATCCCCATCTGCAAGGAACTCGGCTTCAACCGCTACCAGGACGAGGCCCGCGCCCTGCTCGGCCAGCCCGAGGTCATGCCCGCCCCGGGCGACGCCGGCGACTCGTCTGACTCGTCTGGCGCGTCCACGGCGACGTCATCCAACTCCACCAGCACCTCCCGCTCGAAGCGCCGATCCAACGACATCGCCCCCGCCGACTCCCTCTTCAGCGCCCTCGCCGCCGACGCGCCCGCAGCAACATCCAACAACGCCACCGACTCCAACGACCACTACCGCATGGCCGCCACCCGCGCCGACCTCGACGAACTCCTCGCCGAACTCCGCGCCGCCCCCGTCATCGCCATCGACACCGAAACCACCCACATCCGCCCCACCCGCGCCGACCTCTGCGGCCTTTCCCTCTCCACCAAACCCGCCACCGCCTGGTACGTCCCCGTCCGCTCACCCACCCCCGACAAGCACCTCGACCAGCCCACAGTCCTGGACGCCCTCCGCCCCATCCTCGAGGACCCGACCAAGCCCAAGGTCGGCCACAACCTCAAGTACGACCTCGTCGTGCTCCGCCGCGCCGGCATCGACCTCTGCGGCTACGGAGAAGACGCCGGCGCCCAGATCGCCGGACCCGACCAAAAAGGCGGCGAAGGCTCCGCCGGCGGCGACACCATGGTCGCCTCCTACCTCATCGACTCGGCCCGTTCCAGCCACGCGATGGACGCCCTGGCCCTCGCCCTGCTCCGCCGCACCAACATCCCCATCTCCGACCTCATCGGAACCGGCAAGAACCAGAAGACCTTCGACACCGTCCCCCTCGACCTGGCCACCCGATACGCCGCCGAGGACGCCGACGTCACCCTCCAACTCGACGCCCTCTTCCAGCCCCAGCTCCGCGCCATGGGCCTGGGCGAACTCTACCGCGACCTCGAGGTCCCCCTCATCGGCGCGCTCGCCGACATGGAACGCACCGGCATCCTCGTCGATCCCGCCGAACTCGACCGCCAGACCCACCGCCTCCGCGCCCAGATCGACCGCGTCCTCGACCGCTTCCACGAGGCCTGCCAGGCCGCCGTCGCGCGCACCATCGACCCCGACTCGCCCAAGCAGCTCTCCGGCCTGCTCTTCAACAAACCCAACGCCGCCGATCCCGGCCTCGGCATCAAGCCCGTCAAACGCACCAAGACCGGCTACTCCACCGACGCCGAGGTCCTCGACAGACTCGCCGACGACCCCGCCATCAAGTCCCCCATCCCCCGCCTCGTGCTCGAGTACCGCCAGCTCGCCAAACTCGTCTCGACCTACCTCGTCGCCCTCAAGGACGAGATCAACCCCGACACCGGACGCATCCACTGCACCTTCCACCAGACCGTCGCCGCCACCGGGCGCCTGGCCGCCAGCGACCCAAACCTCCAGAACATCCCCATCCGCACCGACATCGGACGCGAGATCCGCAAGGCCTTCATCGCCCCCAAGGGCTACAGCCTCGTCTCAGCCGACTACTCCCAGATCGAACTCCGCATCCTCGCCCACCTCTCGCGCGACCCCAACCTCATCGCCGCCTTCCTCGAGGGCCAGGACATCCACACCGCCGTCGCCGCCCAGATTCACGCCATCAAACCCGAAGAAGTCACCCGCGAGCAGCGCTCCGGCGCCAAGATGGTCAACTTCGGCATCGTCTACGGCATCACACCCTTCGGCCTGGCCCGGCGCCTCTCCATCGAAACCCCCGCCGCCGCCGAGATCATCGACGGCTACAAACGCAAGTTCGCCGGCATCACCACCTTCCTCCAGGAGTGCGTCGAGCAGGCCCGCCGCCACGGCTACGTCGAGACCATGCTCAAACGCCGCCGCCCCATCGCCGACATCGAATCGAACAACCCCCAGCGCCGCGCCCTGGCCGAACGCGTCGCCATCAACTCCGTCGTCCAGGGCTCCGCCGCCGACCTCATCAAACTCGCCATGGTCGAGATCTGGCGGGAGATACGCGACGGCGAAGCGACGAAGCGACGCAGCGAAAAAGCGACGAAGGGGAAGGCAGAAAACAAGAAGACGCAGGGCGCCGAGGTCGCACCGGCTCACCACGCCCCCGCCATCCCCCCCGGCGTCCGCATGCTCCTCCAGATCCACGACGAACTCGTCTTCGAAGCCCCCGACGCCGTCGCCGACGACGCCATGCGCGCCATCAAAGCCCGCATGGAGTCCGCCATGTCGCTCTGCGTCCCCCTGCTCGTCGACGCCCACGTCTCGAAGAACTGGTACGAGGGCAAGTAACGGTCCCGCGCCAGGCCCCAGGGTTGAATCGCAATCGACGGCTCGAAGCGACTTCGTGCGATCCCCACGCAAACACAGCGTCGCCAGAGCGTGCCAACCCAGGCCTTCCTCTGTGCTCTCCGTGTCTCTGTGGTGAACCCCGCGCCGCCTACGCCGCCTCGCCCAGCCCATAGTCCGGGCCCGTCGCCGAACGCAGCATGTTGTCGTACTCGCCAAGGTCGATCCCCAGGAACGGCTCCACAAGCCGAGGATCGAACTGCGTCCCCCCGCACCGCCGGATCTCCGCCAGCACCTTCTCCCGCGGCATCGCCGCCCGGTACGAGCGGCTCGAACTCATCGCGTCGAACGTGTCCGCGATCCCGATCAGCCGCGCAAACAGCGGGATGTCCTCCCCCGCACGCCCCGTCGGATACCCCTTCCCATCCCACCGCTCGTGGTGGTACAGCACCCCCGGCAGCACGTCCCGCAGCGCCGGGATCCCCTGCAGGATCTTGTTCCCGATCGCCGGGTGCTGCTTGATCCGATCGAACTCCTCGTCCGTGAGGCGCCCCGCCTTGCCCAGCACCGCCTCAGGCACCCCGATCTTGCCCACGTCGTGCACCAGCCCCGCGATGTGCACCCGCTCCACCGTGTCACCGTCCAACCCCACCCGCTGCGCCAACGCCGCCGCCAGGTACGCCACACGGGCCGAGTGCCCGCATGTGTACGGGTCCTTCGCGTCGATCGCGCTCGTCAGCGCCGAGAGTGTGCCCATAAACATCGCGTGCTGCTCGGCATACAGAGCCGTCGTCTCAAGGAACGGGCTGATCTGGCACGCCGCGGCGTCGATCAGCCCCGTGTCGAACGTCGAAACCTGCGGGTCGTCACCGTGCTTGTCCCCCGCCGCCAGCACGCCGATCACCCGCCCGCTCCGCGTCAGCGGCACGCAGTACGCCTGCGGCCCGCCCAGCGCCCCCGCGCCCGGGAACGACTCGTGGATCTCCCCGCCCTCCGGATCCCCGTGCGTCTCGAGCATCCGCCGCAGCGCCTTCTCCACGCTGTACGTGTCGATCCGCGCGTCGTGCTCCAGCACCGCCGTCCCGGAGACACCCGGCAGCATCCGGTCGTCATCGATGAACGCCGCACCGATCCAGTAGAAGTCCAGAACCGACTGCAGCGACACCAGCGCCCGACGCACGAACACGTCCGGCCGCTCCGGGCGGCTCATCGAACGCCCCAACGCGTACAGCAGATCGATCGTCTCGTACGAGAAAGTCAACGCATCCGTAAAGTCCGACAGCCCACGCGTCGCACCCGCAAGCTCGTCCAGGTCCGCCGCCATCCACCGCATCAGCCGCCCGAGATCACCCACCGAGGCAGCCGTGTGCCGCGCCAGCGGCTCCAGCGCGTGCCTCGTGGCCGGCGCGTCCAGCTGCGCCCCGGAGCACGCCGCAAGGAAGTGCTCGGAGTACAACGCCTCGTGCGACAACGCCATCGCCACGTGGTACCCCGCGATCCGCCCCGCCACACGCTCCGGCATCCCGAGAAGCCAGCACCCGTCGAACAGACGCATCGGCGCGCCGGGGTCCTCTCCCCGCCACGCGTGCACCGCCCGCCCCATCAACCGCTCGATCATCCCCGCACCAAGCCACAGCCCGGCCAGACCGCGCGTCGTCGGATGCTCAACCACCGTCCCGTCGACCAGGCAACGCCACACCGGCAGACCAACCGCACGGCAACGCTCACGCAGCCGCCCCGCTGTCACCGACTCCGCGTGCTCGTTCGGCGTGCGGCTCATGCGGCGGCGTTCCGAAGCGGGCGTTCCGCGTCCTCATCCGAGGCGGGCAACGCCCGGGCGCCTGCCGGCAGCAGCGACATCCCCAGGTCCACGACCTTCCGGATGCTGAACGGCTTGGTCAGCACGTGCGTGATCCGCGCCTTGGCCAGGTCACCGTCCTGCACGATGTAGTTCCGCGCCGTCAGCATCACGATCGGCACATCCACACACGTCGCCACCCCACGCAGCGCCTGCGAGAACTCCACCCCGCTCATGTGCGGCATCTGCACGTCCGTGATCACAAGGTCCGGCGCCTCCTCGCGCGCCATCGCCAGCGCCTGCTCGCCGTCGCACGCCATCCGCACCTGGCAACCCAACGCCTCGAACCGGCGCGCCAGCACCATCCGCACGTGCGCCTCGTCGTCGGCCAGCAGGACCTTCCCGCTCCGCATGGCAGCTCCTCAACAGCCGGGCGGCACACCCGCCGACGCCGGCCGCGCCGTCCATCGGACCCCACAAGGCTCGCGTTGACCCTTCGTGCCAATGAACCGCATCACACCCGCCGCAACGCCTGCGTAAGCCCTGCCACGTGGAACGGTTGCCCCGCTTCACCCCGGTTCTCGGACGCCGCCCGCCCCGCGGATCCCCAACCGAGCCGCCCAACCCAAACGAGCCGCGCGGCGCAAGCCCGCGGTTCACCACCGATCCTTCCGGCTCGAAACGCCCGCGCCAAACCCCCACCCCACCCACGCCTCTCTCGGCGCCCTCCGCGCCTCTGCGGTGAGTCCTCTTCCCCCGAGCGCCGAAGCGTTCACCCCCGCAACCACATCACCCCCCCGGGAACGCCTTCCGGTAATCCGCCAAAAACTTCTCCAGCCCCACATCCGTCAGCGGGTGGTTCATGAACTGCATGATCACCTTGAACGGCACCGTCGCCACGTCCGCCCCCGCCAGCGCACAATCCAGCATGTGCTTCGGGTGCCGGATCGACGCCGCCAGGATCTTCGTCTCCAGCCCGTAGTTGTCGTAGATCTGCCGGATCTGGTGGATCAGCAGCATCCCGTCCTCCCCGATGTCGTCGATCCGCCCGATGAACGGGCTCACCAGGAACGCACCCGCCTTCGCCACCAGCAGCGCCTGCAGCGGCTGGAAGCACAGCGTCAGGTTCGTCCGCGTCCCCTCGTCCGACAGCGCCTTGCACGCCTTCAGCCCCGCCACCGTGCTCGGCAGCTTCACCACGATGTTCTCCGCGATCCGCGCCGCCGCCCGCCCCTCCTTGAGCATCCCCTCGAAGTCCGTCGCGATCACCTCCGCCGACACCGGCCCCTCCACCACCTCGCAGATCTCCGCCAGACGCCGGTTGTAGTCCACCCCCTCCTTCGCGATCAGCGACGGATTCGTCGTCACCCCGTCCAGCACGCCCAGAGCCGCGGCTTCCTTGATCTCACCCAGATTCGCCGTGTCGATGTACAGGTCCATGCGCCAAGCGTATCGCCGCGCCGCTGCCCGAGTCCCCCCCGACATCCAATCCCGACTCCCGCGCCCCGCCCCGCAACCCCGCGATTAGACTCCCCCCATGCCCGACCCCCGCACCCCACTGCCCGACTCCCGCGTCTCCCCGCGCTTCGCCGGCCTCGTCACCTTCGCCCGCTACCCCCGCCTCACCGACCTCACCCCCGCCCCATCAGCAGCCTCCCCCCTCGACTGGCTCATCTACGGCGTCCCCTTCGACGCCGGCGTCACATACCGCCCCGGCGCACGCTTCGCCCCACGCGCCATCCGCGACGCCTCCCAATACCTCAAGCGATACCACGTCGAACACGCCGTCGACATCTGCAACACACTCGCCATGGCCGACGCCGGCGACGCCCCCGTCCGCCCCTACTCCTGCCGCGAAAACACGCAGGCCGTCGCCGCCTGGGCCGCCGCACTCCCCGGCGGCCCGCCAACCAACCCCCCCACCCGCCTCCTCGCCCTCGGCGGCGACCACTCCATCGCGCTCGCGAACCTCCGCGCAACCCACACCCGCCTCGGCGCACCCAAGCCCGGCCTCCCCCTCATCCACTTCGACGCACACCTCGACACCGTCGACGCCGTCTGGGGCGAGCAATACTCCCACGCCTCACCCTTCATCCGCGCCATCGAAGAAGGCCTCATCGACCCAACCCGCATGGTCTCCCTCGGCATCCGCGGCCCGCTCAACACCCCCGCCGACCTCGACTTCGCACGCCAACACAACGCAACCATCATCACCTACGAAGACTGGCGCTACCGCAACGGCCAGCAAACCCTCGCCGCCGCACTCGCAAAAATCGCCGACACCCCCGCCTACCTCACCTTCGACATCGACGCACTCGACCCCGCCTACGCACCCGCAACCGGCACCCCCTGCCCCGGCGGCTTCACGACCGCCGAAGCCCTCCACGCCCTCCGCTCCCTCCGCGGCCTCAACATCGCCGGCGCCGACGTCGTCGAAGTCCTCCCAGACCGCGACCCCACCGGCACAACCGCCTTCCTCGCCGCACACATCGCCTTCGAAATCCTCGCCCTCGACGCCGCCCGCCGCACCGCCCGACCCCCCACCGCCTGACCCACCCCCCATACCCTCCCCCGTGCGAATCCTCGGCATCGACCCCGGCCTCCGAATCACCGGCTACGCACTCCTCCACGCGCCAAACCCCTCCGACTTCTCCTCCACCCCACGCATCATCGAAGCCGGCGTCATCCGCCTCCGCCCACCGACCAACCCCGACACCCCACCCGCACACTCCATCGCCGACCGACTCCTCGAACTCGAGCGAGACCTCGCGGCCATCATCGAACGCCTCGCCCCAGACCTCGCCGCCGTCGAGGCCGTCTTCGCACACACAAACCACCCCGCAACCGCCATCACCATGGGCCACGCCCGCGGCGTCGTCCTCCTCACCCTCCGACGCGCCGCCCTCAACCTCGCCGAACTCAAACCCGCCGAAGTCAAAAAAGCCCTCACCGGCAGCGGCCGCGCCACCAAAGACCAGATGCAACGCGCCGTCCAGACCCTCTTCGCCCTCCCAACCCCCCCCGAACCCCCCGACGTCGCCGACGCCATCGCCATCGCCCTCGGCGCCTGCCGCCGCACCGCCCTCGAAACCCCGCAGCCTTAGAGAGCCCCGAGCGCAAGCTCGGGAAAAGCAGAGCCCCACGCGCAAGCGTGGGGTCCCCGCCCCGGCGGGGCGCGCGACTGTAGCCAGGGGTAAGCTCGGCCCAAAAGGCCGAGCGCAACCCCCGGTCCAGCTGCGCCAATCGACATCCCTGGCAGTGCCCCCCAAACTCCAAACTCTGCGGTACACTCTGCCCGCTGGCTCCCAAAGCCGGTTGAGTGACCGGTACCTGCCTGTGATGGGATAGCGAAAGGAAGCGACTCTGTGGACGAAACCGTGGCGAACCAACCACCCTCAGACTCCGGCGACGCGCCGGAGTCTCCCGATGGCGGTGCTGACTCGCCGTTGTTCGGTTCGCTGCGCAGCGCGGGATTTGACATCGAGATGATCTCTCACGCAGAGGCGATCCTTCGGCACGATATGGGGACCGCGTCCGAGGAGATCGAGCGCATTCTGCTCGATCTCAGCGTGACCGTCGAGGAGTTGGTCCGAGGAGGCGGAGGCGAAGCCCAAATCACCCAGCGGATTCGGCGGGCGTTCGCGGAACTAGACTGGAACAAGCACGAGTTCGTCATTCAACGGGTTATCGACGGCGTGCAGAAAGAGAGCACAAGTCACGAGATCGACCATGTGAAGAAATTCGCTGGGAACACGTTCGCTTTGGAATTAGAGTGGAACAACAAGGATCCGTTCTTCGATCGCGATCTTGAGAACTTCAAGCGTTTGCACGCTGACGGCGCGATCTCAGTCGGCTGCATCATCACGCGTGGACGATCGCTCCACGAGGGAACTGAGGGACTGATCGAGCGATTCGCAATCTCAAGAAGCATCCAGAGCATTGAGGCGCTTCAGCCCTACTACACGCCTACTTTGCGACAGGCAGGAAACATCACTCGAAGCGTCGAGCGATTGGGGACGTTTCCGAAGGGATGGGCGGCTTCATTCTGTGGCGACAAGTTCGGGGAGTCAACAACCCACTGGGGCAAGTTGCAAGACCGAGTGCGTCGAGGCGTTGGAAACCCCTGCCCGCTGCTCTTAATCGGGATCCCGCTCAGTGTAGTGACCGAGGAATGAAAGGGACATCTGGCATGGCTGCCGACATTCAGGCGACGGAGAACGCATGCGAGGACTTGCTGGCGAAGGCGCGGGGGCCTTACGCGACCATACTGGCTGACCCTCCGTGGCAGTTCCAGAATAGAACCGGCAAGGTCGCGCCGGAGCATCGCCGACTTCTTCGGTACCCCACGATGGAACTCAGCGAGATCATGGAACTTCCCATCGCGCGCCTGGCCGCGTCTCAATCACACCTGTACCTGTGGTGTCCAAATGCTCTCTTGCGCGAGGGATTGGACGTCATGCGGGCTTGGGGATTCACCTACAAGGCCAACATTGTGTGGTACAAAGTTCGCAAAGATGGCGGTCCGGACGGACGGGGTGTTGGCTTCTACTTTCGCAACGTCACTGAACTCCTTCTGTTCGGCGTTCGCGGACGCATGCGGACGCTGCAACCGGGACGCCGGCAGGTCAACATCCTGCGAACGCGCAAGCGTGAACACTCTCGGAAGCCGGACGAGATCTACGACATCATCGAAACGTGCTCCCCGACGCCTCGGCTGGAGCTCTTTGCTCGCTTCGCCCGAGCGGGCTGGCACCAATGGGGCAACGAGGATGTCGAGGAGAACATGATCCGCGGAGTTGCGACGCGGCGTGGGCACGTTCAACCCGAGTTCAGGCTCGTCGAATCTCCACGCGGCTATCGGGGCGGATCGCTGCTAGACGGAATCGCCAAGGCCGGTTGACGCACGGGCGGCGTGGCATCAACCCCACACCGCCCGCGACGCGCCACCGATTCGCGCCGTCTCCGAACCAAGCCGGCACCGATCAACGCCGCCCCCACCCCAACCCGCGGCTCCAAGAATCTCGCGCCCCACGAGCGCCTTTGTGCGCCAATTCCTGCCCATACCGCATCCCAGGCCGACAACGCTCGCACGGCCCGCTAGCGTCCCCCATGCCCACCACCACCCCGCCCGCCCCAACAAACCAGCAGCCCGACCTCCAGGACCAAGGACTCAGGACCAAGGACTTCCCCCCCGACCTCCTCGACCCCACCTCCCCCGCCTTCGCCTCCCTCCTCGAAGACTACCTCCAACCCGCCGTCTCCCTCCCCACCGTCGCCTCCTGCGCCGGCATCACCATCCCCCAACTCCTCGACTGGGCCGAGCACCCCACCGTCGCCCACTACCTCAACCGCCTCCGCGCCCTCCACCAATCCCGCCTCGAAACCGCGGCCCTCGAAGCCGCCCCCGACGCCCTCGCCCGACTCCACCAACTCCTCTACGACACCCCACCCGAAACCGCCCGCAAAGCCGCAACCACCATCATCGCCCACACCAAGCGCCCCAAACCCGCGGCCGCCGCGGCCGCCACATCCCCTCCCCCGCGTGCGGGGGAGGTGCCGACAGGGCTCTGCGAAGTCGGCGGAGGGGGCAGTCGCGCCCACAAAAACTCAGCGCGCACCCACCCCCCAGCCCCAACCCGCTGGCGCGCCCACCCCAACACCCCACGCTTCAAACTCGTCGGCGCCGACCATCAGGACCCAGGACACAGGACCCAGGACACTCCCCCCCGCCCTACGCCACCGTCACACTCCCATCCAGATACACATCCTGAATCGCGTTCAACAACGCCACGCCCTCGGCCATCGGACGCTGGAACGCCTTCCGCCCCGAGATCAGCCCCATACCCCCGGCCCGCTTGTTGATGATCGCCGTCCGCACCGCGTCCGCCAGGTCGCTCTCGCCCTTCGATTCACCGCCCGAGTTGATCAGCGGCACACGCCCCATGTACCCATTGGCGAGCTGGTACCGGCACAGGTCGATCGGATGCCCCCCGTTGCCCCCCTCGTCCGACCCGCACAGGTTCGTGTACACCCGCTTGTCCCACTTGCCGTACGACGACGCCCCAGCGTTCAGGGCCGCGTACCCCCCGTTGTTGGTCGGGAGCTTCTGCTTGATGATGTCCGCCTTGATCGTCGCCCCCAGATGGTCCGCCTGCCCGGTCAGGTCCGCCGAGGCGTGGTAATCCACGCTCTTGCCGTCGGCCCCCTTGGCCTTGAACGCGCCGTTCCGCGTGTAGCACCACAGGACGGTCACCATCCCCAGCGCATGGGCCTCCTCGAACATGTCCGACACATACGCGATCTCCTCCCGGCTCGTGTCGCTCCCGAAGTAGATCGTCGCCCCCACCGCCACCGCCCCCATCTCCCAGCACTGGCGCACCGACCCGAAGTACGACTGCTTGTAGATGTTCGGATACGTCAGCATCTCGTTGTGGTTGAACTTGGCCAGGAACGGGATCCGGTGGGCGAACTTCCGCGACACCGACGCCAGCACGCCGATGGTGCTCGCCACCGCGTTGCACCCGCCCTCGATCGCCAGGCGGCAGATGTTCTCCGGGTCGAAGTACGCCGGATTCGGCGCGAACGAGGCCCCGGCCGAGTGCTCCACCCCCTGGTCCACCGGCAGGATCGAGACGTACCCGGTGTTGGCCAGGCGCCCGTGCCCGAGCAGGGCCTGGAAGTTCCGCAGCACCGTCGGCGAGCGGTCGGTCTGCGTGAACACCCGGTCGACAAAGTCCGCCCCGGGCAGGTGCAGCACGCCCTTGCTGATCGTCCGGGACTCGTGCCGCAGCAGCGCCTCGCCCTCGGCCCCCAGCACGTCCTGATAGCTCATCGCGCCCATGTCGTTCTCCCTTGCTCGGTCGAACAGGATGGTAGGAACTGAACACCCGCACATGCCGCCCGGAACCGCAACCGACAGCGCGGATCACACCACCGGCGTCTGGCCCGGGATGGCCACGGGCGGCACCGGGATGGGGGTCTGGAAGTCCAGGCGGGCCGGCACGAGGTTCTGCTGGCTATTGAGGGCCTGCTCCCAGGTGATCTCCTTGCCGGTGTACGCCGACATGCGCCCCATGATGGCGGTGAGGGTGGACTCGGCGACGCGTCTGGCCTCGTTGATGTAGTCGGTGCGGATGGCAGCGATGAGGTCGGCGTGCTCGCGGGCGTAAGGGTTTGGGTTGCGGGCGGCGAAACGCCAGGGGTCGGCGCCCTCGACGACCGCGAACCCCGGGCGGGTGGTCAGGCGCCCGCGCGTGCCGAAGATGCGTTCCTCGACGCGTCCGGCGCAGCCGTCGATCTGGCGGCACATGCTGGTGACGTGGCGTCCGCCGGGGTACTCGTACTCGACGGCGAAGTGGTCGAAGATGTGCCCGTATTGCGGCCCGGTGCGGACCTGGCGCCCGCCCATGCCCATGCAGGACACGGGATGGTCGCCCATGGCCCAGTTGGCCACGTCGAGGTTGTGCACGTGCTGCTCGACGATGTGGTCGCCCGAGAGCCACGTGAAGTAGAGCCAGTTGCGGATCTGCCATTCGAGGTCGCTGTGGTGGGGCTCGCGGTCGCGGACCCAGAGGCCGCCCTGGTTCCAGTAGACGTGGGCGGAGACGACCTCGCCGATGCGGCCGGAGGCGATCTCGTTCATGGCGGCGAGGTAGGAATCCTCGTGGCGGCGCTGGGTGCCGGCGACGACGCAGAGGCGGCGGCGTTCGGCGGTGTCGGCGGCGGCGAGGACGCGCCGGATGCCCGGGCCATCGACGGCGACGGGCTTCTCCATGAACACGTGCTTGCCGGCGGCGATGGCGGCCTCGAAGTGCTCGGGGCGGAAGCCGGGGGGCGTGGCGAGGATGACGTAGTCGACGTCGTCGGCCTCGAGCACGCGCTTGTAGGCGTCGAGGCCGGTGTGGCAGCGGTCGTCGGGGACCTGGGCGCGGTCGGCGAAGTCGGCCATGCCCGCCAAGTTGTCGCGGCAGGCGCGGGCGCGGTCCTCCATGGCGTCTGCCAGGCAGGTGATGCGTGTGCCGGGGTCGGCCTCGAGTGCGTTGGCGGCGGCGCCGGTGCCGCGCCCGCCGCAGCCGATGACGCCGACGCGGACGGAGTCGAGGCCGGCGGCGTGGGCGGTGCGTGCGATGGAAGAGGCGAAGGGGGAGGCAGCCGCGAAGGCGGGTGCGGCGACGACGGCGCCGGCGGCGGCCTTGACGAAGTCGCGGCGCGGGATGGCGCGGCGGGGCGGGGTGGGGCTCGCACTGTGCGTGTCGTTGGGGGTGGGCATGGTTTGGCTCTCCGTACGATCGCGGGAATGTCGGCGTTTGGCGGCGAGTATGGCAGGAACGCGGGGCGTCTGCACGCGGCAGGAGAGCGGGTGCGGCGTGGTCGTTGCTCGTCTGGAGGTGTGCGGTGACGACGGCGGGGCGTGCGATGGTGTGCATGGAGGTGGCCGGGGGCAACGTGGCCTTCGAGGGCGGGCTGTCGCTGCCGGGTCTGGACGCGTGGGTGATCACCAGGCCGCATCGTGGGGCGGCCAGCGGCGGGGATGTCCACTACCTGTCGTCGTGCGCGACGGGGCGGATCACGCGGCTGCTGCTGGCGGATGTGTCGGGGCACGGCGAGCGCGTGGGGCGGACCTCGGCGGCGCTGCGCGACATCATGCGCCGGAACGTGAACTTCGTGGACCAGGATCGGGTGGTGCGGGCTCTCAATGCGGAGTTCGCGGGCGTGGCCGGGGGGCGGTTCGCGACGGCGATCGTGGGAACGTACTGGGAGCCGACGGCGCGGCTGACGCTTGCGAACGCGGGGCATCCGAGGCCGCTGCTGAGGAGGCGGGGCGAGGCGGGATGGTCGGTGGTTTCGGTGGAGGATGGGGAGGAGGTGGGCGCGGGGCGGCTGGTGAAGCGCGGCGCGCGGGCGGGTGGGGCCGCGCGGGGCGACGGGCCGACCGATCTGCCGCTGGGGATCGAGGAGGGGGCGGCGTATCGGCAGGTTTCGGTGCGGCTGGGGCGTGGGGACTCGCTGCTGCTGTACACCGATGCGCTGGTGGAGGCGGGGGCCGCGTCGGGCGGGCAGATCGGCGAGGCGGGATTGATCGGGATGCTGGAGGGACGGGACGGCGTGGATGCGGCGGCGTTTCTGCGGGAGTTGTTGCGGGACGTGGAGGGGCGTGGCGGCGGGGCGCTGGACGACGATGCGACGGCGATCCTGCTGCGCCGGTCGGAGAGCCGCGCGTCGTTCGTGGCGGGGCTTGGCGCGCCGGTTCGGATTGCGAGGTCGGTGTTCGGGGAGGGGCCGGCGGGGTGGCCGCAGTTGCGGGCGGACAACATTCTGGGGACGGTGTTGCCGTGGTTGAACGGGCGGAGGGGGGAGTGAAGGTGGGGTTGCGTGGCGTGGGTGTGTCGCGCGTGGGAGGCGGGGGCGGTTGTCGCGATCTCACACGAGTTCGCCTTGGCGTTCCGGCGACGCGAGCTGGAGCCGATCGCGCGAGCGATAGAGAGTCCGGGGAAGGGCCTCGATCGCTCGCGCGATCGGCTCTATCGGAATGGGCGCGCCTCGATTCGGCGCGATCTTACGATCGCGGCACAGACGGGGGGTCCGCGGTGACTCGGTAGTTGGTTTCGAAGCGTGAGGAACGTACGTAGTCGAGTATCTGGTTGGCGTATGGCGCGCGTTTGCGGACAAGGAAGAAGGCGGAGACGGCCAGGCCGGGCATGAGGCGGGCCGCTGGCCGAGCGGCCCATTCGGGCAGCGGATAGAAGTTCGAGCCTGCGAACGCCTCGATGCGGAGGATGGCGGGGGCGGCGGCGGCGAGGAGGCGGCGGAGGCCCTGGCGGGTGAGGCCGCGGACGTGGGCCGAGTCGAGCAGGATGGAGGTCGGCTGGCGTCCCGTGAGCAGGAGCAGGCGGTTGTGGAGCGAGGCGAGGTTTGGCACGCCGACGATGATCGCGCCGCCGACGCGCAGGACGCGGGCGGACTCGTGGAGGATCCAGAAGAGTTCCTTGGTGTGCTCGAGGATCTGGTTTGCGATGATGGCGTCGGCGGATTCGTTCTCGAACGGGAGGGCGTGGCGTTCGATGTCGAGGCGGTGGACGATGAGGGCGGGTCGGGCGTCGGGCTGGTTTTCGAGCAGGCTGGCGTGGTAGTCCATGGCCTCGATGGCATGGAGGCGGGCGTCTGGGTAGAGGTCGTGGGCGATGCGGAGGTCGTCGCCGTGCCCGGCGCCGAGGTCGGCGATGAGGGGCGTGCTGTTGTTCGCGTCGTTGGCGTCGAGCGTTCGGCGGAGGAAGTCGCGGATGATGTGGCGGCCGTAGTTGAGGGAGCGGTCGATGTGGCGGGCGTTGGCGAGGCGTTGCTGGATGGCGTCGAGGGCGGGCATCGAGGGGAGCGTATCGGGGGGCGGGGGTCGGCACGGGCGCGGGGTGCGCTCGGGGCGTGCGGGGCGGCGATACTTGTGCGATGCACCGGGTCCTGATCGAGCACGGGGTGGCGGCGGGGGATGAGGTCGTCGTGGGCGGGGAGGAGGCGCGCCACGCGGTGCGTGTGAAGCGGCTTGAGGTGGGCGAGGGGATCGAGCTGCTCGACGGGCGGGGGATGGTGGCGGTGGCTCGTTTCGTGGAGGCGCGCAAGGCCGGGGCGGGCTCGAACGGTCGGGCGGGGCGCGGCGGCAAGGGCGAGTGGGAACTGGTGGCGCGGGTTGAATCGGTGCAGCGGCGGGAGCGGGTGCGCCCTGCGGTGCACGTGCGGTGTCCCACGCCGAAAGGGGAGCGGCTGGGCGAGATGATCGACGCGCTGTCGCAGGTCGGGGCGGCGTCTTGGGGTCCGCTGGAGGCGGTGCGGGCCCAGAAGGAGGCGAGCCGGGGGCGGATGGAGCGGCTGGAGCGGATCGCGCGGGAGGCGGCCAAGCAGTGCGGGCGGGCGTGGACGCTTGAGATCGCGGAGGGCGTGGCGTTTCGGGCGGCGTGCGAGGGAGCCCTGGGCGGGGAGACCGGTTCGTCGGTGGTGACGGTGCTGGCGGATGCGGGCGGGGTGGCGGCGCGGCGGGACGCGCTGCGCGGCGCGGGGGCGTCGACGCCGAGCGATGTCGTGCTGCTGGTTGGGCCTGAGGGCGGGTGGGACGAGCGGGAGGTTGCGTTTGCGCGGGAGCGGGGCGTGGTGGTGTGCGCGTTCGGGCCGCACGTGATGCGGATCGAGCAGGCGGCGCCGGTCGGCGCGGCGGTCGTGCTGCACGAGGTGGGCGAGTAGGGACGAGGCGGGCTCGGGCGGAGCAGGCCGCGGCGTTCACACGGTCCAGTTCTCGCCCGGCTTCATGGCCCTGACCTCGACGCCCTTGGGCTTGAACGCGCCGACGTCGACCTCGATCGGCGGCCAGGTGTTGTAGTGGACGGGCACGGCGACGCGGGGCCTGATGAGTTCGGCGGCGCGGGTGGCCAGGGCGGGGCCCATGGTGAAGCGGTCGCCGATGGGGATGAAGGCGATGTCGGGCTTGTAGATGTCGGCGATGAGGCCCATGTCGGCGAAGAGGTCCGTGTCGCCGCAGTGGTAGAGGGTGAGGTCCTTCTCGTTGTCGCCCCGGAGGCGGATGACCAGGCCGCAGGGCTGGCCCATGTAGCGGCCCTTGTGCGAGGAGGAGTGGAAGGCCTTGGTGAAGGCGATGGAGCCGAAGGCGGTCTTGATCTCGCCGCCGGGGTTGCCGGGCTCGAGGTGCTTGATGCCCTGCTCACCGAAGAACTCGCAGATCTCCCATGCGGCGTAGAGGGTGGCGCCGGAGGCCTTGGCGAGCGCGGCGGTGTCGCCGATGTGGTCGTCGTGCCCGTGGGTGAGGGCGATGTGGGTGGGGCTGAGCTGGGCGGGGGTGTGGACGGCGGCGGGGTTGCCGGTGAGGAAGGGGTCGATGAGCAGGGTGTGGGGGCCGCGGCGGACCATGACGCCGGAGTGGCCGAGGAAGGTGATTGTGGTGGGCATGGCGCGGGTCCTGGAGGGGTGGTGTGTGGGTTGGTGGGGTGTAGCGGGATGGTACGAGGATGCCTCGCGGCGGGTCGTCGCACGTTCTGCCCGGAGTCGCGCTCAGGCTGGCTCGGCAAAGACCTCGCGCGTTGACTCGACGGGCTTGTCATCGAGAGAACTCACGCGGTAGCCAACGCCTCGCAGGAGGTCGAGGCATTCGGCGTGGATGTCGGGGCCGTGGGTGGCGAGGAAGACGAGGGGGCGGGCGCGCTCGAGCATCCGCTTTGCGCCGCGGAGGGCGGTGGACTCGGCCCCCTCGATGTCCATCTTGAGAACGTTGGGGTCGGGCAGGCGGCCGGCGTCGATCTCCTCATCGAGGCCGATGAGGCGGACCTCGAACTCGCCGGCATCGGCCAGGTGGGCCATGGAGTGGTTCTCGCCGCTGGAGAAGTGGGCGGTGCCGGCGTGTTCAGAGACGGCGCTGTCGAGCACGGCGACGTTGTCGAGGGCGTTGAGTTTGACGTGGCGGCGGAGGAACTCAAGGTTTCGCGTGAGCGGCTCGAAAGCGAAGACTTTGCCCTCCGGGCCGACGCTGCGGGCGCTAAGAAGGGTGAAGTAGCCGACGTTTGCGCCGACGTCGAAGACCGTCATGCCGGGCTTGAGGCGTTCGGCCATGCGTCGGGGCTTGTCGCCCTCGAAGGTGCCGAGCCAGTTGCCGTGGGTTGAGGCTCCGACGACCCAGCGGAGGCCTCGGTTTGGGCCGGAGAGGATGGGGACGACCGCGGTTGATGGCATCAATCGCAGCGGCGTACGGATCAGCTTCCCGAACAGTCCAGGCATGGGAATCTCCAAGGGGACACTATAGGCGTTGGGCCTGAGGTGGCCCCAGGCGCCCTCCCGCCTCAAATATGTTGCAACCCGACCATCCATTACCCAGTTTTGAGTTTATCACCACTTTCTCTACAGTGCATCCACTCCGTTGCGTCCGTTGTGTTCGGCCCTCCGGCGCACTATACTTCACACAGACCAAGGAGAACCGCAGACATGGCATCCGACCTGACAACCGCTTCCACCCGTCTCAACGCCGCGATCAACGTTCTCGCGTACGGAGCGGATCCAACCGGTGCCAACGACTGCCGCGCCGCGTTCGCTGCCGCCGCTGTCGAGGCCAAGACTCGCGACTTCTCGACGATCTATGTGCCCGCAGGTCCATACTTCTTCGAGGAGGACGATGGTGACGCGCCTGGCTGGGTGCTGGAGAACATCGCGGGACTGTGTGTCCGCGGCGACGGAGCGCTTCGTGCCCCGGGGCAACTCGCCAATTTCACGGGAACAATCCTCAACTTCGCCGTAGGGGCCGACAACATTGGGCTGCTGATCACTGATTGCCTCGGAGCTCGCTTCGAGAATCTGACGATTCTGGGAGCGTCGTCTGGTTCCGATCCGCGCGGCATCGGCGCACGGATACGACACAACACCGGGTCCGGTTCATCGGGCATTCAGTTCCAGAACTGCGCGTTCAGATGGTGCGCTGTCTGCGTCCAAGCGGGCCCTGTCGAGGGGATGAACGATCCGCTGCTCGATTCCGAACTGGCCTTCTACGACTGCCTCTTCGAGCACAGCAACGTCGGCTTTCAAACGCGGCACGACCAGTCGCTGGCTCACAAGTTCATCGGATGCAATGGCGGTGGCAGCGGTTCACCGATCGAGCTGATGGAAGTGATGTTCGATCTTCAGGACGGCGGGAATGTGACGGTTGTGGGGTTTGGCGGCGGAAGCATGGAGTGCTTTGTCAAGGCCGGCAACGGTGGGGGCAACATCGGTTGGAATCTGTTCCAGAACGTCCGATTGGAGGCTCGGTCGTCGTCGACTCCCGCGCCGCGAATGCGAATCTACCAGAACACGACCGGCGGAGGCAAGCAACGGTTTGAGTTCAATGGCCTGACGATTCCAACACAAGCGGGCGGTGAAGTCGATGACGGGACACCTCGGTTCGAGCTGCGCGCCAACGACGATGTCGTTCTGTGGAACGGCTCTCAAGCGGCTGCATCCCAACCGCTCGCAACCCCCACGTCGCCCCTCGTTGAGTTCGTCGATGGCGGGCTCTTCCGGGCCTACAACACCACTGTTCCGTTCAACGCTCGCCTGGATCGCAGCAACGTGCCCACCGGGGCCATGTACTCGTTCATCGACTGTCAGGAGGATGACCAGACACCCTACCCGGACCTTCGGAATCCTCCGCTCTACGGCCCGAATGACCTGATGAGCGTGGAGTCCCACTGCTTCGCGGTCGGAGACGGACTGAACGGCGTCATTGCGTACGTGTCCGGGGGAAGTAACACAGTTGCATCCACTCCCCCGGACGCGTCGCGGGCGGGCATCATTCGCTGCAACACGTTGTCCTCCGGCTACGCCTCGCTTCTCTCCGACGCCAATACGGTGATCTTGGGAAGCGGCGGCCAGTGGCACTTCAAGGCATCCGTCCGGGTCTACAACCCGTCGGACGGCACGGACACCTTTGCCGTCAGGCTGGGATTCGGCAACCAGGTCGGGTCGGAACCAACCAACGGAGTCTACTTCAAGTACACGAGTACGGGATCGACACCCAACTGGCAAGCGATCGCCACAAAGACGGGCAGCGGAACATCCCCGGACGTCGTCACCACATCGGTTCAGGCCTACCCGAGCGCTGCCGTCTGGAGAACATTTGAGATCGTGATCAACGCAGATTCGTCCGAGGCGGCCTTCTACATCGACGGCGAACTCGTCGCGACGCTTGATGGAAGCGAGATCCCGACATCGGGCGGGCAGAACATCCGCTTGATGCCGATACAGGTCGAGCGGACCGCAGGTTCTTCGAACCGGGCCGCGGACATCGACTACTTCAAATACGAGTTTCGCCCCACCTCGCCTTCGGCCATGTACCCCCAGTGAGCCAGGCTTCCCCTACCTGTCGTTGACGGGGCGAACCGGGACACGACGGCGATCTGGGCGATCGAGCGTGTGCGGGCCGGCGGAGCGATTGTGGTGGACAACTGCAATCGGTACCTGCCGTCGGCGACGCGGGCGCCGGCGTCGATACCAGCCGATGGCAAGCCGCTTTCGGCGTTGTGGGTGGAGTTCGCCGGGCGGACTGCGGGGTGGCGGCGGGCGTGGTTTTCCGATGGGGTGGCGGACACGTTGTTTGTGTTTGCGCCGGCGGGGTGAGGGGCGGGGTGTGCCATGATCTGGCGGCTTTGGGCACGGTCGTGGCTTCGTCGCCTGTTCCTTCCTGCAATCCTGCGTCTGTCCGTTGTCGGCACGACCTTCGGCCAGAGCCCCGAAGGTCGTGGCACGGGGGTGTGTCACCCGGGGTGTGCCACGACCTTGCGGCTTTGGGCAAGGTCGTGCCTTCGTAGCCCGTTCGTTCCTGCAAGCCTGCGTCTGTCCGTTGACGGCACGACCTTCGGCCAGAGCCCCGAAGGTCGTGGCACGGGGGAGGTCGTGGCACTCACGGCGTCTGGCCGATGGCGATGATCGAGCAGGCCTGGATCGGGTTGAGGGCGAGGGAGTGGGCGTGGGCGAGCAGTTCCGGGGACTCGGCGCCGGGGTTGAGCCAGACTTCGGCGATGTCGGTGCGGGCGGCGATGGCGTCGAGGACTTCGAAGCCCTGGTCGGGGTGGACGTAGATGGTGGCCTTGTCGATGGGGCCGGGGACGGAGGCGATGTCGGGGTAGACGCGGAGGCCCTCGATGGTCTGGTTGGCCGCGGCGGCGCGGGGGTTGACGGGGAGGACCTCGTTGCCGGCACGAAGGAAGGCGCGGACGGCCTTGTTGCCGTACTTGGTGCGGTCGGACGAGGCGCCGACGACCATGACGCGGGTGGGCTTTGGGGTTGGGTTGGTGGTGGACACGGGGTGGCTCCTTGGCGCCGGCGGCCTGATGGAGAGGGTTGTGGCCCCGGCGGTTGGATCGATCCCGCCTGGCGATTGTGACACCGGTGCTGTGACGCCGACGTCGGCGGACCGATGAGAGGGCGCTGGTGCCCGCGCCGGCGTTCTCGAAATGGGGAGCGGCGGCGTTGGCGGCGGGGTACGCGCAGATTCTGCCGCGGCCGAGAACACGTACGCTTCGGCGTCCCCATGGATGCCGCCCGGAATGGAGTCGCCCATGTTCGATCCGAACCGCACGATCGCGTACTTCTGCATGGAGATCGGGCTGGACCCGAAGGTGCCGACGTACTCGGGGGGATTGGGGATCCTGGCCGGTGACACGATCAAGGCGGCGGCGGACCTGGGGCTGCCGTATTTGGCGATCAGCCTGCTGTACCGCAAGGGGTACTTCACGCAGCGGCTGGACGAGAAGGGTCGCCAGAGCGAGCACCCGACGGCGTGGGTTCCCGAGGAGCTGCTGCACGAGGAGCCGGCACGGGTGGCGGTGCCGATCGAGGGGCGGCAGGTCGTGGTTCGGGCGTTCAAGTACGACGTGATCGGGGCGACGGGGCACCGGGTGCCGGTGTACTTCCTGGACACGGACCTTGCGGAGAACAGCGAGCAGGACCGGAAGATCACGCACGCGCTGTACGCCGGGGGCACGCAGGACCGGATCCGCCAGGAGGCGATCCTGGGGATCGGCGGGCGGCGGATGGTGCGGGCGATCGGGCACGACGTCGAGCGGTTCCACATGAACGAGGGGCACGCGTGCTTCCTGACGGTGGAACTGCTCAGCGAGCACATCTGCAAGACGGGCGAGCACCATGTCTCGGGCGAGGCGATCCGGTCGGTGCGGAAGCGGTGCTGCTTCACGACGCACACGCCGGTGCCGGCGGGGCACGACCGCTTCGCGATCGAGGACGTGCGCCGGATCATCGGGGACCATCCGGTGTTCCATCGCCAGGACATCTACGGCGAGCAGAACGTGCTGAACACGACGATGCTGGCGATGAACCTGAGCCGGTACTCGAACGGGGTGGCCCAGAAGCACGCGGAGGTCAGCCGCGCGATGTTCCCGGGGTACGCGATCGACGGGGTGACCAACGGGGTGCACGCGGGGACGTGGGCGTGCCCGTCGATGCGCAGCCTCTTCGACCGGTTCGCGCCCGGGTGGCGGACGGACAACAACAACCTGCGCCACATCCTGGCGGCGCCTCTGGAGGCGGTGTGGGCGGCCCACCGGCAGGCCAAGGAGGCGCTGGTCGAGGCGGTGATGGATCGCGGCGGCCCGGCGATGAAGACCGACGTGTTCACGATCGGATTTGCGCGCCGCTCGACGGCGTACAAGCGTCCGGCGATGCTGGTGTCCGATATCGAGCGCCTGAAGGCCATCGCGGGCAAGTTCGGCGGGCTGCAGATCGTCTACGCCGGCAAGGCCCACCCGCACGACGAGACGGGCAAGCGGTTCATCGAGTCGATCGTGGCGGCGGCGGATCGCCTGGGGCCGGACGTGTCGCTGGCGTTCCTGGCCAACTACGACATGGAGCTGGCGGGCAAGTACGTCGCGGGCGTGGACCTGTGGCTCAACACGCCCGAGCCGCCGAAGGAGGCCTCCGGCACCAGCGGGATGAAGGCGGCGCTCAACGGGGTGCCGTCGCTTTCGACGCTTGATGGATGGTGGCTGGAGGGTTGGGGCGAGGGTCGAACGGGCTGGTCGATCGGCCAGCCGCCCCGGGGCTCGGAGCCTCCGGCGGACATGGACCGGCACGCGGCGGAGATGTACGAGAAGCTCGAGAAGACGATCCTGCCGATGTACGCCGAGCGCCGGAGCGAGTACGTGGAGGTGATGCGTGACTGCATCGCGGTCAACGGGCCGTACTTCACGACGCAGCGGATGGTGGAGCAGTATGCGCTGCGGGCGTACTTCGCGTGAGCCCACGCCGATCGCGGGCTGGTCGAGGTGGTTCCGAGTGGCTCGATCGATCCGAGAGGCGGTTGGTCCGGGGCGAATCCGAGGGTGACGGGCGGGCGAATCGGTCCGCGTGACGCACTCTTCCTCCGATCGCCGACTCCTCGACGCCGCCGACGCTGTTCTGGCGGTGGTCCAGAAGGCCGCGGGCCCCCGCGTCCTGCGTCCGTCGCTCCTGATGCGAACGACGGACGTGCCGGCGTTGCTTCGGTCTTTCACCGTCCAGGAGGTCGAGGCGGCCGAGGCGTTCCTCGTCCGGTGCGACATTCTCAGGCCACACCCGCGGGCGTTGGGTCGGGCGTCGTAGCCCCTCCCCACGGTTCGCAGTCCCCTGTCTGGAGATCACCATGACCGAGACGACCCAAACCAAGAACTGGCCCGACCTGGCGATCGGCCTGTACGACCGCCTGACCGGGCGGAACGCCGAGATCAGCTACGAGTTCGATCGGATGAACGTGAAGGTGCCCAGCGGCACCGGCACGGCCGCAGAGTACGCGAACTGGGAGCTGTCCGGAACCGTGAGGGTTCGAACGAAGGACAACGCCCCAAACTGATGCTGGCCGGGCGGCTCGACGGGAGCGTTGATGGCCGCCCGGTCACGATCGTGGGCGTCGAGGGGCGTGTCGAGGTTGCGTCATCCTGGCGCTCGCTTGGCGCGCTTCGAAAGTCGGCTGCGGCACTGCCGGACTGGCTCCTGCGGACCAGCCTTTCAGAGGTACGCGTGCGACTTCGCCCCTTCCCTCCGGTGATGCTCCGAGCCGGCGGGTGGATCTTTCGGCGACTCGTGCCGGTCGGCAGTGGGCGATAGTGTTCGGGCGGTCGACAGGCGTGCGTCGATCGCCCTTTCTGCGTGGGCGCCTTCGGGCGGGTCCGTCGCCTCCCAGGTCCGTGGCTGTGCGAAGGAAACGGGACACACGTGATGACCGCCGATGAGCATGATCCTGCCCAAGAACGCCCGATGATCGGCGTGACCGGGGCCACCGGCTACGTTGGGGGACGCCTCGTGCCCGCCCTGCTCGAGTCGGGTTTCCGCGTGCGGTGCATCGTCCGCGAACCCCGGAAACTCGAAGACCGGCCGTGGCGACCACATCCTGACGTCTCCATCGCCACAAGCGATCTCTCGGATCAAGACTCGCTCATTGACGCCCTTCGGGGGTGCGAGGCGGCGTACTACCTCGTGCACTCGATGGAGACGTCTTCTGCCCGATATGCGGAGCGGGATCGAGACCTGGCGACCAACTTCGCGAAGAGTGCGGCGGCGGCCGGCGTGGGTCGCATCATCTACCTCGGCGGGCTGGGCGAGATGGGCAAGGGGCTGAGCGAGCACCTGTCGTCGCGACGGGAGGTGGAGACACTGCTGGGTTCGACCGGCGTGCCCGTCACCACAGTCCGGGCCGCGATGATCATCGGTTCCGGATCGGCGTCGTTCGAGATCCTGCGGTATCTTGTCGAGCGTCTTCCGGTCATGGTCACTCCATCGTGGGTTCGGACCGAGTCGCAGCCGGTGGCGATCGACGATGTTTTGCACTGGCTGGTACGGTGCCTGAGGACACCCGGAACGATCGGCCAGACGCTGGAGATCGGCGGTGCGGACGTGGTGCGCTATACCGAGTTAATGCACATCATGGCCGAGGAGCTCGGGTTGCGCCGCCGAGTGATATTCCCGATGCCCGTTCTGACGCCTCGGCTGAGCTCGGGGTGGATCAGCCTCGTGACGCCGGTGTCGTTCCGGATCGCTCGCCCCTTGGCCGAGGGGCTGCGGAACCGGGTCGTGGTGACTTCCGACGCGGCCCAGCAGCTCATGCCCCATCCCGCGATGGGCGTCCGAGAGGCAATCCGGACGTCGCTGGTCCAGACGCGTTCGCACGAAGTCTTGACCAGGTGGTCCGCCGCGGGCCCAGTGCCGGGTGATCCCGACTGGGCCGGCGGAACAGTGTTCAAGGATGAGCGGTCGATCGAGATCGACGCGGAACCCGCGGGCGTGTTCGCGGCGGTTTGCCGCATCGGAGGCGGGCACGGCTGGTACGCCGGCGACATCCTGTGGAAGATCCGCGGATGGATGGACACGCTCGTGGGCGGCCCGGGCCTGCGTCGCGGGCGGCGTCACCCGGACCGGGTTGAGTATGGCGAAGCCCTTGATTTCTGGCGGGTCATCGGTGTGCAGCAGGATCGGTCCCTGCGCCTGCTCGCGGAGATGAAGCTCCCGGGCACCGCGACGCTCGAGTTCGACATCGAGCCGCTGGGACTTGGTGACTCGCCCCGGTCTCGCCTGACCATGACCGCCCGATTCCGGCCCAGAGGGCTGTTGGGGCTCATGTACTGGTACGCCGTTCTGCCCCTGCACAACTTCGTGTTCGGAGGAATGGTCAAGGGAGTCCGCAGGGAGGCCGAGAGGGCGTCCCGGAACACGTCATCCGACGCGTCGGGCGGGCCGATGCACGAGGAAACGGGCTCGACTCTGGTTGCCGGTCGTTGAACGATTCGCTCGGGGTTCGGGTCGGAGCGAGCAGATGCGAGCAGGCTTGGCAAGATGCGACGGGCGAAGGGCCGGGGCGCTCGGCTCCATGGGCGTCCTGGCGCTCGTCTCGGGCGGGCTGGCCGCCTGCTCGACCCCCGAGGCGCGCTTCTCGACCATCCAGGACCTGCCCGCGGAACTGCGGTCGTCGGTGGCCCTGCGCCTGACCTCGTGGGACGAGGATGAGGGCTACTGGATGCAGCTCGACGTCGACCAGCGCCTGGCCGGCGACCTGCTCGAGCGGCCGGTGCTGATCCCGTTCGAGGACGAGCGTCCGTGGAGCGAGCCGGGGCGGCGCGGACGCCCCATCGTGCGGGCGTCGATCTGGCCGGTTGGCGACGGGGCGCCGACGCTCGTTCCGGCGGTCGTGGACACCGGGGCGGCCAGCACGCTGATCCTGTCGCGCGACACGGCCCGCCACGTGGACGCGTGGCTGTCGGCCGAGATCGGGCCGCACGAGGGGATTGGGTTCGTCGGGCCGGTGCCGGCGGGGATCGGGCTGGTGCGTCGGCTGGAGATCGGGCCGCTGTCGCTGGCGCCGGCGGAGGTGAAGGTCAACACCGAGCAGGCGGGGGTGTCGGCGTCAGTCGGGCTGTCGGCGTTCATGGTGTTCGGGGGGCTGGTGTTCGACTGGGAGAACCACGTGATCGTGGCGCTGCCGCGAGGCAGGCCCGTGCGGATCGACCCGGGGTGGGCCGAGGTTGCGTGGGGTCCGATGCCGCGGGTGGACCTGCGGGAGGCGCAAGATGGCGGCACCTCGGACTCGGGCGATGTGGGCCCGTCGTGGAGCATCCGCCAGACGTTCTCCGGCATGCCGGTGGTGCAGGCGGCGATCGCGGGCAAGCCGCTGCGGACGGTGCTCGACACCGGGGGCGACGGGCATCTGGCGTCGCTACGCCCGCTGGCGGTGGACGAGCGCGGACGCCGACGCCTGGTCGGCTCGCACGGGCGGATCCGGGCGATGCGCGAGCACACGCTCGACGGCGTGGTCCGCATCGGCTCGGTCGAGTTCGCAAACCCGACGGTGGTGGTGCCGGACCCCGGCGTGGATGACAAGGGCGAATCGGAGGCGTCGCTGCAGTACTTCGACGCGGTGATCGGCGTGGAACTGCTGCGGCGTCAGCCCGTGTGGTTCGACTTCGAGCGCGCGGCGGTTCGGTTCTGGACGGGAGAAGGCGCGTTGCCGGCGCTTGCGGGGTCGAGGTAGTCGAGCCGGAAGGCGATGCCCGATTGTCAGGGCGCCGCCACACCGGACCGTTTGGATCACCGCCTCCGCCGGCGCCCGGCCAGCAGCCCGGCCGCGCCGAACACACCCAGGCCCGCCGGGGCCGGGACGATGCCCTGGTAGCGGAAGATCAGGAACTCGTCGTGGTTGAACCCGCCGTTGAGGGGGTTGGGCGAGTTGTTCGCGTTGTGCCAGATCCACTGGGCGCTGGGCGAGATGCCCGCCACCGGGCCCCAAGACGGGCTGCCGTTGGTGTTGTTGTACGGGGCGAAGGTGGACGGCGTGATCCACAAGCCGTTGGTCGTTGCATAGTTGATCGCGGCGTCCACCTGGGCCTGGGTCGGCGTCTGGAACGCGGGCCAGGAGGGGAATGGGTACCCCAGCGCCGCCAGGTGCGCCCCGGCGGGGAAGACCTGCCAGTTGGTCAGGTCGGTGTTGACCATGACATTGGTCGTCGTGTTCGTGAACGTGCCGAGGAAACCTTGGGCCGTGCCGTAGTCCGAGTGGCACTGGACATAGAGGGTGTCGGTGCTGGGGACGTTTGTGGGATTGAAGGTCGAGGCGATGGGCCACCCGCCGCCGCCGACGTAGGAGGTGGTCTGGGTCGGGGTGCCGAAGTAGGCGTTGAAGAAGTTGTCGGCGGTCAGGGTCATCGTCCAGTTGTCGCCCAAGGCGGTGCTGGCGCCGGCGGCAACAAACAAGGCGGACACGATCGCGAGCGGCGTGCGGGGCATTCTCGGGTCTCCAGAACGGTCGGGGCGGCCCGGGGTCCGGCGGGAGCCGAAGAATCTCGGCCCCGCGAGGCGGGCATGTCCGTTGGAAGCGACGTCGGGCGGGTTTGCTCACGCCCCCCGGGGGAGCCTCGGCTCCTTTTCCCCGCACTTGCCCCCGCCCCCCGCCCGCAAACAATGCCCCGATGTCCACATCCCCGTCAACTCCCGCCCACGAGCAACGTCACGACGCCGGCCCCCACATGCCCGACGTCCGTATGCACCTGCACACCCCCGCCGACCCCGGGCGCGGCGTGGTCGTCTCCAACGAGCGCTGCACCGCCGGCAAGTCCTCCTCGTTCGTCCGCCACGTCGTGATCGACATCGCCGAGACCAGGCTCGCGGGGCACTTCCGGGCCGGGCAGTCGTTCGGCGTCATCCCGCCGGGCCTCGACACCCACGACAAGCCCCACAAACTCCGCCTCTATTCGATTGCCTCTCCGACCCAGGGCGAAGGCGGCAAGGCCAACCACCTTGCCACCACCGTCAAGCGCACCATCGACGAGCACTGGGAGAACCACCGCCTGTTCCTGGGCGTCGCGTCCAACTACCTGGCCGACCTCCAGCCGGGCGATCCCGTCACGCTCACCGGGCCCAACGGCAAACGCTTTCTCCTGCCCGACGACCCGGCCGCGCACGACTACCTCTTCATTGCCACCGGAACCGGCATCGCGCCGTTCCGCGGCATGCTGGGCGACCTGGCCGCGGGGGCGTTCCCCAGCGGGGCCGCCCTGCTCATGGGCTCGCCCTACGCCACCGACCTGCTCTACCACCACGAGCTGACCGACCTGGCCGCCCGCCAGGCCAACTTCACGTACCTGACGGCCCTTTCGCGCCAGGCCCAGCCCGACGGCCAGCCCGCGATGTACGTCGACGGACGCCTGCGCACCCACCGCGAGCAACTCACGGCCCTGCTTGCCTCCGACCGCACGCTCATCTACATCTGCGGCATCGCGGGCATGGAACTCGGCGTGCTCCAGGCTCTGGCCGAGATTCTCCCGCCCGCGGCCCTTGAGCAGTACATGCAGGTCGACCCCGGCGTCGCTGCGGAGCCGAAGGCGTGGACACGCCGGATGCTCCACCGCGAGCTCAAACTGAGCCGTCGCATCATGCTCGAGGTGTATTGAGCGGGCGCATCTGAGATCGCGAATCTCCGATCTGGCGTTCGCCCCTGCGCGGCCGGCGTCCCGCTCTCCTGTCCTGCATCACCGCTCTGTGCTTCTGCGCCTCCGTGTTGACCGCGCCTCTTCTCTCTGCTCTCTCCTCTCTGCTCACTTCCCCTTCCCCCCCAGCATCCGCCTGGCATCGACCACAAACCGGTACGCCCCCGCCACCAGCCCGAGGCCGGCCCCGATCAGCAGCCACAGCCGCCCCGTCCCGGCGAAGTAGTCGATGACCCACCCGATGAGCGCCAGCCCGGCCACGGCGTACACGAAGTTCAGCGACACCGCCCCCACCTTCACCAGCGCGTCCATCGCACCCGCCTGCCCGCTGGCCCGGCGCTGGGCCTCGGCGCGAGGCGTCCACACCACTTTCTGCTGCGGCAGGGGCGCGTCCTCCCTCAACTCCGGCGGTATCGGCGGCGGCTGGCTCATGCCCACATTCAAGCACCCCTGCAATGCCCGGGGCACCGGGGCGTTCAACTGCCAACCCCGGAAGGAGCCATCCATGCGATCCACACTCGCTCTCCACCGCATCGCTCGGCTCTCCACTATCGCCGTGGCGAGCGTCGCCAGCGCGCAGCCGAACTGCGCCGCAGTATCGGTCGGACTCACCCCGATCGACGACCTTGGACAGGGGCTGTACCTCGGGCAGTTCCGGGGCGGGCTGTATCCCGACGGAATGAACCAGCCGCCACCGGCGCACCTCAACCCCGGGCGCAGCGCTGCCGCCAGCATCCGCCCGAGGGACACGCTGGGGCAACTCGACCCGAACGGGCGCACCGTGCTGCTCTCGATCGGGATGAGCAACACGTCCCAGGAGTTCTGCGGCGCGGG
>JACKHA010000018.1 GCA_020639215.1 Phycisphaeraceae bacterium
CGAAAGGAGCGGCCCATGCGAGCGCTTGGTGTGTGGCTCATCATCTTCGCCGTCGGCTCGTTCGTGCTACCGATGCTCGGCATGCAGTTCATCATCCTCGCGTGGATCGGCATGTGGGGGCCGACCGTCGCGCTGATGATCCAGGGCGCGATGCTGGCCCTGGGCATCCTGCTCATCGTGGTGTCGGCGCTTGGCGGGCGGCCGCGCCCCTACCAGCCGCCCATGCAGGGCCCGCCGTACGGCCAGCCCTGAACAGTCGGAGCGCCGACGTCCACATCACAACGCCCGATCGGGTGGCACGCCCACGCGCAGCGCGGGCGTCGCCGAACAACCCCTGCACACGCACACGCCGACCGGCTCCAGCGCTCCCCGCCCCTCACACGACTCCCGACCAGCATCGCCCCCGAAAACCCCGAGGATTGCCCTCCGCCGGAACGCGAAGATCCGCTCCAGGTTCGGTCGCACCAGCAGCCGCTCGCCAAGCCCCGTGCCCCAGTGCGCGTACAGCACGCGGTCGCGGCACATCGTCCCGGACACGCCGTCCACCTCCGCCGCCTCGAACGTGTGCTCGTGACGCCACAGGCGGTACGGCCCCTTGATCTGCTCGTCCACAAACCGGTGCGGCGGCTCCCACGCGCTGATCAGCGTCCGCCAACGCATCGGCAGCCCGTGCAGACGCAGGCGATAGTCGATCAGCGTTCCCGTCCGCATCTCGATCGGTCGCGGCGTCGCGATCGAGAAGTTCAGGAACTCGGGCGTGATCCGCTCGAGGTTGCCAGCGTCCCCGAAGAAGTCGAAGACTTCTTCGATGGGGCGCGGCACAAAGACCTCGGTCTCAAGAACGCGGGTTCTCATCCTCATCGCGCAGGGATTCGCTCGCGTGGCCCTCGTCGGATGCGTCGGGGCCGCCCCTACCCCGCCGCGAGAACAGCCGCGCTACCGCCCACACGCCCCACGCGGCCACGAACACGCCGACCGCCAGCCCGAACATCGGCACCAGCCGCCAAGGCCACGGCCCCAACCGAGTCACCAGTGTCTCGCGCGCCGGCTCCGCATTCCCGATGTACCCGTAGTTCACGCCGAACCCCAGGTTGATCGGGGTCACGAGCGCGGCGTACGCGATGAGCGTGCCGACCGCCACCAGCAGGTCGCGAAACCGGGGCCGATAACCCAGGACCACCACGTCGTAGATCGCAGACCCCACGATCTGGGTGTGTCCCACCCAGAACAGCCAAAATCGCGTGCCCGCCGGCCCCTCCTCAACCACGGGCGTCGCGAACGCTTGCGTCGAGAGGCCGATCCCGAAAAAGTACAGGACGGTCCGGAGCCACCGGTGCTGGGTCAGCAGTGCCAGCGGGGCGACCCAGACGGCGATGTCGCAGACGTGCAGCGGCCAGGACTCCATTGGGTCGAACTGGCGGGGCAGGAAGTACCAGACCGTCGCCAGCACAGTCCACGTGATCGTGAACGTGCTCCAGAACACGCGGAGGCGCCACTCGCGCGCCGTGCCGCGCCAGCGCCGACCCAGCACGCACGAGGCGCCCATGCCCAGAGCCAGAATGGCGACGGTGAGGGCGTGAAGGGCGGAAAACGCCTGGAAATCCGCGGGCCACCAAGGGGCCGGGATGGTCGGAATGGGCGCAAGTGGCTGGTACATGGCGGGGCCGGATCGGAGCGGGCGGTGCCCTTCGGTCCGGGAAGTAAAGCGTGTACGAACTTGCGATTCCCGGGGGTTGCGGCGATCCGGCGTCCCGGTGCGATGCGGGGTCGTCCGAGAGGCAACGCCTCTTCACCCGAGGCCGGGTCGGGACGATGTTGGGTAGACTCGGCGTGGGCCCTGAGCGGCCCGCACAAACGGAACACCGGGGGCGCGACACGCCGCCCACAAGATCCCAAGACGAGGAGGAATCATGGACCGTTCGAAGCGAGGTGTGGTGTCTCTGGCGGTTGCCCTGGCGATGCTCGCCGGGACCGCGGGGGCGCTGGCCAACGACAACGCCCCGGCGACCGACGCCGCGGCGCTCGACCTGAGCACGGACCTGGCCCAGCCGGGCGGCGTGCGTGTGGAGCGTGGCTCGCTGCGTCGCGGCGACTCGGAGCTCAACAGCGGGGAGTATTTCGACGAGTACGAGATCCGCGTCGAGGCCGGGCAGCGTCTGATCGTGAGCCTGGAGTCGGACGACTTCGACACGTACATCATCGTGGTGGCGCCCGACGACGAGCAGTTCGAGAACGACGACGCCGAGGGCGGGGACTCGACCAACTCGCACCTGGACATGGTGGCCGAGAGCACCGGGACGTACCGCGTGATGGTCACGTCGTACGAGGCCGGCGAGACGGGGCGGTACACGCTCTCGATGGAGCTGGCCGAGGGCGGCGCGGGCGAGCAGGTCGTGCTGCTCGAGGAGAGCGGGACGCTCCGCCGCGGCGACGGGCAGCTCGAGTCCGGCGAGTACGCCGACAGCTACGTCTTCGAGGGCCGCGCCGGGCAGGTCGTCACCGTCCGTCTGGAGTCGGATGACTTCGACACCTACATCATCCTGAAGCACCCGGACGGGGAGCAGAGCGAGAACGACGACCACAACGGGAACACCAGCGTCTCGCAGGTCCGCGTCACGCTTCCCGAGGACGGCGAGTACGAGATCCTGGTCACGTCCTACGAAGAGGGCGAGACCGGCGACTACGACCTGATCGTGACGGCCGAGGGCGATGCCTCCGGCCCGGCCACCCTCAACGAGCGGGGCGAACTGCGCCAGGGCGACGAGCAGCTTCGGACCGAGGAGTTCGTCGACGTCTACGAGTTCCGGGCCGAGGCCGGCCAGCGGATCCGCGCCAGCCTCACGTCCGACGACTTCGACACCTACCTGATCATCGTCGACCCGAACGAGGAGCAGACGGAGAACGACGACGCCGAGGGCGGCAGCACCACCGACTCGGCCATCGACATGGTCGCGGAGGTCTCGGGCACGTACGAGGTGTGGGTCACGTCCTACGAGCCAGGCGAGACCGGGCGGTACAGCGTCCGCGTGGACGTGTCCGGCGGGGCGCGCGGCGGGGAGCCGGACCGCCCCGGGCGTCGCCCGCAGACCCGTCCCCCGGCCGACGCCGAGGCGGGCCTGGTGCTCGACGAGCGGGGCACGCTGCGCCGCGGCGACGAGGAGCTGCGTTCGGGCGAGTACATGGACCGGTTCTCGTTCGAGGGCGCCGCGGGCCAGCGGGCCGTCATCCGCCTCGAGTCCGAGGACTTCGACACCTACCTGATCCTGAAGGACCCGGACGGCGAGCAGGAGGAGAACGACGACTTCGAGAACGACACGAGCGTGTCGCAGATCGAGACCACGCTCGACAAGTCGGGCAGGTACGAGGTGCTGGTGACCTCCTACGAGGAGGGCGAGACGGGCGCGTACCGCGTGACCGTCGAGCTGTCGGGCGGGGCCTCCGGCGACCGCCCGACCCGCGGGGGGGCCCGCCCCACTCGCGGCGGCAACTCCGATCGTCCCGCGCCGCCCGCCGACGCCCACCAGGGCGTGACGGTCGAGCAGGGCTCGCTCCGCCGCGGGGACAACGAGCTGGAAGGGAGCGGTGAGTACTTTGACGAGTACACCTTTCGCGCCGAAGCGGGCCAGCACGTCGTCGTCCGAATGAACTCCGACGACTTCGACACCTACCTGATCGTGATCCCGCCCGAGGGCGAGCAGCTCGACAACGACGACTTCAACGGCAGCACCCAGGTCTCGTTCGTCGAGGCGACCGCCACGACCGCGGGCCAGTGGCGGGTGCTGTGCACCTCCTACGAGGCGGGCGAGACCGGCGACTACTCGGTGTCCATGGCCGTGCGCAACTCGCACCGCTTCTACGAGGACTCGGACACGACGCCGATCGGGCAGTCGGCCCACGGCTCGCTCACCGAGCGCGACCGCGTCCGAGACACCGGCGAGTTCGCGGACATCTACCGGTTCGAGGGCCAGCCCGGCACGTTCTACACCGTCGACGTGACCACCGCCGACCGCTCGCTCGACACCTTCCTGATCCTGGACCGCGAGCGCGGCGCGAACCTTGAGAACGACGACTTCGAGTCCTCGCTCCAGCACTCGCGCGTGCAGTTCCTCGCCACGCAGGAGGGCCCGATCGACCTGATCGTCTCCTCCTACGAGGCCGGCATGACCGGGGATTACGAGATCACGGTCGAGGCCAGCCGCAACGTGCCCGAGTGGCACCACGAGCCCAGCGTCGTGCCCGGGCGCGTGTTCGGCGTGTTCGCCGGGATCACCGAGTACGGCAGCCGCAGCAGCAACCTGGAGTACTGCGCCAGCGACGCCGAGCGGGCCTACGAGGCCGCGATCAACTCGCTGGGCATGGACCCGTCCAACGGCGTGTTGCTGATGAACGACGATGCGACGGCCGGCGCGTTCGAGTCGGCCATCCACAGCCTCGGCTCGCGGATGGACTACGACGACGTGCTCATCGTGTTCTACTCCGGGCACGGCGGGCAGATCGAACGCTCCGCGTTCCAGACCACCGACCCCGACATGCGCGACGAGACCCTCGTCATGATCGACCAGGACATCCTCGACGACGACCTGGACCAGATGCTCACGGCGGTCACCAAGGGCACGACCCTTCTTGTGATCGACTCGTGCCACTCCGGCGGGTTGGCCAAGGACGTGATCTCGCGTCCCGGGCGGATGGGCGTGTTCGCCTCCGCCGAGGACTGCCTGTCGCTGGTCGCGACCGAGCGTGAGGCCGGCGGCTACCTCTCCGACTTCTTCATCGAGGCGATCGGCGAGGGTCGCACCCAGGCCGACACCGACGGCGACCGCCGCCTGACCGCGCTCGAGCTCACCCAGTTCCTTGCCGAGCGGTACCGCACCGAGGTCAGCAGCGACGCCAAGCCCCCGGCGACGCCCCACCAGTGGAACCCGACCGTCAGCCCCGGCGACTTCCTGGGCTACCAGCTGCTGCAGATCGACCGAGGCGGCATCGCCCCGCACGAGGTGCTGTTCGGGTGGTGAAGTGAGCAGCGATCAGGCGACGCAGCGACGGAGCGACGAAGGGCTCCGCCAGCGGACCCTTGAGTGAGAAGTGAACGGGGCGGGCCGAGAGGGCCCGCCCCGTTGTGTTTGGTGGGCGGAAAAGAGACGAGAGACGAGAGAGCAACTGCTGAGCTCCGGTCGGGCGGTGATCTCCGCGGTGAGGGGGCGGGGCGTTCCAGCCCCGCACGCATCGGCGGGGACGGCTCGAACAGCCTGAGGCCAAGTCGGTTCAGAAGTCTGCTGATGCCGGCCTGCACCGACAAGGCACACGGCTGGCGAGCGCATCAACCCGATGCCGGCGGGGCTGGAAAGCCCCGCCCCCTCATCTGGCACATGCTCCTCACCGGGTCCACGGCGCTGCGAGACGGTCGATCCCATTCACCCGAGCTCGACCGACCAGTACGCCTCGTCGAGGAACGACTTCCACGACTCGTACTTGGCGTGCCCCAGACGGATCGTGATCAGCGGGTGGCGCTTCGGGCGCAGCGGACGCCGGATCAGGCGCATGCTCGCCTGGACCGGCGTGCGCCCGCCCTTGCGGGCGTTGCAGGCCACGCACGCGCACACCAGGTTCTCCCACGAGTCGCCCCCGCCCTGGGAGCGGGGCAGGACGTGGTCGAGCGACAGTTCACTGGTGGGGAAAACGTGCCCGCAGTACTGGCAGCGGTTGCGGTCGCGGGCCATGAGGTTCCGCCGGTTGAGCTTGACGTGCTGCTCTGGGAAGCGGTCGTAGCCGAGCAGGCGGATGATGCGCGGCACCGCGACCTCGAACCGGACGGTGCGGACGAAGTCGTGCCGATCGCGCTCGTGGGCGGCCTTGTAGGCGCTGGCCTCGAACCACGAGGCGATGTCGTAGTTCTGGTACGTGCCCTTGTCGACGTGGATGACCTCGGCGATGTCGCGGGCCAGCAGCGTGAACGCGCGGCGCGCGGAAATGACGCGGACCGCGACGTACAGGCGGTTGAGCACCAGCACCTTGGCGTCGAGGCCCTCGTTGAACCCGTGGGGAGAAAGGGCGGCGGCGCTGCCCACGCCCGCCGCCAGGAGACTGGCATCCGGTGCTGCGTCCGCGACGCCGTCAGCGTCGGTTCCCGGGAACGTGTCGGCGTCCACGCTCGCCGGGGGCCTGCGTTGCTCCCCGTTCCTGCGCATGGACAACATTGTTAGGCGCGGCGGAGCGGGACGCAAGGGGCTTGCCGAACCGACGGTTGCGACGCGCCCTCCCCCGCGTCGCGGGGAGGTGTCACGCGAGGCTCGGCGAGCGTGACGGCGGGGGTGTGCCGGCCCGTCCGAAGGTCCTTTGGCTTGTGCGAGGCGGCTACGCCCCGCTCGGGTGCCACACCGTCTTCATCTCAACAAACGGCTCGATCCACCACGCGGATTCGCACGTCTGGGCGTCGAACCAGCCGCCGGCGCCCGTGCCGGTGCCCGGCGGCAGATCGCGGACGACGACGCGTTTGAGGTTCTCGGACGCCCCCTCTCGCAGGATGCGGGCGTGCTCGGGCGAGACGTTGGCGGCGTGGACCGCGTCGATGCCGCGATGGGTGGCGATGTGGCCCACCAACTCTTCGCGCGTCCCTGTCAGGATGTTCACGACCCCGGGGGGCAGATCGCCGGTGGCGCAGGCCTCGGCGAAGATGCAGGCGGGGATGGGGTTGGACTCGGACGCCAGCACGACCGCGGTGTTGCCCGAGCAGATCACCGGGGCCAGCAGCGACACCATGCCCAGCAGCGGCCAGTCATCGGGGCACACCACCGCGACGACGCCGGTCGGCTCGGGCGTGGTGAAGTTGTAGTACGGACCGGCGACGGGATTGTTGGTCCCGAGCACCTGCTGGTACTTGTCGCACCAGCCGGCGTAGTGAACCAACCGATCGATCGCGACGCCGACTTCATCCGCCCCCTTCGTCGCCGCGTCGCTCCGTCGCTCCGTCGCTTCGGCCAGTTCCGCTCTCTTGCCCTCCATCATCTCCGCGATCCGGTACAGGATCTGCGATCGCAGGAACGCCGTCGCCCCGCCGGGCGCCTCGCCCGACCACTTCGCCAGCGCCCCCCGGGCCGCCTCGACCGCGTCACGCAAATCCTTGCGGCTCGCGCGGCTGAGATGCGCCACCACCCGCCCGGTGTTGTCGGCCACCGCCATGCTCCGCCCGCTCTCGGAGCGCGGGAACTTCCCGTTGATGAACAGTTTGTACGTCTTGTCGATCGGCAGGCGGTCGTCCATGCGCGGCTCCAAGCCCAATCGTAGAAGTCGACGCGACCAGACGCCGGACCTGAGGAGGCTCCGCGACGAAGGTCCGGGTTGCTCATCCGCCCCCGCGTCGGTCTCCCACTCCTGTCAACATGCTCCAACCCCGCAGACCGGCTATCTTCACCCTCCCCATGCGAGCCGGCACCGCCCGACATGCCTGGCAGAACGTGCTCCTCTGGTCGCTCGTCGGCGTCCTGGGCCTGGCCCTGCTGTACCCCATTGCCCTCACAGTCCGCGGCGGGTTCGCCGCCGACCCCGCCACCGGCGCCGGCTGGACGCTCGACCACCTGCTGCTTGTCTTCCAGGACCCCACCAAGCGGGGCGGGCTGCTCAACTCGCTCACCATCGCCGCGGGCACGACGACGCTGGCGACGCTGATCGGCTTTCCGCTCGCGCTGCTGGCCGCGGGGCGCCGGTTCCCCGGCAAGGGGCTGATGTCGGCCCTCGTGCTGGCCCCGCTGGTGCTGCCGCCGTTCGTCGGGGCGATCGGGATGCGGGCGATCCTCGGGCGTCAGGGCGCGCTCGCCACGCTGCTGGGGATTGACCTGGACGTGTTCGGCCAGGGGCGCATCCCCGGCGTGATCGCGGTCCAGGCGCTGGCCCTGTACCCCATCATCTATCTCAACGCATCCGCGGCCCTGGCCAACCTCGACCCGGCCCTGAAGGAAGCCGCGACCAACCTCGGCGCGGGCCCGTGGCGCCGCTTCTTCCGCGTGACGCTGCCGCTGGTCCGCCCCGGCCTGTTCGCCGGCGCGACCATCGTGTTCATCTGGTCGTTCACCGAACTCGGCACGCCACTGATGTTCGACGTGTACGAAGTGACACCCGTGCAGATCTACGGCGGCCTCCGCCAGGTCGAGGTTTCGGCCGAGCCGTACGCGCTGACGATCGTGATGCTCGTGGTCGCCATCACGCTGTACACGATCGGTCGCCTCGTCTTCGGGCGCTCGGCCCACGCCATGACCACGCGGGCCGCCCGGGCGGCCCAGGACAAGGCCATGTCGCCCATCAGCGGCCTGCTGGCCCTGGGCGTGTTCGTTGGCGTCACCGCCCTGGCGCTCATGCCGCACACGGGCGTGATCCTCTCGAGCCTGGCGGCCAACGGTTCGTGGTATGAATCTGTCCTACCGGAACGCTGGACGACCGAGCACTACCGCCACGCCCTGACCTACCCCGACTCCTCGCAGGCGATCGCCAACAGCCTGATGCTCGCGTCGGTGGCGATGGTGCTGAGCATGGTCGTGGGCCTGGCCGTCGGCTACATCGTCGTGCGGACCAAGGCCCGCGGGCGAGCGCTGCTCGACGCCCTGTGCATGCTGCCGCTGGCGGTGCCGGGGCTGGTGCTGGCGTTCGGCTACGTGGCCGTGTCGATCCGCTGGCCATTCGGGCCGGACGGCCCGCTGGGCGACTTCGTCTCGGTGCTCGGCGCCACGCCAAGTCCGTTCCCGCTTCTCATCATCGCTTATGCGGTCCGCCGCCTGCCCTACATGGTTCGCTCCACCGTCGCCGGCCTCGAGCAGACCTCCGGCGACCTCGAAGACGCGGCCATGAACCTCGGGGCCTCCCGCCTGGCCGCCATCCGCCGGATCGTCGTCCCGCTCGTCTCGGCCAACCTCATCGCCGGCGGCCTGCTCGTGTTCGCCTTCAGCATGCTGGAGGTCAGCGACTCGCTGATCCTCGCCCAGCAGGCCCGCCACTACCCCCTGACCAAGGCCATCCTGGCGTTCATGGAGCGCCTCGGCGACGGGCCGTCCATCGCCTCGGCCATGGGCGTGTGGGCCATGGCGATCCTGGGGGTGACGCTGATCGGGGCCTCGGGCCTGATGGGCAAACGCATGGGGGCGATGTTCCGGGCCTGACGTGCCACGACCATCGGGGCTCGGGCCGATGGTCGTGCGATCGCGGACGGACGCCCGTTGGGTCGAAGCATCCCCGTCCATCACCACGACCTTGCCCAGAGCCGCAAGGTCGTGGCACTCCCACTGACGTGCCACGACCATCGGGGCTCGGGCCGATGGTCGTGCGATCGCGGACGGACGCTCGATGAATCGAACCGCCCCCGGGCACCGGCACGACCTTGCCCAGAGCCGCAAGGCCGTGGCACCCGGAACCCCGATTGGACGCCGCCCCGCCCCCCGGATACGTTCACCCCAATGGCCGCCAGGAAACCCGCCCGCGACGAGCCCGATCCGCCCGCCGAGCCCTCGTTCGAGGACGCCATCGAGCAGGTCGAGTCGATCATCGAGCGGATCGAACGCGGCGAGCAGGGGCTGGAGCGGTCGATCGCCGACTACGAGCGCGGGGCCGGGCTGCTCAAGCGCTGCCGCGAGATCCTGGCCCGGTCCGAGCAGCGGATCCAGGAGATCGAGGCGGACCTCTCCGCGGCCCAGTCGGCGGGAGCCGATATTCCCGCCAAGCGGGGCAAGCAGGCCGCGCCTTCCTCCAAGGCGTCGCCCCCGCCGACCGATGAAGACGACGACACGCCCTTCTGATCGCGCCCCGCCTCCCCATGACCCTCAACGACTTCCTCTCCGACTACGCCGGCCCGATCACGCAGGGCATGTTCATGTTCGCGTTCGGCGCGTGCGTGGGCTCGCTGACCAACGTGCTGGTGTACCGACTGCCCCGCGGGCTGGACGTCATCGCCCCGCCCTCGGCCTGCCCCGCGTGCGGCACGCGCCTGACCTGGCGCGAGAACATCCCCGTGCTGGGTTGGCTGGCCCTTGGCGGCAAGTGCCGCTTCTGCAAGAGCCCGATCTCCCCCGAGTACCCGCTCGTCGAGGCGTTCGTCGGGCTGCTGTTCGTCGCGCTCTACGTCCTGTTCTATCTCCTCTCGCCCGGCGGGGCCTACGAGTGGCTCGGCGTCGACTGGGGCCTCATCCGCCCCGAATGGACCGCCCACCAGTGGGGGCGGACGTGGCCCGCGTTCATCGTGCTGCTCGTGCTGGTCTCCAGCCTCGTCGCCAGCACGCTGGTGGACTTCAAGACCTTCACGATCCCGCACCAGTTGACCACCGTGCCGGCCATCGTCGGCATCGTCGTCCATCCCTTGCACGCCGCCTGGATCCAGAACACCCGCATCCCGACGCTCTCGATCCCGGGCTCGCCCGACGTGTGGGCCATGGCGACGTTCGGGCACGACGGATGGCGGGCCCTGGGCGCCGGCGTCGGCGGCATGCTCGGGCTGGGGCTGTCGCTGCTGCTCGTGCGCCTGGGGCTGCTCCAGCGTTCGTTCGCGGACTACGAGCGATGGGAGGCGGCGGAACGGGCCAAGCCGGCGGGAACCCCGGCGGACGGCGCAACCGTGGAAGCGCCGGACGTCGGTCATCGCGACCCCGCCGCCACGAACCAGCCCGACGCCGAGCCGGATGCCGAGCCCGATGCCGCATCGGACTCGGACGCGGAGTCTCCCCCACCGCCGCCCGCCCGCGTGGACGACGACCTGCCCGTCGGCGAGCAGCACCGTGTCACGCCAGAGGCCCGCGAGGCGATCCTCGTCTACGCCGCGGCCATCGGAGTGTGCGCGACCATCGGCCTGCTCGCGGCCCCAATGCTCGACGCGATCCCGTTCGTCGGTCTCGTGATCGGCGTGCTCGTCGGGCCGATCGTCGGGGCGATGGTGCTGAGTGTGCGCCAGCCCGTCGCACGCGACGCGGACGCGGATGCCGCGCAGGAGCCCGCCGCAGACGCGGGGAACGCGGGGGACGCCGGCGACGTGGTCGGCGATCCCGAGATGTGGCTCGCCTACCCGCACGCACGCCGCGAGATGATCCGGGAGGTCCTGTTCATCGGCCCGATCATCTGCCTCGCCCTGGCCGGGGCCGCTCTTGCCGGGTGGCTCGGCGGGCCGTGGACGTTCAACTCCGCGACGGGCGCGAGCGAGGCCGCGACCAAACTGCCGCTGTGGGCCGTCGCGCTCGGCGGGACCCTGATGGGCTACCTCATCGGCGGCGCCGTGGTGTGGGGCGTCCGGATCCTCGGCTCGCTCGCGTTCGGCAAAGAAGCCATGGGCATGGGCGACGTGCACCTGATGGCCGCCGTCGGGGCGTGCATCGGGTGGATCGACGCCACGCTCGGGTTCTTCCTCGCGGCGTTCGTCGGCATCTACTGGGTCGTCCTGGCCGCCGCACGCACGCGCGGGCACGTGTCGCGCGCCATGCCCTACGGCCCGTACCTGGCCGCCGCCACGCTGCTGGTCATCCTCGCCAAGCCGGCGATCGAGCTGGGCCTCGGCCGCCTGACCGGTGGCGCCCCTGTCAACCTGCCGTGAGGGACTCACCGCAGAGACACAGAAAGCGCAGAGGAAGGCTTGGAACTCGCGAAAGGTGTCGGCACTGATACCGGGCTCTGATCCTGATCCGCTGCCTTTCTCTGTGTCCTCTGTGTCTCTGCGGTGAGTCCCTTTCGATCGCCCGGCACGCTCAATCGAGAACCAGTTCGGGCATCACCGCCCGCACCGTCTCCAGCCGGTCGCGCAGCCCGCTCACCATCGCGCAGTACCACACGAACCACACGATCCCGGCGATCATCACGCCGGTGGCGGCCAGGATCGTCACCAGCCACATCGGGGGCACCGACACGCCCAGGACGCCCGTGCCGATCATCGCCGGCGTGCCGATCCCCAGGATCCAGAGGGGCAGGCGCATCGTGGTCCGGGCGGTCGCCGCCAGGGAAGAGCTCGGAATCCGGGTCGCCAGCACGCGCACGTAGCCGACGCTGGCGAAGAACAGCGCGACGGTCGCCATCGCGCCCGCGGCGGTCGAGGCCCGCACCACCGTGCCCGCGGTCGTCGGCGTCGCCGCGAACAGCCCGATCGCCGAGACGCCCGCCCCGAGAACGCTCGTGGCCGCCGAGACGACCACGCACACCCGCAGCGCCGTCCGGGCCGATTCGCCCTTGCCGCCGGCGAACATGCCCGGGTCTCGGGTCCCCACGAGCCACCACCCGAGCAGCCCGAGCCACGCCAGGCCCAGGTTCACAAGGCCGCCGGCGGCGGTCCACCAGCTCGACCACACCGGAGCCATGACCGCGATGGCGATCGGCGAGGCAACGCACCAGGTCAGAACCCCCAGGTAGACCGACAGTTCCACCATCATCGCGCCGCGGAGCAGGCGGGAGATGTGGTCCGGGTCGGCCGCCGCCAGGTAGTCGCCCATGAGCGAGACCCGGACCGGGGCCCCGCACTCGGGGCAGACGCCGTCGCACTCAAGGCCCAGAAGGCTGTACCCGCAGCGTCGGCACGGCACGTCGCCCTCGACGCGGACCGGCCCGCTGGGACAGGCGCCGGGCGACCCGTCGGGGTCGCCCGGCCGAGAAGCCGTCAGCGGTTCGGGACCGGGTTCCGACGCCATGGCGGAGTGTATTGGGTGGGTCGGATCGATCGGCGTGAGGCTCGGACGCTGGTTATCGGACATAACCACCTATTCAGGGCGTCTACCGACAGATTCTCGGGCGGAAGGGTGGGATTTCACAGAACATCGATTTGGCTCTTGCCCCGCGAACGGGGTGGCGGTACATTCTGGGTACCGTTGTGGCACCACGTTGCGGGCTCCCGCATCGTTCTGGGTGGTCCAGGGGGGTGACAACGGGGAGTCTGAGGCCGCCAACCGCGGCCTGGAGAAGGGACCGAGATCATGTCGAATCTGTCGAATCGCCTGCAGAAGCACTTTGTCGTCTGCGCTGCGGCCGCCGCCGCCGTCGCGACCACCGCCCACGCCGGCGTGGTCTACAGCGGCCCGGTCAGCATCGTGATCCCCGATGACTTCGGCGGCCTGTACATGGACGTCGTGACCGGCGCGACCGCCGGCGCTGGCTTCGCCGGGTACGACATCAATCCGTACTCTGCGGGCGCGCCCGGCACCAGCTTCAACCTCTGGGGCCCCACCGCCACGACGTGGCTGGACATCGGCGGCGGCACCTACAACCTCCCCGCCGGCACCGCCATCGGCGCGGGCGGCACCTACGGGCGTCCCGGCGGCGTCAGCATCGATCCCCAGATGAACCTCAACAGCGACAACAACTACCTGGGCTTCAACTTCATCAACGAGAGCCTCGCCGGCGCCACCAACTACGGCTGGGTCCAGCTCCGCTTCGGCGCCGACCCCGGCACGCGCGAGATCATCGGCTACGCCTACGAGGACTCCGGTGCCGACATCGGCGCGGGCGTCGTCCCGGCCCCGGCCTCCATGGCCCTGCTGGCCCTCGGCGGGCTCGTCGGGCGTCGTCGCCGCTGATCGATCCCGATCGGCCTTCGACATCGTGAATCCTTGCACGGGCGGCGCACGGGCCGCCCGTGCTGTTTTTTGTCCCCGCTACCATGGCCCCCATGCCCGACCGCCTCGCCAAACGGGTCCTCGTCGTCGGCTGGGACGCCGCCGACTGGAAACTGATCGACCCGCTGCTGGCGCGCGGCGAGATGCCCCATCTGGCCCGCCTGATCGGGAACGGCTGCCGCGCCGATCTGGCCTCGCTCGATCCCAAGCTCTCGCCGCTGCTGTGGACCTCGATCGCCACGGGCAAGACCGCGGACAGGCACGGCGTGCTGAACTTCATCGAGCCCGACCCGGGCACCGGCACGCTCCGCCCGTCGTGCTCGCCCACGCGACGCACGAAGGCGATCTGGAACATCCTGACGCAGCGCGGCCTGCGCACCAACGTGGTGTCGTGGTACGCCAGCCACCCGGGCGAGCCCATCCGCGGCGCCATCGTGACCAACCTGTTCCAGGAGGCGCGACCGGCCAAGGCTGGCGGTCCGTGGGCGATGGCCGATGGAGCCGTCCACCCGGCGTCGATGGTCGATGCGATCGCCGGCGCGCGGGTCCACCCGTCGTCGATCTCGCGGGCCCAGCTGCGGGCCCTTGTGCCGATGATCGACTCGATCCCGGACACGGATCGGCGTCTGGGCCTGCTGCGGGGCCAACTCGCCCAGGCGCACTCGGTGCAGAACGCCGCGCTGCACCTGCTGAGGTCGCCCGACGACGCGGGCGAGTCGGCGGCCTGGGACTGCACGCTGGTCTTCAACGAGGCGATCGACGTGGTCGGGCACCACTTCATGCAGTTCCATCCGCCGAAGATGGAGCACGTGTCGCCGAAAGACTTCGAGCGGTTCCGCCACGTGATGAACGGGATCTACCGCGTGCAGGACGCGATGCTGGGTGAGTTGCTCGACGCGGCCGGTCCCGACACGACCGTCGTGGTGCTGTCCGACCACGGGTTCCACTCGGACCACCTCCGCCCGCGCGTGCAGGCCGACCCGGACGACGAGCACGCCGCGATGGACGCGACCTGGCACCGCCCCCACGGGATGCTGGTGATGGGCGGCCCGGGCGTGCGCCCCGGTGAGGCGCCGCAGGCCCCGACGCTGCTTGACATCACGCCGACGATCCTCTCGCTGCTGGGGCTGCCCGCGGGCGCGGACATGGACGGACGCGTTCTTCACGAGTCGCTCGAGGCCCCGCTCGACGCCCCCGCGACGCTCCCGCGCATCCCGAGCTGGGACGACGTGCCCGGCGAGGCCGGGCTGCACCCGGCCGAGCTTCGCGTGGACCCGTTCGAGGCCCGCGACGCGATGAGGCAGCTCGCGGATCTGGGGTACGTCGAGGAGTCCTCGGGCGATCAAGAGGCCGCCCTGGCGGCGTGCGAGCGCGAGACAAAGTCGAACCTTGGCGTGGTGTACATGTCCACCTCGCGCCACCACCTGGCTGCCGACGTCTTCCGCGGTCTCCACGGGGCGTGGCCCGACGAGCGGCGTTTCGCGGTGAATCTGGCCAACTGCCTGCTCGTGCTGGGTCGGCCAGACGAGGCGCTGCCCGTGCTGCACGCGCTCGCGGAACGCGAGCCGGACTCGATCGAGTCGCGCCTGCTGCTGGCCTCCGCCCTTCTGGCCCGCGGCGACGCGCCGGAGGCGGCCCGCACGCTCGAAGAGGCCGAGCGGGCCAGCCCGGATCGGATCGACGTGCTGTGCGCGCTCGGAGAGGCCTGCACGCGCCTCGAACGATGGGACGATGCTCAGCGGCGTCTGGCCAGGGCCGCGGCGATCGACCCGCACAGCCCGGTCGTCCCCCATGCCCGCGCGCTGCTGGAACTGGCCCGGCGACGCTGGGAGCCCGCGGCCGAGGCCGCCCTCGACGCGCTGGACCGGCGCCACCGGTATCCCGAGGCGCACTACACGCTGGGCGCGGCGCTGGCGTGGCTCGGGGATGGGCCGCACGCGATCCAGTCGTTCCAGGTCGCGCTGTCGATGAGGCCGGGGATGGTCGATGCGCACCTGTTCCTGGCCCGCCTGCTTGCCAAGCGGGGAGACGCCGCGAAGGGCGCGGAGCACGCGGCGACAGCGCGGACGCTGCTCGCGACACGCCCCGACCCGAGCCGCCCGCATGTTGAGCCTCTTCGCGGGGCGACGGAGTGGGGTGAGGCGCACGGTGCGCCGCTGCCGGCGTGATGGGCCGACACATCAACCCGGCGCGGACGTGGTGATAGAGCCGATCGCGCGAGCGATCGGATTCATGAACGCGGAGACTCGATCGCTCGCGCGATCGGCTCTATGCCCACGCCCGAGCTTCAATGACGATTCGTTTTAGTTCGACGAGCGATTCCGGTACAGTCCCGCCTCGACGACCGCCGCCATCGCGTCGGCGCGATCGGGCGTGCCAACGAACGCCGCGACGCGGGCCGACTCCTCCTTCGGCGACTCGATCACGTGCCGATACTCGACCTCCAGCAGGCCGTCCTGCGCCCTTCCCCAGCGGAGGGCCGCCTCGATCTGGGCGGCGTAGACGCGCTTGAGGGCCGCGACGCCGCCGCCCCCGCCCCGCCCGGACCGCTCCAGCATCGCACGCTGCGAGGCGAGCACCTCGTCGAGGTCGCGGTGCATGAAGATCACGCGGTAGCGGTGCCCCGGGGGCAGCGCGGGCAGCAACGCGTGGATGACCTTCACGCCCTTGCCGGGGGCCGCGGCGACCCAGGCGGCGTCGCGGGCGGTGGCCTTGACGGCCTCGAGCTCGTAGTAGCCGCGCGGGTTGTCCTCGTCGGCCGTCCGCTGGCCATCGGTCAGCAGGGGGATTCCGCCGGCATCGAGCATCCGCATGAGCATCGACGTGCCGGAGCGCGGCACGCCGGAGACGACCATGATCGGGTCCGGGAGGGTGGGCATGGAGCGATGCTATTCGGAGCAGAGCCGGGGAGGGCGGGGCGTGCGCGTGCGGGGTGGCCGGGTGGCACGCCCACGCGCAGCGCGGGCGTGGTGCTCAAACCTGCTGCCACCTGCCGGGGAATCCAAGGACTGCAAGGGCGGCCGGAGCGTCCGGGACGCCCGACCCGGACCTTCGCGGAGCCTCAGGTCCGGCGTCCCTCGCGCTCGCCGCGAGTTCGGGCGTCGCGCAAGCGAAGGCCGGTCCGAACGAACGCTCCCGACCCCCTCCGCGTACCATCGATCGCATGGTTCCTCGCCGCCCAACTCGCCCCGTCTTTGTCGGCAACGAGCGGACGGGCGTCGTCCAGATCGGCGGCGGCTTGCCCGGGGCCGACGCCTCCCCCACCGCCGTCGCGCCGGTCTCGGTCCAGACCATGACCGCCGGCTACACGCACGAAATCGACAAGTGCGTGGCGGAAATCGAGCGGTACGCCGCCGCAGGGGCGGACATCGTCCGCCTCGCGGTCCCCGAGAAGAAGGACACCGAGGCGCTCAAAGAGATCCTGGCCCAGACCACGGTCCCGATCGTCGCGGACGTGCACTTCCACTTCAAGCGGGCCCTCGAGGCCATCGAGGCCGGCGTCCACAAGATCCGCCTCAACCCCGGCAACATCTCCGATCGGGCCCAGGTCGAGGAGGTCATCGACGCCTGCAAGCAGGCCAACAACGGGCGCGGCATCCCGATCCGCATCGGCGTCAACGAGGGCTCGATCATCGAGCGCCGCGACAAGCAGAAGCGCCTCAAGGAACTCGGGGCCGTCTTCGGCGACCACAAGCACGGCTACCTGCTGGCGATCATGATCACCAAACTCGAGGAGTACCTCGACATCTTCTATGAGCGCGGCTTCCGCGACGTGGTCATCAGCGCCAAGAGCATGTCGGCCCCGATCGTCATCGACGCGTACACCGAGATCGCGGCCCGCTTCCCGCACCCGCTGCACCTGGGCGTGACGCACGCCGGGCCGCAGGACACCGGGCGGATCCGCTCGGTCGTCGCGCTCGGCACGCTGCTGGCCAACGGCATCGGCGACACGATCCGCATCTCGTACGCCAGCGACCACGTCGGCGAGGTCGAGGACGGGCTGGAACTGCTGTACTCGCTGGGCCTGCGCGAGCGGGCCGGGGCCGAACTGATCGCCTGCCCGACGTGCGGGCGGATCCAGGTCGATCTGTTCAGCCTGGTCAAGGACGTGCGCGAGACGCTGGCCAAGGAGATCCGCCTGCCGATGAAGGTGGCGGTGATGGGCTGCGTGGTCAACGGCCCGGGCGAGGCCGAGGGCGCGGACGTGGCGGTGTTCGCCGGGGATCGTCGCGGCATCATCTACGTGCAGGGCGAGCGGGTCGCGAACGTGACCGAGGACCAGATCCTGCCCGCGCTGCTGGAGGAGTGCCGCCGGTTCCAGGGCCGCGTGGAGCGGGGCGAGGCGAAACTGGGCGAGAAGAAGGTGGACATCGTGCCGCCCGACCCGCTGGGGGAGCTCGGCAGCGGGTGGGAGAAGATGGCGGCCGAGCGGATGCGGGCGGGCGAGGGGACGACGGGGATTACGGTGGGCAGGACGTGAGCGGGCGGGCGTCGGTCGATAGAATGGCGGCGATGCCCGCCGACGCTCCATCTTCCGAGTCCATCGCCGCGTTCTGCAAACGATGGGGCATCCGAGAACTCTGGCTCTTCGGCTCGCTGGCGCGCGGCGATTCGACGCCCGGCAGCGATGCCGACGTGCTCGCGATCTTCGAGCCGGACGCGACGACCTCAACGTGGGACTGGCCCGAGATGACCGACGAACTCGCGGCGATCTTCGGGCGGCCGGTCGATCTTCTGTCCGCGGGCGTGCTGCGGAACCCGTTCCGGCGCGAGTCGATCATGGCGAGCCGCCGGGTGCTGTATGCGGCCTGACGCTGGCGACGCCGCGCTGCTTCTTGACATGCGGAACGCGTGCGACCTTGTGATCCGCTTTGTCGACGGACGCACGTTCGATCAGTACCGTACGGACCCGCTCTTGCGATCCGGAGTGGAACGCCAGATCGAGATCGTCGGAGAGGCAGCCAGACGCATTTCGAGGGCCTTCCGAGACGCCCACCCCGAAATCGCCTGGCGTCCCATCGTCGCCCAGCGCCACATCCTGGCGCACGAGTACGGCGAGGTCGAGGACGATCTCGTGTGGCGAGTCGCGACAACGCACATCCCGGCGCTGCGGGCCCTGCTTGACCCGCTCGTGCCGTCACCACCGCCGCCGAGTTCCTCCGAGTAGGCGAATCCCACTGGAATCCCCCGCCCCGATCCGCCACAATGCCTCTCCCCACCGGTACAACCGGCTTTCAGCGGAGGCAGAGATGCGGATTCGTCGCCCGGCCCGTCGTTCGTCCCGTTCCAACTCCCTCTTCGTCGCCGCGCTTCTCGCGAGCGCGGCCGTCGCCCTCACGGGCACCGCCCCCGCCCTCGCCCAGACCTCCACCCCCACCACCTTCCCAACCGCCCAGCCAGGCGGCGACCCGGCCGCGCCCTTCGCCTGCTTCCCCGGCGACAACTACGACCCCGACGTGCCCTCCCCCGAGGCCTTTCTCGGCTACCCCCTCGGCTCCCGCTTCACGCGCCACCACGACGTGATCGCGTACCTGAACACGCTGGCCGACCTCTCCGACCGCATCGTCGTCCGCGAGTACGGGCGCACCCACGAGGACCGCGGCCTGGTCATCGCCACCATCTCCAGCCCGGAGAACCTGGCGAACCTGGAAGACATCAAGGCCGCCAACCGGCGTCTGGCCGATCCGGCTATCTCCGATGCCGACGCCCGGGCGATCATCGACGCCAACCCCTCCATCGCCTGGCTCTCGTTCTCCGTCCACGGCAACGAGGCCAGCACCGTCGAGGCCGCCCTCATCTCGGCGTACACGCTCGCGGCAGCCGAGGGGCCCGAGGCCGACGAACTCCGGCGCAACTGCGTGGTCGTGATCGACCCGTGCATCAACCCCGACGGGCGCTCGCGCTACGTCGCCCACTACGAGCAGACCGTCGGTCGCGTGCCCAACCCCATGCACGCCGCGGCCGAGCACCACGAGCCCTGGCCCGGCGGGCGGACCAACCACTACTTCTTCGATCTCAACCGCGACTGGCTGTGGCTGACCCAGCCCGAAAGCCGCGCCCGCGTCGCGGCGTACCGCGAGTACCTGCCGCACCTGCACGTCGACAACCACGAGCAGGGCTATTCCTCGCCGTTCTTCTTCGGCGCAGGCGAGAAGCCGTACAACCAGAACATCCCCGCCGAGACCGTCGAGTGGGTCCACATCTACGGCGGCTCCGGCGCCGACCGCTTCGACGCCGACGGCCTGCTCTTCGCCACCGAGGAACGCTTCGACTACCTGTACCCCGGCTACGGCAAGGTGCTGCCGTGCTACCAGGGCGCGGTCGGGCTGCTCAACGAGAAGGCCGGGCACGGCTTCGCCGGCGTCGCGGTCGAGGTCACCGATTCCCACACGCTCACGCTGCTCGAGCGCACCCGCCACCACTTCATCCTCAACATGGCGTTCGTGCAGACCACCGCCGACCGCCGCGCGGAGCAACTGGCCCGCTTCCGACGCTTCTTCACCGACACCGTCGAGCACGCCCGGGCCAACGCCGAGACCTACTTCATCCTGCCCTCCTCCGACCCCGAGGCGACGGCCCGCATGGTCGACCTGTGCCGGCGTCAGGGGATCGTCGTCGAACGCCTCACGGGGCAGTGGGACGCGCGCGGGCTGCGTTCATACCGCACGGGCGAGGCCACACCTTCGAGCACGCTCCCCAACGGGACGCTCGTCGTCCGAACGGACCAGGCGCTGGGGCGTCTGGCCCGTGCGCTGTTCGAGCGGTCCACGTTCGTCGAGGACAACGAGACCTACGACATCACGGCGTGGAGCCTGCCGATCTCGTTCGGCCTCGACGCGGCATACTCCGACGAGGAGTTCCTGGCGCCCGTTCGCGCCCTGCGCGACGACGAGTTTGTGCCACGCACGTGGCCCGCAATCGCCGACGCCATCCGCGCCGCCGCCGCCGAGCAGCGCCTCGCTGAACTCGGCCCTGACACCCCCCCAACCGCCTGGCTCATCGACACCGATGCCTACCTCGCCCCCGCACTCCTCGGCCGCGCCATCGAACTCGAACTCTCCCTCCGCATCGCCGACGAGCCGATCGCCATCGGCGACACCCGCTTCCCGCGCGGCTCCATCATCGCCCACCGCCTCCGCAACGACGCCGCGAAACTCGCCGACTTCCTCGCCTACGCCCGCGCCCTGGGCCTCCGCGTCGCCCCCGCCGCCACCGGCCTGACCGACGAGGGCCCGGCCCTTGGCAACAACGCCAACACCCCGTGGGACATCCCCCGCATCGCCCTGATCCGCGGCGGGGGCGACTCCTACTCCTTCGGGCACCACTGGTTCCTGCTCGACCAGGAGTTCCGCATCCCCCACACCGCGATGGACGCCTCGCAACTCTCCGCCGAGACGCTGGCCCAACTCAACGTCATCGTCCTGCCCGACGCGACCACGCTCCCCGGCTCGACCGCCGACCGCGTCCGCGACTGGGTCCGCGCCGGCGGCACGCTCATCGCCTCCGGCTCCGCGGCCTCCTGGGCCAGCGGCACCATGCTGGAACTCAGCGACAGCAACATCCCCGGCCCGAAGCCCGAGGACCGCCCCGCCCCCAGCACCCTCACGTTCGAGCAGCGCCGCGAGCGCCAGCTCGAGGACGCCGTCCCCGGCGCGATGCTCGCCGCGACCCTCGACGCAACCCACCCGCTCACCGTCGCCATGCGCCCCGGCGCCGGTCCCAACGCGGGCGCCTCGCCCTGGATCGGCGTGCTCAAGGACGGCGGCCGCCGCCTGCCCGTGGGCGACTCGGGCTACGTCGTGGCCCGCTTCGACCAGGGCGGCTATATCGGCGGCCTGATCTCCGAGCGCAACCGGCGCCTCATCGCCGGCACGCCGTTCATGACCCACCACTCCCTGGGCCGCGGCAACATCATCTGCCTGTCCGACGACGTGACCAACCGCGCGTTCCTGCTCGGCCCACGCCGCCTGCTGCTCAACGCGATCCTGCTGGGGCCGAGTCTGTAGGCAGGGAGCCCCTGCGAGCAACAAGGCCGCCTTCTCCGCCCCATCGGGGCGCAGGGTTGTCGCCACGGGTGGAGCGCAGCGCAACCCGTGGACGCATTCTCTACGCCAACCTCGACACCATCGTCGACGCGATGCTCAGCACGATGAAGAACCCGCACATGTCCGTGATCGTCGTCAGAATGGGCCCCGAAGCCAGCGCCGGATCGGCCTTGAGTTTCTTGAGCAGCAGCGGGATCAGCCCGCCGAAGCACACCGCGATCATGGTGTTGAGCGCCAGCGACACGCCGACCACGCCGCTGAGATAGATGTTGCCCTTCCACAGGTACGCCACGCCGCCGATGAGCAGGCCCAGCGCGCAGCCGTTGAGCAGCCCGAGCAGGCCCTCCTTGACCAGCACCCGCATCGCGTCCTTCGGGCGCAGGATGCCCAGCGTCAGTTCCCGCATCGTCACCGCAACCGACTGGTTGCCCGAGCAGCCGCTCATGTCCGAGATGATCGGCAGGAACACCGCCAGCGCAATCACCGCCTCCAGCGTGTCCTGCTGCAGCGCGATCATGCTGGCCGCGATGATGTTCAGCACGATGTTCGCGCTCAGCCACGCCAGCCGCCGGCGCGACCGCAGCAGCAGCGGCATGCTGCGCAGCTCCTCGCCGCCCACGATGCCCTGCGACTGGCGGTACAGGTTGTCAGCCTCCTCGGCGTCGGCGATCTGCAGGTCCACTCGCTGCACGACGCCGAGCAGGCGGCCTTGCTCGTCCACCACAGGCAGGCCCATGAACGCGTACTCGTCGAAGATCGTGCGCAGATCGTCGATCCCCAGCGTGTCGCGAACCGAGATCGGCCTCGCGATCATCACCTCCGACAGCGCCGTGCTCCGCCGGGCCAGCAGCAGATTCCGCAGCGGCAGCACGCCGCGGAGCACGCCCGACGCGTCGATCACGTACGTGTACTGGATGTTGTAGTCGCCGTACCGCTCGGCGTTCTGCTCGAGGTCCGCCAGCACGTCGCGGACCGTGAGCGTCTCGGAGAACGCGAGGTACTCCGTGAGCATGATCGCCCCGGCCGAGCCCTCCTCATAGGCCGCGAGGCTGCGGATGCTCTCGGCGGTGTCGGCGTCGAGCGCGGTGAGGATCGCCTCGGCGTCGTCCTCGTCCATCGCCTTGATCACGTCCGCCCGCTCGTCGCTGGGCATCTCCTCCAGGATCTCCGCCGCCTTCGAGGCGTCGATCTCCTCCATCGCGTCGATCGCCTGCGGCTCGGGCAGCATCGCCACCACGTCCGCCGCGACGTCCGACGGGACCAGCTCCAGCAGCACCGCCCGCTGGGCGTCGCTCAGTCCCGCCAGCGCGTGCACCGCGTCGGCCGCGTCGGCCTTGTCGAGCCACTCGCGCGACGCCTCGGCGTCGCGCCCATCGATCGCCTCGATCAGCACGCCCGCGTCGGCGCTCTGCGAGCCATCTGACAGAGCCAATGGATCGCTCCCCGGCTGGTTCGTGTCGGACATCGTGCCTCCGAATCTGTGCATGACGTGAGAAGCGGTCGCGTGAACTCGGACGACGCCGGACAACATACCACACCTCGCGCGTCGGGCGCCGGGCGCGGGCTCCGCAACCATGCCACGCCCAGGCAGCGCCGCCGTCCCCGCGATCGGGCCAACAACCCCATCGCCCGCGCGTGGTAGACTCCCGCCATGTCGCCTGATGAGCAACGCTTCAAGCAGGTGCTGATGGACGCCGTGGCCGAGTGCCGACGCCTCCGCTACAACCCGACCCGATTCGTCCAGATGATCGAGCAGCAGGGGCCGTTCGACGCCGTCCGGGCGTTGCTCGACGCGCCGTCAATCTCGGATGGCTTCGGCACGCTCGCCTTGAAGAACCGACTCGACCTCTCCGCCGAGGCGATCGCGTCACGCCCGGAGTGGCGCGCCTTCTTCACCGACGCGCAGCTCGCCGTCGCTCGGACTCGCCTCGGCGCAGCAGCCCGCTGACGAGCCAACGCCGCATCGACCCCACCCGCGACGTGCCACCGACATCCGCAGTCCGCGGATCAAGTCGGCACCGATCAACACCGCCCCCACCTCCACCCACGGCCCCAAAAACCTCGCGCGCCACGAGCGCCCTTGTGCGCCAATTCCTGCCCATACCGCCTTCCAGGCCGACAACGCTCGCACCGCCCGCTAGCGTCCCCCATGCCCACCACCACCCCGCCCGCCCCCACCACCAACCACGCGGCCCCGCCCTCCACCCCGACCGCCCACCGCCAAACGCCCCCTGCCTCCCCCCCGAGTGCCCAGTGCCCAATGCCTAGTGCCCTCTTGGATCCCACTTCCCCCGCTTTCGCCGCTCTCCTCGAAGACTACCTCCAACCCGCCATCTCCCTCCCCACCGTCGCCGCCTGCGCCGCCCTCACCCTCCCCCAACTCCTCGACTGGGCCGAGCACCCCACCGTCGCCCACTACCTCACCCGCCTCCGCGCCCTCCACCAATCCCGCCTCGAAACCGCGGCCCTCCAATCCGCCCCCGACGCCCTCGCCCGCCTCCACCAACTCCTCTACGACACCCCACCCGAAACCGCCCGCCGCGCCGCCAACGCCATCATCGCCCACACAAAACGCCCCAAACCCGCGGCCGCCGCGTCCCCTCCCCCGCGTGCGGGGGAGGTGCCCGCAAGGCCCACCCTCAAATCAAGCGACGCGGGCGGAGGGGGCAATCGCCTCCCCACCTCAAAAACGCGCAACCACCCCGCCACCCCAGCGTTCCACCGCACCCGCCCCTCAGCCCCCTCTCACACCACAACATCAACAACCCCCGCCGCTCCAAGCACACACGACACCACGCCGTTGAGCGTGAAGAACGCCATCTCCAGCCCACGCTCCCCGCGCCGCGCCAGCACGACATGCTCCAGAGCAAGCACGCCGAGCACCACGACCACCGCGGCCCCGAACACCAATCCGAAACGCGGCTCGCTCACCCAGGCCATGACCAGCGCCGCCGCCGCAAACACATGCAGCCCGCGCGCCGCCCACGCTGCCCCGCGCCATCCCAGCCTCGCCGGCACGCTCCGCAGCCCCGCCGACCGATCGAACTCGATGTCCTGCAGCGCGTACACAACGTCAAACCCGGCGACCCACAGCAGCACCATCGCGCCCAGCCACCACAGCGCGGCGCTCCCGACGCCCACCAACGACCCCGCCTCGATCGCCACCGCCGCCGCCAATGGGCTCGCCGCCAGAGCCCCGCCCAGGAACACATGGCACAGCAGCGTGAACCGCTTGGTCAGCGAGTAGAACGCGATCCACGCCAGCACGGGCACGCTCAGCACCACGGGCCACCAGTTGGCAAAGAGCACCCCGAAGAGCCCCGCGCACGCGACGAACAGCGCCGCGCTGCCCGCCGCCAGACCCCACGCCCGCCCGACGCCCAGCGCTCCCGACGCCACGGCACGCCCCGCCGTCCGCGGATTCGCCGCGTCGAAGCCCCGATCGACGAGCCGGTTGAACAGCATCGCCCACGTCCGGGCCGCGACCATACACACAACAACAAGCCCGAGTTGCCCCGCAAACCGATCCCAGCCCGCCGCCGGATCGCGCGCCAGGAACGCCGCGAGCACCGCGAACGGCAGCGCGAACACAGAGTGCGCCAGCTTGATGTCACGCGCTGCAAGCACGATCGACCCGAGCCCGCCCGGAGCCCGCGCGGGAACCGATTCGCGCGTCCGCCGCTCCCCCGCTTGGCCCCCCGCCTGCGTCATCGGGCCAAGCGTAGACTCGCCCGCCATGCCCAAGACCGCACCAACCGATCCCGCGTCCGCCCGCTGCGACTGGGCGAAGAACGACCCGGCGATCGCCTACCACGACACCGAGTGGGGCGTGCCCCGCCACGACGACCCGACGCTCTTCGAGTTCCTCGTGCTGGAAGGGGCCCAGGCCGGCCTCTCGTGGGACACGATCCTCAAGAAGCGCCCCCGCTACCGCGACGTGTTCGCCGGCTGGGACGCCGCCCGCGTCGCCCGCTTCAGCCCGTCCCACATCGACAAGCTCCTCCGCGATCCCGGCATCGTCCGCCATCGCGGCAAGGTCGAGGGCGCCGTCGCCAACGCCCGCGCGTTTCTCGACGTGCAGCGCGAGTTCGCGACCTTCGACGACTACATCTGGCGGTTCGTCGATGGGCGCCCGATCATCAACCGCCACAAGCAACTCGCCGACGTGCCCGCCGAGACGCCCGAGTCCATCGCCATGAGCAAGGACCTCCGCAAACGCGGCTTCACGTTCGTGGGCCCCACCATCTGCTACGCCTACATGCAGGCCGTGGGCATGGTCAACGACCACCTCGTGACGTGCCCGCGCCACGCCGCCCTGGGCGGATAGCCGGTACTCAGGCCGATCCCGGTCGGACGCTCGACGCCGACGAACTCGCACCCCCGCCCACGACGCCCCCAGACCACGCACGCTCCATGTCGCCCGTGTCCGCCGACATCCACTCGTCCATCGACCTCACCAGCGCACATAGCACGTCGATCCTCGCCGCTTCCGCGCCCATCATGGCGAGGCTCGTCGCCGTCTCGCGGATCGGCTCGTCGAAGTCCCCGGAACCCTGCAGCACGTTGAGCCCGATCCCCACGCACGCCAACCCGTCGCGCTGCTCGACCAGCACACCGGCAAGTTTCCGGTGCCCGCTCGCCACGCCCGCGTCCAGAACCACCACGTCGTTTGGCGCCTTGATCCCCGCACCCGTCGCCCCGCACGCCCGGCACGCGTCGAGCGCTGCCAGCCCCGCCACCATCGACATCCGCCGGCTCGCCCCGGCGTCGGCTTCCAGCCCGACCACGAACGTTGCGGCCACACCCAAATCGCCCCGCTGCAACCACGCCCGCCCCTGGCGACCGCGTCCGGTGGTCTGGCGTCCCGCCACGACAATCACGCCCGGGCGTCCGCCCCCCGCCGCCCGCGCGGCGTCCTGGGTCGAGCCCGTCTCGCGAAGGACGCGGACGCGATCGAACCAGCGCGAGCCGGCGATGGCGGCCTCGATGGCGTCGGCCCAATGCTCGATCTGGTCCGCCGCGGCGTCTGGCACACTGGATCGTGGGCGGGCACACGCGCGGGTCAAGTCGGGCGAGTCCCGCCCGAGACGCCTCGGCACACCACGTTCACCTCGGCGAGACGTCCTGCGGCCACGAGCCGGGGCGGACCCCGATCGGGGCTTCAACCCGCTCACCCCGGAGCCGGGCCGAGGAATCCTGCGGCCCACCGATCCGCTCCAGCACCGCCGGGTCCTCCACGCCGGGGCGGAGGTTCCAGAACGTCGGCTCCTCGTCGAAACGCACCGCCGGCGGGGGCGGCGGGGCCGGCTCGGGCTTCGGCACGCTCAGCGCGAGGATCACGATCAGAGCCGCGACGCCGAGCCCGCCGATCACCGCCCCGCTCCACACCCCGATGATCGACAGCCGCCGGGCCGCCACGGCCCGCATGAACGCGTCCGGGGCGCCCGCCCCACCCGCGGCAGCGGGGAGCGGTGCAAAGACGGGAGCGCCGCCCGCGCCCACCTCGCCGCCGCCGAGCGCCCGCCCGAACGAGTCCAGGCGCGCTTCCAGTGTGCCGGGTCGATCACCCATGGGACACCTCCGTTGCGGGCGTCGCCCCGCGCCGATCCGATGCCGGGGCGACGGCGATCGTGGTGCTTTCTGGCGCAGCCTGCTTCCGCAGCGCCCGTTCGAGCAGCCCCATCGCCGCGCGATACCGCGACGCCGCGGTGTTCCGATTGGTCTGCGTGGCCAGCGCGATCTGCTCGAACGTCAGCCCCCCGACGTGCTTGAGCAGCACCACGTCGCGCATGTCGGGCATCAGGCTCCGGAGGGCGGCGTGCAGGGCCGCGTCGTGGGCGGTGGCGTCGTACGTGTCGCGCGAGCCCGCGATCGCGCCGCCCGGAGCGCTGTCGCCCGCGCCCCGCGAACGGGACCGTTTCCCGAGGCGCTCGCGCTCCCGCTTCCCGGCGCGCCGCTCGTTGAACGCGATGTTGCGGGCGACCTGGAACAGCCACGCCGCACCGTCCTCAACGTCCCGCAGGCGAGCCACGCTCGTTTCGAGGATGCGGCAGAACGTCTGCTGCACCACGTCGTCGGCGTCCACCGGCCCGCCCGGCGCCAACGCCAACAGGAATGCGCGGAGTCGCCCCGCGTGGCGGGCCCACAGCTCGCGGGCGGCGGCGTCGCTGCCCCGGGCGATCGACACGAGCAGGTCGCGGTCCGTCGCCATCGACTCCTCACTCTACCAGCAACCGGCGGGATTCCGACCGAGGATTGACGAGGAAGGCACCAAGGCACGAGGCATCGAGGCATCCAGCCCGAGCATCCGCGGTGGTCACGCGCGTCGGGCGTCAGTTTGACGGGGCCAGTTGCTCCTGCATCAGTTCCCGCCGGCTCGTCTCCAGGTGGGCCCGCCCGCGATCGTCCGCCTCGCGGACCTTGGCCAGCGAGGGCACAAGGAACTGCGCGAACCGCCCGTACCGCCCCTGCGGGATCGTCTCGCCCAGCAGGCCCGTCCGCTCGACCGCGTCACGCTCGTTCCACACCGCGAGCACGTCGTCGTAGTACCCGCGGCACAGCAGCAGGTCCGCAACCACTTCCTCGTCCGACATCCGGCGCAGACGCTCCAGCTCCCCGGCGTCGTTGCCCTCGCCCAGCGCGAAGAACTGGTCCAGCTGCTCCCTGAGGCGCCCCTGGCGGGCCATCTCGGCCAGCCACGCGGTGAGCCACTGGCCCTCGTTGCGGACCGCCGCCCTGATCGCGAACGGGTCCTGCCCGTCGTAGGCCTCGATGGCCGCCAGCAGGCGGTCGCGCTGCTCGGCGGTGATGGCGACCTGCCCGAGCAGGAACGAGGACTGATCGGCGGTGAGCGAGGAGATGGCCACGGACACCAGGCTGCTGATCAGCACGCCGTCCACGCGGGCGTGGCGGGCCAGGGCGTGCATCGCGACGAGGCGATCGACCGCGCCGTCCAGGTCGCCCTCGGCGACGCAGCGGCGCACGTCCACCGCCAGCAGGCGGGCCCCGTTGCGCAGCGGGCCCAGGTGCGGCAGCAGCGCGCCGATGCCGTCCTCGTAGTCCACCTCCCAGTCGCAGCCCTCGACCTCGGCCGCCTTGAGCAGCGCGCCGATGACGCCGCTGGCGTGCCCGATGGCCGTCGTTTCCGCTTCGGTCAGGGCGTAGTCGCCCTGGCCCGGCGTCCGCAGCATCGCCGACCAATCGGTGCCCTTGAGCTCGTCGTCGGTGGCGGCCAGCATGAAGGCCCGCCAGTAGACCGGGGCCGCGTTCTCCTTCACCGGCCAGACCATCGGCCCCTCGAGCGGCGCGTCGCCCACAAGGCTGACATAGGACCCCGGCACGCTCCTGGCGTCTCCCCGGGGCGAGTCGCCGGTCGGCTGGGTGGTCTGGGCCGAGGCCGAGCCGGCGAGCAGGGCCAGGGCGGCGGCGAGGGTTCCGGGCGTGGTGCGGCGGCGGTGGTTCATGGCGGGTTCCTTTGGCGGGCGTCCGGGCCCGGCGGTGGTTAGCGTGCGGCACTCGGGGGGTCGGACAGGCGCGGCCCCCACTGGAACGACACCGGCGAGGGGGGAATATGTGGGCGGTCGGCGGATTTGTTCCCGACCATCCTTCCGCCCAGAACCCTCGAACAGGGAGGCGTCGCATGGCCTTGCCGCCCGACCACATCCCCCTCGAACGCTACGACCCCGGCGTGCCGCCGGAAGAGGCCGCCCGGCGGTTCCACGACATCGTCCGGCGTCGGCGGACCGTCCGCATGTTCTCCGACCGCCCGGTGGCGCGCGAGGCGATCGAGCAGATCATCGCCGCCGCTGGGACCGCGCCGTCCGGGGCGAACAAGCAGCCGTGGCGGTTCGTGGCGGTGTCGAACGCGGATCTGAAGCACCGGATCCGCGTGGCCGCGGAGGAGGAGGAGCGGGAGTTCTACGAGCGTCGGGCCTCGCCCGAGTGGCTGGCGGACCTGGCCCCGTTCGGCACCGACGCGGACAAGGCGTTCCTGGATGTCGCGCCGTGGCTGATCGTCGTGTTCAAACTCGCCAAGGACGACGACGGCGGGATGACGTACTACACCAACGAGTCGGTGGGGATCGCGGTGGGCCTGCTGCTGGCGGCGGCCCACCACGCCGGGCTGGCGACGCTGACGCACACGCCCAGCCCGATGGGGTTCCTGTCGAAGGTGCTGGGGCGACCGGACCACGAGCGGGCGTACCTCCTGATCCCGGTTGGGTACGCGGCGGAGGACGCGGTGGTGCCGGCGATCACGCGGAAGGGGCTGGAGCGGATCGCGGTGTTCCACGAGTGAGGTGCGCGGGTGGTTGATCCTCCGCGCACGAGCCACGGGGCGCGAGCCCGCGGTTGTGCGATCCTTTCTCACGAGCCGCGCGGCTCGTGGGTGGGGGCGGGAGCGGGGTTGGACGGCGCACGAAAAAGGCGGCCGATCCTGTTGGATCGGCCGCCCGAGAGTCGCGTTCAGATGCGAGAGCAGTTAGAGCTGGACGTCGCGGCCCTTGATGCCGTCGCGGGTGGCCCAGAAGAAGGCGGGGTAGAGGCCGGTGTTGCCGCTGCCGGACTGGGTCGGGATCGGCTGGCCGTTCTCGAGCCCGTCGTAGGCGAGCTGGTGGTTGTCGCTGCCCTGGCCGATGGCGCTGAAGCCCATGCCGTCGGGCACGCCGAGGGTGGAGGTGTTGGGGTCCCACATGCCGGCGGGGCGGAAGGGCTCGCGGGCGTTCTGGTTGGGGTCCTGGAGGCGGTTGTAGAGGTCGCGCATTGAGTAGGTGTACGTCGAGCCGTCGGCCAGGCCGATGTTGGTGCGGGCGGTGGGGTTGTTGTAGGAGGGCGGGAGCTGGCGATCGGGCAGCGAGTTTGTGGTGCTGCCGTTCAGGTCCGAGGTGTACTCGGTGCGGCGCTCGTTGTTGACGTCGAAGCGCTGCCAGATGACGACCTTGCTGGAGGGCGCGGCGACCTCATCGATGGTGTTGCGGCGGAACCACTGCTGGGCCGGGCCGTTGCTCACGCCGGCCTGGGTGCGGGTGCGGGTGCCCATGGCGCCGACCGTGGCGGTGCTGTAGCGCTGCGAGGCGGTCCACATGGTCGGGCTGTACCAGTAGGAGGTGTCGTGGAGCACCTGCTCGGAGCGATTCTCGAGTTCGTCGGCCCGCTGGATGGGCTCGCGATCGGAGGGGTTCCACTGGGAGTTGTTGGCGTAGTCGCCCGAGTTGGCCCAGGACATGGCCATGGAGGCCCAGTGGACGGCGAAGAACTCGTGGGACCACGGGTCGCCGTCGTCGAACTCGAAGACGTAGCCGCTGGTGGGCTTGACGATCTGGGCGACGTCCTGCGGGATCAGCATGTTGCCGAGCACCTGGACGCGCGGCATGAGGGAGGAGTCGTTGGAGCACCAGAAGGGGTTGACCCACCCGCTGCGATTCTCGGCGCCGTAGGTGTGGTGGATCTGGTTGAGCTGGCGGAGGTTGGAGAACGAGATCGCGTTGCGGGCGGCCTTGCGTGCCTTGCCGAGGGCGGGCAGCAGGATGCCGATGAGCAGCGCGATGATCGCGATGACGACCAGCAGCTCGATGAGGGTGAAGCCGCGTGAGCGGTTCCGGCGGGTGAGATTCATCCGAACAGCCTCCTGACCTTTGATTGAACCTTGCGTTGCACGCCTGGCGGGCAGAACGCCCTTTGGAGGTTCGTGGCCCCTGGCAAGACGCGGCGGGCGTCTAGAGGAGCATGTACGCAGTTGCTGGGCGGGAGTTCCACGCTGGAACCCACGACCGACCATCCAGATGCGCCGGGAGCCCGCCGGTTCCCGACCAACCCATCCATCACGCGTTCGAGCACTCTATCAGAAAACCGCGCACCCGGTGCAAGCAAAGCGCGGCGGTCTTCACCGATTCTTCACCATTGTACCACCGATCCGGGGGCGCGGGGACGCCGATCCGGGGAGGCGGGGACGGCGGGCCCGCCCCGGCGTCAGCGGACCCCGCCCGGGGGCGGTCTGGCCCCGAGGCCTGCGGGACGGCGGGCGATTGTCGCCTCGATTCCGGTGCCCCGGGTACCGTTCCCCGGCGGCACGAACGCACCCAGTCTGGCCCGCCCCCGGGCCGTTCCGACCAGGATCAACCCATGCGAAACCGACCGAGTCCGATTCCGTCCCTCCGCCCTCGGGCGGGCGTGCTGCTGCTGGCCGGCACGGTGGCCTGCGGGGCGATGCTGGGCGCGGGCTGCGCCTCGACGCCCCCGCCGCCGCGAGGCACGTCCGGTGGGCGGGTCCCGATCGAGGCCACGACCCGGGCCGAGCACTACGACCCGCGGATCCTGCCGGCGGACTACATGGCGTTTGCCGACGAGGCGGCCCAGGGGCTGATCATCGACCTGCCGGAGATCCCGGAGTTCACGGAGGCGCCCGGGCGTCCGACGATCATCTTCGGGGACATCCAGAACGAGACGGGGATCATCTCGAGCAGCGAGTTCGAGCTGGTGCGCGAGAAGATCAAGAACAACCTGCTCCGCTCGCGGACGTTCAACAACAACTTCCGGTTCCTGATCGGGCGGTCGCAGCTGGACGAGCTGCGGCGGCGCGAGGTCAACTCGCCCACGAACCCGGCCCGATTCGACGAGGCCAACACGTACTTCCTGAACGGGACCATGTACCGCGTGGAGCGGGGGCGCGGGGACGTAAACATGTACCTGGTCACGTTCCAGCTGGTGAACTTCGACACGGGCCAGGTGTTGTGGCTGCGTGACTACCAGAGCAAGCGGTGAGCGGGGGCGTGGCGGTGCTTGTCGCGGCCAGAACCCTTGCGATCGGTCTCGCTGTTGTCGGGCTCGGCCTGGGCCTCCCCGCCTGCGCCTCGGCGCCCGGCGGGGCCTCTTCGACGCGTCTGACTGTTGACGACATCGAGGAGATTACCACGCAGATGTCGGCCAAGCTGCGGGCTTCGGAGTTTCTGGCGGCGCGCGGGGCGGACTCGGCGCCCATGACCATCGCGATCCAACGGGTGACGAACCTATCGAGCGACGTGATCCCGGTGAGCGAGCAGTGGTACCTGATGGACAGGGTGCGGAACTCGCTGCCGATCATCGAACTGGGGCGGGACCGGAACCTGGCGTTCGTGATCCCGGCGGAGCGGCTGGAGGAACTGCGGGCGCTCGGATTCGACGCCGGGGCCGCGGCGAATCGGGCCCCGACGCACGTGATGGACGCGGTGTTCCGGTCGGCGACGCGGTCGGGCCAGGCGCACCGGACGGACTTTTACCTGTGCGAGTACCGGATCACGGACCTGGAGACGGGGGCGCTGGCGTGGGCAGATTCGTTCGAGATCAAGCGGGCGGCGTTTGGGCGGTCGTGGGACTAGCGGGCAACGGTGTAACGCGGGTGGAACGCGAAGGACGCGAAGGGCGCGAGGGCTGGGGGCCTGAGTACTGAGGGCGGGATCGAAAGCACGGCGATGGGAATGAGGCGGAGCGAGCGTGGGTGGCGGGGGCGTTGGGCGGGTTCGCTCGGCGTGGCGTCGCTTGCGCTTGGGGCGTGCGCGTCGTCGGGGCCGGATCGGGCGCTGGTGCAGACGACGGCGGTTGGCGAGTATGGGGCGGCTCGGTCGCGGTTGTATGGCGCGGGCGTGTCGGCGGAGAACACGCGCGGGAACAACAGCCTGCTGGACCGCGTGCGCCTGCTGCAGGTGGACCTGGCCGACGGGCAGGCGCGGGCGGCGGAGGTCAACGCGAACCGCGTGTACGAGGTGCTGCGGACGCAGGGGATCAACGCGGATCGGACGGTGGCGTCGGTGGTGTTCGGCGAGGGCGTGCGGTATTGGAAGGGCGAGCCGTTCGAGCAGGCACTGGCGTACACCTACATCGCGGTGCAGAAGGCGATGATCGGCGACTGGGGCAACGCCAGAGCGGCGGCGGAGGGCTCGCTGTTCCTGCTGCGCGACTTCGGGGAGAACGAGCGGGGGCGGCGTCTGTCGCAGCGGGAACTGGCCGAGCGGGCGGCGCGGGCGGGCGACCGGTATCTCGAGTCGTACGAGGTGCGCGACAGCGACTTCGCGCTGGGGTACTTCCTGTCGGGCGTGGCCTCGCTGGCGATCGGGGACCAGACCGGGGCGTCGGAGCGACTGGCGGAGGCGGTCGCGCTGCGGCCCGACCTTGCCGACGCGGTCGAGGCGCTGCACCGGGGCGAGGCCAACACGATCCTCATCGTGGACTACGGGCTGGCCCCGACGAAAATCGCGACCGGCCCCTCGGGGGCGATCAGCGACTACAGCGTGAACACCTGGAGCGACCAGTCGGCGATGCGGGTGACGGTCGATGGGCGCGAGGCCGGGCGGTTCCCGATCGCGGCGGACGTGAACGCGATGGCGGCGGACCACTCGTGGCGGAACCTGGAAGATGTCCGTGTCGCGAAGGCGATCATCGGGCAGGGGCTGGTGGCGACGGGGGCGGTGGTGGCGGCGACGGCCGACGACGACCAGGCGCAACTGGTCGGGCTGGGGCTGATCCTGGCGGGGCTTGCGACGTCGGCGACGGCGTCGGCCGACACCCGGCACAACGAACTGCTGCCGCAGCGGGTGTACGTCGCGGCGGTGGGCGTGACCGAGCCGGACTCGACGGTGCGCATCGAGGCCGGGGGTCGTGAGTCGGCGTCGATGACGCTGCTGGGCGTGGACCCGCCATCGGGCGAGCGGTTCCAGTTGCGGTACGTGCGGATGAACGCGCCGGGGGCGATGGCTCGCTGGGCGTCGTCGAAGCAGGTGTACTACCGGTCGGACTCGTACGACGGGGCGCTGGCGTCGCTGGATTCGGGGGCGTCGTCGGGCGGGGCGCCGTCGGGCGGGGAGGCGCTGGGGGATCTTCCGTACATCCTCGGGGGGCAGGATGTCTCGACGCCCAC
>JACKHA010000019.1 GCA_020639215.1 Phycisphaeraceae bacterium
GCTCGCCGACTGGACCGAGCACCCAACCACAGCCCGCGCCATCGCGCGCCTCCGATCCCTCGCCCGCCTCCGCCTCGCAACCGCCGCCGACATCGCGGCCCCCGACGCCCTGGCCGCACTCAACCGCCTCCTCTTCGACACCCCACCCGACACCGCCCGCAAAGCCGCCCGCAACCTCCTCGCCCTCCGCGACGCCGACAATCCCAGCCCCAGGGCCACTCAAAACTGTGCCACCGAGCCACGCCGGCTCGGCGGCGTTGCTCGGTGCGTTCAACCACAGACCCCCACCCGCGATCAACCCCAACTCCCCCTCCCCGCCCGGAGGGCGCACGACCGTTGCCAGGGGGTTCACCCCCTGGAACACGCCCCTGATCCCCTCGACCCCGGAGGGGTCGGCGAGGTGTCCAACCCGCCCAACGAGGAAACCCGACCCCAATCGCAGCAACGCGCGCCCAAACACACCGCCACGCCCGCACCCGCCCGCGCGTCGCGTTCGCCGATCGGCCCCCTACGTGTGGCATGCTTGCTGCTCGGAGCAAGCATGCCCGACAAACCGAGCGGCCCACCAGCGCGACATGCCCGCGCCGAACCGCACCCAAGCCGCACACGCGAACTCCATCCGCGCTCCGACTCCGAGCAACCCCACAACGCCGGCGTGACTCGCCACACGCCGCGCCCCGAGCGCCGGGCCGCTGTACCATCCACCGGGCCGCCAACGCCGCGTGGCCCTCCGACCGCCGAGGAACAGCCCATGACCACCCGCCTCCCCGCCGTCCTGCTCTCCGTCCTCCTGCCCGCGTTCATCTTGTTCGCAACCGCCTGCGAGGGCGTCGACCAGATGTTCCGCGACTCCGGCTCGGGCAACGCGTCGGCGTCCAACGAGCCGCTCCCGCCGCCCCAGCCCGAGTCCAGCTTCGGCGGCTCCTCGACGCCCGGCTCGCGCGGCTCCACCACCAGCCGCGGCCCCGTCGTCAACGTCTCCGACACCTACCTCTACGTGATCCGCTACCTCCCCGGCCCGAACTGGCGCGCCGGCGCGCCGACCGCCGACCAGCCGGGCTACTCGCGCCACCTCCAGTCCATGCGCAACTGGTCCGCCCAGGGGATCGTGGTGCTGGGCGGGCCGATGGTCAGCGACCAGGGCTCGTGCGCCATCATCCGGGCCGCATCCCTCCGCGACGCCCAGGACCTCGCGGCCACCGACGGCGGCGTCATCGACGGCACCTTCCGCCCGGAAGTCACCCAGATGGTGGCCCAGTTCCCGAACTGACCGAGAAGCGCTGCTCGCGTCGCCAACCGGTGGCGCAACCGACGCCGGTCCTGAGGAGGCCCTGCGACGAAGGGCCGGGTCGAGCGTGCAACAGCGAGTGCAGTCCTCGCCGATCACCCACGCCTACTGATCCGACCTGCGCTGCTTCCGCACCACGTTCGACACCCGCGCGTTGAACGCCGCCGACGCGTGCCGCACGATCTCCGGGTGCTCCTCAGGCCCGCGCCGGGACGAGGGCACCTCGGGCAGCGACGCCGGCGCGACAGGCTCCGAAATCGAGCCTTGCTCGGCAGCGGCCTTCGCCTCAGCCTTCGGTTCGACGCGTTCGGGAGCCACCGCCCTTGCAGGTGGCGCCGGCTCCCTCAGCGTTTTTTTGGCGGGGCTCCGCGCGAGCCGCCCGATGCCGCCAGCGCCCGCCCGTTGCCCCCCGCCGCCGACGCCGCCCGCGAGCCGGTCACGACCGCGGTCACATCCGCGAGTTTCTCGGTCATGGCCAGCCGCACCAGCAGCGCATCGAGCAACGCCCGCGGCGTGCTGGAACTCTTGGCCGCCCGCTGCACGTTCTCGCACAACGCGATCATGTGGACCAGCCCCGCCGCATCGAACCGCGTCGCGCGGGCCGCCTCGTCCTGGCGGGCCGCGTCGGACAGATCGACCAGTGCCGTCTCGCCCCCGCACGCGGCCAGCACCATCAGGTCCCGCAGGCGGTCCAGCAGCGACTCGACCACCGTGTCGATCGACGTGCCCTTGGCCAGCAGCCCATCGGCGGCCTCCAGCGCCGCCTTCGGCTCGCCGCTGGCTAGCGAGTCGATCAGCCCCGACAGCAGGTCGCGGTCGGGCAGACCGAGCAACTCCTCCAGCAGGGCAAGGGTCAGCTTCTTCTGCCCCGTGGCCATGACTCGGTCCAGCAGCGAGAGCGCGTCGCGCATCGATCCGTTGCCCAGGCGAGCGATCGCGTGCAGCAGTTCGGGCTCGGCTTTCTGGCCCTCCTTCTCCGCGACGTCCTTGAGGTGGGCGGCGATGTTGCCGGTCGGGATGTTGCGGAAGTCGAACCGCTGGCAGCGGCTCTGGATCGTCGCGGGGACCTTCTGCGGGTCGGTCGTGCAGAGCACGAACATGACGTGCTCGGGCGGCTCCTCCATGGTCTTGAGCAGCGCGTTGAACGCCGCGGTCGAGAGCATGTGGACCTCGTCGATGATGTAGATCTTCTTCTTGCCGCGCATCGGGCGGTAGACGGAGTTGGCGATGAGGTCGCGCGAGTTCTCGACGGAGTTGTTGGAGGCGCCGTCGATCTCGATGGTGTCGGTGTCCTGGCCGCCCATGATGGCTTTGTCGACGTCGGGCGAGCCGCCGTTGATGGCCTTGGCGAAGATGCGGGCCATGGAGGTCTTGCCGACGCCGCGCGTGCCGCAGAAGAGGTAGGCGTGGGCCAGGCGGTCGGAATCGATGGCGGCGCGGAGGGTCCGCGCGATGGGCTCCTGGCCCACGACCTGATCGAAGTCCTGGGATCGGTACCGGCGAGCGAGGACGGTGTAGGCCATGGGTGAGGGTATGCGGGGGAGCACCGGGCGACGCCCGCGGGCGTGAGTGGCCGGGGCGTGCTGCGTTCAACTCCTTGGAGACTCGTGCCGGTGCGTGCGGGATCGGTTGAAGCCGGGGCACGCGGGGCACACGACCAACAGGAGACAGGCCATGGAACTCATCAACGCTCTCGGTACGTCCTTGCTTTCGCCTCGGCGCGTCCGCGCCGCGGCGGCTCTGGGGTTGCTGGCGCTGGGCGGCGCGGCGCCCGCGCTGGCGGCCATCACCCATCGTGTGACCATCCAGCCGATCCAGGTCCGGCGCAACGACGGCACGGGCGCGGCCAACGCCGGGCGCCTGCTGTGGGAGGGCTACGCCGACAAGATCTGGGACCAGGCGGGGATCGACGTCGAGTTCCTGTCGTGGCGGACGCTGGACAAGACGGCGTTCCTGTCGGTCGACGACCTGGCGGAGTTCACGGCGCTGACGCGCGGCGTGGGCAACCAGCAGAACGCCAACGCCAACGTCATCAACATGTACTTCGTCAACTCGCAGTACGCCGATCCGGGTGAGGTGGTGTACGGGCGGGCGTGGCCCGGCGCCAACGGGATCGTCATCTCGGACCCGACGTTCGCGTTCGCCGGGGGCGTGGGGCGGCTCGACACGCTGGCGCACGAGATCGGGCACAACCTGGGGCTGCCCCACGCGGGCGGGGCCCTGCGCCTCATGGCCGACGGGAACGTGCGTTCGATCCCGGGGGCGCTGGGCGACATCTTCCCCAACGGGGCCAGGATGGACCAGCTGATCGCGGGCGAGATCACGACGGCCCAGGCGTCGGCCTTTTCGATCGCGGTGCCGACGCCCGGCTCGCTGGCGATGCTCGGGCTGTCGGGGCTGATCGCGGTCCGCCGGCGGCGCGGTTGATCGGAGGCGTGGCGGACAGGAGGAGGACGTGGGCCGGGGCGGCGACGCCCCGGTTCGCGTTTGGGCGGCGGTCAATCGCGGTACGCGGCGTGGCAGTCCGTGCACGACGCGGCGAGGCGCGCGTGTTGGTCGGAGAGGATCGCGGCGAGGTCGCCGGTGCCCGCTCGGCCTCCCACGAGTGTTGACTCGAGCGTGGTGGCGAGCGCGCCGTCGCTGGTGAGTCGGGCGGCGAATTCGGCGTCGTAGGCCGCGGCTTCGTCGCTCATTCCAATCACGCGGAACAGGTCGGCGAGGCGGGCGGCCTCGGCGGCGGGGACCAGGTCCGGGTGGTCGGTCGGGGTGCGCCAGCCGGCGGCCTCGATGGCTTTGAGGTGCTCCATGATCTGGTCGATCTCGACCATGCCCGCGACGATGCCGGTCGGCATCGAGGCCTCGGGGAAATCGGCGGGCACAGAGTCGAGCGTCCCGGCGTCGAGCGGCTCGGCGGACCCGGCGCATGCGTAAAGGCCGGGGTAGGCGTCGGAGGTGCCGGCGACGCGCATGCGGGCGATCGCCTGAGCGGGCGTGAGCCAACCCAGGTTGACCGCGATGGTGGCGGCGGCGCCGGCGGCACGGTGCTTGCCGTGGTGGCAGTGGATGTAGACGGGGCCTTGGGCGGCGGCGTCGCGTGCGGCGCGGGCGAGTTGGCGCTGGCGGGCGTCGTCGAAGCCGTTGTAGCCGATGGGCAGGTGGATGGTCCGGATGCCATGGCGGCGGGCGGCCTCGGCGTCGGGGGTCGCGCCGTCGACGGAGATGATGGTCCGCACGCCGATCGCGGCGAGCGCGGCGAAGGCCTCGTCGCCCTCGGGCGCGCCGCCGGAGTAGAAGGCGTCGCGGAAGGCGACGACGTTTGGCAGGGCGGAGAGGTCGCGGGGCGCGGTTTCGGTGGGGGAGGGGAATCGGAGTGTCTCGACGCGGGGTGCGTCGGAGTCTGGTGGCGGCGGCGCGTGCGTTGGCGTGATGGAGCCAGGGCCGCAGGCGGTGAGGATGGCCGCGGTGAGCGCGAGCAGGGCGCGGGATTGGACTTGATGCGGGCGCATGGCTCGGATCGGATCGTACCGGTTGTATGCGCACGCGAGGGCTGGCGGTTCGAGCAGTGCGGCGGTGGGCGGGGTTTCTCCGGGCGTCAGAGGCGTGAGAGCCACCAGCGGGCCGCGGCCAGCGACCGGTCGAGGGGCCGGCCGCACTCGGGGCACCGGGGCGTGTTGGCGCCGGCGACGTTGTACCCGCAGTCTGCGCAGCCGCCGGACTCGCCGATGCCGACGAGCGTGCTGTAGTGGCCGCGGACCATGCCCCGCGTGATGAGCCAGAGTGGGGGAACGAGCATCAGCGCGAGCCCGAGGAGAACGAACCAGTCGTCGAGCTTCGAGGTGCCGCCGTTGAGCCATCGCCCGTTGCCGATCGTCGCTCCGGAGAGCACGAACGCGATGGGGAAGGTGATGAGGGGCGTGCGCGAGCCCCAGTTCGGGCCGAAGCAGATGCAGTCGAACCACGTCCAGCGCGGAGGCTGGAACGATGGCGCGGGGGATGTGGCCTCGTGCTTGAGCATTGATCGTTGCGGATCGTATCGGTGACCCGCGCAGGCTGGGGCGGTTCGGGCGAGCGTGGCAGCCTGATCGGCGCTGCGGACTTGCCTCGGCATAGGCTCTGGCCGCGGAGCGGCCTTCGGCTGTTGCCAGAGGCGCGGGCGGCGCAGCCGCCAAGCCTCTGGACGGGGCTCCTCCAACTCACGGCCCCGGAGGGGCCGACGGGGCAGCCTCAATCGAGAACATACCGCTCGTCGTACTCGACATTGTGCAACTGGAGCATCGCCAGCAACTCCGATTTGAAGTCCCGGGTCCGGTGGTGCTCCTCCTGCCGCAGGATGTACTGGCGAACCTCGTCGACGCTGGACTGGCTCACCGAGAACACGCCGTAGCCCTTCTGCCACGCGAATCCGGATTCCGGGAACGTCTCGTGGATCCACTTCGACGATCGCGACTTGACGTTGCGCATGATGTCCGCGACCGATCGATCCGTGCCGATCCGAATGAGCAGATGCGAGTGGTCCGGCATCCCGCCTGCCTGGTAGAGCGAGCCGCCGAGTTCCCGCACGATCCCGCCGATAAACGGGTCGAGGCGGTCTCGGATGGCGGGGGTGATCGTCGGTTGCCGGTCGCGAGTTGACATGACCACGTGCAGGGTGATCTTCGACCAGGTACTCGGCATGGCCGAGTCTAGTGGATGGCTGCTCCGTGGGCCCCTCCGGGGCCGCGAGTTGGAAGGGAGCGTTCCAGAGGCTTGGCGGCTGCGCCGCCTGCGCCTCTGGCAACAGTCGTGGGCCGCTCCGCGGCCGGAGGCAGCCGCAGGGCGTGCCGCTCGGCGGGCCGGGTCGCGCCTCAGGGCCTGCGAGCCAGCACCACCCACACGCGGTGCACGACGTGGATGTGGCCGGTGGCGTCTTCGGGGAATCGCTCGGCGAGCAGGACGGCCAGGCCGCGGTCGAACGCGGCGACGGTCTCGGGCGACTGCGAGGCGGCGACGCCGTTGCACGTGCGCATTCGGCCTCTCCACGACTCGTGCGTGAAGGGCTGGAGGTGCTCGTACGAGAACTGCTCGAGGCCGACGAAGCCCGCGGCGGGCAGGTCGAACATCGGGCTGGCGTGCACGCCCGTGTTGCCGGCCATGGGCCAGGCGGGGTTGTGCCTGAGGATCAGTTCCTCGGTGGCGCGGGCGATGTCGGACCGCAGCGGCTGGTAGTCGAACGCGACGGTCGCGATGAGCCCGCCCGGCTTGAGCAGGCGCATGGCCTCGCTCGCGGCGGCCTTGGGGTCGAACCAGTGCCACGACTGGCTGGCGATGGCCCAGTCGAACGCGCCAGTCTCGAGGCCGGTGGACTCGGCCTTCGCGACGTTGAACTCGCACCGGAGATCGGCGTCGGCGGCGAGGCGGCGGGCGGCCTGGACCTGCGGCTCGGAGGGATCGACGCCGACGCAGCGTGCGGCGCCGCGTGCGGCGAAGGCGCGGGCGATGGCCCCGGTGCCGCAGCCGAGGTCGACGACGCGCGAGCCCGCGATCGGTGCGAAGCGTTCGAGGCGTTCGTAGACCGACGCCGGCGGGCCGGGGCGGAAACGGGCGTAGTCGTCGGAGGTCTTTCCGAAGTCGACGCCGGCCCCGTAGGCCTTGACCTTCGCGAGTTTCTGGGCGAACGCGGGGGTGATGGCGGGCTCGGGTGGGGGCATGGCCCAGCGTAGACGCGATCGGGCTGGGGGCGCTGAGCGGGCGCGCGATCGACGCGGAACACGAAGCCACGGGGTCGGACCCCGTGGCGTCCCGTGGAGGCGTTGGTTGTGGTGTGAGTGCTCGGGCTACTTGGGGAACAGCGGCATGGAGGAATCGATGTAGACGTTGTCGTCGCGCGTGGCGGGGTCCCCGTCGGGGCCGGGCGAGTAGAAGTAGGCGCGGGCGCCGTAGGCGGGGCAGATGCCGCCGTCGGCGTCGGGGCCGCCCATGGGCTCCTGGCCAACGAACGGATTGACGGAGAACCGGCGGATGTTGGAGATGGAGAGGTGGTCGCGATCGATCTCGCTCAGCGCGATGCGAACATCCCAGGGCTGGTCGGGGTTGGGCGGGTTGCCGAAGTTGATCGAGCCGTTGGCCTGGCGCTGGGCGTCGTAGAGGTCGCCGCTGTAGGCCGGGTGGACGTAGCGGAGCGGGTTGCCCCAGGGGTCGAACACGGTGCGGAGCAGGGGCTGTGGCTCGTCCTCGAGCTGCTGGGCACTGGAGGCCAGGGGCGACTGGGGCGCGGCCTGGGCGCCGGCGTCGGGGCTGTACAGATCGACCAGACGCGGGTTGAGCCCGGTGATGGTGCTCTGGACGGGCTGGCCCTCGCGCTCCATCTGGAGCAGGAACAGCCCCATGGAGTTGATGATCGTGTTGTCGCCGCCGGAGAGGTTGCGGGCATCGGCGATGGGCAGGTACACGGGCAGGCCGTCGGACGGATCGCCGCTGGTGCGCGGGTCCTGGACGCCGGCGGAGGGCATGACGCCGCGGTCGGCCATGAACGCGTCGTAGACGGTCTCCATGGAGCGCATGGCGTCGCGGGTGGCGTTCTCGCGGCTGGACACGACGACCCTGGCGCCCACGACGGTCACCAGGGCGATGAGCAGGGCGATGATGGCGATGACGACCAGCAGCTCGATGAGCGTGAAGGCGCCGCGGGCGGGGCGCGCGGGCTGGCGGGCTGGGCTGAGCATCGGGTCGGGCTCCCGTCGGCCCGTGCCACCGGGCCGACCCGCTCCGGGCTGGGGCCGGAGGCATCCACAAGAATCAGGGCACGAACAGCGGACAGGATAGCAGCCCGGGATGGGGCGGCCTACCGGTGCCCATACGCACCCCGGGCTCGGGGGGATGCGTGGACGAACCCGGGCTTCCATTGTGCGAGTTCCGGCGCACGAATCGGCCTGGGCCTTTGACTCGGCGGGGCGGATCGTGGAACATGGTCCCCCTTCCCGAACCCTTCCCGGGCCAGGCCTCCAGCCCGAATGACCGGAGCACAACCATGCCAACGACCGAGGCCAGCACCACGCACCGTCACCTCGGGCACGTGCATCCGGCGCGAGAAGGCTCGGCTCGCGTCCCGGGCGCTGCGGGCGTGCGGTGGACTCCCGGCACCGGCGCGGACCCGGCGTCCATGACGCTGGTCGAGATCGCCCAGGCCCTCGAGGGCGTGACCGCCCAGATCGAGAGCGAGCGGTCCCGCGAGCGCGAGGCCCGGGCGGCGTACAAGCAGGTCGCCGAGCAGGTCGAGGCCCGGATCACGGCGATCCGGGAGCAGGCGGCGGCCTTGGTCCGGGAGCAGCAACGGCGCATGTCGTCGTTCGACGGGTTGCTCGCGCCACGACCCGGGTTGGACGAGGGGCCCGGTGACGCCGGCCGGGGCGGGGCGTCGCGCCGGCACAGCCCGCTGGCGACGCCGGCGAATCTGGGCGAGGCGATCATCGCCCTGTGGACGCTTCCCGAGCACTCCGGCCCGCTGAGCACCGAGGAGATCGCCGAGGCCCTGCCGGGGGTCGGGTACGAGTCCAGGGCCGTGCCCCGGTCGCTGCGGTCGGCGGTGAACCAGGCTCTTGCGAGGCTCAGCCGCGATGGGCGGATCGAGAAGTACCGCCAGGACGGGACGTTGATCGGGCGTGACGACACGCGTTCCCGCGCCAGGCGGTACATGCCGACCCCCTGAGACGCCTTGGTTGCAGCGTTCGCGTGCCGGGGTCCGATGGAGGGACCGGGCGGGCAACGCGGCCCGCGCAAAGCCTCGGTCTGCCTTGCTCGGTCTTCCCAAGGCCGGGGACGCCCACGGAGGGACGGATGGTGCGACGGATTCTGGTGCCGGCGGTCCTGATTCTCCTGCTCGCGCCGGCGAGCCTGGCGCAGGAACTCTCGGGGCGGATCGTCTCGTTGATCCGCCAGGCGGAGCTGGGTCCGGACGCGGTGGTGGGCGTGAGCGTCGTCGATTGCCGCTCGGGGCAGACGGTCGCGGAGTACCACGCCAACGACGCGCTGCAGCCCGCGTCGAACCAGAAACTGCTGACGACCGGTGCCGCGCTGGCGATCCTGGGGCCGGACTTTGCGTTCCGGACTCGGGTGGTCCAGTCGGGTCGGGACGTGGTGCTGATCGGCGACGGCGATCCTGCTCTGGGCGACGCGGAGGTGCTGGCCCGGATGGACCCGCCGATGACGGTGGACGACATGCTCGACGCGCTCGCGGGGGCGATCCGCGACGCCCGGATCGAGGGGCTCGACGAGATCGTGGTCGACGACCGGGTCTTCGATCGCGAGGCGGTCCACGAGGGCTGGCCGACGGACCAGCTGGACCGGCATTACTCGGCCGGGGTGGCTGGGCTGAACTTCCACGCGAATGTGCTAGCGTTCTACCCCGCTCCGGGGGCCGGGGGTCCGGGATCGGTCGCGTCGTGCGAGATCACGCCGCGCGTCTCGTGGATGCCGATCACGATCGACGCGGTGACGGTCGAACGCGGTCGCCAGCACCGTTACGGCGTGCAGCGGGATCTGACGCAGAATCGATTCCGGGTGTATGGGCAGGTGAGCGCGAGCACGCAGGTGGCGGCCCGCGTTGCGGTGCACGAACCGAGCACATTCCTCGGGCGGCTGCTCGCGTTCCGCCTCGACGAGATGGGTGTAACGCCCGGCGGGGCCCGACGGACCGAGGACGTGCTCCGCCAGGTGCGTCTGGCGGGCGATCTGGAGCAGTTCCCGGTGGAGCGGACGCTGGCCGTGGTGAGCACGCCGCTGACCGACGTCGTGCGCCGCTGCAACGTCGACAGCGTGAATCTCTACGCCGAGGCCCTCATCAAGCGGATCGGACACGAGCTGACCGGCGGCCCCGGAACCTGGACCAGCGGCGCCGCGGCCATGCGGATGCTGATCTCGGAACGCCTGGGCGCCGAGGCGGCGGCCAGCACGATCATCAGCGACGGCTCCGGTTTCTCGCGTGGCAATCTGGTCGAGCCGGCGGTGCTGACCGCGTGGATGCGGTCGATCTCGAACGACCCGGAGTTCGGTGACGAGTTCGCCGCATCGCTGCCGCGGATCGGGGAGGGGACGCTCGAGTCGCGGTTCCAGCGGACGCCGACGGGGAACCTGGTCACGGGCAAGAGCGGGACGATCACGGGCGTGCGGTGCCTCTCGGGGTTCGTGACCAACGAGGCGACGGGGCGCCGGATCGCGTACTCGATCATGGTCAACGGCCTGCGCGAGGGCACCGACGGGCCGGGCAACGCGCTGCGCCTGCACGAGCGGATCGTGGGCGAGATCGACTCGTGGCTCACACGGCGCGTGGAGGCTGCGTCGGCGAACGTGGGCGGGTGAGGCCCGGCGCGGGCTGGTCGAGTCAAGCCCGTCTCGGGCGTCCCGAGGGCCGGGCCCGTTCCGTATCGTTGGTCGTGGCGTCGCCCCCGAACAATCGATCCGGGTTCCATCCCCTGGAACTCTACCGCTGGGCGGTGCAGGATCCCGAGACGCACGCCGCGGTGCTGGCGATCATGCACCAGCGGGGCGGGGCCGGGCGCGAGCCGGCGGTGTTCCGCGAGGACTTCGCGGGGTCGTGCGCGGACTCGGTCGCGTGGCTGGCGATGCGCCGGGCCGATGGAGCGGCGCGGCGCGCGATCGCGATCGATCTGGATGGTGGGGCACTCGAATGGGGACGCGAGCGGGCGTCGCGACTGCTCGGGTCGCTGGCGTCCGGGCTCGAGACACGGGCGATGGACGTGATGGACGCGCGGCCGCCGGGCGTGCCCGAGGCGGACGTGATCGCGGCCCTGAACTTCAGCGTGCTGTACCTGCACGAGCGGAACGCGCTTGTGGCCTACCTGGCGAGTGCCCGGCGTGGCCTCGCGCCCGGCGGCGTGCTGGTGATGAACCTGTTCGGCGGTCCGGCGACGGTGCGCGTCGGCACCGAGCGGCACCGCGTGACGCCGACGCCGCGGATGTCGACCGAGGCGGCGATCCCGGCGTTCGACTACCTGTGGGAGGTGCGGTCGTTCGATGCCGCGCGCCGGGTCGTGGACTGCCGGATCCACTTCGAGTTGGCGGCGAAAGCGCCAGGGGCGGAAGAGCTGGCGATCGGCGCAGATGGGCGCCATGTGGCCGGCGTGCGGCGTATTGACGACGCGTTCCGGTACGACTTCAAGGTCTGGACGCCGGCGGAGCTGCTCGACGCGTGCCGCGACGCGGGGTTCGCCTCGCCCGAGTTCTGGCGGCACACGTACGACCCGTCGAAGGGCGCGGCGGGCGTGTTTCTTGGGGCGACGGAGGCGCGGTCGATCGACGGGCTCGAGTCGTGGACGGCGTATGTGGTTGCGCGGGCGTGAGGCGCGTCAGGTCTCGTCGTGTTGGGCGGACTTGTGCTCGCGGGCCTCGTGGGCCCCGCCGCGCCACGAGTGCCACAGGATCAGGATGATCCCGACGATCAGGTAGGCGTCGGCGACGTTGGAGACCCAGGGCCAGACCTCGGTTGAGGCGTTGTTTGGCCACGCCAGGCCGAAGGGCAGGTGCACGCCGGGCAGCGGGTGGATGAAGTCGCGGACGCAGGCGTAGGTGAGGCGGTCGTAGAGGTTGCCGAGCCCGCCGGCCATGAGCAGGCCGAGCCCGAGGTGGGCCAGCCAGTCGCGCGGGCGTGTCCAGCGGGCGAAGACCCAGAGGCCGAAGGCGATGGCGACGGCGGTGAAGACGATGAAGAACGAGCGTCGTCCGGCCCCGACGCCGAAGACCGCGCCGGGGTTGAGCACGAGCGTGAAGTCGAGCAGGTTGGGGATGGCGTGCAGGCGGTCGGGCGGGGTGAGGGCGCCGAGCCCGCGGTTGCGGGCCAGAGCGGCGAGCACGTCGGCGCGGACGACTTCGACCGGCTCATCGGCGACGTTGGCGAACGCCCAGGACTTGGTCCAGAGATCGCTGGCGGTGCCGAGCGCGGCGACAACGAGCAGAACGAGCCAGGCGCGCGGGCTGCGGAGGGTCGTAGCGAATGGCCCGCGTGTGCCCGGCGGGGAGGGGGCCGCGGCCCCGTCACCGGTTTCTGGCGGCGTGCCGTCGGGCGCGTCGGCACTCGGGTGATCGGATTGGGCGTGGCGCGGCTGGCTCATGCGTGCGGACGAGCGTACGCGCTTCGGAGGTTCCGCTTCGCCGGCGGGACAGACCGCGCGTCAGCGCCGGGGCGAGCGGCGCTCGAACTCGCGGGCGGCCTCGATCGAGTACCGCGTCCAGGGCAGTTCCTCGAGGCGTTCGCGGTTGATGGGCTTGCCGGTCATCTCGCAGATGCCGTAGGTGCCCTTGTCGATCCGCTCGAGAGCGGCGTCGATCTCGCGGATGAGGCGCCGGTCCTCGGCGGCGAGGTTGAGCGAGAGGGATTGCTCGTAGGCCTCGGAGCCCTGCTCGGCGATGTGCTGGGGCAGGGCCGAGAGGCTCCCGCTGCGCCCGAGCAGGGCCTCGGTCTCGAGGTCGGAGACATCCCCGACCAGGTCGGAGCGTTTCTTGAGGAGCGTCTCGCGGAACTTGGCCAGGTCGCGCTTGCCGAAGGGGCTCTTGAGCTTCGCGAGCGAGTCGGCGTCGATCTGGAGGGCCGGGCGGGCCGCGTCCGGGCCTGAGGCGATCAGCGGCTTGCGGAAGGGAGAGCCCGGGCCGAGCAGCGGCTCGATCTTGGGCATCTCGATCTTGGGCGGCTTGTTGCTGGGGCGCCTCGGGCGATTCGAGACGATGGTGATGCCCTTGCGGCCCGACTTGTCGTCGTCCGCGGCGGGGGCGGCGGCCTTGCCGGCGGGCTTCGAGGTCGGCTTCTCGCCGCCCTTGGTGCTCGTCTTCGTCGAGGGCTTCGCAGCGGCCTTGGTTCCCTTGCCAGCGGTCTTGGGGGGCTTCTTGGTGGGCTTTGCCTTGGGCGCCGCGGCGGAGGACCTGGGCTTGGCGGCGGCGGGCTTTCTGGCGACTTTTGCGGGCTTCTTGGAGACCTTCTTTCCTGCGGCCTTCTTTCCCGCGGCCTTTTGGGCCGCGGGCTTCTTGGGCGCGGACTTGGTGGTCGCCTTCTTCGGCGAAGCCTTGGGCTTGGCGGGGGGCGTGCGGCCACCCTTCGCCGCGGCCGCGGCGGGCTTCCCGCGAGGTTTTGCCTTCTTCGCCACCGAGGGAGTTCCAAACGAACAACGATCATTACCTGAACGGGCCAGCGATGTGGCCCTACGGGCGGCGAAGGTTAGTCGGTGGGCGGAACCCTGTCAAAGCGTACAAGGAGTCGGTGGACCCAGTTACGCAGAGCCCGATTCAGGGGGTTCTTCGGCCGATTGTGGTGGCACGGCGGGCAGCTCGGCGCACTCGCCCAGGCGGCGGAAGCGCTGGTAGCGGCGCTCCATCAGGACGTCCGGATCGACACCCTTGAGGCCTTCCAGGGTGTCGTTGATCCAGCGTTCCAGGCGGCGGGCGGTGGTTTCTTTGGAGCGGTGGGCCCCGCCGACCGGCTCGGGGATCACCTCGTCGACGATGCCCAGGGAGAGGTTGTCGGCGGCGGTCAGGCGGAGGGCCTTGGCGGCGGCGGTGTTGGTGTGCTCGTTGGCCTGCTTCCAGAGGATGGCGGCGCAACCTTCTGGGGAAATCACCGAGTACCAGGCGTGCTGGAGCATGGCAACGCGGTCGGCCACCGCGATGCCCAGAGCCCCGCCCGAGCCGCCCTCGCCGATGACGATCGAGACGATCGGGACGGGCAGGCGGGACATCTCGAGGAGGTTGACGGCGATGGCCTCGGCCTGGCCCCGCTGCTCGGCCCCCAGGCCCGGGTAGGCGCCGGGGGTGTCGACGAGGGTGACGATGGGCAGGTCGAACTTGGCGGCGAGTTCCATCTTGGCCAGGGCTTTCCGGTAGCCCTCGGGGTGGGCGCAGCCGAAGTGGCAGGCGAGTTTTTCCGCGGTCTCGCGGCCCTTCTGGTGCCCGACGATGAGGCACTTGTGGGCGCCGATGCGCCCGAAGCCGGTGACGATGGCGGGGTCGTCGCCGAAGCGTCGGTCGCCGTGGAGTTCGACGAAGTCGCGGCAGATGAGCCCGACATAGTCCCGGGTCTGGGGCCGGGCGGGGTGGCGGGCGACGCGGACGGTGTCCCAGGGGGTGAGACGGGCGTAGATGTCGGTCAGGAGGGTCTCACGCTCGGCCCGGAGCGCGGCCAGGTCCTCGGGGACGGCGGCGGGGTCCGGGGAGGGGCCGGCCTGCTGCTCGGCGTCCTTGATCCGCCGCTCGAGGTCGGCCAGGGGCTTCTCGAACTCGAGGGTGTAGAAGGTGGACATGGAAGGGGGAAGCGTAGCAGGGGGAGGGGGCGTGGGAGGGGATGGAGGGCCGCGGGGCGGTGGAATGGCGTTGGGCGGACGCCTAGGAATCAGGGGCAGGTCCGAGACCCCGCAACCGGGGAGAGCGCGGGCCATATAAACAGCGAACCGTCGCGCCCGGATTCTCGGTGGGAACCCCTCTTGATGCGTGCCCCGACCTTCAAGCTGAAGCCGGTGTGGTCGAATCGCTTTGCGTCGCCGACGGTGGCGGAGCTGCGGTCGGCGCTTGGCGATGAGGGCGGGCTGGTGCTGGACCACGCGCGCGAGGCCCTGGGCGGGCTGCCGGGCGTGGTCGAGGCGCTGAAGTGGATGGGCGTGCCGTGGTCGTGGACGCTGGTGTACGCCCCGCCCGGCGAGGTCGAGGGGTGGGCGTTCGTGGTCCCGGAGCCGGGGAAGCTGCAGGTGGCGGTGTCGCTGCCGGCGGAGCGGTTGGCGGAGATCGCGGTGAAGCGGCTGCCGCGGTTCGTGCGGGACGGGCTGCTGGCGACGCAGGTTGTGGGTCGTGCGTGCTGGCCCGTGTGGGTGGTGCAGACGGCGGCACAGGTCGATGAGATCGCGCGGCTGGTGCAGGGGGTGCGGGTGCCGGCGGAGGCGGGGGCGACCGTTTCGTGAATGCCCGTCGCGCGCAGTGGAATTCCGGTTGTTCGACCCGGACCTTCGGCGCAGGGCCTTCTCAGGTCCGGCGTCTGCGGCGTTTTCGGCTGATCGAGTGTTTGTGGCGTCGGCCGCTCAGAGGTCGGCGGGCGGCTCGCTTCGCGGGCGCGTAAAGTGGTGGCATGAGCAGCGGCAGGACACCGATCGGCGCGGGCGGCCCGGCCCCCGGCGTGGGCGATGAGGCGGCGGACATCGCCGCGTGCACGCTGCTGATCGTGGATGACAACGAGCAGAATCTGGAGTTGCTGCAGGCGTACCTGGAGGATCTGGGGTGCGGCGTGCTGGTGGCGCGGGACGGGCAGGAGGCGCTGGACCAGGTGGAGAAGCGGCTGCCGGACCTGGTGCTGCTGGACGTGATGATGCCGCGGATGAGCGGGTTCCAGGCGTGCGCACGGATCAAGGGGAACCCGGCGACGCGGGACATCCCGATCCTGATGGTGACGGCGCTGAACGAGGTGGGGGATGTGGAGCGGGCGGTGGAGTGCGGGGCGGACGACTTCCTGACCAAGCCCGTGAACCGGCTGGAACTGCTGACGCGGGTGCGGTCGCAGCTGAAGATCCGGATCGTGAAGCGGCAGTTGGAGCGGACGATGGCGGAGTTGCGGCGGTTGAAGCGGGAGGGGTAGGGCAGGAATCGAGTTGGCGCGGTCTGCTGATCGGTGCCGGGCTGCCCCCTCCGTCAGACTCGCGGAGCCTCGTCTGACACCTCCCCCGCACGCGGGGGAGGGAATCGTCAGGCCGACGCGGCGTCCTCGTGGATGGCGGTGATGGCCTTGAACATGTCGCGGGCGGCGTGGACGAGGGTGTCCTGCTGGGCCGGGGTGAGGGGCTGGGCGTCGAGGGTGGCCTTGAAGCGGTCCCAGCGGGGACGCTGGTCGATGCCGTAGGGGTCGAGGTGGCGGAAGCCATCGGGGCGTGCGGTGTCCCAGAGGTGTGCCCAGGCCTTGCGGAGTTTGAGGGCGACGTAGCGGTTGCCGTTGTTGGCGCCCTCGCGGACGTAGTGGAGGCCGAGCAGGCCGAGCGGGTTGGCGGCGGCCCAGTGGTTGGCGGCGTCGATGAGGGAGATGGAGCCGCGGCGGGGGAGGACACTGGAGGGCTGGACGGCGAGGAACTCGAGGTCGGCTCGGAGGTTGGGGGCCTGCATCTGGGCGTCGTCGACGAGTGCTTCGATGGCGGGGGTGGTGGCGCGTGCCTCGGCGAGGCGCTGGTCGAGCACGAGCATGGCGGCGTGCATCTGGCCAAGAAAGTCGGCGTACTGCTCGCGGGTGAGGGTGGCGGCGACCATGGCGCGGGCGAAGTCGCCTTGTTCGGCGGCCTCGTGGAGGTCGGCGCACTCCTCACGCATGCGGCGGGAGGTGGTGAGGGGGGCTTCGACGTGGAAGGGGCAGCGGGCGGCGGACTTGGCGTCGGCGGCGTGGGGATGGGCGGCTGTCGCGGCGTCGGGTGCGGAGGGGGACATGGCGGCTCCTTCGGGCGTCGCGGCGGGCGTCGCAGGCGGTCGGCGGGTCGTGTTGCGACGGAGTCTCAATACCGACGGCGTCACCGGATTGATGGCCTCGAACAGGTGGGGGTCAAGGGGGGTACCATCGGCGGCGCGCGATGTCGGGGCGTCGATCACCGTTTCGGGGTGGTTGGCGGGTCCGGGTGGACTTGCCTTCGTCGCGCCGGGGTCCGCTCAGCCGCAGGGAAGCCGACGAGTCATGCCGCACATCATCGCCCAGCCGTGCATCGGGACGAAGGACACCTCGTGCGTCGAGGTGTGCCCTGTTGACTGCATCCACCCGACGAGCCAGGAGCCGGACTTCGCGACGGCGGAGCAACTGTTCATCGACCCGGACACGTGCATCGACTGCGGCCTGTGCGTGGACGAGTGCCCGGTCAAGGCGATCTTCCCGCAGGAGGACCTGCCGGAGAAGTGGAACAACTACGTCGAGTTGAACCTGGACTATTACAAGTCGAAGTGAGGGGGTGGTTGGCGGTCGCTGGCGAAGCGTCGATCGTCGGCGGCTGCGCCGCCGGCACAGGCTGCAAGCCTGTGCCACGCCGGACTGCCCCCTCCGTCATGCTCGCGGAGCCTCGCATGACACCTCCCCCGCACGCGGGGGAGGGGTGTTAGTCGGCGTGCTTGGCGCGGAGTTTGGGGGAGAGGCGGCAGAGCAGGTGGACGCGCTCGAGTTCGTCGAGCCAGTCCTGGATGGTGCGGGCCAGTTCGTCCGCGGGGATGGGGGCGCCGGGGACGGGGCAGGACGCGCCGAGTTGCCTGGCGGCGATGGCGCGGTAGCGGGTGAGCGAGCGGTCGCCCATGAGGGAGATGAAGTCGAAGTCCTCGTTCATGAAGATGAAGACGGGGACGCGGTTTCCCTCGGAGATCATGACGCGGTCGGCCAGGTCCTTGTGCTCGTCGCGGTCGACGAGGCGGAGGGCGATCAGGGCGGGGTTGGCTTTCTCGAAGGCGCGGAACATGGGGCACTGGGCGACGCAGTCGCCGCACCAGGTGCCGGAGGAGACGAGGATGTTGACGGGGCGGACGAAAGCGCGGAGGAGTTGCTGCTGGGCGTCGGTGAGGGCGATGCGGGACTCCATGTCGCGCCAGCGGGGGAGGTGTGCGGGGGAGGCGGTTTCGACGTAGGCCTCGTAGGGGAGGGCGGCGGCGAAGGTGGAGCGGAGGAAGGGGGCGTCGAGCATTGGGGCCTCGGTGGGATCGGAGCGGGCGAGATTGGGGTGGGCTGATCGCTTGTGATTCGCGTGGCCGCTCCAGGCCTGTCCATGGAACGGAATCTGGGCCGCGGCCACGGCACCCGGACGGTGCGAGGCGTTGGATGCGACGAGCGGTTGCGTCGTGACGAGGGGTTGGGCGGTGCGGATCAGTTGTTCAGTCCGGTGCCGACGACGCGGAAGGTGAAGATGTCCTCGTCGGGGTCGTCGGAGAAGATCTGGATCTCGCCCTTGAGCTTGCCGGTCTGGGTCGGGGCGAACTCGACGGTGAAGGTTGTTGACTGGTTGGGGGCGAGCACGAGGGTGGCGGGGGTGATGACGATCTCGAAGTGGTCTGGGTCGGGGCCGGCGATGGAGATGGTCTGGAGGTTGAGGGTGGCCTGGCCCTGGTTGATGATGGTGTAGGTGCGCTGGAAGGATTCGCCGAGGGTCTGGGCGCCGAACTTGGTGGCGGTGCTGGAGCGGGCCTTGCGGTCGCCGTCGCTGATGGAGTTGTTGTTGCCGACGACGTCGATGTCGGCGGCGGAGTCGGGCGGGACACCGCGGCCCGCGATCTTCATGGTGAAGCGGGGGCGGTCGGGGTCGTTTGTGAAGACGGCGATGTTGGCGCGGCGGGTGCCGAAGTCTGTGGGTGTGAAGCGGACGGCGAACTCGGAGGTCTCGCCGGGCTGGATGGTGAAGTCGGGGAGGTTGATGACCTCGTAGTCGCCGGGGACCTGGCCTCGGGGCTCGATGGTGGTGATGGTGAGGACCTGGGAGCCGGTGTTCTCGATGGCGTAGGCGATGGTCTTGGCGCCGGCGTCTCGTTCGACGGGGCCGAAGCCGGTGCCGGCGGGGCGGCGGGCTTTTTCCTGGTTGAGCAGGAGGCGGTCGAATGCGCCGCCGCCGAAGAGGGTGATGTCCGGGGCGCCGGTGACGGATCCGATGACGCTGACGACGGCGTCGGAGGTGAAGAGGGCGTTGTCGGAGGGGTCCTCGGCGAGCTCGTTGTTGGGGTCGACGATGAGTCCGACGAAGTACTTGCCGGTGGCGACGCCGTCGGGGACGGCGGGGGTGACGCTGATGTTGGCCACGCCCGAGTTGCCCTGGATGGCTGCGACGTCCTGGCGGAGGACGACGTCCTGGGAGTCGAAGATCTGGTCGAGCGAGAGCACGAGGAGGTATTCGGTGGAGTCGGCGTTGTCGAAGGTGATGTCGGCGTCGATGAGGGGGCCGTTGCCGCGGCCGGCGCGGACGAGCACGGACTGGGCGTCGAGGGAGGTCGCGGCGACGGAGGGGGCGTTGTCGGGGACGGTGATGGTTGCGGTGGTGAAGGCGGCGTTGTTGTTCTCGTCGTCCTCGGGGATCAGGTCCTGGGGATCGATGGCGACGGCGACGAAGTAGGTGCCGGCGGGGGTGTTGGAGGGGATGGTGTAGTCGACGGTCTCGTTTGAGAACTCGTTGGGGGCGGTGGGCTCTTCGGTGAAGTCGGTTTCGAGGAGCACGTCGTCGGCATCGCCGACGATCTGGTTGGTGGAGAGGAAGTAGCGGACCTCGACGCCGGCGGGCGCGGTGGCGTTGCCGGCGTTGCCGAGGCGGGTGTCGATCTCGAAGGAGGCGCCGCGGTCGAGGGTGACGCTGCCGCCGACGAGTCGGACGAACTCGGCGACGCCGTCGGCGGCGAGGACGACGCGGGGTTCGAGGGTCTCGAGCGTGGGGGCGTCGGCGTGTCGGGTCGGGCGGGCGGTGTGACGCATGGGGTCCCTCCGATTCGGTGTGGCGCGGGAGGCCCGGGGTTTCCCTCGGGCGTGGCGGCTCGCGCGCGGCGCGGTGGCGCCGGCGGCGGGCGCGGGCTCGGGCCATGCTACACGATCGGGCGGGAGCGTTCGCGCGGGGGCGAGCGGGTCAGGCCGGGCTGCCGGTGCCGACGATGCGGAAGGAGAACACGTCCTCGTCGAGATCGTCGGAGAGGATCGTGACGTCGGCCTTCTGCTTGCCGGTCTCGGTGGGGGCGAACTGGACGGTGAAGGTGGTGCTCTGGCCGGGTTCGAGGATGAGCGTGGCGGGCTGGGCGATGATGTTGAACTGGCTGGGGTCCTGGCCGCCGATGGAGACGGGGTCGCTCAGGAGCGTGAGGGTGGACTGGCCCTCGTTGCGGATGGTGTAGATGCGCTCGAACGTCTCGCCGATTGTCTGGTCGCCGTACTTGGTGTGGGTGTTGGAGCGGGCTTTGCGGTCGCCGTCGCTGATGGAGTTGTTGTTTCCCCGGACGTCGATGTCGGCGGCGGAGTCCGGGGGGACGCCGCGTCCGGCGACGCGCATGGTGAAGCGCGGGCGGCTGGGGTCGTTGGTGAAGATGGCGATGTTGGCGCGGCGTGTGCCGAACTCGGAGGGGACGAAGCGGACGCGGAAGGTGGTGGACTCGCCGGCGGGGATCTCGTCGTTGGGGAGGACGATGACCTCGTAGTCGGCGGGGACCTGGCCTCGGGGCTCGATGGCGGTGATGAGCAGGGGCTCGGTGCCGGCGTTGGTGATCTTGTAGGTGATGTCCTTGGAGCCGTTGTCCTTTTCGACGGGTCCGAAGCCGGTGCCGTCGGCGCGTCGAGCCTTGGTGGAGTGGGTGAGCATGCGGTCGAGGCCGCCGCCGCCGAAGACCTCGATGGTGGGGACGGGGGGCGGGGGCTCCTCGATGGTGACCAGGCGTGTGGCGGTGAAGCCCTCGTTGTTCTGCTCGCCGGCGCCCTCGTCGATCTCGTCGTCGGGGTCGAGCTGGACGCCGAGGAAGTAGTCCTCGGCGGCGGCGTTGGTGGGGATGGTGATGGTGCGGGTGTCGGTGAAGGTGGCGCCGGGGCCGATGGAGGCGAGCACGGCCTTGAAGACGAGCACGACGTCGTCCTGGTTGCCCATCTGGGTGTCGGTGGTGAGGGAGTAGGTGACCTCGAACTGGCCGGTGTCGGCGTTGCCGGCGTTGCGGATGGTGGCGGTGAAGGTGATCTCGTCGCCGGGGAGGTAGGTTGCGGTCTGGGTGACGACGCCCGAGACCTGGAGGTCGGGGATCATGGGCACGCCGACGACGGTGACGGCGGGGGTTGCCGAGAAGTCGATGTTGTCCTCTTCGGCGAGGGGCTCGTTGATGTCGAAGCGTGCGTCGACGAAGACGCCGAAGAAGTAGGAGCCGCTGGGTGTGTTGATGGGGATCTGGAGGGAGAAGGAGTCGTCGAACGAGGCTTCGCCCGGGAGTCCGGCGCTCGAGGTGGCGACGGCGAGCTCGATGTCGTCGGCGTTGCCGTAGATCTGGTCGGTGGAGAGGAACCAGATGGTGACGAAGGCGCCCGAGGGGGCGGTGCCGGTGTTGCGGTACGTGGCCACGCCGGGGAAGGACTGGCCGGCGTTGTAGGAGCCGGTGGTCGCGGCGACGCCGACGGCCTCGAGGTCGATGTCGGTCTGGCCGGAGGCCGAGACGATGATGATCTGGGCGATGGTGGTAAAGCGGAGGTTGTTGTTCTCGTTGGGCTCGGCGATCTGGCCGAGGCTGTCGACGAGGGCGGCCATGAAGTAGTTGCCGGTGAAGACGTTTCGCGGGAGGTCGAAGTCCTGGTCGATGGCGGCCTGGCCGCCGGGGGCGATGGGGGCGGAGATGTCGCGGAAGCCGAGCAGGATGTCGTCGGCGTCGCCGTAGGTGGTGTTGCGTGAGAGTCGGAACTCGACGCGGAACGTTGTCGAGGCCTCGTCGCCATCGTTCATGATGACGTACTCGCCGGAAAACTCGTTGCCGGGGATGACGACGGTGTTGAGCGTGTTGATCTCGGTGAGGTTGAGATCGGCGGCGAGGACGACCCGGTCTTCGAGGCGTTCGGGGGTGAAGGGGGCGGGGGCGAAGGGTCGCTTGGATGCGGTGCGCGAACGGGGCGGCTGTGGGCGCAGGGCGATGGCGCGGCCGAGGCGGGCGAGCAGCGTGGCGGCGGGCGTGCGGTTCATCATGCGGGTCCCGGTGTGGGGCGTCGTGGTTGGCTGCGGGTTTGGGGGCGGCCGCGGTGCGGTGGGGGCGCTGGCCCTCTCCATCCGGTTCGGACGAGGGGCGGTGCGGTTGCCCCTGTTGCGGCGCGCGGCGGTGGCGGCGCGCCAGCCCCCAAAGGCTAAGTGGCGCGGGCGGCCCGGTCAAAGCGGCCCATAACGCCGGCGCAGCGGCGGCGGGAGTCGGTCGGATTCGGCGGGGCGGCCGGCTCGTCTAGATTCCGGTGCCGATCACGCGGAAGTTGAAGGGGGACTCGTCGGGGTCGGTGGAATCGATGTAGATCATGCCCTTTGCCTTGCCCGGGCCCATGGCGGTGAACTCGACCAGGAAGGTCGTGGACTGGCCCGGGTTGAGCGTGGTGTCGAAGGGCTGCTGGACGATGCGCCAGGCGGGGTAGTCCACGACGATGTCGCCCAGCAGGAGCGTGGAGCCGCCGGCGTTTGTGATGGTGTAGGTGATGAAGACGCGCTGGCCGATGTCGACGGTTCCGTAGCGCTGGCCGGTGCTGGCGCGGGCCTTGCGGTCGTTGTCGGAGATGTCGCGCGAGCCGGCGGTGACGGCGATGTCGGGCAGGGCGGGGTCGGGCACGCCGCGCCCGGCGACCTTCATGGTGAAGCGGTTGCGGTCGGGGTCGTTTGTGAAGATGGCGATGTTGGCGCGGCGTGTGCCGTAGTCGGAGGGGTCGAAGCGGACGATGAAGTCGGTGTGCCCGCCGGGCGCGATGGTGGAGGCGGGGTATGCGATGATCTCGTAGTCGCCGGGGACCTGGCCCCGGGGCTCGATGTCGGTGATGATGAGCGGGTCGGCGCCGGAGTTGGTGATGCGGTAGGTGATGGTCTTTGAGTCGAAGTCGCGTTCGACGGGGCCGAAGCCGGTGCCCTGGCTGCGTCGGGCCTTGTCGAGGTGGGTGAGGTGCTGGTCGAACATCGCGCCGCCGAGGACGTTGATCTCGGGGTTGGCGGTGGGAGGCGGAGGAGGAGGGGATGGGTTGACGAACTGGAAGGACTCGTCGGAGAGCACGACGTTGTTGGATTCGTTGGTTTCGGGGTAGATGTCGTCCGGGTCGACGATGAGGGCGATGAAGTAGGTGCCGCTGGGGATGCCCGGGTTCTGCGAGAGGGTGAAGAACACGTCGTCGTTGGCCATCTGGCCGGCCGGGACGGCGAGCGCGCCGCCGGAGTAGAACAGGACGTCGTCCGCGTTGCCGATGGTTGAGTCGGTGGTGAGCACGTAGCGGACGGGCACGGCGGCGGCGTTCTGCGTCCCGTTGTTTCGGACGATCCCGAGCAGACCGATCGCGTGGCCCGGCTGGACGGTTGTGGTGGGGCCCTCGACGAAGTAGGCCTCGAGATCGGCGCTGGGCTTGGCGTTGGGGTCGTAGTCGACGACGACCCCGACCGTGGTTGTCTCGTTGTTGAACTCGTTGGCTTCGGCGACGAGGTTGTTGACGTCGACGAGGCTGGCGAGCATGTACTGGCCGGGTTCGAGGTCGAACGGGACGGTGAGCGTGATGGTGTTGGTGTAGGTCTCGCCGGGGTTCAGTGCGGGAACCTGTGCGTCTCCGAGGAACCAGTTGAACGGGTCGTCGGGCAGGAAGAAGTTGTTGTTGGTGGCCCCCGAGGCGGTGCCGCCGATGTTGGCGATCTCGTAGGTGACGGTGAACGGCGTGGCGGGGATCGTGGCCGGCAGCGGGTTGGAGTCGAGGATGGTGACGATGAGGTCGGGCTCGGTGGGGGTGGTGACCTCGATCACGGGCTGGGCGGTGATGGCGGTGTTGTTGTTCTCGTTGGATTCGGCGACGTCGTCGTCCGCGTCGGCGATGACGCCGGCGTACCAGGAGCCGGCGGCGAGCGAGGCGGGGATGGTGGCGGTGTAGTCGCCGCCGAAACTCTGGGACGGCGTGAGCGTGGGGACGCTCTGGGTGGCGATCGTGATGTCGTCGCTGTTGCCGATGGTCTGGTCGGAGGAGAGGACGAAGCGGGCGCTGGACGCGCCGGCGTCGTCGGTGCCGTTGTTGAGGATGCTGAACGGGATGACCAGCGAGCCGCCGGGGGACGGGGCGGGGCCGGCGGGCTGGGTAATGGAGGCGGTCAGGTCGGGCTCGGTTCCGTTGAGGACGGAGAAGGCGTTGTCGGTGTTGCCGACGTTGTTGGCCTCGTTGGACTCGTTCCAGAAGTTGGTGGGGTCGAGGGTGGCGCGGACGCGGTAGGAGCCGTCGGGGATGCCGGTGGGGAGGGTGAGGGTGGAGAAGAGGTGGGTGAAGAAGGACTGGATGGTGGTGCTGTGGCGAGAGGTCTGTTCCCAGCCGCCGCCCTCGCGGTAGATGGTGAGGTCGATGAGGAGGCTGCCGCCGGCCCAGGGGCTGTTGGGGACGTTGGAGCCGTTGCCGCCGGGGCCCGGGATGAACTCCGGGGGATAGAGCTGGAGGGCGATGGAGACCTGGTCGCCTGGTTCGAGGTTCTGGAGCTGGCTGGACGCGCCCTGGATGTAGAAGGTCTCGATCCAGAGGTCGGACAGGACGAGGCGCGGCTCGAGGGCTTCGACCAGGGGCGCGGGGGCGGGCGTGGTGGGGCGGGCGGAGCGGCGGCGCGGGCGGCGGCGGGTGGACGGGCGTGCCATGATGGACCTCTCCTTCCGGGGTGCGGGCGGGGCGGTGCGGAGGGGCAGCGCCTCGTTGGGAGCCGCGTCTTGCGGATTGGAGTTCGCACGAGGCGCGACAGCGGCGCGGTCCCGGTGCACCCGTTTTTGGGAAACCACCAGCCTAACGAATCGGAGATGTTCGAACAACCGCTAATCCGGGCGGCTGCTGTGCTGGACCATCTCCGCGACGCGGCGGAGGGCGTCGAAGGCCTGCAGGGGGGAGAGCGTGTCGAGGCGCAGAGACTTGATCTCTTCGATGGCGGGGTGGGGGAGGAACTCGGTGAACAGGGCGAGCTGGGCGTCTCGTGCGCCGGCGGCGGGGACGCGGGCGGCGGTCGCGCCCGTGTTGCGTTTGGCTGCGCTGGCATCGGCCGCTGCGCCTTCGTGATGGACGGCGAGGGACTCGAGCACTTCGGTCGCGCGTCGGGTGACGGTTGATGGAAGGCCGGCGAGTCGGGCGACGTGGACGCCGTAGGAGCGGTCGGCGCGGCCGGGGACGATGCGGTGGAGGAAGACGATCTCGGGGTGGCCTTCCTTGCCGGGCCACTCGCGGACCTGGACGTGGAGGTTGCGGACGCGTCTGTCGAGGCGGGATTCGAGTTCGGTGAGTTCGTGGTAGTGGGTGGCGAAGAGGGTGGGGCAGGCCAGGTCGGCCAGGTGCTCGGTGATGGCCCAGGCGAGGGAGAGCCCGTCGAGGGTGCTGGTGCCGCGGCCGATCTCGTCGAGGATGACGAGAGAGCGTGGCGTGGCGTTGTTGAGAATTGCGGCGGCCTCGGTCATCTCGACCATGAAAGTGGATTGGCCGCGGTGGAGGGCGTCGTCGGCTCCGACGCGTGTGAAGATGCGGTCGGTCAGGGCGATGGTGGCGCGGTCGGCGGGGACGAACGAGCCGGCGTGGGCGAGCAGGGTGATGAGGGCGACCTGGCGGATGAAGGTGGACTTGCCGGCCATGTTGGGGCCGGTGATGAGGGCGAGGGTGGGCGAGGCGTCGGCGTGGGCGGCGTCGGATCCGTCGGTGGCAACTGGCGGTGTGCCGAGGGTGATGTCGTTGGCGACGAACTCGCCGGCGAGGAGTTCGTCGAGCACGGGGTGGCGCCCGCCCTCGATGTGCAGGATGGGCTGGTCGGTCATCTCGGGGCGGACCCAGCCGCGGGCGTGGGCCTTGTCGCCCAGGCCCAGCAGGGCGTCGACGACGCCGATGGCGTCGGCGAAGGCGGCCAGCGCGGCGGATTCTTTGGCGATGCGTCGGCACAGCGCGTCGAAGAGGGTCTGCTCGCGCTCGACGGCGCGGGCCTCGGCGGTGGTGACCTTCTGCTCGAACTCGGTGAGTTCGGGGTTGGTGTAGCGCTCGGCGTTCTTGAGGGTCTGCTTGCGCCGGAAGCCGGCGGCAACGAGGGCGTCGCCGGCGCCCTTGGCCTGGGCGGCGGAGAGCTCGACGTAGTAGCCGAAGACCTGGTTGAAGCCGACCTTGGCCTGGGTGAGGGCGTGGTCGCTGGCGATGCGGGCCTGGAACGCGGCGAGCCACTGGCCCGCGTCGCGCTGCAGGAGGCGTGCCTCGTCGAGTGCGGCGTCGATCCCATCGCGGAACAGGCCGCCCTCGCGGAGGTGGGAGGGCGGGTCGTCGACGCAGGACGTGGCGATGGTGTCTGCCAGCGGCGCGAGGGCGGGCTGGAGTGTGGCGATCTCGGCGGCGTGGGGTTCGAGGGCGGGGGTGCCGCGGAGGCACTCGCCGATGGCGTCGAGGCGGGCGAGCGAGCGCCCGAGGGCGGCGATGTCGCGCGGGCCGGCACGCCCGAGGCTGACGCGACCGGCGATGCGAGCGACGTCCTGGACGCCGGCGAGGGTGTCGGCGAGTTCGCGGGCCAGGCGGCGGTCTTCGACGAGTGCGGCGACGCCGGCGTGGCGGCGGGTGATGACGTCGAGATTCGCGGACGGGGCGCACAGCCAGTCGCGAAGGGTGCGCTTGCCCATCGCTGTGCGGCAGCCGCCGGGGCCCGCGAGCATGACGCCCAGGAGCGAGGCGTCGCCGGCGACGGGCGCGCCACCGCCGCCGCGGAGCGTGCGTTCGACTTCGAGGGCGCGGAGGGAGACGGCGTCGAGCACGAGTGTGCCGTCGGGGTCCTCGCGGCGTGGGGGGCGGAGGTGCCCAAGCGTGCCGCGGTACTTGGCGCGGGCTTCGGGGGGCAGGTCGCGCTCGTCGGCGAGCTGGGTTTCCTGGAGGTAGCGGAGCAGGGCGCCGGCGGGGCGGAGGGCGGGGTCGTCGTCGCGGAGGCCGAAGCCCTGGAAGGTGGCGACGCCGAATTGTTTGCGGAGGCACTCGGTGGATTCGGCGGCGCGGAAGTGCCAAGAGGGGCGGGGGGTGATGGAGGCGTTGAGGAAGTCGGCGAGCGGCTTGGACCAGTCGGGGCGGGTTGAGTCCGGGGATTCGGGGACGAGCAGTTCGCGCACGCCGCGCCGGGCGAGGGTGTCGGCGAGCGCGGCGGCTTTGGTTTCGAGGATCTCGAACGCGCCGGTGCTGACGTCGGCGCACGCGGCCACGGCCCGGTCGAGTTCGATCATGGCGCAGGCGAGCACGCTGGGGGCGGCCTCGGCGAGCAGGGCGTCCTCGACGAGCGTGCCGGGGGTGCACACGCGCGTGACGGCGCGGGCGACGACGCCCTTGGCGTCCTTGGGGTCCTGGACTTGGTCGCAGATGGCCACGCGCAGGCCGGCCTCGAGGGCGCGGCGGAGGTAGACCTCGAGTTGGTGGTGGGGCACGCCGGCCATGGGCTGGCCGGGGGAGCGCTGGGTGAGCGTGAGGCCCAGGACGCGGCTGACGGTGACCGCGTCGTCGTTGAACATCTCGTAGAAGTCGCCCATGCGGAAGAAGAGCACGCAGTCGGGGTGGCGCTGCTTGAAGCGCTCGTACTGGGCCATGGCGGGCGTGGTCTTGCCCGCGGGCTTGGATGTGGGTGGGGAGGGGGGCATCCGGGGGGAGGATACCCGAGCGGGTGGCGGGGCTGGTTGGGAGAGCGAGAGGGACCACGCCCGCGCTGCGCGTGGGCGTGCCACCCGTGCGAAGTGGGCGTGCCACACGGCGCGCAGTCAGCCGATCGCGCGGGCGGCGTCGTCGAGCAGGGCGCGGGCGGCGGCGGCGGTGGGGGCCTCGGCGATGAGGCGCATGATGGGCTCGGTGTTGCTGGCGCGGACGTGGACCCAGGCCTGGCCGCCGCCTTGGGCGGCGTCGAGGGCCAGGTCGACGCGGACGCCGTCCTGGGTGTCGATGCGGGCGGTGGGGTGGGCCTTGTAGTGGCGGGCGACGGCGTCGACGGCGGGGCGGGCGGCGTCCTTGCTCGGGAGATCGACCTTGCGTTTCTCGATGGCGTAGGCGGGGATCTCGGCGGCGAGGTCGGCGATGGGCTGGCCTGTGGTGGCCATGAGGGCGAGCGTGAGGGCCATGGCGCCGAGGCTGTCGCGGACGTAGGTGACCGCGGGCCAGATGACCCCGCCGTTGCCCTCGCCGCCGATGGGGGAGGCGGCGGCTTTCATGGCGGAGACGACGTTGGCCTCGCCGACGGGGGTGCGGGCGACGCGGGCGGCGTGGCGTGCGGCGATGTCGTCGATCATGCGTGAGGTGGAGAGGTTGGCGGCGAGGGTGGTCGCGTTGGAGTTGTGGCCGAGTTCGAGCACGGCGCGGGCGGCCAGGGCCAAGGTGTACTCCTCACCGATGTAGGAGCCGTCGGCGGCGAGGAGGGCCAGGCGGTCGGCGTCGGGGTCCTGGCAGAAGGCGAGGGCGGCGCGGGCCTCGGCGGCGCGAGTGGCGACGGGGGCGAGGTTGTCGCGCGTCGGCTCGGGCGTGTGCCAGAACAGGCCGGTGTCGTCGTCGCCCAGGGCGATGACGCGGCAGCCGAGGCGTTCGAGCAGGAGGCGTGCGGGGTGGCGGCCCGCGCCGTTGACCGAGTCGACGACGACGGTGAAGTTGGCGGCGCGGATGCGGTCGGTGAGGGTGGGTCGCGGGTTGGTGTCGGTGCCGGCGTGCTGGCCCAGGGCGTCGATGGCGCGGAGCACGAGGCCGACGTGGACGGCGTGGGCGGTGTGGTCGTGGCGGACCGAGCCGAGGCGGTTCCAGGGGGCGAGGGTGCGGGCGCCGCCGGACTTGTAGCGGTCGATGATGGCGGCGGCGGTGGCGGCGTCGGGTGCGGCGGCGGAGGTGGTGGTGGCGTCCGGGTCGCGGAGGAGGAACTTGAGGCCGTTCCACTGCTGGGGGTTGTGGCTGGCGGTGAGGACGACGCCGGCGTCGGCGCGGAGGTGGTCGATCATGACGCCGGCGGTGGGGGTCATGGCGACGCCCAGGTCGATCACGTCGCAGCCGGCGGCGAGGAGGCCGGCGAGTGCGGCGGCATGGATGGCGTGGTAGCCCGCGCGTCCGTCGGCGGCGAGGACGACGGTGGGCTTGGCGTCACTCCGCCCGGAGCCTCGGCGCTCGACGAGCCACCCGCCGAATGACCCGGCGAACTCGGCGGCGACGGTGGGGGTGAGGCTGGCGCCGACGATGCCGCGGCAGCCAGAGACGCCGAGCATGAGTGGTGCGGTTCCTGACATCGCCGAATCCTCCCGGGGCGAGCGTACGACGCTCGTGCGAGTATCGGCCACTGGGCGGGGGCTGTCCCTACACTGGGCGGCATGTACGAGATCACGGTCCAGGCCGACTTTGCCGCCGCCCATGCGATCGTGATCGGCGGGGCGCGGGAGCCGGTGCATGGGCACAACTGGCACGTGGAGGTGACGCTGAGCGGCTCGACGCTGGACGCGGACGGGCTGCTGTGCGACTTCCATACGGCCGAGGAGACGCTGGGGCAGATCGTCAGGCGGTTCCACAACCGGAACCTGAACGACGTGGCGCCGTTTGACACGGTCAATCCGTCGGCGGAGCACGTGGCCCGGCACATCGCCGAGGCGATGCGCGAGCGGCTGGGTGCGGGGCTGGCGGCGGTGGCGGCGATCTCTCGGGTGAGCGTGAGCGAGGCGCCGGGTTGCGTGGCGACGTACCACCCCAGGCGGCCGTGATCGATGTGGCGGAGCGGCGGATCGAGCGATGAGCACAGCGCCTCGGACAACGCGTGATGGGCTTGGCGCCGGCGAGACCGGCGCGGTGTCGCCCGAGCGCAACGGGCTGCGCGGCGCGGCGTCGGCGACGCGTCCGGTGGTGCCCGAGTCGGACGGCGGGGCGGCGGGGTCGGAGCGCCGGTACTTCAGCCGCGATCTGTCGTGGCTGGAGTTCAACGCGCGGGTGCTGGCCCAGGCGCTGGACGAGCGGGTGGCGCTGCTCGAGCGGGTGCGGTTCCTGGCGATCTTCACGAACAACCTGGACGAGTTCGTGCAGAAGCGGGTGGGGCTGCTGAATCGCCTGATCGACGCGGGGATCGTGGCGCCGTTCCCGGACGGCCTGACGCCGCGCGAGGCGTTCGACGCGGTGCGGGCGCGGATCCTCGAGTTGCAGGGCGTGCAGGCCGAGTGCTTCGAGACCCGGATCCGACCGGCGCTTGGCGAGGCGGGCATCGTGCTGATGGCCTACGCGGACCTGACGCCGGCGGAGCGGGCGGTGGTGGACGACTGGTTCCGCGTGAACGTGTACCCGGTGCTGACGCCGCTGGCGGTTGATCCGGGGCACCGGTTCCCGTTCATCTCGAACCTGTCGGAGAACCTGGGCGTGATGGTGTCGCGTCCGGACGATTCGGAGCGTCAGTTCGCGCGGATCAAGATCCCGGACGTGGTGCCGCGGCTGGTGCGGATCGATGATCTGGAAGGGATGCCCAAGCCCGAGGGTGAGTCGGCGGCGGGGCCGACGCGTTCGCGCCGCGGCGACGACCGCGTGCGTCTGGTCGGGCTGGACGAGATCATCCGGAACAACCTGGACGATCTGTTTCCCGGCATGGTGATCCACGACGTGATGGCGTTCCGCGTGACGCGATCGGCCGACACTCGCGGCGAGGACGAGCGGGAGGTGGACAACCTTCTCGAGTCGGTGGAGGAGGAGCTGGCCCAGCGCCGGATCGCGCCTGTGCTGCGGATCGAGCTGAACACGGACCCGTCGCCGAGGATCCTGGAGGTGCTGGAGCGGGAGCTGGGCATCGAGGCGCGGGACGTGTACCGGCGTCCCGGGCCGCTGGAGTACCTCGATCTGTACCAGATCGCGGACCTGGATCGTCCGGACCTGAAGGACCGCCCGTGGGCGCCGATCACGCCGCCGCGATTGGCGGAGAAGTCGGTGAGCATCTTCGATGTGATCCGCGAGCGTGACGTGATCGTGCACCACCCGTACGAGTCGTTCCAGGCGAGCGTGGAGCATTTCATCGCGAGCGCGGCCCGGGACCCGGACGTGCTGGCGATCAAGCAGACGCTGTACCGGACCAGCCCGAAGTCGCCGTTCATCGAGTCGCTGATCCGGGCGGCCAAGAGCGGCAAGCAGGTGGCGTGCCTCGTGGAGCTGCGGGCCCGGTTCGACGAGCACCGCAACGTGCGGTTCGCGAGGCAGCTGGAGAAGGCGGGCGTGCACGTGGCGTATGGGGTCGTGGGGCTCAAGACGCACTGCAAGTGCTCGCTGGTGGTGCGGCGTGAGCAGGGTGGCGTGCGGTGTTATGCGCACGTTGGGACGGGCAACTACCACCCGCGGACGGCGCAGCTGTACACGGACCTGGGCCTGCTGACGTGCCGTCGCGACATCGGCGACGACGTGGTGACGCTGTTCAACGCGCTGACGGGGCACGCCGAGACGCCGGTGTACAAGAAGTTGCTCGTGGCGCCGCAGCACCTGCGGAAGGCGTTCGCGCGCCTGATCGACCGGGAGATCGAGAACGCGCGGGCGGGGCGTCCGGCCCGGATCGTGGCGAAGATGAACTCGCTGGAGGACAAGAAGACGGCGGACCGGCTGTATGCGGCGTCGCAGGCGGGCGTGCCGGTGGAGCTGTACGTCCGCGGGTTCTGCTGCGTGCGTCCGGGGGTGGAGGGGCTGTCGGAGAACATCACGGTCACGAGCATCATCGGGCGGTTCCTGGAGCACGCGCGGATCTACCACTTCGCCGCGGGGCAGGAGGAGATGCTCGAGGGCGAGACGTACATCGGCTCCGGCGATTGGATGTACCGGAACCTGAACGACCGGGTCGAGGCGGTGGTGCCGATCGAGGACCCGGAGGCGAGGCGGCGGGTGCTGAACATCATCGAGGTGCACCGGGCGGATCGGCGGAACGCGTGGGACCTGCGGGCCGATGGGTCGTACGTGCGCCGGGCGGCGTCGGCGGGGGCCGCGCCGGACTCGGCCGAGGCGCTGGGGACGTTCGAGACCATGATGCGGTCCGGAGGGTGACCGAGACGGGGTGTTGGCGGTGGCGCCGGGCGGTCGAATGTTCAATCGTCGCTGGCGAGTTCCCACGCCTCGCGGATCAGGGCCTCGAAGTCGGCGTCGAGTGCGTCGATCGTCTCCAGCACGAACTGGTGCGAGATTCGCAGCGAGCCCATTTCCTGTCGGCGGCGCAGCGTCGGGTGCTGGCGCGGCCCGGGCAGGATGAGCGAGACTCGAAGGGCCTTTCGCTGTGCGGAGGCCCCGCCCATCAGTTTCGGAGCGTTGAGCGCGATCATCGACTTAAGGGCCGAGACCTGGACCTTGCCGCAGGACTTCGCCACGCGCACGAATCCGTCGAAGATCTCGCGGACGAGCGGGTCGGACCGCTCGAAGTGCGTTCCGATGTCCAGGCGTTCGCAGGTGTGCTCGATGGGCTTGCGCGAGAACCGGCGTCCGCAGTCTGGGCAGACATAGGCCATGGCGATCAAGCCTATCGCCCGATCATGCGGCGCACCGTTCCCCGCAGGCCGGGGCGGGGCGGCGGGGCGGGATCTTTGTCGGGCGGCCTGTTCTCGCTGCGTTGGCGGAGGGCCGCGAGTTTGCGACGGAGCGAGTCGCGATCGCGTCGGAGTTTCTTGAGCGTCTTTGTGAGCGTGCCGCGCGAAGCACGCCGGCGTTCGCGAGCCTCGCCCAGGGCCAGACGCAGGGCGGCGCCCGTGGCCAGCGTCGGGTGGCGGGCGGCGATCTCGGCGACGAGGAAGTCGTGGCGGCGCTTGTCGAGGCGGTAGCGCGAGCCGGGGCGGACGCGGTAGTGAACCAGGTACGCGGGCACGATCTCGGCGCGGCGGCCGGCGGCGGCGAGGGCGGCGTACAGCTCCCAGTCCTCGTAGCCGGGCATGGTGGTGTCGAAGGGGGCACCGCCGGGCAGGGTCGGGCGGAGGGCGAGCAGAGCGTCGCGCCGGAAGAGGATGCCGCTGCCGGTGCCCATGGTGTTGACGGCCCCGAGCATGTCGGGGACCAGGCCGAGCGGGCCCCAGGCGCCGACGGGGCGGTCGGGGGACTCCTCGAAGTAACTCACGAACGAGCCGCAGCAGGCCAGCGACGGGTCGCGGTGCATGACGGCGCGGAGGCGGGCGAGGCAGTTGCGGTCGAGCAAGTCGTCGGCGTCGAGCGTCAGGATGAAGTCCGTGGCCGCGGCGTGGATGCCGGCGTTGCGGGCGGCGGCGGGGCCTTTGGACTCGCCGGGCTGGGCGTGGCGGATCAGGCGGAGGTCGAGCCGGCCGAAGCCGTCGCGTTCGAGGCTGTCGAGCACGGTAGTGGTGCGCGGGTGCTCGGAGCCGTCGTCAACGACGATGACGTTGCAGCCGGGCAGCGATTGCTGGTCAAGGCTCTCGAGCGCTTCGATGAGGAGTGCGCCCATGTCGCGGTGCGGGATAACAACAGTCACATCTGAAGCGGTCGCCCCGATGTGGTTCTGGTCCTGGCTCTGGCTCTCCTCGCCAGACTTCGCCTCTTTGCCGG
>JACKHA010000002.1 GCA_020639215.1 Phycisphaeraceae bacterium
GAGACCACGCGGGCGGTGCTCACCGGGACGCTGCCGGAATCAGTGACATTGGCACAATTGACCGACAGGCTACCAGCGACGACGGTCAATGATCGCTCGATACTCAAAGCGGACCGAAAGCAAAGACACTGGGGCGGCGGCGACCCGTTCGACCTCTTCGATAAACCGGAGTGATTCTTCCTGGAGCTGCTCAACGCGACTAGCCGTCCGGTTCTGGACCGACAAGTAGTCCACGAATGTCAGCGCAATGTCCGTTGGAGCGTTCAACGAAGCCGAACTCCGCAACAACGCCCAGTCGAATTCGCCCACACGCCGACGCCGATGTGTCGTCGATGTACGTTCTACACGCTGCAGTTCGTCGAGCGGAAGTCCTGATCGGTGCGCGACGGTCTCCCAACTGATCTCGCGTGACATGGGACCCGACGTACCGTCCTCGGGATCCTGGACTCGAATCGGATATGTTCGGCAAACCATGAGCACTTTTCTCACGCGACTGGGCGAAATCCCGGCTTCAGCAAGGCAACCTGCCACGGTCGTGTCACGTGACGTGACATATGGATAGCGGCCGTGGTACAGGCTGAGACCAGTGCCCTGTGTTCCTTCGAGCATCACCGGCTCGCCGCCCGCGAACGCTCGGTCCAGAGCGTCTGCTACGGGCCGAACGAACGGCCGCAGTGCTTCCGTGTTCTCCGCAAGCGTTACATCGGATCTCCTGCGGTGCCGATCGAGAATGCGACGAGCGGTGGCAGCTCCGACTCCCTGTCCCGTCGAACCCATGGCCGCTTTCAAGTGAGACTCGGACTCAACGTCCTCGTCGGAGATCACCATGACCTGCGGGTCGATCGACAAACGACTGGCTTCCACTTGGCACTCGCCGATCTCCCGCAGGAGCGTGGGCAGCCGAACAACGGCTCCGGCGCCGATTGCCAATCTCGCGTTGGGATTCCTGCGTGTTCCGCTCGGCAAGTGATGGAACGTGTACGGCTTTGGATCCTCCCACACGGTATGGCCGGCGTTCGGGCCACCCACGCGGACCAAAAGCTCGTATTCTTCGGCGAGGTAGGCGGCAATCTGGCCCTTTCCCTCGCTTCCGTATTGACCACCCACGATCACGTCAACCGTCCGAGAGTACGTCCGTCCGAACACCCCGATGTGGCTCGCTGCGCGGAGCAGAACATCCTCGACCGTGCACCGCTCGGATGAGATAACAACATCCGCCAGATCGGCGAGAGAGGCCACCTGACGTTCCGTAGCATTCTCCATTACAGCGGAGTAGTCGGGCAGTTCCTTCATGTTCGAATCGGTCCGCGTGCGATACCTCGCTTCCAAGACCTCTGTTGGAGCTTCGAGGTGGATGTGGATCACGCCCATGCCATATCCCCGCCGAATCGCATTAATTTGGTCAGGAATGCGCACCGCATCTAGGACGACAATACGATTGCCGTCGTCCTGAAGCTCGTTCAGCCGCGCTTGAAGCGCGCTCACAACCCAAGCTCCGTTCGTTTGCTGGTCAAGCTGCTCTCCTGCAGCTTGCATCGCGCCTCGCTCAGCCGGCACGCCTCGCTGGAGCGCTGCGATACACTCCCGCGTCTTGATGTGGAGGGCATCAAAGCGTGCCGCGAGATTCGCGGCGAGAGTCGTCTTTCCTGCGCAGACCTGGCCCGATAGGAGCACGATGCGGTGCCGCAAATCCCAGTCCCTCCATCATGGAAGGTCGTACACAATGACCTGCACTCCCTTCCGGGCGAGCTGGTTGTCGATGACCTCAGACACGATCTCCCAATTGCCCCCTGCTTGACCACACCCGATTCGAGGCATCTGCACAGAGGCGCCCGCTGAAACCGCCGCGTCCCGAACTGTTCCGAGGCACTTCTCAAGTGCGGGATAGCTGACTCGCGGAAGCTTCGATGGGCCGAATCCGCGCTGCGCGACCATACTCGCGATCTGCAAGTGCAGAGGGTCTCCGAAGAAATGTGTCTGTCCCAAGGAGTGATTCTGTCCAGATGCGCACCATCGTCGGAAGTCGATCTGCGCTTCGGAGTATCGTCGGGCCAACTGTCGCGCGAATCCAGCTCCCCACGTCCCAGAGGTGTCGTTTACCACGTGGGCGATGATCGTTGGCGATGACCCACGTGGCTCTGCAGCATCGCCATGCAAGTACGTTATGGTGGACGAAGTGGTAACGCTGCTGTCTCCAGAAACCAACGCCAGCACCCGCGGGAATGTGGTGCCGGGATACGGAGGCACTCCCACGCATTCGGTGTGCAGGCTGCCCAGCTTGGGCCAAGGCTCGGTTCCCTTGGCGGTGTAACCTATTGCGGTGCACTCCGTCACGAGGCCGCCGTCGCTCGAGTACGATCCGCTGGGAATCTCTTCCGTCCACGTCGAAGATGGAACGGCGTAGTCGATTCTGTAGCGATCGGCGTATGCTCCAGATTCCTGACGAGACAACGCGATCAGGGCGCAAGACTGAGGCGTGAGGCGAATGTATCTCAGGAGCAAGGCCTCTGTGGAGACATCAAACTCTCGTCGTAGATCCATCAACTCATCGATGTTTAGCGTCCGCTTTCCAAGATCAGGAAGCGTACCCAGTGGCATCAGAATCTCTGCTGCGGCGAGGTTGCATAGCATCTCGAGCTGCCACTCATCGCCCACTTGCTCGTCCCGATCCGAGCGGTTTCGAACTGCTTCGGCGCAATCCGGGAATAGCGAGTGGGCGATCTCGTGGGCGATCGAGTACCGCACTCGACCTCTTGACCGATTGGGATTAAACTCGATCGAGAGCCCCAGGTCCGGCTTCGGAACAATCCTCGCATCACGGATATCGGCACAAGGGATGACATCGAGATTGAGCCACTTCGCGAGTTCAGAGGGATCGAAAGGCGGGCCTGGCCACCCCTCGTCCATTGCCCTGAGTGTGAGGTCACGGGCGCGATCGACGATGGCCTGCACGGGGTCGCGGTTGCCCGCGAATCGCCGAACCGACGGATTGGTCCACCGAACGTCCCCGCGACTCATGCCATCTCCCTATAGGTCCATAGAGTCTACCAACACGGAGCGGTTGCCGCGATGAGGTGTCGATTGCCACTAGACCTTCAGCGATTCTGCGAACTTCGTCCGCGACTGTACCACCTGACCGCGCGAGAAAACGCGGCATCGATTCAGAACGAACGAGCTATTCGATGCGCGGCCTACCAACTCGAGGCGGCTCGAGTTGGTGGCCTGATCCGCAACCGTCGACGGGAAGGGCTCTGGGTCGACGTGGAGGGTAGGCCAGTCCACCTCCGTGATCAGCGGCCGTTGCACGCCGGGAACGTCTTGCTCGCGGCCCGCTGGACGTTTGGCGACCTTGTCGAACAATTGAATCGCCACGTCTTCTTCTGGCCGGGTGATCGCGACGCGCCTATCGGGTATGGCGTCCGGCACTTTCAGCGCTATGCCGCCGAGGATGCTCGTGTCTTGGTGTTGGACACTCGGCAGGTATTCGAGGCGAATCGCGACCCGGGCCCGCGATTCTGTAGGTTCAACTCCGGATCGCCCAGGTGTTCGAAGGGTGTGGGCTCGCCGCGTGGTCCCGACACGTTCCTGGACGCGGAGTCCTGGCGGTACCGGCCGAGTGACGTTGTCGAAGTGGTGTTTCCAGGAATCGCTCGTCTCGTCCGCGGCGCGGTCGACGTGCGACCGGTGAGTGCGTTCGCATAGGCGGCGACCGTATGCAGGGCGTATCCGACCCCCGTCGATCGCTTCGTGCCGCGGCGCAACGAGTCATCCACCCTTACCGCCCGAATCGCCCCAAGAGACGCGGCAGGCGGACTCCGTCGGATCCACCAAAGGGCGTACAGCGCTCCGGATACGAACGCCCAGTACTGGTCGATAACCGCCGCACAATCAACGACTTCCCGTGGTTAACGTGGTGGCCGATCGACCGAAGCCGCGGTCTGCCCGGCGACCGTCGGGAGACCCGCACGACGGAGCTCGCTAGCCTCGCCTGTCGACGTCAGCGGCGACGTCCAATCGATTCGGGGTCCGGGCGAGAGGGTGCCCAACGCCGGACGTGGCGGCGATCTTTATCGCGACGCTCGCCTACAGAGACCTGTTGGGCGGTTTCCGTCCGAGCGACCAAAGCGCGTACTCGGAGCGGGATACGAACCCTCGGTACGGGTTGGAAACCCCCGAGAAACCAACGACTTCCCAACGGTCTCTTGGACCGAACGGGAGAGTCTCTGGGGCAAGCGGAGCGGGAGGGATTCGAACCCTCGATACAGGAATTTCCCGTATAACGGATTAGCAATCCGTCCCCTTCAGCCTCTCGGGCACCGCTCCAAACGTTCAAGCACCAAGAGTACGCCCGGCACCGAGCGCGAACAAACGCGAGACGCGGACCCGGCGGGAGCGACCTGCGCCCCTGTGGGGGAAGCACAGCGCCGAGGGTCTCTCGCGGAGGCCCGTGCGGGGCGTGCCTGAGCCGATCATCGATCGCGGGGTCTCCCGTCCGGGCGGGACGGGGCGAAGGGCGGCTCCGTTGCGAGTTTCCGGGCGGACGGAGCCGTACCCCGTACCTTCGCTGCCGCCCCGAAGCGCCCGAAGCCCGGCTCGCCTTCCAGTGGAATACCCACCTCGCGGCACGGGTACACCCGGAAACGCCCCACAGGTAGAATCCGACCATCGCAAGGCTGCTCGCCATTCTGCTGCTCTGCTTCGCCTGGTTCCCGGGCAGCAGTGGGGGACCGTGCGCGCCGGGGAGCGGGCCGAACTGCCAGACGCCGCCGCCTGGCAACTGCTGTGGAGCGAACGGTGGAGCATCGGCCTGCACGGACTGCGGCGAACGTTGCACGTGCGTGAATCCCTCCCCGGGGCGGCCCGATCGCCCCGATGCTCCCCCCCCCGGCACCGACCGCGATCGAATCGTCGGCGTGCTCTTCGCCCGTGCTCGCCTCGTTCATTGCGGCCTGGCGGCGTGCGCATCGGCCAGTGCCGGCTCGTGGACGGGGCTATGGCGGGCGGGTCGAACGCACAATGAGGCGCTGGCGCTCCTGGGTGTCTGGCGAAGGTAGAGAGTCCTGTCGGAGCGGCAGTGCGCGCGGAGCGAACTGCGCCTGGCATCGGACCGTCCTCGGCCAACCACCGGGAGCCACAATGTCGACCCGAATCCCCGCCCCTGCGGCCTGCGCGCTCGTTGCGTCCCTCGTCTCGGGGTGCGCATCCACCACTGTGTTTCCCGACGATCCACACCGCTTCGACGCGCGGGTCCGACCCGAGAGTGCCGGTGACCCGTCGCCCTCGGCGTTCCGCCCGGCGACGACCGGCGGGGCGGAGTCGGTCCCATCGCTCTCGGACTCCTCCGACCCCGATGACTACGTGCGCTTCGCGGTGTACGCCAGCCCGGCGGTCGAAGCGGCCTACCAGCAGTGGCGGGCCGCCGCGGAACGTGTTCCGCAGGTGGGGGCGCTGCCCGACCCGCGCGCAACGGTCGGCTTCTTCCTCGACGAGGTGGAGACCCGCGTGGGGGCCCAGCAGGCCCGCCTCGGGTTGAGCCAGGCGTTCCCATGGCCCGGCGCGCTCGAGGCACGTCAGGACGCGGCGGCGATCGGGGCCCTCGCGGCGTGGCGCCGATTCGAGGACGCTCGCCTGCAGTCCACCGAGCGTGTGGTTGAGACGCTCCACGAGCTGGCGTACCTCGACGCGGCGACGCGCGCGACCCGCGAGATGGTCGACCTGCTGCGGTCGTTCGAAGAGGTCGTCCGCGCCCGGTATCGCGTCGGCGCCGGCTCGCACCCCGAGCTGGTCCGCGTCCAGGTCGAGCTCGGCATTCTGGACGACCGCCTGCGCCAGCTCGAAGCGATGCGCCCGGCGTATGCCGCGGCTCTGAACGCGGCGCTGAACCGTCCCGGCGACACGCCGGTCCCGATCCAGCACGGTCTGCCGGGGCGCATCGCCTCGGAGGATCCCGCGGCGCTCGCCGAGCGGGCGCGTCTGGCCAACCCGATGCTGCTCGCCCTTGACGAGCGCGTGCGACAGCAGCGGGCGCTGGGGGAGGTGGCGCGTCTCGAGGGGCGTCCCGAGTTCTCGGTCGGCCTCGACTACATCGTGACCAACGAGGCGATCAACTCTTCGATCGCCGAGAGCGGAGACGACCCCATCACGCTGACCTTCGGCGTCAGCCTGCCGATCTGGCGCGAGCGGTACGACGCGGCCGTCAGGGAAGCCACGGCCCGGAGGCTCGCGGCGGCGCACGAGCGTGCCGACGAGGCCAACCGCCTGGAAGCGGCGATCCACCGGCGGTGGTTCGAGCACACCGACGCGGACCGGCGCGTGCGCTTGTACGAGCAGACCCTCATCCCGAAGGCCCAGGAGTCCCTCCGGGCCTCGCTCGCGGGGTTCCGCGCCGGCGACGCGACGTTCCTCGATCTGCTGGACACCGAGCGGACCCTCCTCGAGTTCGCGATCGCCGCGGAGCGGGCCAGAGCGGACCGGGGCCAGGCCCTGGCGCGACTGAACCGCCTCGTGGGCGAGCCCGTTCCTTCCCGATCCGAATCCGCCGACACCGATGCCAACGGAGTCTCACCATGACCAAGAAAGCCAAGGGATTCGGGGTCGTCGTGGCCTGGGCGTGGAGGCGGATCGCCGCCGTCGTCGCGCTGCTGCTGATCGTGGGCGCGTTCGCCGTCGGCTATCGGCTTGGTGGACCCGGCGCGAAAGAGCGCGAAGCCGGGGAGGGCACGCCCACAGCCGGACCGAACGACGCGCCGGCACAGTGGTACACGTGCTCGATGCACCCGACCGTGCGGCTGCAGGACCCGAACGCCAAGTGCCCGATCTGCTTCATGGACCTGATCCCGGTGCAGGACGATACCGACTCCGGCGGCGAACGCCGCCTCACCATGTCCGAGGCCGCCGCGGCGATGAGTCGCATCGAGACGACGCCCGTCGGTCGCTTCTTCCCGACGGCCGAGGTCCGCATGTACGGGCGGGTCACATACGACGAGACGTCGGTCGCGAGGCTGACGTCCTACTTCCCGGGGCGGATCGATCGCCTGTTTGTCAACTTCGTCGGCGTGCCCGTGTCGCGCGGCGACCACATCGCCGAGGTCTACAGCCCCGAGATCCTGGCGGCCTTCGAGGAACTCCGCCAGGCCGTCGCCGCGGCGGCGGACGCCGAGCAGATGAGCGATCTCGTGCGCTCGGCGACGCTGGACACGCTGGGCGCGGCCCGGGAGAAGCTGCGGCTCTTCGGGCTCTCGCCGGACCAGATCGCGGGCGTCGAGCGGGGCGAGCACCAAGGCGACAGGCTCACCGTCTTCGCGCCCATCGGCGGCGTCGTCACGCACCTGGGCGTCCGCGAAGGAGACTACGTCCAGACCGGCCAGCCGATCGCGACCGTCGCCGACCTGACTCGCTTGTGGCTCGACCTCGAGGCCTACGAGTCGCAGCTGCCGATGCTGCGTTGGGGCCAGCCAGTGACGTTCACGGTCGAGGCCCACCCGGGCGAGGTCTTCGAGGGGCGAATCTCCTTCATCGAGCCGATCGTTGACGCACAGACACGCACGGCCGCGGTCCGCGTCGCGGTCGACAACGCCGATCGGCGTCTCAAGCCCGGGATGTTCGCCTCCGCGGTCGTCCGCGCCCGCATGGGCGACGATGGCGCGGTGCTGGGCGACGAACTCGCCGGCCGCTGGGTGAGCCCCATGCACCCGACGATCGTCAAGGACGGGCCGGGCCAGTGCGACATCTGCGGCATGGACCTCGTGCCCGCCGAGACGCTTGGCATCGCGCGCTCGTCGAATGACGCGCGCGAGCCGCTCGTCGTGCCCCGATCGGCCGTGCTGTTCACCGGGCGGCGCTCGGTCGTGTACGTGGCGGTGCCCGACGCCGATCGCCCGACGTACGAGGGCCGGGAAGTGATGCTCGGCTCCCGGGCCGGCGAGTTCTACATCGTCCGCGATGGGCTTGCCGAGGGCGAACGCGTTGTGGTCAACGGCGCGTTCCGCATCGACAGCGCCATGCAGATCGCGGCCAAGCCCAGCATGATGATGCCGGCCGGCGCGGACCACGCCAACGCGGCGGCGTCCGGCTCCGGTCACGAGCCGATGGGCTCACCGCGCGCGCCCGACGCGTTCGTCCTGGCACTCAGCCCGGTGTACGCCGCCTACCTCGACGGGCAGGAGGCGCTGGCCGCGGACGATCTGGCCGGATTCGCCCGGGCGGGCGACCGCCTGAGTGACGCGCTGCAGGGCGTCCCGGTTGCCGGGATCGTCGGCGAGCCGCTCGCCACCTGGCGCCGCGCGGCGGCCCAGCTCCGTGTCGAGTCCGAATTCGCCGACATCGAGGCGGCCCGGGTGCGGTTCGAGGCGATGAGCCGCGGCGTGATCGCCCTGCAGCGGACGTTCGGGCACCGCGGAAGCCAGACGTGGAGCCTGGCCTTCTGCCCCATGGCGTTCGATAACACGGGCGCAGAGTGGATCCAGCGGGCCGATCGGATCGACAACCCCTACTTCGGCGCCACGATGCGACGCTGCGGCGAGATCCGCGAGGCATTCCCGCCGAGCGCCGGTGCGCCACAACCGCCCAGCGGGACCGGGCACGAGGGGCACACCCATGAGTGATGCCGCCCCGGACAGCCCGCGCGCGACCGGGCGGAGCCCGCTCGACGCCCTGATCAGGTTCTGCCTCGAGCAAAAACTGGTCGTGGCGATCCTGCTCATCGGATCGCTGATCTGGGGCGTGCTCGTTGCCCCGTTCAACTGGAATGTCGCCGGCCTGCCGCGCGATCCCGTGCCCGTCGACGCCATCCCGGACATCGGTGAGAACCAACAGATCGTGTTCACCGAGTGGCCCGGGCGCAGCCCGCAGGACATCGACGATCAGATCACGTACCCGCTCACGGTGGCCCTGCTCGGCCTTCCCGGAGTGAAGGACGTGCGCAGCTACTCGATGTTCGGCTTCTCGACGATCTACGTCGTGTTCAAGGACGACATCGAGTTCTACTGGTCCCGCTCGCGGGTGCTCGAGAAACTCAACGCCCTGCCCGCCGGGACGCTCCCGCCGGGCGTGGCGCCGGCCCTCGGGCCGGACGCGACCGCGCTCGGCCAGGTGTTCTGGTACACGCTGGAGGGGCGCGACGATCAGGGCCAACCCACCGGCGGCTGGGAGCCGGACGAGCTCCGCTCGATCCAGGACTTCATCGTCAAGTACCGCCTCGCCGCGGTCGATGGCGTCTCGGAGGTCGCGTCGATCGGGGGATTCGTCCGCGAGTACCAGGTCGACGTGGACCCCGACGCGATGCGTGCCGCGGGTGTCTCGCTGGAGCAGGTCATCGCCGCCGTCCGCCAGAGCAACCTGGACGTGGGCGCCAGGACGATGGAAGTCAATCGCGCGGAGTACATCGTCCGCGGCCTCGGATTCATCGAGAGCGAGTCCGACATCGAGCTCGCGCCGATCACCGCTCGCGACGGGCAGCCCATCCTGGTCCGGGACATCGCCCGCGTCGCCGTGGGCCCGGCGTCGCGCCGGGGGGTGCTGACCAAAGGCGGACAAGAGGCCGTCGGCGGCGTCGTGGTCGTGCGGTACGGCGAGAACCCGATGGCCGTTATCCAGCGCGTGCGCGAGGCGATCGCCGACATCGCCCCGGGCCTCCCGTCCCGGGTCCTCGAGGGCGGGACGACCAGCCGCGTCACCATCGTGCCCTTCTACGACCGCAGCGGCCTGATCGACGAGACACTCCACACACTCAACGCCGCGATCTCGCAGCAGATCCTCGTCACGATCGTGGTGGTGGTGCTCATGGTGGCGCACCTCCGCAGCAGCCTGCTCATCAGCGCCATGCTCCCCATCACGGTGCTCATGACGTTCATCGGCATGCGGGTATTCGGCGTCGACGCGAACATCGTGGCCCTCTCCGGAATCGCCATCGCCATCGGCACGATCGTGGACATGGGCATCGTCCTCAGCGAGAACATCCTGCGCCGCCTGTCCGAGGCCGAATCGGCCGAGCCGAGGATCGATGTGGTGTTCCGCGCGACGTGCGAGGTGGGCGGGGCGATGCTGACGGCGGTGGCGACAACGGTCGTTGGATTCCTTCCCGTGTTCACGATGGAGGCCGCCGAGGGAAAACTGTTCAAACCTCTGGCCTACACGAAGACGTTCGCGCTGGCGGCGTCGATCATCATCGCGCTGACGATCCTCCCGGCCGCGGCGCACATGCTTCTCGGGTCCGCCACCCGCCGCAGGGCGACCCGTGTCGTCGCCGGCGCCCTCCTGCTGGCCTCTGGCGTTGGCGCCGGTGTCTGGCTGGACCCGATCGCAGGGGCGATCGTGGCCGCGTTCGGCGCGTTCCACGTCGCCCGCCCGTGGCTGCCCCGCCTCGTGACGCTCGCGTCGGAGCAGGCCACGAACTGGGCCGTCGTCGCCGCTGTGGTCATCATGCTCGCCAGGGCCTGGGAGCCATTGGGACCAACTCGGGGGCTGGGCGGCAACGCACTGTTCATCGCCGCGGTCATGGGCGGTCTGCTGCTGGCCTTCTGGCTCGTCCGCCTGACGTTCCCGTACGTGCTCGCGTGGGCGCTGCGTCACAAGGTCGTGGCCCTCTCACCCGCGGCGGTTGTCGTCCTCTTCGGCGCGACCACATGGCTCGGGTTCGACCGCCTGTTCGGCTGGCTCCCGGAGTCGGTCCGGAGCCGCCCCGCCGTGGTCGGGCTGGCGCACGCGTTCCCGGGTCTGGGCAGCGAGTTCATGCCCTCGCTGGACGAGGGCTCGTTCCTGTACATGCCCACCACGATGCCGCACGCCTCGATCGGCGAGGCCACGGACATCCTCCGGGAATTGGACCTTCGCATCATGAGCGTGCCCGAGGTCGAGCTGGCCGTCGGCAAGATCGGGCGCGTGGAGAGCCCCCTGGACCCGGCGCCCCTGTCGATGGTCGAGACGCTGATCCAGTATCGCAGCGAGTACCGAACCGACCACGAGGGTCGCCTACTGCGATTCCGGTACGACGACGCGCAGGGCGAGTTTGCACGCGACGAGCACGGCGAACTCGTGCCCGACGAGCAGGGCCGCCCGTTCCGCCAGTGGCGCGACGAGATCCAGTCCCCGCAGGACATCTGGGACGACATCGTCGAGGCCGCGAACATGCCCGGCGTCACCAGCGCCCCGCGCCTTCAGCCGATCGAGACGCGCGTCGTCATGCTCCAATCGGGCTTCCGAGCCCCGATGGGCATCAAGGTCTACGGGCCGGACCTCGAATCGATCGAGCGATTCGGGCTCGAACTCGAACGCCTCCTCCGCGAGGTGCCCGGCGTCCAGCCGGCGGCCGTGTTCGCGGATCGCGTCGTCGGCAAGCCGTACCTCGAGATCGACATCGATCGAGAACGCATCGCGCGATACGGCCTGCGCATCGCCGACGTGCAGGAGGTCATCGAGGTCGCGATCGGGGGCAAGCCGCTGACCATGACCGTGGAGGGCCGCGAGCGATACCCGGTCCGGGTCCGGTACCTGCGTGAGCTGCGCGACCAGCCGGAGACACTCGGCGACATCCTCGTGCCCACCCCGATGGGCGCCCAGGTGCCGCTGCGTGAACTCGCCGAGATCGAATACCGCCGCGGCCCGCAGATGATCAAGAGCGAGGACACGTTCCTCGTGGCCTACGTGCTCTTCGACCGCATGCCCGACGTCGCAGAAGTCACGGTCGTCGAGCGGGCCAGGCGGTTCATCCAGGACCAGATCGAGTCGGGAGCGCTGGAGGTTCCCGCCGGCGTGAGCTTCGAGTTCGCCGGGTCGTACAAGAACCAGGTCCGGGCCGCAAAGCGGCTCGCGCTTGTCCTGCCGCTCTCGCTTGCCGTGATCTTTCTGCTCATCTACTTCCAGTTCAGGCGGGTCCGGGTGACCCTGATGGTCTTCAGCGGCGTGTTCGTCGCCTGGGGCGGCGGGTTCGCGATGCTCTGGCTCTACGCCCAGCCCTGGTTCCTTGATGTGGACCTGCTCGGCACGAACCTTCGTGAGCTCTTCCAGGTCCGCCCCTTCAACCTCAGCGTCGCGGTCTGGGTCGGTTTCCTCGCGCTGTTCGGGATCGCGACCGACGATGGCGTCATCATGGCCACCCGAATCGACCAGTCGATGGCCGAGCGACGACCCACCACGATCGAGCAGGTGCGGGCCGCGGTTGTCGAGGGCGGAGCCCTGCGCATCAGGGCGGCAGTCATGACCAGCGCGACGACGATCCTGGCCCTGCTGCCGGTGCTGACCAGCACAGGCCGCGGATCGGACATCATGGTCCCCATGGCGATCCCGACCTTCGGCGGAATGGTGGTCGCCTGCTCCACCTGGTTCGTCGTCCCGATCCTGTACTCCTGGGCGCAGGAGTGGAAGCTGCGACTGGGCTCCGGCGGACGCGGCCGAGCCCCGGGGGACGCCGGGGCCGACTGACGATGCGAGCATCCCAGAGCAAACAGCCCCCCCCCCAATCGCGGGAGTGGCTTCGCCGTCGAGCCGCGCCACCATCGGACCCCGAGCCTCCCGGAGTCGGTACGAGGGGTTTCGTGCTTTGCCCCGCGCATCCGCGGACCAGAGCACCGAAGCCGGCGCGCCCCGGCACCCCTGAGCCGCACCGCCGGCCATCGGCGCGCACCGGCAACCCGCGTCCGGGGATCTTGGACGACAGCCGCGTGTCGGACTCGAACCGACGACCTGCGGTTTACAAAACCGCTGCTCTACCAACTGAGCTAACGCGGCAGAACGCGAATCCTATCCGCCGGCACCCACCCGCCGACCATCCCCTCGCTCGAATCGCCTCCTCGCCGCCCCGCGCGCCGCGGTCCGGACCTCCCCCCGGGGGCAACACCAGCCACACGCCGCTCAGCACGTCGCCCGCTTCTCCCGCGCACCGTCCGCCGTCTGTTCGTATGCTCTCGCCATGCTCGCGCGGGTCCAATCCTCCACGCTCTCCGGCATCGACGCCGTCCCCTGCGAGGTCGAGGTCGATCTCGACACCGCCGGCATCCTCCGCGAGACCATCGTCGGCCTGCCCGACGCCGCCGTGAAGGAGGCACTCGAACGCGTCCGCTCGGCCATCGGAAACGCCGGCTATCCCTACCCCCACGGGCGCATCGTCATCAACCTCGCCCCCGCCGACGTCCGCAAAGAAGGCCCAACCTACGACCTGCCCATCGCCGTCGGCCTGCTGGTCGTCCAGGGCGTCGTCGCCGTCGCTCCCGGGCCCGATGGCCTGGCTTCCGCAGGCCCGGGCATCGACCTGCGCCGCTACGCCATGGCCGGCGAACTCGCCCTCGACGGACGTGTCCGACCCATCCCCGGCGGCATCGCCCTGGCCGCCATGGCCAAGCAGCGCGGCCTCGACGGCGTCATCGTCCCCGCCGACAACGCCGCCGAGTGCGCCGTCGTCCAAGGCATCGACGTGCTCGGCGTCCGCACGCTCTCCGAGGTCGTCGCCCTGCTCAATGGCGAGCTCGACCCGACGCCCACGCCCGCCCCCGACATCGCCTCGCTCCTGCGCAACGCCTCGGCTCCCGTCGACTTCGCCGAAGTCCGTGGCCAGGAGTCCGTCAAACGCGCCCTGGTCATCGCCGCCGCCGGCGGGCACAACATCCTCATGCTCGGCCCCGCCGGCACCGGCAAGACCATGATGGCCAAGGCCCTGCCCGGCGTGCTCCCGCCGCTGGAGCCCGAGGAAGCCATCGAGATCACCCGCATCTACTCCGCCGCCGGCCTGCTCGAGCCGGGCCAGGGCCTCATCACCTCGCGCCCCGTCCGCACGCCCCACCACACGGCCTCCTCCGCCGCCATCGTCGGCGGCGGCATGATCCCACGCCCGGGCGAGATCTCGCTGGCCCACCGCGGCATCCTCTTCCTGGACGAGCTCCCCGAGTTCCCGCGCGACGTGCTCGAAACCCTCCGCCAGCCGATGGAGGACCACGTCGTCACCATCGCACGCGCCCAGGCCACCGTCCGCTTCCCCGCCTCGTTCATGCTCGTGGCCGCGATGAACCCGACGCCCAAGGGCGACATGCCCGCCGGCGAGTTCGGGCGACGCTCGATGGAGCGCTACCTCGCCAAGCTCAGCGGCCCGCTGCTCGACCGCATCGACATGCACGTCGAGGCCCCGGCCGTCGCGTGGAACCAGTTGCGATCGGCCCCGACAGGAACCAGCAGCACGCAGATGCGCGACCAGGCCGGCGCCGCCCGCGCCCGCCAGCGCCAGCGCCAGGGCGCGGCCATGCCCAACGCCCGCCTCACCGGCAAACAACTGGACACCATCGCGTCCTTCGATCCGCACGCCCAGGGCTTCCTCGGCCAGGCCATGACCGAACTGGGCCTCTCCGCCCGCGCCTACGACAAGATCCGGCGCGTCTCACGCACCATCGCCGACCTCGACAACGCGGACACCATCACGCTCCCGCACGTCGCCGAGGCCGTCGGTTACCGCCTGCTCGATCGGAAGGTGTAGCCGAGGTCGAATCGACGGTTTCGATGGTCGCGCCGCCGTGTGCCGCGCCCCACCTCACGTCCCCGCGCGGTCGCCGCTGCCGAACACCCGCTTGACCTGCTCCAGCGTCATGTGCGACAGCCCGCGGTCCTGCACCAGCGAGATCATCGCCACCCGCCCGCGCAGCCCCAGCTTCACCCCGATCGACCGCACGTGCGCCTCCATCGTCTTCACGCTGCGATACAGCTCCGACGCGATCCGCGGCAGCGACTTGCCCCGCCCGAGATGCCACAGCACCTCGCCCTCGCGGGTCGAGAGCGCCGCAAGGTCCGCCAGATCGTGGTGCCGCGACTCCACGACCCGCTCGCCCGCCCCGTCCTCCAGCGCATCGGATCGCCACGGGTCCACCGCCATGATGCACACCAGCGAGCCCTCGCCGGGCGTCTCCGCCCGGTAGTAGCGGAACCGCAGCCAGTGCCCCCTGTGCATCCCAGCAGTCACGCGCGGCTCGCCGTCGCCAATCGTCGCCGACGCGATCGCCTCCAGTTCACTCGCCCGCGCCGGGGCCGCGAACGCCGACACGTGCCGACCCACAAGCTCCTCGGGCGATCGCCCCTCCCACTCGCCCATCGCCTCGTTCAACTCGACCACGACGCCGTCCGCGTCGACCACACCCGCCGGCACGGTCAATGCCGTCACCAGGAATCGATCGATGCAGTACGCCCCGCCGGGCGGGCCGCCCGTTGGTTCACCGCGTGCTGTGCTCTGTTGTCCTCGGCGCATTCGCACGACTCCCTGGCACGATCGAACGCGCGGAAGTGTCGATGCTATCGGTTGCGCAACGCCCGCTTCCCCCGTCCCCGGGCGGAATAGGCAGAAGCACCGATTGGCCACGACCCCATCGAGTCAACGCACGACGACGCATCGAACGGGCCCGTGACGCGCCGCCGCACTTGCTTGTCAGCGCGCCGACTTCCAGATCGGCACGTCCCGTTTCAACCCGTCGATCAGCCGGTCCATGGCTTCCAGAGCCGCGCGCCGATGCGGCGCGGTCACCACGCATCGCAGCGACACACCGCCCACCGGCACCAGGCCCCTGCTGTGGACCACTCGAACGGACGTGATCTCCAGCGAATCGAGCAGGCCCGACGCGATGGACTCCAGCTGCCGCTGCGCCATCGGCTCATACGCAGTATACAAAAGACCGTCGATCGTGCGACCGTCCTCTGTCCCGCGAACGACGCCCTCGAACACCAGCACCGCCCCGTCGGTCGCCCGAACCGGCGCCGGCGACGCCACCCCGATCGCCCCGTCGACGATCAGCACCTCCACACCGCCCGCGTTGGACGCCGCCCGGCTCATCCGCCCGACACCAGGCCGATCAGCGCGAGCTCATCTCCCGCACGGATCGCCTCGTCGGGCCCGGCAAACGCGTGGTTGCGTGCAAGGCGCACGTGCCCGATCGCACCCGCCAGCGCGGGGCACGCCCGCTCCACCGCCGCGCGCACGTCCGCCTCCACCGCGCCGTCGGTTAGGTCCACGTCCACGTGGTCGCGACCGGCCCGGCGCGCCTCATCCCCGAACAAAAGCACACGCACGCGCATCACCCGCCAGTGTACGCCCCCGCCCCCGAGACTCTTCGCGCCCCGCCAACAGCATCGCCCCGCGCCCCCCGCTAGCCTCACCCCATGAACGCCGCCCTCCCCGCCGCCCTCCTCCTCCTGGCCCTCGCCGCCTCCCCGGCCCTTGCCCAGGACACCCCAGACAACGTCGGGCACACCCACCACCTCCACCGCCACAACCAGCCCCACGAGACCGTCGCCGCCGACGGCACCCGCTTCACAACCAACCGCGACGGCGCGCCCCTCGTCCTGCCCACCGAGCAGGACGCTTTCACGTTCGTCGTCTTCGGCGACCGCACCGGCGGCCCCGTCGAGGGCGTCTCCGTCCTGGCCGACGCCGTCCGAGACACCAACCTCCTCGAGCCCGACCTGGTCATGACCGTCGGCGACCTCATCAACGGCTACAACCAGACCCCCGAGTGGATGGAGCAGATGCACGAGTTCAAGGGCATCATGTCCAGCCTCCTTTGCCCCTGGTTCCCCGTCGCCGGCAACCACGACATCTACTGGCGCGGCACGAACCGCCCCGACGAGGAGCACGAGGGCCACTACGAGATGCACTTCGGCCCCCTCTGGTACGCCTTCGAGCACAAGGACTGCTGGTTCATCGCCCTCTACTCCGACGAGGCCAACCCCGACACCGGCGAGCGGGACTTCAACCGCCCCGAGAACCACCGCATGAGCCAGGAACAGTTCGACTGGCTCGCCTCCGTCCTCGACCGCGCCAAGGACGCCAGACACGTCTTCGTCTTCCTCCACCACCCCCGCTGGATCGGCGGGCAGTACGGCGACCAGTGGGAACGCGTCCACCAGCTGCTCGTCTCGGCCGGAAACGTCCGCGCCGTCTTCGCCGGGCACATCCACCGCATGCGCTACGACCAGCGCGACGGAATCGAGTACGTCACCCTCGCCACCGTCGGCGGCGGGCAGAACGGAACCGTTCCCCAGACCGGCTGGCTCCACCAGATCCACGTCGTCACCGTCCGCGACAGCCAGATCGCCCTGGCCGCCATCCCCGTCGGCCAGGTCATGGACGTCCGCGAGATCACCGCGGCCATGGCCGACGAGTGCGCCAGGCTCCGCAACACCCCGCCTGCCTTCGCCTCCACCCTCGAGATGTCCGACACCGGCGCCGTCCGCGGCGAACTCCGCGCCACCGTCCGCAACACCGCCTCACGCCCCATCGACGTCACCGTGATGCCCGACTCGGACGACAGCCGCTGGCACATTACCCCCGACCACAACCACGCCACCATCCGCCCCGGCGCCGAGCGCGAGTTCACCTTCGCCGTCCACCGCAACGAGAACACCGCCGACGCCGACCTCCGCTTCCCGACCCTGCTCCTCCAGCAGGAGTACCTCGCCGAGGGCTTCCGCTACCAGATCCCCGAGACCACGACCGACATCCCGATCCGCGTCAACCTCCCCGAACCATCCATCGCCGCCGGCGCGCCCGAGCACGCCCTCCGCCTCGACGGCGACGCGTGGATCGAGATCAACGCCCGCCGCGCCTCCCCGCCCGCGAGCGCCGGCCAGGCCCTCACCATCGAGGGCTGGCTCAACGCCGACTCCTTCGCCCCGCGCACCGGCCTGCTCGCCAAGACCGAGAACAGCGAGTACGGCATCTTCGTCTCGGCCGGCATCGCCAACTTCTCCGTCCACATCGACGGGGCCTACCTCGACATCCGCGCCCAGGACCCGCTGCCCACCGCCCAATGGCACCACGTCGCCGGCGTCTACGACGGGCGCGAGGCCCGCCTCTACGTCAACGGCCATCTCGTCGCCAGCGGCGTCCGCGAGGGACGCCGCACGACCAACAGCTTCCCGCTCATGATCGGCGCCGACGTCAACAGCCAGGGCCGGATGACCTCCCCCTTCACCGGCTGGCTCGATGGCGTCCGCCTCTCCACCGCCGCCCGCTACACCGCCGACTTCACCCCCGACCGCCGCCCCGACCCCGAGCCCACCGACCTGCTCCTGCTCAACTTCGACCCCCAGCCCGCCATCTTCACCTACGACGAGTCCCCCGCCCGCAACCACCCCCGCCTCCGCGGCACCGCCCGCGTCGAGCCGGTCCGCTGAGCCCGTCGTGAATCTGTGACCAAGGCACCAAGACGCGGGCGCACGCCCGCATCTTGCGTGGCGCCTACCGCGACTCGTCGTGACCTGGTTCGTTCACCAGCTCGTACGCAACGAGGATGTCAACGTCGCTCCAATGCTCACGCCGACATCGAACCACGCTACCGCCCTTGAACATCCACTCCTCATCGGGATGCCGGAGGGGCGCTGCGTCCTCGATGCGGTACACACAGTCAGAGCGACGGACGGCGGGCACCGGACGCACGCACGGCGCGCCCTCGTTCAAGAGTTGGACGTAGATCTCGTCCACAACGCCACCCCGTGAGTGAAACGGCCCGATGGGCGCGAGGTCTTGCGCAGGCACTCGCCCGCACGGTGCCTCCCGTTCAACTGATCTTCAACGTCGGCGTCGCCGCCCCACGCCGCAGCGCCGCCAGCGACACCTGTCCCAGCAGCGCATCGACCATCTCCTCCAGGCTCCGCGCCAGCAGCTCGTCGCTCCGCGCCCGCGTGCCGCCGCGCGCCGCGCCCTCGAAGTTCTCCGTCGGGTCACCCGCATCCGAGTTCTCGCGCAGGCTCATCGTGATCGGGATCCCGCCCAGGTACGGCACGCCCAGGCGCTGGGCCATGTGCTCGGCCCCGCCCCGTCCGAAGATGTCGTACTCCTTCCCGTCGTCGCCCACGAAGTACGACATGTTCTCGACCACGCCCAGGACGTCGATCCCCAGCTGCTGGAACATCCGGGCCGCACGCACCGCATCATCCTGCGCCACCCGCTGCGGCGTGCACACGATGACGGCCCCGGTGCACTTGAGGGTCTGCGCCATCGTCAGCGCCACATCCCCCGTCCCCGGCGGCAGGTCCACGATCAGGTAGTCCAGCTCCCCCCACGACGTCTGCTCGGTCAGCTGCTTGAACGCCCCGTGCGCCATCGGACCACGCCAGATCAGCGGCTTCTCCGGGTCCACCATCTTCCCAATCGTCACCGCCTTGATCCCGTGCACCGCGAACGGCTGCAGCCGCCCGCCATGCACGACCTGATCCAGGCTCCCAAGCCCCAGCATCGTCGGCAGCGACGGGCCATAGATATCACCGTCCAGCAGCCCCACCGCGTGCCCGCGCCGCGCCAGACCCACCGCCAGGTTCACCGCCACCGTGCTCTTTCCCACGCCCCCCTTGCCGGCCCCGACCGCGATGATGTGTCCCACCCCCGCCAGCCCGCTCGGTGCCGCCGCGTGCGGCCCCGGCGCATCGAGCCCCCGGATCGGGCGATGTCCGTCCGCTGACTTGGGTGGCACAGGACTGTGTCCTGTGCCGCCGGCGGAGCCGCCGCCGGACGCCCCGCTAGAAGCAGCGCCCTTCGCTTCCCCAACCTCCCCATCAAACTTCACCGCCTCCACCACAACCCCGGCTTTGCTCACAAACTGCACGATCAGGGAACGCAGCACTGCCCCCTCGCCCTCCGCCGTCGCCCGGATCGCCCGCTCAACATCCCCCGCGAGCTCCTGCCGCATCGCCCGCACCGCCTCATCCGCGGCCCCTGTCCCATCCTCATCCTCCGCGACATTCAGCTTCACGCTCACGAACCCGTCGCACGCCGACGCCCACACGAACACCCCGCCCGCGACCAGATCCACCGGCCCGACGCGCGTCTCCACCCGATGCATCGCCCGCGTGATCAGTTCCTTGTCCAGCGTCATGCCGCCTCCAGACTTGCCGGGATCATGCTACGAACCCGAACCCGCCCCGGACCAGCCCGCGCCGAGACCCAGACCCGAAGCCCAGGCTCAAGGCCCGGACGCTCGGATCCACCCCCTCAAGTCTGCAATTTGAACGCCGAGACCTGAGATCCCCCTCCTCGACACCGATGCCGCCACCACCCACCCGCCGCCCCTCGGCCCCTCGCCCCTCAGCCCCTTCCCTCCCTGCAATCCCGCCCCACATCCCGCGTTACGCCAGCATCGCGGCTCACATCGAGCCACCCCCGGGCCGAATCACTCTCCCGATCGCGAGCCCGCACGCAAGCCCGTATTCTCGGGCCAATCCCGCCGGAGATTCCCATGCCCAGCAGCACCCTCCGCACCCTCGCCTCGATCGCAGGCCTCGCCGCGATCGCCACCGCCTCCCTCGCCCAGCCCCGCTCCACCCGCCAGGACCGCGCCCCCGAGCCCCCGGCCTTGCGCGGCCCCACGGTCGAGGACACCACCATCCCCGGCACCGCCCGCTCCTTCTCAATGGAATCCGGCGCCGCCACCCCCCAGACCCGCTTCCTCAACCGCGAGGTCCCGATGGGCGAGTTCCTCGGCGCCATCCGCGCCCTGAACGCCCCGGAAACCCCCGACGACCTCGCCCTCACGCCCCAGCAGCGCGAGACGTTCGCTGACATCGTCCGCGAGCACGGGCGCGCCATGCGCGAGCACATGGCCGCCCACCGCGACGAGCTGGTTGATCTCGGCCAGGCCCTCGGCTTCTCGCCCGACCAGATCGCCGGCGCCGAACGCAACGCCGTCGACCGCCTCGACTTCGCCGAGCGCCGAGCGGGCGCCGCCGCCCGGGGCCTGCGCGACCCCGCCGCTGCCGAGGGCGACGCCGGCCCCCGCGGCCCGCGCCCGGAGCAGGCCATCCGCCAGCGCCTCACCGAGAACGCGACTCCCGAGCAGCGTGCCGCCGCCGAGCGCCTCCGCGAGATCCGCGACGCCGGCCCCTCCGTCCTCGAGGCCCAGACCCAGGCGTGGAACGTGCTGACCGAGCCGCAGCAGGCCTTCGTGCTCGAGCGCCTCGAACAGGGCCGCCGACGCGCCGAGGCCCAGCGCGACGAGATGTACGTCGAGGAGATGGCCGGACGACTCCGCGCCGAGAACGCCCAGCGCCCGGGCCGCCCCCTGGCGGCCCCGGGTGCGTCCCAGCCCGCGCAGCCGGGCTCCGCCGCCGAGCGCCTCCACCGCTTGATCGATCGCCTCAGCCCCGAGCAGCAGGAGCGACTCCTTCAGATGCTCGAGGCCCGCATGGGCGACCGCTTGGACGGCGCGCCCCAGGCCCGCCCGGGCCAGGCCGGAGCCCGCCGCCCCGTGTCGCCGGCTCCCCCCACGATGGACCAGATCGACGTCCCGACACCCAACCCCGCCCGCCCGTTCTGATCGCCGGCGCATTCCAACCCGACCAATCTCCCGCGTCCCGCGTCGGCCCCGCCGGCGCGGGACGTGGCAGTTTGGGGCATTACCCCCCAAACCTCGGTGAACCTCCTTTGTCAGGCAGGAAAATGGCACGCACCGAGTCAATGTGGATAACTTGGGGAACAACAGACAGATACAGCCCGCATGTTGGTTGAGCCCACTTTCGGCCTGCAAAGCGAACTTTGAGCCAATCTTCACATTTTCCGGTGGAAACCCCGTTCCTGCGCGATCCGACCGCCCGATAAGCCCGTATCATTCCCTGATCTCTCTCTCCTCCAGCGGGGCACTGTCCACGGATAGTGCCCTGCTTTCTTCTCGGGGCGCGGGTTCGCGGGGCCTTCCGGCCTCCCGCACGCGCCCCAGACTCGTGGGGTCCAACCCCGGGGCACGGCTCGCCCCAACGCCACCCTTGCTCGACGTGGTGGGTGCAAGCAAAGACGCGTTGCGTCGGCGCGATGGTTGCATCGACGCTCAACGCGCCATGCGAACCGGTTCCTTGTGATGATCGCGGGCGACTACGCTGCCAACTGCGCGCCGTTCGCGGCGGGAGCACGCCATGCCCGACAAGCCCATCCTCATCACCGGCGCCGCCGGCTTCATCGGCTCGCACCTGGCCGAGGCCCTGCTCGCGCGCGGCCAGCGCATCATCGGGCTCGACAACTTCGATCCGTTCTATCCGCGCGCGTGCAAACAAGCCAACCTGCGCGAGATCGCGGCCCACCCCAAGGCCGCGGCGTTCGAGTTCGTCGAGGGCGACATCACCGACGCGCCCATGCTCGCCGCGCTGTGCGAACGCACCCGTCCCGAGGGCATCATCCACATCGCGGCCCGCGCGGGCGTTCGCCCCAGCATCGCCGACCCGACCGGCTACGCCCACGTCAACCTTACCGGCACCGCCTCGGTCATGGAAGCCGCCCGCAGGGCCGGCTGCTCGCGCCTGGTCATCGCCTCGTCGTCGTCGGTCTACGGCAACAACCCCAAGACGCCGTTCGCCGAGGACGACGCTGTCGAGCACCCCATCAGCCCCTACGCCGCGACCAAGCGGGCCAACGAACTGATGGGGCACACGCACTGGCACCTGACGAAGATGCCCACGGCCATGCTGCGCTTCTTTACGGTCTTCGGCCCGCGTCAGCGCCCGGACCTGGCCATCCGCAAGTTCCTGGCCAGGGTCGGCGCGGGTGAGTCGATCGAGATGTTCGGCGACGGCTCGACGAGCCGCGACTACACGTTCATCGACGACATCGTCGCGGGCGTGATCGCCGCGTGCGACCGGATCCCGGCCCACGGCTACCGCGTCTGGAACCTCGGCGGCAACCACCCGATCTCGCTCGCCGGGCTGATCGAGGCGGTGGGCGCGACTGTCGGGAAGACGCCCATCGTCGAGCGCCGCCCGATGCAGGCCGGCGACGTCGAGCGGACGTGGGCGGACCTGACCCGCAGCACGGCCGAACTCGGCTATCGCCCGACGACGAGCGTCGAGGATGGGCTGGCGCGCCAGTGGGCGTGGATGCGCGAGCACGGAGCGGCGTGAGGCCCGCCCCCGGTCCGCCCCGGCGCGTTGGTGGAGCCGATCGCGCGAGCGATCGAGGTTCGCATTCTCACGTCTTCGAGCGCTCGCGCGATCGGCTCAAAGTGGTCTCGCGTCGGGATGCAAACGCCCCCGCCGGGATTGGCGGGGGCGCGACGGTCGATTTCGGATTGCTGATCTGAGATCCCAGGCCTGAGATTCAGGGTGTCAGATATGGTTGCGAATCACCGACGCCGGCGCGCGGCGACCAGCGTGCCCAGGCCGATCAGCGCGAAGGCGCTGGGGGCCGGGATGACCGCGAGGCGGTCGGGGCGGGTGCCGTCGTCGAGGATCTTGGTCAGACCCGTGCCGTTGGGGTTGAACTCCCAGATGCCGGGGCTGGCGCTGCGGTCGGTCAGGGCCAGCTTGCCGTTGTAGGGGTTGTAGACGATGTCGTTGACGAACGGCAGGTTGTCGAGCACGAGCGCGAAGGACGCGACCGTGCCGGCGGGGGTCAGGTCGGCGCGGAAGACGCGGCTGACCGCGTCCTCGAAGTCGAACGTGGCGATGAACAGCGAGTCGCCGATGTTCGCGATGCCGTTGGCCCGCCCGATCGGCTTGGCGAACCCGGTCTGGGCGGTGTTGCCCAGGTCGAGGATGAGCGACTCGGTCGCGGCCAACGTGCCGGGGTTCACGTCCAGGCGGTGCAGCGTCGAGGCGCGCTGGCCGGGCGTGCCGCCGGGCGGCTCGAGGGTCGGCGAGCCGGAGACCGCGGTCACGAAGAACGTGTCGGCGTTGTTGTCCCAGTCGGTGACGGCCCCGCCGGCGTTGTAGTAGGGCAGGGGCGAACCGGGGGGCGGCTCGGCGAACATGAGGGTGGTGGCGCCGGAGTTGGCGTTGATGTGGTAGATGCCCTCGGAGCGGTTGGGCAGCGGGGTCTGCGAGCCGGGGTTGTTGACGGTGATCAGACCGTTGTACGGCGCGTGGAAGATGTGCTGGTTGGGCAGCTGGATCGGGTCGCCGTTCTGGAGGGCGGCGACGGTCGGGGGAACGCCGAACCAGTTGTCCACCGTGTACATCATGGTGGTGGTGTTGACCGGCTGCATGACCGGGAAGGGCCCGTTGCCGACGAACAGGCGGTTGTTCCCGCCGACCGCGATGCCCCGCAGCCACGCCGACGACCCGAAGTCGTTGACGATGGTGGGGGAGGCGGCCCCGGTGGGCAGGTGGAACACGCGGTTGGCGTTGGTGCTCCCGGTGCTGTCGCCGGTGAACACGTACGAGCCGTTGGCCTGGGCGGCGGCGAGGCTGGTCAGCCCCCCGGCGATGGCGACGGCGAGCAACGCGGACGATGTCTTGCGCATGGGTCTCGGTCTCCTCTTCGTTGAACGTCTTTCGAGTCCGGTCTCGCGCCGGATGTCCGCTGGCGCACGCGCCATTGCGGAGACTCCGGCACCCCCTCCGTGCGGGAAACGCCCGATCGGTGCTTCTCCTTACGCACCGGACGCCGAGCCGATCGGCGAAATCGGGGCGGACGGTGGCTCCCGTCCGCGTCTTTCCCAGCTTGACAGTCTATCCGGAGGCCGGTTGCCTGTCGATGGAAAGTGACGCCTGATAAGGGTTTGAGACACGATCCGGGCAGGGAGACTCCCGCGAGTCCGCGTTCCCGCGACGCCGGGCTGGGTAGCGATGGGCGAGCCGGGGGTTTCCCGGACATCGTCTTTGGCGAGTCTCCGGGCTAAAACTCAGCCCCGCCCGAGCGTCCCGATGACAAGTGTGCCCAGCCCGAGCCCGACAGCCACCCATACAGGGGGGGCTGATGCCCCATCCGCCGCGCAGGCCGCTCCGGCGCGGGCGGTGGGGCGACCCCGGATCCTGGGCACGATCATCGGGTCGCACATCGTCGTCGACTACTACTCGTTCATCATCGTGTCGCTGCTGCCGCTGCTGGCGGCCCGCCTGTCGCTGGACAACGCCGAGAAGGCGATGGTGCTGGGGATGGGCTCGATCACGTCGGGCTTCATCCAGCCTGTGGTGGCGTGGATCGGCGACCGCCTGAACACGCGCGTGATCGCGACGATCGGTCTGGGCGTGGCGGCCGCGGCGTGCAGCGTCGTGGGGCTGGCGACGGGATTCTGGTCGCTGATGATGATTGCGGGCATCGGGGCCCTGGGCGTCGGGGCGTTCCACCCGCCGGCGGCGGCGGTGACGGGGCAGGTCTCGGGCTCGCGCCGCTCGCTGGGCGTGTCGCTGTTCTTCCTGGCGGGCATGATCGGCGGGATGGCGGGCAACGTCGCGTCGCCGCAGTTCGTGCGGCTCGCGGGGCGTCTGGCGGGCGGCGAAGGCGACGGCGTGATCGCGCTGGGCCTGCAGTGGATGTGCGTGCTCATCGTGCCGGGGCTGCTGGTGGCGTTGCTGCTTGCCAAGGCCATCCACGACGCCCCGCACCGGCACGACGGGGCCCACGACCAGCACCGCTCGCTCTCGCCCGAGGTCCGCCGATTGCGCTGGCGGGCGGTGTGGCTGCTGTATGCCTCGAACGTGACGCGCTTCACGACGAACATGGCGCTGGTGTACCTGTTCGTGCGCTGGATCGAGACGCGGGCCGCCGAGCACGCGGGCGTGGTGCAGATCGCGGGCGAGGTGGCGATCCGGGCCTCGGCCCTCAACGGCACGTTCCAGGCGGCGATGCAGCTGGGCATGGGGGCCGCCGGGCTGGCCGCGGGCTGGCTCCTGCGGACGCACCACGAGAAGGCGTCGCTGGTCGCGGTGCCGCTGCTGGGGGCGGCGTGCATTGGCGCGATGGCGGGGGTCGACTCGCTGGGCCTTGGGCACGACGCGATGCTCGGCGTGGGGTTGCTGCTGGCGGTGCTGGCGGGCATGGGCTTCGGCGGGACGGTTCCGACGGTGATCGCGCTGGCCCAGCGTCTTCTGCCGCACCGGACGGCGCTGGCGTCGGGCATGATGATGGGCGGGGCGTGGGGCCTTGCGTTCGTCGGGCCGATGCTGGCCGAGCGGATCGAGGCGTGGGCGGGTCTGAGCGTTGCTTTCATCGCGACGGCGGGGCTGCTGGTGGTGTGCGCGGGGCTGGGGGCGATGCTGCCGGGGCGGGTGGTGCGCGAGGTGTGAGGCGGCGGGTGCGCGTGGTGCGGGGCTGACGTGCCGAGGGTGAGTCGGGCACGCTCGGCGGAACCCAACCGCGGGCTTGCGCCGCGCGGCTCGTGCGCGGCCGGCGCTGCAACCGGCGTTCGCGACCCGACGATTGGCGTCGGATACGCTGGACCGATGCCCTCCGGATGGGTCATCGTGCTGTTGCTCGTGCTGGCCGCGATGGTCGTGATCGGTGTCGTGGCGCTGGCGATCGTGCGTGTGGTGGATCGGGTGACGCGTCGGGTGCAGCGTTTGGCGGGGCCTTTGACCGGGGCCTCGCGCGGGCGTTCGAGCCGGGGGAGGGGTTCGGGTCGGACACCTCGGCGCCCGTCGCGATCCTCGGGCTCCTCTCGATCGTCGCGCGGCTCGACGCCACCCCGCTCATCGCGGGCGGCAACGCTCCAACGCGTGCTCGCGGCGATGCAGCCCAGGCCCGAGATGGTCTGGCACGGGCCGGACGCCTCGCTCCGCCTCCACGAGCTGCGGCTCGACGCGCCGCTGGCGTACGTCGCCAAGGACCGGCGGGCGTCGGGCGAGCCGCTCGATCCGAGCGAGATCATCGGGTCGCTGGGGGTCGATCGGCGGAGTGCCGCAAGGCCGCTCGCTGAGTGGGGCTCGTACGCCGCGAGCGAGCCGGCCCAGCGATGGGCGTACCTGTCGTGGCTGGGCGCGGGGCGGCTGACGCTGCCGGGCGATCCGGGCATCGTGCAGCTGCACTTCATGGGGCTCGAGCGCCGGGCCTTCGCGGATGGGCAGGACCTGGCGCTAGTCGTCCGCGAGGTATGCCGCGTCCGAGACCTGGTCGCGGCGGGGCTTGCCGATGGCGGCGGTGCGGAGCCAAACGCGTCACGCCCCGATCACGACGCACGCCGCTGGACGTCGCTCCAGCGACAGAGCGGTGCGTTGCTCTGGGCGCTCGTGGCCTTGCGCCCCGACGCCTTCGCCGAGCGCGACCTCCGCGTGCTCGGCGGACGCACGATTTCCTGGAACGAGGAGGCGCTGGCGAGCGCGCTGGCGTGGTTCCATCGGCGCGGCCCGGGCGCGACCGACGCCGAGGGCGGGCGCCTGGCGGGGTGGATGGCCCGCGTGCTCGCGGAGCAGTTGCCTGGGGCGCGCCGGAGCGTGGTGGTGGCGCGCGTGCCCGAGCAGTTCGAGGCGCTGTTCGAGTCGAGGTTCTCGGAGAAGCACCCGGCGGGTCTTGTGCTCCGGGCGGCCAAGAGGCCTCGCACGCTGTCGTATCGACCGGCCAACCGCACGCTCGCGCCGGTCGAGGCCGGCGTGCCCGACCCGCTCGGCCTGGCGAGCCAGTTCAAGTGGCTTGTCGAGCTCTGGAACGCGTGCATCGAGGACCTGCGCGGCCTGGCCCGGAGCGCGGGCGGCGAGGGCGTGCCCGACTCGGGCGCGATGTCGCTGGCGCAGTGGGAGGCGATGCCCGCTGACTTGCGGGCGACGATGGACAGCCCGTTCGCCGCGGCGCTCGCCGATCTGGCGGCGGGGCACGCGGACGACGCCGGGCACGCGATCGTGGCGATCCAGGATGTCGCCGCGGCGGTGCGGATGGACATCGGTGATCGGGCCCGCCTCACGCCGACGCAGTCGCGGGCCCTCGCGGCGGCGGTGGGGGAGGCCGGCATGGGCCTCGAGCCGGACGCGCGGCTCGCGGGCGGGTCGTACAAGCGCGACGAGCGCGTCGTGCTGCTGGGATCGGCGGATGATGCCGGCGGTGGCCACATCGGCGAGTCGGAGAGCGGCGCGGGCGCAGCGAGGTACCTGGCCGCGTCGTGCGTGCTGCGACTGGGCGCGGCGGTCGCGCTGGCCGATGGGGCCGCGGACGACACCGAGCTCGCACCGATCGCCCAGGAGATCGAGCGGGCGTTCGACCTGTCCGAGGGCGAGCACCGGCGTCTGGACGCGTTGCTCGTGCTGCTCAAGGCCGACGGGTCGAGTGTGCGGGCGGTCGGCAAACGTCTCGCGACGGCGCTGCCCGAGGATGCGCGACGGTCGGTCGCACGCCTGCTGGTGGCCATCGCCGGGTCCGACGGGACCGTCGACGAGAGCGAACGTCGCACACTGAAGTCGGCGTACCGGGTGTTGGGGTGCGAGACCGCGGACCTCGACGCGGACCTCTCGGCCCTGGCGGTCGGCGATGGGCCCGCTGCCGGCACGAGCGCCGCCCCACCCCCGCTGCGCCTCGACCGCGACGCGATCGCCCGGATCATGGCCGAGACGCGCGAGGTGTCGGCGATCCTGGCCGAGGCGATGCGCGGCGGAGACGACGAGGAGACCGCAGACCACGACAGCGACGATCAACCGAGCGGTGGCACGCCGCCGGATGTTGGAGTCGCAGCCCGCGAGCCCGCGGCTGTGCCGAGCGCCGGATCGATCCCGATTTCAGAACCGTCGATCGCCGCGGCTCCGAGCGCTTCGTCGTCGCCCGCCGCGACCGGGCCCGCCGGCCCCGAGGGCCTTGGGCGACGCTACCACGCGTTCTACGTTGGCCTGCTCGCAAGCCCCTCGATCCCGCTCGAGCGGGCCGAGGCCATGGCCCGCGAGAACCGCCTCATGCTCGCCGGGGCCATCGACGCGATCAACGACTGGTCGTACGAGGTCGCCGACGGCCCGCTGCTGTACGAGGACGCGGGGAAGCTGGTCGTCGACGCCGATCGGCGCGCGATGATCGAGCGTCGTGGCGGAACAGAGCCGCGATCGTGAGATCGCGACGAATCCCTCTCGCCATCTTGCACGAGCACACCTGACGCCGGGTGGCACGCCCACGCGCAGCGCGGGCGTGGAACGGCGTACAGGCGCGCGTGAGCCGACACGCCCGCGCCTCGCATCAATGGTCAGGGCTCTTTGGTCGCTCCTGCGGCGCGAGGCGTGGGCGTGCCACCCCGTGTGCCGGCGCGCCCGGCCGCCCGACTGCGCCCCCGTCGCGATCTCACGATCGCGGCTCTGCTTGAAGCAGCCGACGCGGTCGTCCGTCCCGGCTCAGTATCATCGCCCATGCCCGACACGCCCCGCATCGCCGTGATCATCCCCGCCGCCGGCGCCGGCGCCCGCTACGCCGAGTCTGTCGGTTCGCTCGGGGGCGTCCGCTCCAAGCTCGACGAGGACCTGGGCGGGCGACCCGTCCTGCAGCGCACGGTCGAGTTGTTCAACCAGCACGACATGGTCGCGGCCATCGTCGTCGCCGGGCCGCACGAGGACGGCGCGTACAACGCGTTCCGCGACCGGCACGCGGACAAACTGGGCCTGCTGGGCGCCCGCATCTGCCGCGGCGGGGTGACGCACCGCTACGAGACCGTCGCGGCCGCACTGGCCGAGGTGCCCGCTGACGCGACCCACATCGCGGTCCACGACGCGGCCCGCCCATGCACGCCCGCCGAGGTCATCGAGCGCGTGTTCGAGGCCGCGGCCAAGCACGACGCGGTCGTGCCCGGCGTCGAGGTCTCGGACACCATCAAGCGGGGCGGTGACGAGGTGGAGGAGGACGAGGAGGCGGATCCGCTGGCGGCCATCCTGGGGGCCGCGCCGACCAAGGCCCGCCCGCGCGTGGTGCGCGAGACGCTCGAAAGGCGCGGCCTGTTCGCGATCCAGACGCCGCAGGTGTTCAAGGCGTCGCTGCTCCGCCGCGCGTATGCGCAGGAGGACCTTTCGAGCACGGACGACGCGGGGCTTGTCGAGCGTCTGGGCGAGCGCGTGGTGATCGTGGCGGGCGATGTGCGGAACATCAAGATCACGCGGGCGGGCGATGTGGCGGTGGCCCGGGCGATCATGGGCGTCAAGGGGCCGCAGGGGCGGGAGGCGCACAAACGGTTCTGAGCGAGCTGGGAGGCAGTGGCGAAGGAGGGGAGCGGGCTTTCCAGCCCGCCCGAACGCGGCCTTGCGTCACCAAGTCCCGGGGATCGAGTCGGCTGGCGCTCTGGAGTCGGGCACGGGCAACCCCTGATTCCAACGGTCAATCCGCCGTGACGCCGGGCACGGGCCCAAGGGATCACCCGTCCCGCCGCTCCGGGCAGGGCTGGAAAGCCCCGCCCCTTCGATCGCGTGCCGCCGGATCTCGGTGGCCGAAAGCAGCTTTGATCGTCGCCTACCGCCCCGCCTCGTCCCCCGGCATCTCCACCACCGTCGGCTCCGGCCCGGCCGGCGTCTCGGCCCTTCCCTTTTTCACCGGGAACCGCTTGTGCTCGGCGTCGGCCCACTGGTCGGCGATCTTCCACCACAGCAGCGTGCCGGGCACGCCGATCACCACGCACAGCACGATGATGCCGATCATCACGTCCATCGCAGGCCTCCGGGGCTGAGTCCGAGGCACAGTATGAGCGCGCGAGCCGGGGCGTCCCCGCCCCGGTCCCATCCCGGTCTCTTCCTCTGCTCGCCCGCCACGCCCGCGCTGCGCGTGGGCGTGCCACCCACTCCATCCGCCTTCCCGCGTGCAACCCGCCGCCCCTCCGGCAATACGCCCCGCCCCGCGGCGTTGGGCCTCCCGGCGTGGAGCCGTGGGCGGGGCGTCCGTCGGGCCGGGCGACCCCGCCGTAATCCGTAAGTCCCGGGCGTGCATGGCTTTCCGAGGAGGCCACCATGATTGGCAGTGCTGTTTCAACGCGTTCGTGGATGCGGATCGGTGTCGGGCTCGTCGCGGCCATGTTCGCCGCTCCCGCCCTGGCCCAGCCGACGGCCCAGCAGGTCGCCGAGGCCGCCGTCCAGCGGGTCCACGAGATCACCGAGAACACGACCGCCCATCTCCGCACCGGGGCGGCCCGGGCGGTGGAGCGGATCGAGGAGCTCGCCGCGAATCAGGCCCCGGACCCGGTCATCATCCGCTTCGGGCGGCGGGCGATCGAGGCTCTGCAGTCGACCGCCGACGACGGGCGCGGGCGGATCGCCGAGACCGTGCAGCACGCGGTCATGATCCTGCGCCGCCTGCAGGCCGACCCGCAGCTGATCGAGGCCGTGCTGCGGGCCGGGCACGCCGGTCGCGAGCGGATCGGGCAGGCCCAGCAGCACGCCGTGGGCGCGGTTCGCCACGCGGTCGAAGAGGCCATCGGCCCGGGCTGATCAAGGCCAGATCCCGACCAGACCGGCACTGAGCCGGATCGAGCGGGCATCGCCCGACACACCGATCAAGCGATGCACGCCGGCCCCGCCGGGCGAGAGCCCGGCGGGGCCGATTCGTTTCGGGTGCCCCACCGACGCGCCCCCGTAAACTTTCCCTATGGCCAAGGCCCGAGCCGCGCAACCCAAGCCCCGCAGCACCAAGACAGCCGACAAGCCCGCCCGCGGCTCGGGTTCCGCGTCGAGGCCCGCGTCCGCCAAGGCCTCATCCAACGGCCACGCCTCCCCGGGTAAGCACGCCGCCCCAACCCCCTCCCCCTACGCCCTCGCCTTCGCCGCCGACTACGCACCCGCCCCCGAGTCGGCCAAGGTCGAGATTGCTCCGCGCCACCGCCTGTTCATCAACGGCGAATTCGTCGAGCCGCGCGAGGGCGGGCGCTTTGCCACCATCAACCCCGCGACCGAGGAGCCGCTGAGCGAGATCGCCCGGGCCACCGGCGCGGACGTGGACGCCGCCGTCGCCGCCGCGCGCGACGCCCTGCCCGCCTGGGCCGGGCTGCCCGCGAAGGAACGGGCCAAGTACCTGTACCGCATCGCACGCCGGATCCAGGAGCGGGCCCGCGAACTGGCCGTGCTCGAGACGCTCGACGGCGGCAAACCCATCCGCGAGAGCCGCGATGTGGATGTCCCGCTGTCCGCGGCCCACTTCTTCTACCACGCGGGCTGGGTGGACAAACTCGACCACGTGTTCGGCCCGGGTGTCGGTCCGGTGGGCGTGTGCGGCCAGATCATCCCCTGGAACTTCCCGCTGCTCATGGCCGCGTGGAAACTCGCACCGGCCCTGGCCTGCGGCAACACCTGCGTGCTCAAGCCCGCCGAGACGACGTCGCTCACGGCCCTGCGCCTCGCGGAGATCCTGCAGGAGGTCGGCCTGCCGCGCGGCGTGGTGAACATCGTGACCGGCGCGGGCGAAACAGGAGCCGCGCTCGTCGAGCACCCGGGCGTCGACAAGATCGCGTTCACGGGTTCGACGGAGGTGGGCAAGCGGATCGCGAGGGCTGTCGGCGGGACGCCGAAGCGCCTCACCCTCGAGCTCGGCGGCAAGAGCCCCAACATCATCTTCGAGGACGCCAGCCTCGACCAGGCGATCGAGGGCATCGTCCAGGGCATCTACTTCAACCAGGGGCACGTCTGCTGCGCGGGCTCGCGCCTGTTCGTGCAGGAGTCCGTGCTCGGCGAGGTCACCAGGCGCCTGCGCCGGCGTCTGGCCACGCTCCGCGTCGGCGACCCGATGGACAAGAACACCGATGTGGGCGCGATCAACTCGCGCGCCCAGCTCGACACGATCGAGCGGTACCTGCGGGCGGGGGTGGATGAAGGGGCCGCGCTGCGGGTGTGTGGGGTGGGGAGTGACGGAGTGACGAAGAGACGGAGTGACGAAGCCAAGGCCGACGGCGCGACGCGGCCGTCGCAAAACGGCGCGGCGAGACACAAGGCTGAAGCGTCGTCCTGGCGCCGCGGCCTTCCCGATCGCGGCTACTGGTGCCGTCCGTGTGTGTTCGAGGGCGTGCAGCCCAGCCACGTCGTGGCCCGTGAGGAGATCTTCGGCCCGGTGCTGGCCGTCATGTCGTTCCGCACGCCGGAAGAGGCGATCACGCGGGCCAACTCGACGCCGTATGGCCTGGCCGCCGGCGTCTGGACCGACAAGGGCTCCAAGATCTTCGAGATCGCGCGCCGACTCAAGGCCGGCGTCGTGTGGCTCAACACCTACAACAAGTTCGACCCCGGCTCGCCGTTCGGCGGGTTCAAGGAGTCCGGCTTCGGACGCGAGGGCGGCGTGCAGGGGCTGCGGGCGTATGTGTCGATCTGAACGCCACGCGATCAGCGCGGCAGCGCCCGCGGAGCCAGAATCGCTCAGCACAACCGTGTGGCCACGACAACGCACCCGCCGAACGCCTCGGGCTTCGATTCGCCGACCGTGAACAGCGTGCTGCCGCTGCCGGTCATGTGCACGCGGTGCCCGGCGCGTTCGAGGCCCTTGCGGATGTTGGCCAGCCGCGGCTCCACTGCCTCGGCCGCGGGCGACAGGTCATTAAAGAGCGACGACTCCCACCGGCCCGTCTCCCCGCCCGCGAGCGAGAGCGCCCGGGCCGCGTCTTCCAGGAACGGGCGTGGCGCCAGCGCGTCGAACGCCTTGTAGACCGCCGGCGTCTGGCAGCCGAACGGCGGGAGCACCAGGTGGACGGCGCCGCTGGCCGCGGCCGCGGGGTCGATGATGTCGCCGAACCCGCGGACCAGCGCCGGTGCGGGTGGCCCGTCGCCGGCGCGAAGGAAGTACGCCACGTCGCTTCCGAGCGGGCGCGACAGCGCCCGCAGCGTCTCGATGTCGAGCCCGAGGTCGTGCAGGGCCGCGACGCCCATCAGCACCGCCGCGGCGTTGCTTGATCCTCCGCCCAGCCCGCCGCCGGTCGGGATCCGCTTCCTGGCATCGAGGCGGATCGGCAGCGCCCGCCCGACGTGGGCCTCAAGGGCCCGATGGGCCCGGACCATCAGGTCCTTCTCCTCCGGCCAGTCGATCGGCGTCGGGCGTGCGGCATCGACCGCCCATGCCCGCTCGTAGGCGGTCGTGACCGCGCGCTCAATGGCGATGTCGTCGAACAGCTCGATCGCGTGGAACCACGACGCGATCCGGTGCCAACCCGCCCGCGGGCCACCCGCCGGCTCGGGCGGCGCGACGGCCAGGCACAGGTTCACCTTCGCGTACGACCGCAGCAGCATCCGCGATCATTGGAGCGCGGCAGGCGCCGGTGGTACGGACCGAATCTCGAAGGGCGCAAACGGAAGCCGACGAGCCGCGCGGCGCAAGCCCGCGGTTGCTCAGTCCATCGAGCCGATCACGTTCGTGCGAAGCGCATGGCCCCCGACTGCGGCGCGAGCGTGACCATATCCGCGTTCCAACCGCGGGCTTGCGCCGCGCGGCTCGTGAACGAGATCCGCTGAATTCGTGCAAACAAACTCGGAGTGCTAGAGCGCCCCGTTCTCCGCCGCCCCGACCGGCGCCGCCATCTTCAACTCGCCCTCCTGGGCCGCCTTGGCACGCCGCGCCGGCTTGGGCTCGACGAGCGACTCCGGTGCCGCGGCCGCGAGTGCCTCGCGCATCTTCAGCCCGGGCTTGAACTTCACGGTCCGGCGACGCTCGACCATCACGGGCTCGAGCGTCTTGGGATTCTGGGCCTGGCGCGGCCCGCGGACCTTGACCTCGAACACCCCGAACTCGCGGAACTCGAGGCGGTTGCCCTCGCCGATCTCGTTCACGAGCTGTTCCAGGAACTCCTTGACCACGAGGCGGACCTGGTCGCGGTGCATCTGCGTCGACTGGGCGATCCGGTCGATGATCTCTTTCTTGGTGGTCGTCGCCATTGTCTCTCCTGGAGCCGTTCGACCCGGGATCGCAACCGGAGACGGGCCGACAACGCAGGCCCGACGAGAAACCCGCGGACCCGGATGCCGCCCGGGACCGCTCAGCGGGGCGACGCCAGGGAGGGCCTCGGACCGCCACGAGTGTTCGTCCCGTCCGCAGCCCCGGAAGGAAGGCGGGCGTCGGGACCGAAAGCAGGGGCAAGTATCCCCGCTGGCACGTCCCGCGTCAACGCCGTAAGCCCCGTTCCGATCGGGTTTTGGGGACCGCCAGCCCCCGTCGGGCGGAAGGGCAGGCAAACCGATCAGAACACGATCAAAACTCCACGACCACTCCACCAAAGACGCCAGCGGCCGACCCTGTGAACTCCAGGTCGCTCTCGTCGCCCTCGGCGCTCAGCCCGAGGTTCCGGTACCCAAACTCGACGCCCACGTGCTCGACCGGGCGCCACGAGATCGCCGCCAGCACATCCCAGGTGGTCGTCGTCTGGGTGTTGGTCCAGCCGAAGTACCCGACCGTCGCGCCCACCTCGACCGTGACCTCGCGGAGCAGGTCCAGCGACAGACGGGCCCCGACGATGGGCTGGGCGAACACGTCCGACGCCGATGCGGAGAGCCCGAGCTCGGGCGGGCGCGACTCCGTGCCCGGCGTGACGTTCAGATCAAAGTCGATCGACTCGACCCGCGCGCCGCCGAGCAGCTCGAGGGCGTAGCGGAGGCGATCCGGATCGCCGCGTTCGCCCGGCAGCGGCCCGTGCAGGATCGCGTACGCCGCGCTGGCCTCGATGGTCCAGAACGTGAAGTCGGTCTCGACCCGGTCGCCGGGCAGGAAGAACGCGTCGCCGATGCGCCCCGCTTCCGTCGGCCCCGACGAGCCATCCTCGGTCAGGTACGTCCCGCCCAGCGTGAACCGCCACCGCCCGTTGGCGATGTGGGCCCGCGAGAGCAGCGCGCCCGTCGGGTCGTCGGCGTCCAGATCGAACAGGTCGACGTCGCTCTCGTCCCCGAACGTCCCGCCCTCAAAGGACACCGGCCCCTCGGAGCCGCGGATCGTCACGTCGCCGCGCGGGGCGGCGTACCAGTAGGCCGGTTCGAGCCGAACGGTCCATCCGCGATCGAGGGGATGATCGCCCAGCACATCACCCAGCGCGTTGTCGAGCATCGTGCCGCCCGCCGGCTCATCCGGCGTCGCCTCCGGCGCGTCGGGCGCGCTCTGGGCCATCGCCACTCCCGCACTCGCGAGCAACACCAGCGTCCAGGACTTCCCGCGCATCCATGCCTCCCCGGGGCCCCGCCCCGTTGCGACACAGACTAGCGTCATTCTGGCGGCATCGGCAGCACCAGCACGCCCCCGTCCTGGCCCACCAGCGCGTGCCCGTCCACCACCATCACGCCCCGCGGCTCGCCCGCCAGCAGCAGGTCCAGCGCGAAAACCTCCCGCGCGCTCAGCGTGTTCACCACGCTCAGGCGGTACGCCGCGTCTCCAACGATCCGGCGCGGCCGCGAGTCGAGCATGGCCGCGAAGTCCCGTCCGACCGCCGGCGGCAGCAGCGAGTCCTGGCGATCGATCGCATCAATACCCAGCAGCCCACCCTCGCGGTCCAGCAGCACGATGCCGCGCCCGCTCGACAGGACGATCCCCGACTCGAGCCGCGTCAGGCGGACGCGCGTCCGCGAGCCCGTGCGTCCCTGCGTCGGGAGCGCGCCGCCCGTCATCGAGCCGTCCGCGAGCGACACCTGGCGGAACCCGCGATCCCCCCCAAGCACCCACAGGTGCGGGCCATCGACCCACGCGTCCATCGTCCGCGACATCGCCGGCCCCTCGGTCCGCCACAACTCCGCCCCGTCCCACGCGTCCAGCCCCGCGATGCTCAGGTTCAGCCCCGCCAGGGCCCGCCCGTCGGGCGTCAGGCGGACCCAGCGGACCTCGCCCAGCCCATTCGGGTCGTCGGGTGCCGACGCGTCGTCGCGCCGCGACACCAGTTCGCCCGTGCGCGACTCCATCACCAGCAGCATCGGCCCGAGCGTCATCTGCACGCTGTCCGGCCCGGCCGGGTGGTTGAACGCCCCTCCCACGACCAGGCTCGGGCCACGCACCGCCGCGTCGTGGGCCTGGGCCAGCGGAAGGCGCCTGCTCCACAGCACCCGCCCGTCGAGCATGTCCAGCCCCGCCGCCCGACCGCTCCGCTCTACCACCACCAGTGTCCGCCAGTCGTGCGAGACGATCAGGTCGTCCGGGCGCACCGCCCCGTCCAGCGGCGTGAGCATCCGCGTCGCCCCACGCCGGGCCGCGGCGAAGCGGGCCTGCAGGTCCGGGTCGGGCTCGAACAGGCGATCAAACCCGACCGATCGCCAGCGTTCGGTTCCGTCCGAAACGCTCCGGCACTCGAACGCCGCCCCGTCGCGCCCCGACGTGAAGAGCACGAGGCGGTCGGCATCGATCGACAGCACCTCGACCGCCGCGGCCCGCGCGATCGACGCCTCCCATGCCATCGCGAACCCATCGCCCCGCGCCTGCCACAGTTCCAGCACCTCGCGCCGGTCGTCGATCATGACCACCACGCCGGTCGGATCGTGGCCGACGAACGGGCGAAGAACGCGCCGCCCGTCGAGCAGGCGCGCCTCCGAGCGCACCTCCGGCCCGGTGACCGCGAGCGCTGGGTACGCCAGCGCCGCGTCCCGCAACCCCGCCCGCCGGGCCGCCAGGTCGTCGCCCAGCGCCGCCCCCGCGCCGGGGAACTCCGCCAGCGTGTTCTCCAGCACGCGCAGCGCCCACGCCGCGTGCCCGGCGGCATCGAGCCCGTCGATCAGCAGTCGCGCACTCCGTCCGACCGCCGCCACGTCGGCACCGGCTCCCGCGCGCGACAGCGCCTTGCCCGCCTCCAGCGCCCGCTGCAGCGCCGAGAGCCGCTCGATCGAAGTCTCCGGGTGGTCCAGGGCGTGGGCCACGTCCAGCCACAGGCCCGGCGTGATCGACGACGCCGGGAACCGGCGCGCCAGCGTCCGCAGGTCCTCCATTCGAGGCGAATCGCCCAGGGCGGCCCGCTCGCGCCGGGCCGCGGAATCGAACGGGTCGTACACGCCCCCCCCCGCCCGGGCCACAAGCCGGCGGACCCGCACCGCCGCCTCGAGGTCCGCCCGCGAAGACGCGACGCCGCGGGTCCAGAGCTCGTCCGCCAGCACCGGCTCGTCGAGCACCCGCTGGTACGTCTCGCACGCTTGGGCGTGCTGCCCGTCCCGCTCCTGCACCGCGCCGAGTTCGAACAGGTGCGCCACGCGCTGCTCGGGCGTGACGGCGGCCCGCCCGAGACGCGCGATCAACTCGTCGCCAAGCGGCGCGGGAACCTTGGGACCATCGTCCGACTCGGCGCCCTCGGGGCGCACGCCCTCGGGAACCCCGGCCCTGCGGACCAGGTCGAGCGTGAACTCGTACACGCTCGTGCGCACATCGCCCGTGTCGCCCCGCCCCTGGCCCGGTCCCCCCGCGTCCAGCGCGTCGAGACACCGGTCCACCGCCGGCGTCACCAGCCGCCATTCCCCGGCCCGGGCGGCCAGACGCGCCAGCGCCAGCGATGGCAGCGGGTCGTTCGGACGCGCCTCGATCTCGTCGCGCAGTCGCTCGAGCGCCTCGCTCCAGACCAGGAACGAGCGGATCCGCTCCGTGTCCACGACCAGCAGCTGGCTGGGGGCGGCCAGCAGCATGCCCCGGTTGTCCAGCTCGACGGTGTGGGCCGCGTCGATCGGTCGGTTGATCGCCGCCGGGTCGAGGATCACCGCGCCGCGCGGCGTCGGGGCCAGCAGGCGATCGCCCGAGGCGACCACACGCCCCACCAGCGGCGTCGCGCCGTTTGTCGTCAGGCTCGGCGACATCCGCACCGTCTGGGTCTCGAACCCGTCGATCGGGGCCGCGGCCACGCGCTGCTGGTTCACCGCCACCAGCCACCCGTTCACGCCGATGAGGTACCGCGGCCAGCCGAACACGTCCGCCCCGCGCGAACCGACGATCGCCCCCGTCGCCAGGTCGATCCGCAGGATGTCCCGATGGTCCGGGCTGAGCGTGACCATCTGCCCGTCGTGGATGATCGGGGCCGCCATCGCCCACGGCTCGCCCTGGTCGGCGGCCCCGCTCACCGACAGCATCCGGCGAAGCCACACCGTCCGCCCCGTCTCGGCCTCGAGCGCCACGATCGTGCCCAGCTCGTCGACCCGGTACACCACGCCTTCGTGCAGCACGCCCACGTCCGCGACCGCGGTCGGACGCCGGTACGGCAGCGTCCCCGCGCTGGCCAGCGACCGAACCCACTTCAGTTCGCCCGTGTGCAGGTCCAGCCCGACCATCGCGGTGGACTGCAGGCGACGGAACTGCACAAACGTCCGCATGCACACCACCACCGTGTCGCCCGAGACGATCGCCGGGCCGCGGATGCTCGAGTCGGCCAGGCGCTCGTCCAGCGAGTCGACGCGGACCGACCAGACCAGGCGTCCGGTGTCGATCTCGATCGCGTGCAGACGCGGGTCGCCCTCGCGCATGCCGGCCCGGGCCAGGCCGGTGGCGGCCAGCGCGTAACCCGACGCCGCGGTCACGAACGTGCCGTCCTCGAGCCCGTTGCCCATGAGCTGGCGGGCGTAGAACGTCGGGCCCTCGCCCGGGCGTTCGGTGGTTCCGTCGGGAGGCGGCGGACGAAGACGCCAGCGCATCGCCAGCGTGAACCGGTCCCACGCGCTGATGAACTCGCCGTCGTTGGCCAGCACCACGTCGTCCACGACGCACGCCATGATCCAGGGCATCGCCGCCAGATTGCCTCCACGAACCGGCACGCCCTCGTCCGGGCGGGCCGACTCCGGCGCGAGGCGGACCGCCCGCTGGGGACGCCGGTCCAGTTCGGTCGCGTTCAAGGGCGGATTCGGGTCGAGCGGCGTGATGTCCCGACGGATCGCGCCCCGGGGCCACTCGATCGGCTCGGGTTCGCGCATCGACACGCTGGCGCGGGCCGCCGCCCGCTCGCACAGGGTCAGCACCTCCGGGCGGGGCAGGTAGCGGGCCAGCAAGTGGGCCAGTTCCGCCGCGGGCCCGGCAAGGGCTGGGTCGCTCGCGTCGGGGTGCGCCTCCGCGCGGGCCAACTCCAGCCTCGCGGCCTCGAACCGCCCGCCCTCGATGTGGCGCTGGGCGATCCGCAGCGACGCCTCCAAGCCCGCCCGGGTGAGCCACCGGGCCTGGGCCGCCCAGTCGATGAACCCGACCTCGATCTGGCGCCGGGCCTCGGCCTCCTGGGCCTCCCGATACGCCGCCAGCAACTCCGGGCGGGCCAGAAGGAAGGCGTGGACCCGCTCGCGCACGTCAACAAAGAGATCCCGGTCGCCCTCCGTTTCGATGACCCGGGCGCCCTCGGTCTCGAGCAGGTCCTGGAGCGTCCGCACCGCCTCCGGCACGTTCCCAGCCCCGAGCAGTCCCTCGAGCCCCGCGAGCGCATCACGAGTCCGCGTCGAGTCGTCGACGTACACGGGGTTGACCGTCTGGGCGGTGCCAACCGGCGCGGCGAGGACCACGATCGCGCTGATCACGCCAAACCGGACCATCGCGGCGAGCGGGGCGAAACCCCACCCCGTTCTGGGACGCCTCCCGATCCTCCCCCTTGCTCGCCTATCTCGCCTGATCGCCATCCTGGGCGCCTCCTGACGGGGCAGCGAGTCCGCCGACGCCCCCCGGCTCATGGGGGGGTGGAGCCGACGCCGATGCCCGCCCGATGCTCGCGACCGCACCCGATCCCGCGGCCCTGGCCCCGGCGAACTCCGGGGCGGTCGCCCCCGCTGCCCGGCGGACCCACAGGCCACGCAAGGGTCGGCTTCCCGGGCGTCCGACCCGCGTGGCTGCGCTCATTATCACCATTCTGTTCGTCAGCGTGGCCGACCTGATCCTCACTCTCACGTTCCTGACCAGCGTGGGGATGGCCGAGGCCAACCCGTTGGCCCGCATGGTCTTCGCATCGAACTCCGTCGGCACGGTCGTAGCGTTCAAACTCGCTCTGACGGCGGTGTCGGGCCTGTTCCTGTGGGTCGCCCGTCGGACGTCCGTGGGCGAGTGCGGGGCGTGGGCTGGGGCACTTCTCATGCTGTGGCTGCTCGTGCGCTGGTACGCGTACATCGACCAGAGCCATGTGTTTACGACGGTGCTCAACGACCCTGCGCCGTACCACCACACCGACTCGCGCTGGGTGGCCATCGTCGAGTGACGGGCGGCATCCGCCGTCCGCCGACCCCGATACGCTGTACCCATGACCCGCCCCGTCGCTGCGTCGGCCCTGAGCCTGTCCCTGGTGTCGATCGCCCTGCTCTCGGCGTGCTCGAGCGTGGCCCCGCCACGCCTGTCCATCGCCGACGTCCAGGTGCGGGAGGTCACGCCCGAGGGCTCGTCGATGGTCGTGGTCGTGCGGGCGGAGAACCCCAACGACAAGCCGATCCCGCTGCGGAGCCTGGATTACAGCGTGTCGATGGGCGGGCGACCGGTGTTCGCGGCCACGCGCGAGGCCGAGGCGACGCTGCCGCGTTTCGGCACGCTGGACCTGCCGCTTCCCGTGAGCGTGCCGGCGACGGGCCGACCGATCGGCCCGAGCGACTTCGACCTGAGCCTGACGCTGCGGTACCGGGCGCCGGGGAAGCTCAATGAGACGCTGTTCGACGCCGGGCTGCTGAGGCCTTCGGTCTCGGCGGGGGGCGAGGGCTCGGCGGACCTGAGCGGGGGATGAGGCGGCCTAGCGGTCGGTCCAGCGGATCGGGGCGGCCCCGACGCCCCGGAGCGCTTCCAGGCGGTCGACCAGGTCGGTCAGGAACGCCCACTCGCGGCTTGCATCGCCGAAGCGCCCGATCCGGAACCGCAGGTCGATCGGCGTGTTCTCGCCCCGGTCGGCCGGCGAGCCCGGCGGGGCGTCGGGGGGAGGGGCCGCGCGCGTGGCGGTCAGGACCGCCACCTCGTCGCGCGATGTGACCAGTTCGACCCGCTGCGTGAGAGGGTCCAGGAACTCGGCGTGGATGATGGTCGCCTCGACCCGTGGGGCGGCGGCCCAGGCGGCGGCCTCGATGTCGTCCCAATCGGCCACCACCCGCTCCGGGCGGGGGTGGAGGGCGGCCGACTCCGGGATCGCCGGCGGCAGGTCGGCGGCGCACGCGCCGAGGATTCCGATCAGGGCGACGAGGGCCACGATCACCCTTTTCAGGGGGATGGCCGGCCCCGAGTTCGGGTGGCGTGAAGCAGAGCCGGGCGAACGCCGACTTCGTATAGAATCGACGGAGCGTCCTGGCGTGCGGCGTTGTTCGTCGGCACGCCGGGCGGAGCGGGGGCCGGGCTCGGTCCCCGGGAGCGACCTGTTGGCGGAAGTGACCATCCGGGTTCCCAGCGGTTCGTCTCGCCAGGGCGTGGTTGGCGCCGGTGAGCGGAACCTGAAGCTGATCCGCGAGGCGCTGGGGGTCAGCGTGACCGCGCGCGAGGACTTCGTGCGTGTGTCGGGCGAGTCGGAGGCGGTCCGCGTGGCGCGGAACGTGCTCGAGCGACTGGGCCGCACGCCGGCCCTGTCCCGCCAGGAAGTGTTGCAGGTTATCGCCGACGAGGGTGGGCGTGTGGCGAGCGGGCGGGTGACGCATTTCGAGCCCAGGGACGACGGGCCGCGCGGGCGCCGGAGCGATGCGCTCTCGCGCCGGGGGGATCGCTACGGCGAGGCGTTCGTTCGTCCGGACTTTGACGACCGGCGGATCGATCTGACGCCGTGGGACGGCGAGCTGGCGGTTTACGCCGGCGGCCGGGCGGTGCAGCCCAAGACGCCGAACCAGCAGGCGTACCTGGACGCGATCCGCGACAACGACATGGTGTTCGCGGCGGGCCCGGCGGGCACCGGCAAGACGTACCTGGCGGTGGCGGCGGCGGTGCACCTGCTGCGGACCGACCGGGTCAAGCGCCTCATCCTGACGCGCCCGGCGGTGGAGGCGGGCGAGCGTCTCGGGTTCCTGCCCGGCGACATGCAGGCCAAGGTGAATCCGTACCTGCGCCCGCTGCTGGATGCCGTGCATGACATGATGGACTACGGCACGATCCGGCGCTTCATGGACAGCGACGTGGTGGAGATCGTGCCGCTGGCGTTCATGCGGGGGCGGACGCTCAACAATGCGATGGTGATCCTGGACGAGGCCCAGAACACGACGCGGACGCAGATGCAGATGTTCCTGACGCGTCTGGGGCACGGCTCAAAGATGGTGGTGACGGGCGACATCACCCAGGTGGACCTGCCCGACCCGGGCGAGTCCGGGCTGGTTGACGCGATCCGCCGCCTGCGCCGCGTGAAGGGCGTCGGCCTGGTGGCGTTCGAGGGGCAGGACGTGGTGCGCCACACGCTGGTGCAGCGGGTGATCGAGGCGTACGGGATCGACGAGGGCGGGTCGCGGGGCGGGGACAACGCGTCGCTGATCCGGGGCGGGCCGTGGGCGCCCGCGTCGGGTGGACCGGGCGTTGCAGACCGGATCGATCGTGGCGACGGCGCGGGCGCGACGCCCGAGGCGGAGGGGGCCTGACATGGCCAAGGCCGCGGGCAAGCCGGGCGAGTCCGGGGCGCGCAAGCGCCGCGGGGCCGCGCAGACTCGTCGCGAGGCGGTCGAGCGTCAGGTCAAGCAGATGCTGCGGGATCCGCGCGTCGGGTGGGGCCTGGTGACGGCGACGGTGTTCGTGGTGCTGGCGACGCTGGCGGGTGTGTGGGCCCAGGACCGTCCATTGGTGGGCGAGGGGCGCGTGATGAGCGGCACGCGCGCGGTGCGGATGGAGTTCTCGGTCGAGGACGCGGACCTGACCGAGGCGGCCCGCCAGACCGCGCGGACGAGCACGCCACGGATCTTCGTGGCCGAACCTTCGCGGCTGGAGGAGCTCTCGGCGTCGATCGGGAACCTCCCGCTGACGCTCGCGGGGGTGGAGTCGCTCGACGAGGTCGACGCGCAGATCCGCCAGAACTTTGGGCTGACGCAGGAGTCGCTGGCGGCGGTGCTGTCGCATGTTTCGGAGGGCGTGGCGGATCCGGCGTGGGCGACGGCGTCGGGCGTGCTGGCGGAGCTGGTGCGAGAGTCTCCGATGGTCAGCCGTGAGACCTGGCAAAGGTTCACGCAGGAGGGCGTGGGCAACCAGATCGAACTCCGGATCGGGAACGCGCCCGGGCGCCTCGTGCCGGCGACGCGTGTGGTGAACATCGGCGCCTCGGAGGAGACGCGCCGGGAGGACGCCGAGCTGCTGGCGGCCCGGGCCGGGTTCGATGGCATCGAGCGGCGCGTGGTCGCGGCCCGGATCATGTCGGTGACGCGCCCGACGTTCGAGGAAGACCAGGCGGCGACGCGTGCGGCCCAGGAAGCGGCGGCGGCGCAGGTGCCGGCCGCGACCCGTGTCGTGCCGGCGGGCGAGATCCTGTACCGGCGGGGCGACGTGCTGGGGCCGACGGCGGCGCAGCTGCTCCGTGCGGAGCTGGAGTCGTTCAACCGCAGCGCTCCCGCATGGCGGATCACGGCCCGGCGTCTGTCGCTGGGGGCCGTGGTCGCGGGCGTGACGGCCGGGATGGCGGGCTACGTCATCGTGTTCTGTCCGAGGGTGCGGCGGAATCCAACGAGGGCCGCGGCTCTGGCTGCGCTGGGTCTCCTGGTGATCTGGCTGGCGGCGATCGTTGCGGTGTACGACCCTCGGCTGGTCCTGCTGGCGCTGGTCGTGCCGACGGTGCTGGCGGGGTCGGTGATCGTCGTGGCCTACGACCGGCGGACGGCGCTGGCGCTTGGTGCAGGGATCGCGCTGCTCGTGAGCCTCTTGCTCTCCCAGGCGGTTGCGGCGTTGATCCTGACCTTGGGCGGGGTGGCGGTCGCGGCGTGGCAGCTCCAGGAGATCCGCGAGCGACGCACGCTAATCCGGGCGGGGGTGATGCTGGCGCTTTGCCTGGGCGGCGGAACGCTGGCGACCTCGCTGGTCATCCTGCCGGTGAGCGCCGAGTCGATGACCCAAGCGCTGCTCGACGCGGCGTTCCTGGCCCTGGGCGGGCTCACGGTCGCGGGGATGATCCTGTTCATCCTGCCTGTGCTCGAAAAGGCGTTCGATATCACGACCGGGCTGACGCTGATCGAGCTGCGCGACCCGAAGCACCCGCTGCTGCGCCAGTTGCAGCAGCAGGCGCCGGGCACGTACAACCACTCGCTGAACGTGGCGTCGATCTCGGAAGCCGCGGCCGACGCGGTCGGGGCCGACTCGCTGCTGACGTACGTCGGGTGCCTGTACCACGACATCGGGAAGATGACCAAGCCCGAGTACTTCGTGGAGAACCAGGCGGGCGGGCCGAACAAGCACGACCGCCTGAGCCCGGCGATGAGCCTGCTGGTGATCGTGGGGCACGTGAAGGACGGGCTGGAGATGGCGCGCGAGTACGACCTGCCGCGCGCGATCGAGCACTTCATCGAGGCGCACCACGGCACGACGCTGGTGGAGTACTTCTATCGGCGGGCGGTTGAGCAGGCCAAGGACGGTTCGGAGTCGGTGCCGGAGGAGTTGTCGTACCGGTACCCCGGGCCGAAGCCCAGGACCCGGGAGGTGGCGATCGCGATGCTCTCCGACGCGGTGGAGAGCGCGACGCGGACGCTGTCGGACCCGACCCCGAGCCGCATCGACGCGCTGGTGCGGAGCATCGCGAACAAGCGGCTGATGGACGGGCAGTTCGACGACTGCGACCTGACGCTGCGCCAGCTGCAGGCGATCGTGGAGTCGGTGTCGAAGACGGTGTCGGCGATCTACCACGGGCGGATCGCGTACCCGGGGGCCGGGGCTCCGAAGAAGAAGACGACCGTGCCGGGGGTGCCGGCGGAGACAGGAGGCGCGGCGGGAACGTCGGCGGGTGCGGCATCTGGAAGCGCGAAGTCGGCGTGATCAGCCCTTGTCGCGCCGGTGCTGCTTCTTGCCCTTGTCGCGGGACTTGGAACGCTGGCTGCGCTTCTGCGATCCGGTGCGGAACGGCTTGTCGAAGTCCTGCCAGTTGCGCTGGCCCGAGGGCTCCAGCCCGCCGCCCGAGCCGAGCGTGAGCCCCGCGACGCCCTTGGCCTTGCCCGCGGCCCGTGCCTCGGCGTTGTCGATCACCAGGTCGAGTTCGCGCCGATCGAGATTGACCTGCGCGATGCGGACCTGAACCGAGTCGCCCATGTTGAACGAGCGCCCCGAGCGGGCATCGACCAGGGCGCCGGTGCGGGAGTCGATCTTCCAGGTCGGGGCCCCGCCGCCTCGGGTCACGTCGCCGGGCAGGTCTTCCTTCTTGACGAACCCGTCGATGAGGAACTTGTCGATCTGGACGAAGCAGCCCTTGGGGTTGACGCCGGTGACGACGCCGGGGTAGACCTCGCCGAGTTTGGTCGAGAGCAGTTGCAGGATCAGGAACTTGCGGAGTTGCTGCTCGGCCTCCTCGGCGTTGACCTCCTTGCCGGTGATGTGGCGGCCGATCTCGGTCAGCGTGCCCTCGTCGGGGCACATGGGCGAGCGGCGCAGGTCCTCGCCGAGGCGCTCGAAGGCGGCGTCGGACTTGGGGGCGTTGGCGGCGTTGTTGGTCGTGGAGAGGTAGGCCGCGAGGGACCGGTGGACGGTCAGGTCCGCGTAGCGCCGGATCGGGCTTGTGAAGTGGGCGTAGGCGCCCGAGGCCAGCGCGAAGTGCCCGATCAGCGCGGGCGAGTACTCGGCCTTGGTCAGCGTCCGCAGCACGGCCATGTGGACCGCCCGGGACGCCGGCGTGCCGCGCGTGGCTTCAAGCAGCGACTGGAGTTCCTGTCGCGTCGGGTTGGCGGGGATGCGGAAGCCCGCGACCATGGCGGCCTTGCGGAGCGAGTCGGAATCGCCCGGCGTGGGTTCCGGGTGCACGCGCCGGAGCAGCGGGACTTTCATCCGCTCGAACAGGCGGGCCAGCACCTCGTTGGCCTCGACCATGAACATCTCGATGAGCGTGTGCGTGAACGCGTCGTCCTCCCGCTCGGCGTCGACGACCTTGCCCTGCTCGTCATAGATCAGCACCGACTCGGGCAGCTCCAGCGAGATCATGCCCTGGCGCTGGCGCCGCCCACGGATCGCCTTGGCGCACGCGTCGGCCATGCGGAGTCGCTTGAGCAGGTCCTCGGTGTAGTTCGGCTCGGTCCGGGCGTGCTTCTTTGCCTCCTCGGGATCGCCATCGATCAGGGCCTGGGCCTCGAGGTAGGTTAGGCGCTTGGCGCTCCTGATGAGGGTCGCGGCGGTGCCGGAGGCCAGCAGGTTCCCATCGCGGTCGTACTCCATGTACGCGGTCTTGGCGTAGCGGTACACGCCCTCCTGCAGCGAGCAGATACCATTGGAGAGCAGTTCCGGGAGCATCGGGATCACGAGGCGAGGCAGGTAGCACGAGTTGCCGCGTTTGACCGCTTCTTCGTCCAGCGCCGTGCCGGGCGGGATGAAGTGGGCCACGTCGGCGATGTGCACGCCGAGTCGCCAGCCGCCCTTGCCGCGCCCGTCGTCGCGCTCGAGCGGCTCGATGCTGATCGCGTCGTCGTAGTCCTTGGCGTCGGGCGGGTCGATGGTGAAGATGAAGCCCTTGGTCAGGTCGTCGCGCCCGGGCAGCGTCCCGTCGCGCTCGTAGGCCTCGATCTCGACCTCGTACTTCCGGGCCGCCTCGCGGGCCTGCTCGACGCACGAGTCCGGAAACTCGCCGGGCAGGTTGTACGCGGCGATGACGGCCGCGGTCTCGACCTCCGGCTCGCCCGCCTCGCCGAGCACCTTGGTGATGACGCCCTCGGCCAGGGCGTTGCCCTCGGGATAGGCCGTGATGTCCACGATGACCTTGTCGCCGATCGTGACGTTCTTGGCCTCGGCGTCGCGGACGACGATGGGGTCGGTCAGGGCCTTGCCGTCGGGGTAGACCACCCACAGGCTGCCCTGGCGACCGATCGTGCCGGCGAAGTGCGTGCGCTTCCGCTCGACGACCTCGATGACCGCTCCGAGCCACTGCTTGCCCTCGTAGCCCTGGCGCTCGCGGCGCCGGTCGCGCGTGAACGCGATCCGCACGATGTCGCCCGAGAGCGCGTCGCCCGTCTCGCCCGGGGGGACGAACACCGAGCCCTCGCGCACGACCACGTCGCGCGGCTCGATGAACGCGAAGCCGCGGCCTGTGGACTTGAACGTCCCGATCAGTTCGCCCCGGTCCCCGCCGGCGATGTCCGACAGCGAGGGCAGCGCCACCCGCCCGGTCGGGTCGATGACGATCGACTGGCGATCGGCCAGTTCCTTCAGGGCCCGGCGGAAGTCCTCGAGGTCCTCAACCCGCAGGTCCTCGGCCAGTTCGTTCACCGGGCGCGGCGTGTAGTCCTCGTGCTGGAGGTGGGAGAAGAGGCGGCGTTGGTACTTGGAAGGCATGCGGGGGGAGGGTAGGGGGACGCGGGGGGCCGACCCGCCTCGGGATGACTGGGGCGGCGGGCGTTCCGCCCGCCGCGGCTGTCGGGCCTTCCGCACTCCGGGCACGGCGCGTCGGGGGGCGTGCCCCGCGCGTCGTAGCCGCACGCCGGGCAGCGTCCCCGCCGACGCCGGATGGCGCGCCGGAGGCTTCCGATGGCCCAGGGCGTGCTCAGCAGGATGAACACCGCGCCCGCGTACAGCGCGGTGTTCAGGGCGAAGCCGGGCCAGATGGGGTCGATGGGCAGGAACGCAGGACGCCCCCACTTCATCATGAAGTCCGGAAGGCGGATGCCGGAATAGACGGCCATGTCGCTCGGTGCCGCGGTCGGCGACGCCGAACCGACCGAGCCGCGGAGCGAGAGCATCGGCCAACCCGCCGCGGTCTCGATGAGCGTGACGCGGGTGCGCTCACCCTCCCCTCCATCGGCGGGAACGTCGGCGGCCCGGATGCGCGAGGCTCGGCACCACTCAGGAGGCTCGGCGTGGAGGGTGGCGCTGTCGAGCCAGTCTCGTACGGTCGTGCTTGATCCGTCATCCCAAGTCGAGATGACCTGACGCATGTTTGCGAAGGGCTGAAACACGGCATACCAAGGCTTCCAGCCGGCTCGGTGTCGGGTGTGAACGGGCGTTGTCGGCGTGCAGTCGATGACGTGCCATCTCGGCGCTTCGGCAGGCACGATCGCTTGCGTCCCGTATGTCAGCCAGCCGGACCAGGCCCACCCGGCCGACAGCACGATGAACCAGGCCAGCGCGACGTTCAGCAAAGCCCCCACGGCGGCCGCTATTGCCCCGGTCGAGAGCCACCCACAACAGGAGCCACGGTACGACCGAGGGTTCATGCTTGGAAGTTTACGTTGTGGAGGCGGTCGTTTCGGCGCTTGGGTGGCGGGCGTTCCGCCCGCCGCGGTTCTCGGGTTTTCCGCATTCCGAGCACGGCGCGTCGGGGGGCGTGCCCCGCGCGTCGTACCCGCACGCCGGGCAGCGCCCCCGCCGACGCCGGATGCAACGCCGGACGCTTTCGATGGCCCAAGGCGTGCTGAGCAGGATGAACACCGCGCCCGCGTACAGCGCGGTGTTCAGGGCGAAGCCGGGCCAGATGGGGTCGATGGGGAGGTGCGCGCGACCGAACCAAACATGGCTGTTTCTGTCGCCGATCGGGATGCCCACGCGGACGATCGACTCGGTCGTGCCGTCGGCGTGCGTGACCGTGCCTGCGGACCCACGCAGCGCAAGGCACGGCCATCCGGTCGCGATCTCGATCAGCCGAGTGTCCCGATCCTCCAGCGACCGGGCGCTCTCCAAGCGATCAGGCGGCGGCATTCTGGCGGCCCGGCTCCACGGTGGCACATCGGGCACGATCGGGACGTAGGTTGCCCCCTGCCACTGCGTGACGACGGCGTCGGTACCGTCGTCTCGCGTCGTGATGAGGAGAGTGACGCCCGTGCCTTCGTAGGGGAGTACATGCCAGCGCGGGAGTGGCCCGGGCTCGAACCACTGCGAGCGATTCGAGATCACCGGGCCCCTCGCCTGAAGAATGTGGGCGGACAGGACGAAGGCCCAAGAAACGGACGTGTTGATCACTACACCGCTGACGAGCGCGATCACGGTGTTTCTGGCTAGCCGGCAAGGAAACAAACGCACTTCCCTTCCGAGAGTCCGCGCTGGTCAAGGGCAAGTTGGCGTCCAGCCCGACCAGGAAGTCGAAGATGTAGGGGTGAAGACGCCGCCCTGAGTCGCACCGAAGCAGGTCGGAGTCGCCGGGCAAGGGTCGGCGCCGATTCCGGGACCATTGTACAGCGTGCCGGAGTCGTCACACCGCTGTGTTTGGGTTTCGGTTCTTGTCCGCGATTGCAGGCAGATCGTGAGGCTGCAGTCCCAGTGGATCGTCCCGGCACCTCGGCTTTGCGTGCAGGTCCGCGTCCGGGAGTAGTCGCAATACACATACGGACCCGTCGGGAACTGGACGGGCGGGCCATAGGGACCGGGGGCTCCGCAGGAAACGGGCCCGGGCAGGCCGTGCGCGGTCATCGGAATGCAGAACGGCAGGCAGCCGAGGAAACTGTCCCACGCGTCCGACATCGCGTCCTCGACATCCTGCCCACCCTCGACCGCGTCGACGATCTGCGCCAGCACGCCCACGACAGGGTCGTTCGGGCAGGTCGTCTCGGCGGCCGATTCCTCGCTCGGGATGTCGGCCGTCTGCCAGCCTGCGTTTTCCAGCAGTTCCACGATGGCGTCCCATTCGGGCGAGGGCGTGGCGACCGCGGCCAGCGGGTTGCTCTCCAGCACGCCGTCGTCGAACGCGTCCGGCGTGGCCGGGGCCGCGGGCGTGGACGGGGCGGCCTGCGTGGTCTGCCACAGGGCGTCGTGGCTCGCGGCGATCGAGAACTCCGCCTTGACCCACTCGATCGCCGCCCACTGGTCCTGCGTGGCCCAGCCGAACGACGACCACCCGCCCGTGGCGCCCGTGTCGCGGACGTAGAGCACCGAGCCGATGTTGTCGCCCACGAGCGTGGCGTGGTCCCGCAGGGCCAGGAACGCCTCGACGGCGCGGACGCCGCTGATCTCAAGGACGACGGGCGTGAAGGCCCACTCCCCCATTTCGATGCTGCATTCCGAGGGGAGATAGGTCTGGGCGTTCGCGGCCGAGCCCGCCACGCCGAGTGCCAGGCCGAACGCCGCCGCGACGATGCAGGAACGATGCATGGTTGTGCTCCCGAATGCGCTGCACCCGGGCTCACACCCGGGCTCACACCCGGGCTCACACGAGGTAAGTGGATCGTCGAGGCGCGTGTTTGTCAAGTAGCGGACAAGGGAACAAGCAGGATCTTCACACGTCCAATGCAAAAACCACAAGAACGTGCCATGGTGCGACCGGCGCCCCCAAGTTCGTGCGGATCAAAGCCGCGCAAGATACCCGGAAGCGGTGGCCCGGAACCCCACCGGCTCCAGCCCCAGGAACGCCGCGGCCTTGTCCATCGAGCACACCGAGTCGCGAGTGGCGTTGGTGGCCATGCCCTCATCGAACGGCAGGGCGTCGCGCAGGCCGACGACTCTGGCCGCGCGGGCCTTCATGGCCGCGACCGGCCCGGGCAGGCCGAGCGTCTTGAGTTCCTTCTTCCCGTTGGTCACGTTGTCGCGCACGAACTCGAGCAGTTCGGGCCAGGTCAGCGGCTCGGGCCCGCACAGGTGGAGCACCTCGCCGCGGCACTCGCGGCGCTCAAGGCTCCGGGCCACCGCCAGCGCGACATCATCAACCGAGATCGGCGCGACCACCGCGGACTCGAACTTCGGCACGGGGAACTTGAGCGGCTCGACGGGCCTCGTGAAGTACGGCATGAACACGAACGGGGCGGCGCGCCCCGTGGCCCAGCCCTTGGCCAGCTGCATGAACTCGCCGTCCGGGCCGTGGATCAGGCTGGGGCGGAGGATGGTCCAGGCCAGGCCCGAGTTGCGGACCAGCGTCTCGCCCTCGAACTTGCTCCGGGCGTAGGCGGTGTCGGCCTCGTCGTGCACGCCCAGGGCCGAGACCTGGACGAAGTGGCCCACGCCCGCGCCCTTGGCCGCCCGCAAGAGAGCCTTGGTCACGCCGACGTGCACGCGGGCGAAGGTCTGGCCGCCCGGGGCCTCGCGGATGATGCCGATGGTGTTGACCATGGCGTCGGCCCGCTCGGCCCACTCGCACAGGCCGTCGGGTCCGTCCTGGGGGGCCGGCTCGCCGCGGTGGATGCTCAGACGATCGTGCTCGGGCAGGGCTGCGCTCGCCTTGGACGGATCGCGCACGAGGGCCCGCACCGCGTGCCCGCGCTCCAGCAGCGTGCGGACGACGTGACGCCCGACGAACCCGGTCGCCCCGGCCACGCACACGGTCAGTTGCGAATCGCCCATGTCGTCCTCCGATGCAGGGAGGGGAGGGTAGGGGTGCTGGCGCACCCGATTGGCGCGAGCGACTCCCCGCGTGAGGGGGTCGGGCTTTCCAGCCCGACCGGCATCGGGTGGGGGTCGGCGGACTGTTGCGGCCTTCTCGCCGGAACCTAAATGCCCGATGGCGATCTCGCCGCGGCACAGGCGCCCACCCGCGACCGGGAAGGGCTGGAACGCCCTGCCCCTCGCTCAACGAGTTTGGCTACACCCCCGCGGCCATCCGCTCCGGCATCACCGTCGACCCATCCCCCAGCGCCATCCGCTGGGCCAGCAGCACGCCGGACCGCAGCGCGCCCTCCATGTAGCCCACGAACGCCGGGCAGGTGTGCTCGCCGCAGAACCGCAGGCGATGGATCCCCTCGTGCAGGATCGGGCCGGTCCGGGTGAGTTGCCCCGGCGCCGGGAACGAGTACCCGGCCCCGCACCACTGGTCGGCCGGCCAGTCCATGAACCGTCGCGGCCCGCCGCGTGCCTCGGCCAGCAGGTTCGCCTCGTAGCCGGGGTAGATCGACTCGAGTTCGCGGCTCACGCGCGCGTCGACCTCCTGCCTCGTGCCCTCGCGGAGCCACTGGGCCGCGCTCCCGCCGCTGAACACGTGCAAGGAAGCGTTTCCGCCGCCCTGGTTGTCGGTCCCGTTCCAGGTCATGGCGACCGGGCCGTCGGTCAGGCTGTCGGGGGCCAGGCCCAGGTCGCGCCAGTAGCGGCTCTTGACCGCCGAGAGATACTTCAGGGCCGTGCCCATCTGCGGAGCCAGGCGATCCGGCAGCAGGGGCACGAAGAAGATCCGTGTCCACACGCTGGGCGGCACGGCCAGCACCACATAGTCCGCCGCCCGCACCCGCCCGTCGGCCAGCGTCACCTTGGCCACGTTCTCGTACTCGATCGACGCCACCGGCGTGCCCCGCAGCACGCGGTAGCCCTGGATCCGGTCGAGCAGCTTGTCGGCCAGCTGCTGGTTCCCGCCCCGGCAGCGGTACACCTCGCTGTCCTCCCAGTAGGACTGCCCGCCCCCGCCGGCGACCTGGGCCAGCATGCCCAGCAGGCTCTGGTTCTCGACGGGCACCGCGTTGTCCGACGCCAGCACGATCCGCAGCACCTGCCTGGTCGCCTCGTCCGTGTTGAGCGCGTTGATCCACCCGGCGACGGTGCTGCGGTCCAGGTCCTCGGCCCCGATTGAGGTCCATGGCTCGTTGCCGCTGATCGGCACCGCCGCGTCGTTCATGGTCGACAGGGCCGCGTCCATCGACACCCACAGGCGCTCGGCCTCGGGCTCGTCGAGCATCCGCCCGTTCAGGCGGACGGGGAACGCCAGCTCGTCCTCGCTGGTCACGTCCAGCATCCGCAGGCCGAACTGCTGGGCGTAGGCCAGCCACGTGAAGTGGTTGGAGCCGATCAGTTCGCCCCCGCCCTCGACGACCTTGCCGGGCACGAAGTCCTTGAACGACAGCACCCGCCCGCCGATGCGGTCGCGGGCCTCGATCACCTCGACCTCGTAGCCGAACTCGAGCAGTTCGTACGCGCAGGCCAGCCCGGCGAACCCGGCCCCGACGACGATCACGCTCTTGCCGTTCGGGCGCCGGGCCGGACGCCCTCCATCCATCCGGGCGCTGCGGTCCGACGCGCACCCGCCAAGGCGGGTGGCGGCCAACACCGCGGCGAACCCGCCCGCCGAGGCCTTGAGGGCCTCCCGGCGGGTCATGGTGCGGCGGCGGTCGGCGAAGCGGTGGGCCAGGCGGGCATAGAGCGATCGCGACATGCGCGGGACTGTACCAGAGGGGGAGGAATCGAGGGGCTTGCGGTCGGCGAGGCTGGGACCTTGGGCCCCTGGGGTTGCGGGCGCTCCGCCCGCAACCGGGTCCGATGACGGCAACCCCAGCCAACCGGTGGGTCTGCGGGCGGAACGCCCGCCACCCCAGCTGGATCCAGGTACTGGTCAACTCTGAAACACTCCGCGATTCGCCCCGGTTGGCCGAGCGGGGTATCCTCGCGCCGTATGACCACCAAACCCAAAACATCCCCGAAACCCAAGCCCGAGAAGCCGAACAAGGCCAAGGGTGAAAAGGATGCGAACACCGTCGCCAAGTCGATGCTTGACCGGATCGCGGAACGGACGGAGCGGAAGGGCTAAGCCCCAAGTTCCGCCCGAGCGGTCCTGAGCAGCCTGTCCCGCGCCCAGACCGTGAGCGGCAGCCCCGCCGCGTCCGCCGCCTGCCTGAGCGTTTCATGCTCGGCAGGGGAGAGCGGGAGTTTGGGCGTTTCCGTGCGACGCTCCGCCTTGGGCTTGCGGGGCCGTCCTGGACCCTTTGATTTCGTCTTTGTCGCCATGCCCACAGTATACCCACGAATATTTCGTGGTCAACCTTGCTCTGTCCTATTTCTATGGGTATCATATGCCCATGCGTCGCATCACCACTCAGCAACGGGTTTCGGTCGTCAAGGCTCTTGTCGAGGGCTGCTCCATCCGGGCAACCGCCCGCATGACCGGGGTTTCCAAGCCCACCATCCTCAAACTGCTCTTGGGCCTTGGCCGCGTCTGCCTGTCCCATGAGGACAACGCCATCCAGATGGTCGAGTGCGAGCACGTCGAGGCCGATGAGGTCTGGGGCTTCGTCCACTGCAAGGCCAAGAAAGCCCCGACCGCCAAGGGCGGCATCGACCACGTTGGCGACGCCTGGACGTGGTACGCCGTCGATCGCAAGTCCAAACTGATCCTGTCGTGGATCATGGGCGACCGGGATCAGGACCACGCCCGCGCGTTCATGTATGACCTTGCCTCCCGGCTGGCCCGCCGCCCGCAACTGTCCACGGACTCCCTCGGTGCCTACGCCGGGGCGGTGGCCGAAGCGTTCTACAAACTCGGCGTGGACTACGGGCAGGTCCACAAGGTCTACCGAGCCAGCGTGGACGGGGCACGGACCTACAGCCCGTCCGAGTGCATCGCTTGCGAGAAGAACCCCATCCGGGGCAATCCCGACGTGGCCGCCATCGGCACGTCCCGTATCGAGCGTGCCAACCTGACGCTCCGCATGAGCCAGCGTCGATGGACTCGGTTGACCAACGCCCACAGCAAGTCCTTTCGCCACATGGAGGCGGCGTTCGCCCTTCACGCTTGCTACTACAACTGGTGTCGGAAGCACATGACCCTCGGGACTACTCCGGCGGTTGCGGCTGGTCTGACTGACCGGGAGTGGTCGGTTGCGGACCTTGTGGACTTGCTGGAGCGGGAAGAACGGGAGGCGATTGGTACGGAAGCGACGAGGCGGGGACCGTATCGGAAGCGCTCTTGAGGTAGAACCCGATTGACTCTGTGATCTTGACCACGGATTGCTCGTGCTTCGCCACACTGTTCTCGGTCTCGACAAAGCCGATGTCAATGAACCGGCACCGCTTGAACCGAGTGTCCCGCACCCGCACAGCACCCACGCGAGTGTCCGCAAGTCGTGCCACAATCCATGCACGCTCTCTCGGATGCCCGTCAAAGTGGCAATCGTCGGCGTCCACCCTTCCGCTGCATTCGATGATCGCCGGGCCGCGAATAACGCAGTTCTCGAAGGTCTTGTCCACAATCTCGCCCTGCATCCCTAGCAACGAGATTGGCACGTCCTTGCTAGACACATGGCTTGACATGAGTTCGGCTTGCGTGGCGACTCCACCTGTCGGGTCCAAGAAAGGTGCCCACACGCGAAGCCACGGCGCACGCGCAATGATTGCCTTATTGCTCAGGATGGACACCACCAGCCAGAACAACGTGAAACCGATGAGCAGGCCCACCAGCCATGCCGGGGTCCATTTCATCAGCACCAGTTCGACAGCGAGGATCACGGACGGCCCCACTGACGGCTTGATGGCGTTTGATATCGACATGATGGGATTATGATACCCCTCATCCCGCACCCCCGCCGAACGGAGGGGTCGAGGGATTCAGAGTTGACCAGTGCCTGGATCCAGGGCCAGCCCCGCCCCTCCCCCGCCCTCCTACACTCCCCGCCCTATGGCCAACACCCGCCAACTCAAGAAGCGCATCAAGGCCGTCGCCAACATCCGGCGCATCACCAAGACGATGCAGATGATCGCGACGGCCCGATTCGCCGCGGCCCAGCAGCGGTCCGTCGCCAGCCGTCCCTACACCGACGCCCTGTTCGGGCTCGTCCAGGAACTCGCCGGCGGCTCGGGCGATGTCACCCACCCGCTCATCACCGGGCCCTCCGGCGGCGTGAAGGCGGACGCGAAGGAACTCACGCTTATCCTGTCCTCCGATCGCGGCCTGTGCGGGCCGTACAACTCCAACGTCCTCCGCACCGCCCTGCGGTACTTCCGCCAGACTCCGGCCGCGATGGGCGGCGTGGTGGAACTGGTCGGCAAGAAGGGCGTGGCCTTCCTGCGGTTCAACAAGGTCACGGTCGCCCGCCAGCACACCCAGTTCGGCGACAAGCCGGCGTACGACGACGTCGACGCCTTGGCCCGCAACTACATCGAGCGGTTCATCGCGGGCGAGGTCTCGGCGGTCCGCGTCGTGTCCATGAAGTACATCTCCGCGGGCAAGCAGGTCCCGGACGTCACGACGCTGCTGCCGTTCAAGCCCGAGGCGGCCCGGTCCCGCCCCGGGGCCGAGGGCGAGTCCAAGGCGGTCGCCCAGTACGAGTTCAGCCCCTCGCCCGAGGAACTGCTCGACACGCTGCTGCCCGCGGCGGTCAAGGCCGTGCTGTTCCAGGCCTTCAACGACGCGATCGTCTCCGAGCACGTGGCCCGGATGATCGCGATGAAGGCGGCGACCGACAACGCCGGCAAGATGGGCAAGCTCATCAGCCGGCGCTACAACCGCGCCCGCCAAGCCCAGATCACCACGGAACTGACCGAGATCATCTCCGGGGCCGCGGCGCTGGGTTGAGGCCCGAGAGGCCGCAGAGTGTGGCGTGCTTGTGGCTCTGCACAAGCATGCTCGGTGCTTCGTTGACCTCCAGGCACACGGGCAGTACCACCGGTACCCTCCGCCAATGTCCCCGCGCCTCCGCTTCGGGCTCTGGGTTGCGGCGGTGGGCGGGTGCGCCGTTTCGCCCGTGCTGTTCCGCCTGGTCGCCCCGTGGGCGGGCGCGGCGTGGCAGTGCCTGTGCCTCGGCGGGATCCTGGCCCTTTACGCGACGACGCCGGCGGACGCGATCAAGCTGCCCGGGTGGCTGAGCCGCGCGACCATCGTGGGCGGGATGGTGCTGTGGCCGTGGCTGTGCTATGGGCGGGTGACGCCGGCCCTGCTGATTCCGGCGCTTGTCGCGGTGCTGTTCGACCATGTGCCGCTGACGATGACGCGGAAGGGCGCGCCGAAACCGAGGGTGCGCATCGAGGCGCGCTGGTCCTGGAAGCCGGGTGTGCTGGCAGACTGGGCGACCTCCGTCCAGCTGTGGTCGCCCACGTTGTGGATCACGCTCGGGAGCCCGGAGTCGAGCGTGGCGACCCCGGAGTGGGCACTCCGCGGCTGCGGCTTCGTGCTGCTCTGGATGCTCGTGCTGCAACTGCCCGAGGAGCGGTCCGCCCGTTGGCCGGGGGTCACGACGCGTGTTGTGGTCGCGTCGGTGTTCGGCGTGCTCAACCTGTTCGCCGTGGTCGCCTATGCGTCCAACCCACACCGGTGATGCGGGCTACGCCAGTCTCGCGGCTCGGCACAAGCGCGCACGACGAACCTCGCGCCGCCGGCGACTCACCATGCTTGCTCAGAGCAGCAAGCATGCCACCCGTCGGACGGTGCCGGTCGCTTCACCCCGCTCACGCCATCACGATATGGTCCCGCCGCTCGAAGCCCTTCATCGCGTTGCGCGTGTCCACGATCAGCTTCGCGTGCTTGCCGATCAGCGCGTAGTCGTAGTCGCTGTGGTTGGTCGCGATGACCACGGCGTCGTACGACGCGAGCATCTCCGGGCTCAGGTCCTTCGAGCGGAGTTTCAGGTCGTGGCGACGGACCTTGGGCGTCTCGGGGATGTGCGGGTCGTTGTAGTCGACCTCGGCCCCGAGGTCCTTGAACTTCTCGATGAGCTCGAACGACGGGCTCTCGCGCAGGTCGTCGATGTCGGGCTTGTAGGCCACGCCCAGGACGAGCACCTTGCTGGTGCCGATCGCCTTGCCGTGCTTGTTGAGCGCGAGCATGAGGCGATGCACGACGTACTCGGGCATGCCGCGGTTGATCTCGCCGGCCAGTTCGATGAACTTGGTCGCGTGCCCGACCTCGCGGGCCTTCCACGTCAGGTAGAACGGGTCGATCGGGATGCAGTGCCCGCCCAGGCCAGGCCCGGGGTAGAAGGCCATGAAGCCGAAGGGCTTGGTCTTGGCCGCCTCGACCACCTCCCAGATGTCGATATCCATCGCCGTCAGGACGACCTTCATCTCGTTGACCAGGGCGATGTTGATGGCCCGGAAGATGTTCTCGAGCAGCTTGGCGCTCTCGGCCACCTCCGCCGACGAGACCAGCACCACGCTCTTGATCGCGTGCTTGTACATCTCGTAGGCGATCTGGCCCGACTCCTGGTCGATGCCGCCGACGAGTTTCGGGATGGTCTGGGTGTCGAAGTCCTTGCGGCCCGGGTCCTCGCGCTCCGGGCTGAAGGCCAGGAAGAAGTCCTTGCCGCACTTGAGGCCCGACTTCTCGAGCACCGGCAGCATGTCGTCTCGCGTCGTCCGCGGGTAGGTCGTTGATTCGAGCACCACGATCTGCCCGGGGCGCAGCGTCTTGGCCACGTCCTGGGTCGTCCGCATGACATAGGACATGTCCGGTTCAAGGTGCGGCCCGAGCGGCGTGGGCACCGCCAGGATCACCGCGTCGGCCTCGCCGAGACGCCCCATGTTGGCCGTCGCCTCGAACCGACCGCTCTTGGCCATGTCGGCGACGAAGTCCTTGCCCAAGTGCTTGAGGTAGTTCCGCCCCTCCTTCAGGGCCACGATCTTCGACTCGTCCACGTCGAAGCCCATGACCTTGAAGCCGGCCTGGTGGAAGGCGCGGGCCAGCGGCAGGCCGACGTAGCCCAGCCCCACGACCCCGACGACGGCGGACTTGTCGGCGACTTTCTGGCGAAGCGACATAAGCGTCTCTCAGAAAAGGAGTTGCGGCGATCGCCCCGGACCCGCGCGCCCAGAAGGCCCGCGCCGGGCCAGACTGTATCGACCGAAAACCACGGCGGGTTCGGTTGGGTCGCGTCGGAGCGTTCGTTCGTTTGGTGCGGCGCGTCAGAACGGCAGCATCGCCACCGACGGCTCAACGACCTCGCCGCCGCCCCCCCCGCCGTGGCCCGCCCACAGCGCCAGCCCCACATTCAGCGCGTTGAACGCCACGTGCATCAGGATCGGCACGCCGACACGCTGCGTCCGCTCGTAGGCGATCCCCATCGCCAGGCCCAGCACGAAGATCGGCACGATCGCGACCCACGGCACGCCGCCGCCATCGCCCGCCCGGTGCACCAGCGCGAAGATCACCGCCGTGATGAGCACGCCCGGCCACACGCCGCCGATCACACGGATGATCGCCGACTGGATGAACACGCGGTAGACCAGTTCCTCGACGATCGGGGCCCCCAGCACCACGGAGGCGATCACCACCCACCGCCACGGGTCGTTGGGCGACTCGACGATCTGGGCCAGCAGCGGGTGGGCGATCTGGGGCGTCTGCTCGCCGATCGCCTGCTCGACCCACACGGCGATGATGCTCGAGGCCTCGACGATGGGCCAGACGAGCGCGAAGGCCCACAACCCGATCCAGAGATCGCCAATGCGGATTCTCAGCCCCGCGTCGGGTGCCGAGCGGGCCAGCAGGTGCAGCATGCCAAGGCCCACCGCGATGCCGATGGCGTAGCCCACCAGGCCCATCACGCCCTGTCGCTGGAGCGTCTGGCCCGCGGCCCCGTTCTGGACCCACGACATCTGGGCGATCAGTTGGGCCCCGGTCTGCCAGGCCAGGTAGACCATCATGGCCGCGAACAGCCACATGAAGGCCGGGTGGACCTCGATCTTCCGCGGCCCGATCTTCTTGAACCCCGACTTGCGGATCGTGCCGTTGATGAACAGCAGGGCCAGGATCACCCCCGCGACGGCGAGGATCACCGCCGACCTGTTGGCCACGACGAAGGCCCCGGCGTCCTCGACGCGGGCGTTGCGGATCTCGTCGACCGGGATCTCGGGCAGACGGATGGTCGTGCCGCCGCCCGACGCCCCCGAGCCGGCCCCCGACCCGTCTTGCGCCCGGCAGACCGGCGAGCCGATGACGAGAACAATGGCGGCGATGATCCCGGCGACACTCCGCGAGATCCTGGACCACAAGCACCGCGAGGTCGAGCGGTCCAAGGGCGCGGTCTCCATCGCCGAGATGGAGGCAATGGTTGCGCAGGCCGACCCCCCGCGGAACTTCTTCGCCGCGGTCACGAGGCACCCGGATGCGCGCCACATGTCGATCATCGCGGAGGTCAAACGCAGGAGCCCGTCGGCCGGGCTGATCCGGGAGGCCTACGACGGCCCCGGTTTCGCGCCCGAGAACATCGCCCGCCAGTACGCGCTGTCGGGCGCATCGGCCATTTCCTGTCTGACCGACGAGAACTTCTTCGGCGGTCACCTGTCCTATATCCAGCGGATCCGCGACGCGGTCGCCCTGCCGGTTCTGCGCAAGGACTTCATCGTGGACCCGTGGCAGATCTGGGAATCCCGGGCCGCCGGCGCGGATGCCATCCTGCTCATCGCCGAGTGCCTGACCGAGAGCCAGATCTCCGACATGCTCATTCTTGCGCAGCGCCTGGGCATGACCACCCTGCTGGAGTGCCACGACACCGAGAATCTTCTGCGCGTCCGCCCCTACGTCGGGTTCCCCCATCCGGGGTATTGCCTTCTCGGGATAAACAACCGCGACCTAGCGACCATGAAGGTGGACCTGAACCACACGCTCCGCCACGTCGGGATGGTCGACGACGTGGGCGTGCTGGTGGCCGAGTCGGGGATCAAGGCGCCGGCCGACCTGGCCCGCCTGCGATCGGCGGGCGTTCGGGCGGCCTTGGTCGGCGAGTCGTTGATGCGGGCCGAGGACCCGGGGGCGGCGCTGCGGGCGCTGCTGGGGCGGTAGCGGCTCTCCCGCAAGCCGGGCGTCCGCTCACCCAAAGCACACCAAGCCCGGCTCTCGTTTCTCCCTTGTGGACGCTTTCCTCTCCATCCTCGCCACCCTTGCCCTGGCCTTCTCGACGTTCCTGGTCGTTGCCCTGGCCGGCAGCACCAAAGGCTTCACCATGCGGGCCCCCTCCGGCCCGGACGCGATGGGGCTGATCGGGCTGTTCCTCATCCAGATCGTCGCGTGGGTCGCGACGCTGGCCGCGGGCTGGTTCGTGGTCTCCAGGGGCGGGATGGTCTGGCTGGCGCCGCCGGCCTTGGGCGGCACGCTCGTGGTGCTGCTCGTGGCCGCGGGCAACTGGCTTCTGGGAATGCTGGCGCTCGCGGGTTCGCTCGAAAGGCGGATCGGCCTTCGCTGGCTGATCGGCTGGGTCGGCGTCGTCGGCGTGCACGCCGCCTCGAACGCGTACCTGCTGGCCCTCGCGTGGGGCGATCCGGTCGAGATGGTGGGGGCGGCCTGGCCGCGGGTCGCCGGCGCGCCCGTGGCGCTCGCGGCGGTTGCGGGAGCCACGATCGGACTGGTCATCTGGGTCGGCTCCGAAATGAAGTCCGCGTCCAAGGCCCGCCAGCGTTTCCTTGACGACGCCGCCCGCGAGCAGGAGCAGCAACACGAGCGGGCCGCCCGCGACGCCGAGCACGCCGCCGAACTCGCGGCCCTCCCAGACGATGCCCCGCTGGCGACCTTCGCATCCCACCTGCTGCTGGACAAGTCCGACGCCCACCACGCGCTGGCCATCGCCCGCATCATGGCCATGCCAAACCTGGCCGCGCGTTTCGACAAGGAACTCGACGACCCCGATCCGCTTGCGCGCGAGTACCTGCTGAACATCATCCGCGTCGCCCCGCCGCGCGGCGTTCCGCTCGCCGATCGCGCCTTGGGCGACGCCCTGACCCCCACGTTCGAACGCATGTTTGACCGCCTCGGGGCCGACCTGGCCTGGCTCAAGGACCAGCCCGACCACCGGGCCCACCGCCACGCCCGCGGCATGACGCTCGGCCTGCTCCTGTCCGCCTCGCGCTTGCCGACTCGCCTGGTCGAGCCCGCCGGGCGCCTCCGCTCGGCGTGGGGCGTCTGGCCCGTGGACTCGACCCGCGACGCCGCCCGGGCCCTGCTGGACGCGTACATCGAGGGCCGCCCGTTGCCCGAGTGACACCCCACCCGTCGATCTCGGACCCCCGAGTCGCCCCGATATCGCGGGTTCCGCGGGGTCCGGGCATCCCTCCCCGGCCCGCGGCGGTACCGTTGGGGCACGACGCCGACCCGACGGGAGTCCCGATGCTCGCTCGATTCCGATCCACAGTCCGCCGACGCACGCTCGCCCCGACGCTAGTCCTGGCGACCCTCGCCTGCCCGGCCCTGGCCCAGGACGCGGTGCTCGAGGCCGCACGCGACGGCGGCACCGGTCTGGCGCCGCCCCCGCCCCCGGCCGTCGAGATCGTGCCCAACACCCCGCCCCCGAAGGAGCACGACCAGGACGCCCTCGCGGTGCTGGACGAGGCGGAGAAGGCCATCGACGAGCTCGAGTCGTTCCGCGCGACGCTGGCGCTCAGCGCGACGCAGTGGAGCCGCGACTTCGCCGATCAGGGCGAGGTAAGCGTCGTGGCCCGGCGCTCGCCCGAGGACCGAGAGCAGTGGCAGATCCGCCTGACGGGCGAGCTGATGCCCGAGCGCAGCCGCGACCGGATCTCGATCGACGCGTTCTTCGACGGGCAGCGGATGCGGTGGGTCGATCCCGGGGAGGAGCGGATCGGGGCCCGGATCCTGCCGGTCCGCATGCGCACGACCTACTTCGACACGCCCATCCGCCTGCGCGATCGCCTGTTCACCTCCGGCAAGTCCATCGAGGAGATCCGCTCGTCCACGAGGGTCTATCTCGACGAGCGTCAGACCATCGACGGGGTCGAGTGCGAGGTGGTCGTCGGCGAGCCCGGCGACGGGGGATTCCGGTTCGAGCTGTTCGTGGGCGTCGAGGACCACCTGCCGCGCCGCTACGTCCACCGGATCGACATGACACAGATGGGCGTGCGCGGCACGAGCGTCGCCGACTACAAGGAACTCGAACCCGGCGTGCGTGTCTCCGACGCCGCGTTCGTCATCCCCGTGCCCGATGGCTGGTTCGAGGAGCAGTTCCCCAGGCCCGTGACGCCGGGCGTCCCGGTCCCCGGCAACACGACCGAGGACGGCACGCCCGAGGGCGATGGCGACGGCGCGATGGCGGCCGAGGCCGACGGCACGGTGTCCGGCGGCGACGACTCCGACGAGAACCAGGCCCGAATCAACGCCGGCGGCGCGAACAACCAGGGCGCGGACCCGAACACGAGCGTGCTCACCGCCACGCCCGGCGACGGATCGACCTCGCCGACCGTCGCGTCGACCAACCGCCCGACCACGCAGCGCCCGCGCACCGGGCCGGCGCCGACGGGCGAGATCGAGATCGCCCCGGACTTCGCGCTCCGGGACAAGGACGCCCAGATCGTGCGCCTGTCCGAACTCGCCGGCCAGCGCGTCGTGATCGTGTTCTGGGGCTCGTGGAACCCGTGGGCCCGCTCGCTGCTTGGTGAACTGCGCCCGGCCCTCGAAGACGCCGAGAACACCCGCCTGCTGGTCCTGGGCGTGCGCGAGCGGAGCGAGGCCGCGGCCCGCGAGCAGTTCGATCGCCAGACCGGCCCCGGAACGCTGCTGCTCGGAGCCGAGCGTGTCGCCGCGGACTACAAGGTCGACGCGGTGCCGACTGTCGTGGTGCTGGACGAGAACGGGCGGGTGCTGCTGCGTCACGTCGGGTTCGCGGCGAGCGAAAGCCCGGTGGAGCGGATCCGCGCCGTTCTGGGGATCAGCGGCGGCTGAGACGGGGCGTCCTACGCCGGCTCGTACGTCGCCCCGCGCTTCACGTCGAACGACACGAAGTCCCCGACCTGGAAGTCCCCAGCCTTCTGGCGCGGGTCGGTCGGCAGGACGTGGAACGGCACGCCCGCGTCCACCACCAGGCGATCGCCCTCGACCGCGATGACCATCCCCTGCACGCGGCGCGGGCGCCCCGCCAAGGGTTCCACGTACCGCCCGCCGGTCCGCACGATGTCGATCCGCTGGGCCTCGGCCCGGATGGTGCCGAGTGTTTTGGACCCCTCGTTCAAGGTGCCCGCCTTGTCGCCGATCGCCGCCTCCAGGTGGAGTTCATACGAGGTGTTCGGGAATGTGAGCACCGTAAACGCGGGGCGTGTAGCGGTCGCGGAAATCTGTCGGGTGACGGTGCCGCGCGCGGTGCTGGGGTTGATCTTGGTCGTCGGAGCCGGGTGGATCATGGCGGATGGAGGATAGGGGTTCGATGCGACGGGCGGGACCGTGGACGCCGGACCTGAGGACGCTCCGGGACGAAGGTCCGGGTTGAACCACACGGGGAACCGAGTTCAACCCGAACACGTGCGATCGCGGTGAAACGCCAGAGCGGATACGATCAACAAGGGTGCAGGGACAGGCCGGCGCCCGGCGGCGGGGTCGCCGCGCCAGCGGGTTGGCGGTCAGGAGGGCTTTGCGATGGTCGGACACCACATCGGTCAACTCTTCCTGCGGGTCGGCCTGGCGGCCACGTTCTTGGTGGCTGGCCTGTCCAAGGTCATGGAGAAGAGCGAGTTCTCGGGCGAGTCGGCCGCCATCCTCGCCAACATGGGCGTGATCAAGCAGGCCACCGCGCCCACGCCCGGGGGCGAGGCCAACGACGAGGGCGGCTCGACCGAGCCCATCGCGTTCCAGCCGGGACGCTCGCGCCAGCCCGCGGGCGGTGATCCGCTCGAACAGCCCGCCGCCACCCCCGAGGGCGAGCCCGAGGCCCCGCCGGCAACAGCGCCCCCCGCCGCCACGCCGCCGGAGTCGCAACCCGAGATCCGTTCGATCACGCCGCGCCAGCCCGCTGCCGAGCCCGAGGAGGGGTCGGAGCAGGGAAGCACCGGCGCGACCGCCGGTGCGCGATACTCGGCCGACGACTTCCCGACGCCGGTGATGCTGCCGCGCGTCTACGGGATCGCGGTGATGCTCAAGCAGCGTGCCCATCCCGCCGCGGACGAGAACGGGCGCGTGCCGATGGCGATCGTGCCCGGCTGGGCCGCCGATACGAAGGTGCCCGGGCTCGGCATGGCCACGCCGGTCGTGCTCGCCTGGGCCGCCGCCCTGACCGAGATCATCGGGGGCGGCATGCTGCTGGTCGGGTTCATGAGCCGCCTGTGGGCCTTGGGCCTAGTGGGCGTGATGAGCACGGCCATCTGGACCGTCACGATCGGCCCCGCGATGCAGACCGGCAAGGCGTTCCTCGGGTTCCTCCCCAGCCACAGCCACATCTTCGCGATGACCGAGCACGGCTACGCGTACGCGCACGAGTTCTGGCAGCTCGCGCTGCTGTGCATGGCTTTCGCCGTCATGTTCGCCGGCCCTGGAGCGCTCTCGATCGACGGCATCCTCTTCGGCGGACGCGACGACGACGGTGGCGACGCGGAGTAACAATCGGCGGGCCGCGCGGATTTCTTGCTGGTCTGGCCCGATGGTCACCCTACGATCCGGTCGCAGATATGCTGATGCGCCGGGTATCGGGCGACCACGCCCGGGCCGGCGAGCCCGACCCAGATCACATCCCGAGGATCTCCGTTGGCTCCGCACTCGGGCCCGAGATTCCGCGATGAAGATCTATGTCGGAAACCTGTCGTACAACACGTCCGAGGCGTGCCTGAACCAGGCCTTCGAGGCCCATGGCCCGGTCCAGAGCGCCAACCTCCCCATGGACCGTGACACCGGCCGCCCGCGCGGCTTCGGGTTCATCGAGATGGGCGACGACGACGCCCGCAAGGCCATCGAGGCCCTCAACGGCACCGAGCTCGACGGTCGCCAGATCACCGTCAACGAGGCCCGCCCGCGCGAGAACCGCTCTGGCAGTTTCGGCGGCGGTGGCGGCGGCAACCGCGGCGGCGGCGGACGCCGCTGGTAAGGCGTCCAACCAAACGACGGAGTGAGAGACACTGCCCGATGCCGCCGAGAGGCGGCGTCGGAGATTCCTTCTGCGTGCGCGCCGCGCCCCCGGCTTCGCACCTGTTCACCGAGAGCTTCTCGCATGACCAACGAGCCCGACACGGATTCGTCGTGCAATGATGCCAACCCGACGCCCCACCACCGCCGCGCGTCGCTCGCGCTGCGCCTGATCAACCTCGCCGCGGTGCTCATCCCGCCCGCCGGGCTCATCACCGCCATCCTGCTGCTGTGGGGCGTGGCGTTCAATTGGATCTATCTGGCGCTGCTGGGCAGCATGTACGTGCTGACCGCCCTGGGGATCACGGTCGGGTACCACCGGCTGTTCACCCACCGAAGTTTTAAGGCGCCCCGACCCGTCGCCGCCGTGCTCGCGGCCCTCGGGTCGATGGCCGTCGAAGGCCCGATGCTCCAGTGGGTCGCCACGCACCGGCGCCACCACCAGCACAGCGACGACCACGGCGACCCGCACTCGCCCCACAACCACGGCGACGGGCTCCTGGGCACCCTCCGCGGGCTCTGGCACGCCCACATGGGCTGGCTGTTCGATTCCCACACCTTTGTGACCGCACGCGACGGCTTCTCGAGCGTGCCCGTCCCCCTGCGCCGCTACGTGGCCGACCTCGAGCGGCACCGCCTTTACCGCTGGATGAGCGCCACATTCCCGGTCTGGGCGATCCTGGGGCTTCTCATCCCGGCGGCCCTCGGCGGCCTCCTGACGCTCTCCTGGACCGGCGTGCTGCTGGGCTTTGTCTGGGGCGGGCTCGTGCGCGTGCTCCTGCTGCACCATGTGACGTGGAGCATCAACTCCGTGTGCCACATCTGGGGCACCAGGCCTTTTCGCAGCCACGACGAGAGCCGCAACAACGCCATCTTCGGTGTGCTCGCCCTCGGCGAGGGCTGGCACAACAACCACCACGCCTTCCCGACATCTGCCCGCCACGGCCTGCGGTGGTGGCAACTCGACGTGAGTTACCTGGTCATCCGCGCCATGGGCCTTGTGGGGCTCGCTTCAGACATCCGCGTGCCGCCGTCGGCACGAATCGAGGCCAAACGCCGACGCGGGCCCGTGCCCGACGCCACGCATCCGGCCCAGGGAGCCCACGATGAAACTCCGCGTCCACTTCCGTGACCGGCACGCGGGCCGCTGGGAGACCCACGACGTCGAGGCCTCGCAGATCCCGACCGTCGGCGAGTATTTGGCCCCCGCGCCGGTCAAGGTGTTTCGCGTCGTCATGACGCTCCACGTCCTGTTTCGCGCCGACTACGACGCCGAGGTCTTCGCCGAACTGGTCGACTTCGAGCGCGTCCAGCGCGACTCGCTCGGCGGGGTCGTCTGGAAGGCCTGACCCGCACGAACCACCCGCCCCACCTCGGGCCTCACCACGCCCGCGAGCGGCGCTCCAGTTCGCCCATCATCGCCGCGAACACCTCGTCGGCCCCGCTCCGCGCATCGACCACCGCATACCGATCCGGCTCGCGCCGGCTCTGCTCGAGGTACCCCGCGCGCACCTTCGCATGGAACTCGCGGCTGCGCGATTCCATCCGGTCCAGCAGCGGGCTGAGCCGCCCCGCGGCCGTCGCCTCGTCCACGTCGAACACCACGTTCAGGTCCGGCATCAGACCGCCCGTGGCCACCTGGGCCACCGCGCGGATCTCCGCCTCCGCCAGCCCGCCCGCGGCCCCCTGGTACGCCAGCGTCGAGGCCACGAACCGGTCCGCAACGACCAGTTGCCCCGCCTCCAGCGCGGGACGCACCTTCGACTCGACGAGCTGGGCCCGGCTGGCCATGTAGAGCAGCATCTCGGTGCGCAGGCAGATGTCCTCATCGGCGTGCTCGAGCAGCACCGCGCGGATCCGCTCGCCCACGTAGGTTCCGCCCGGCTCGCGAACCTCGCACACCGCCAGCCCCGCCGCGCGGCACGCCGCGACGAACCGCTGCAACTGCGTGGACTTGCCCGAGCCGTCGGCGCCCTCGAACGCGAGGAACCGCCCCGCCAGGCGCTTGAGCCAGTCGTGTGCGTGTGGGGCGGGCGTGCGCATCGGAGGGGTCGTCGGGGCGTGGATCGTGCTCACGGCGGAGATTCTACTGGTGGCCGCGCCTCGAGCGTCACGCCCACCGACAGCCCCACCGCCCCGAGGCGCGAACGCCACGGCTCGCCGCCAAGAGTCGGGTCGAGATCGGCCAGGCGCAACAGGTGCGCCGCCGCGGTGCGCCGCGCACCCTCGTCCTGCACGCGGGCGTCGCGCTCGGCCAGCAGTTCGAGCAGCAGCGTCCAGGCCTGCCAGAAGACCCGGGCCGCTCCGGGCTCGGTCGGCGGCGACGTGTCCATCGCGGACGTGATCTCGCGCAGCACGCCGAACGCGCCGGCGTCGTCGCCCTGGGCGATCAGCGCCCGGGCCCGCCCGATTGCCGCGTCCACGCCGGCGTCGTTGCCGCGCGACTCGATCTGGGCGTACACCGCCGCGGCTTCGGGCGAACCAAGCGCGATGAGCGCCTCGGCAAGGTCCCGCCGCAGCGCATCGCCCAGCGTCGGGTCCACCGGCTCCGACGCGGGGATCGCGGCCCGTGCCGCCACCGCCAGATCGGTTGCGGCCCGATGGATCGCGCCCGCCTCGCCGGATCTGCGAGCCCTGGCAAGCCCCTCCGACAGGCGTGCAACGCGCCCCGCGTGGACCCACGCCCGCAGGCGAGCCGCATCCGCTGGCGGCTGGCCCGCCCAACCGGCGTCGAGCAGCCGGAGCGCCTCGTCCTCCCCGGATCGTCGATGTTCGTCGGATCCCTCACGGGCCGCGACCGCCACGCGATGGGCCAGTTCGAGCCTCCACCCGTCGGCTCGCGCGGCTTCCTCCAGCCCACGCGCGGTCGCGTCCCCGCTCTGCTCGAGCACGACGATCCGCAGGGCTCGGAGCCGGGCCGACTCGATGCCGCTACCCGAGCCGCCGCCCAGCAGCGCGCTGGTGTGCGATAGCACGTGCAGCGCCGCGTCGCGCCGCCACGCCCGCTGCTCGAACGCCGACAGGCACGCGTCGAGGCGCCGGATGGCCTCGCGCCGCTCGGACTCCCTCTGCGCGGCCAGCGACACCGCCATCGCCGCCCGCACCATCGCCGACTCGACGATCGACCGCCCGACTCCGCTGGTCGCGTCCCCCCTGGCCGCGGCGATGTCGAGGGCCGCCAGGCACCCGCGCGAGGGCGGGTCGCCCGGCGCGGGCATCAGCGCGATGCCGCGAGCCAAGGCCAGTTCCGGCGCGATCGACTCGAGTGGCGCATCTTCCGGCACCAGCCGCCCGGCGTGGAGGAGCACGGCGTCGGCGCTCATCCCGGCGCGCGGGCGACGCCACCACTCCTTGTGCCATTCGAGCGCCGCGTCGATGGCGGCCGCGTCCGGCGCGTGGTCCAATCGAGCCTTGGCCGCCCCGTCCATGGCCAGGATCGTCAGCGCGGCGTTGCGCCGTGCGCCGTCCACGAAGGGGGGCTCTTCCAGCGACCGCTGCAACGCGAGAAGCCAGACGCCGAGCCGCGCGGGGTCCGCCGCGGTGGCGAGGATCGCCGCGAGCCGAGCCTCGAGCACCTCCTGCGAGTTCGGGGCGACGTCTTCAAGCGTGTGCGCGAGCGCCTCGACCTCACCCCCATCTCCCGCCGAACGCCGCAGCGCGCGTGAGCTCGCCGCGGCGGCCAGCACCGCCGGGGGCGCGCCGGGTGCGGTGTCGAGCAGCTCGATCGCCCGGTCCAGACGCTCCCCTCGCCCACGCTCCATCGCGCCGGCCGCGAGGACCAGCCACCGAGCCGCGACGTAGCGGGCGAACGCGTCGTCGCCGATGGGATCGACTTCGCCCTCTCCGGTCGCCCCTTCGCCCAGCAATCGACCCAGCGTGCGTTCGGCTTCGCGCGCCACTGCCTCCCGCTCGGCCTCGAGAGCCACGCCGAAGATCACACGAAGATCGAGATGATCGAGCGTGATCTCGCTCAGCGCCTCGCCCGCCCGCGCCACCCGCGGATCCGTCGGCGCCAGCACCTGGCCCAGCGCCGGCGCCTCGCGACGGAGCCCCTCGACATCCCGGCGTGTGTACGACGCCGCGGGATCGCGCGGCGTGTTCCCGTGCGCCGCCGCGATCGCCTGCATCAGCCCCGTCGGGTCGTCGTCGATGAACTGGATGGCTTTGATCGCCGTCCGGCGCAGCCCGTCGCGCACGACCGGGTTCAAGCGGTTGAGCCGGGCAAGAATCGTGTCGTTGCCCTCGCCCCAGCGGGCATCGGGGCCGGTCCGCACGATGCCGCGGGCCAGCAGGAAGATCGCGTCGGGGCGGAACTCGAGCGCCCGCTCCAGACCCGCCAGCGGATCGGACCGCCCGCCGGGGCGGACGCCCGCCAGGAACTCCGCCAACGCCGCCCGGTTCCGCGCCGTGGCGTGCAGAAGCACCGGCTCGCTCCCGCCCGGCGAGAGCACCATCACATCATCGCCGCCCGCCGCGTCCTCATCGCCCAGACGCTCGCGCGTCAGCACGACCTGGAACACCTGCGACGGGTCGAGGCTCCACACCGATCGGCGCACCTCGTCGAGCACCGCCGGCAGCGACGAGGTCATCGGACCCGACACGTCCACAACGTACACCACGCGCCGCACCCGCGTCGCCGACAGGCCACCGAACGACGCGTCGCCCGTGAATCCTCGCGTTGTGTCCGCCGGCGGGTCGGGTGTTCCCGTCGCGCGGGGCTCGATCGGCGCCGCGACGACCGCGGGCGGGGCGAGGTCACCGATCGACGGCCCCGGCGTTGGGACGACGCGCATCGGGTTCGCCAGCGCGTTCGATGCATCGCCGGACGCGGGCGGTGTCGTTGGTGTCGCGCTGGATCGCTCCGCCGGCGCCGGGCGCTCCAGCGACACCACGACCTCTCCGACATCCGCTTCGCCGCCGGCCAGACGCACCGCCGTCACCGACACCACGCCGATCACCGCCAGCAGCCCGAGGTGCACCAGCACGCTCACACCGGAGGGCACGAGAATCGAGACAAGCCGGGCGCGGTCCATCGCGGCGCAGTCTAGGTTGAACCAGCCCTACATCGCGCCCACAAGCGACGCCCCGCCGACCGCTTCGCCCGCCCGCGGCTCCCACCCCCGCGCCTCGAGCGTCCGCACCGCCCGCACGCGGTCCATCGCGCACGCCACGCCCAGGTCGCGCGCGATCTGGCGGGCCCCGATCTGCGCCGAAAGGAAGATCGTCGGCAGCCCCGAGCCCGGGTGCGTCCCGCCGCCGGCCAGGTACACGCCGTCCACGCCCTTCAGCCGGTTCTGCGGGCGCTTGTGCAGCATCTGGTCCAGCGAGTGCGCCAGATTGAACGTCGCCCCGTGGTTGATGTTCATCGTCCGCCAGTCGTCCGGCGTCACCGCCAGTTCCGCCCGGATCCGGGGGCGCAAATCCCCCACGCCCAGCACGCGGGACATCTGGTCCAGCGTCTCCTCGCGCAGCCGCGGCCCCTCGACGCGCCAGTCCACCGCCCCGCCGCTGGTCTTCAGGTTCGACACCGGCACCAGCACATACACCGACGACGCGCCCTCGGGCGCCAGCGTCGCGTCCGTCGCCGACGCGTTGCACACGTACAGCGACGGATCGCTCGGCACGCGCCCGTGCGTCGTGATGTCCTCCAGGTTCTGGCGGTACGACCCCGACGTGTAGATCGTGTGGTGCGGCAGGTCCAGCGCGCCGTCCACGCCCAGGTACAGCATGAACGTCGAGCACGAGTACCGTCGCCGATCGATCGACGCGTCGCTGCCCCAGGTGCCCAGGCGCTCGCGCACGTCCGCCGGCACCAGGTGCTTGAGGGCCCACGTCGCGTCGGCGTTGACCACCACCGCGTCGTGCCCGATCCGCTCGCCGTTGACCACGACTCCGTCGGCCCGCGCCCCGTCGAACAGGATCGCCTCGACCGGCGACGACGTGCGGATCGCCGCCCCGCCGCGCTCCGCGACCCGCGCCATCGCGTCCAGCAGCGCGTTGCACCCGCCCGTCGGGTGCCACACGCCGAACTCGTACTCGATGAACGGCAGGATCGTGAACAGCGACGGGCACTCGAACGGCGACATCCCCAGGTACTTGCTCTGGAACGCCACCGCCAGGCGAACGTGCTCGTCGCGGAAGTACTTCGACAGCAGCTCGTGCACCGACAGCGTGGGATGCAGCCGCGGCCCCACGCGGATCGTGTCCAGATCCAAGAGGTCCAGCGGCCCGCGGATCGGGCGACGCAGGATCGACTCCATCAGCGACAGTTTCGCCCGGTTGTCCGCGATGAACCGCTCGAACGCCCGCCCGTCCGCGTCGTCGATCGCACCGATCCGCTCCGACATGGCCGCGATGTCCTGCGTCGTGTCCAGCGTGAGCGGTTCGCGCCCGGCCCGCCCCAGCACCAGGCGGTACATCGGGTCCAGGCGGGTCATCTCGACCTCATCGCCCAGCGTCGTGCCGGCGGCCCGGAAGATCTCATCCAGCACGTGCGGCATCATGAAGAACGTCGCGCCGCGATCGAACCCGAACTCGGCGCGACCGTCGCCCGCGGGCAACCGCACCCGCCCGGTTCGCCCGCCGACGCGATCCTGCGCCTCGTACACCGTGACACGCAGCCCGGCCGCGCTTAGCAGCACCGCCGAGGCCAGCCCACCCGGCCCGGCCCCGATGATCGCGATGTGCGGCGCGTCACCACCCCGGCTGTGCCGAAAGGCCACGCCGTTCCGCCCAACGGTCGTCGTTTCGGAGGAAGCAGAGGATGGTGGCAACCGTCTCGCCCCTCGGGGGACGCCGCCGCATCCCCGAAAAAAGGTGTGCCCCGTGCCCGAACGCCCGGGCACGGGGCGTACACCCTAGCCGCCCCGAAGGAGGTCGGAGCGGTGTCCCCAAGGCGACTTCGGGCGCTCCGCGCGTGCGGATTCGCAACCTTGACACCCTTTCGGGTTCGACTATGCTGCCCCAGCGAACGGTGCCCCGTTGATCTGTTCGGGCTCGGCCGATGGCCATGCCCGCCCGGCTCGGCGGGGTGAAAAGGGAAGTGCGGTGAAATGCCGCCGCGGACGCGCCGCCGTAACGGGCCTCGGGACTCGCTGCACGCGACCCGAGCACAAGCCCCGCCTCCTCGTGTGCCACTGGCACCCCTGAACCGGGTGTCGGGAAGGCCGAGGCGGGACGCCCGGAGCCGGAAGACCTGCCGCTCGTGTTTGTCGTGACGGCCTCGCGGGCCGTCGATCGGGTCCGGGGCCAAGCGGCGCCGTGGACCTCGAGTCGACGGCCAGGGCGTCCGGCGGCGCAGGCTCGCGGGCTCCCGGCGCGCCTCACCACCGGCATCCAACCCCACGCGAGACCGTCGGTTGCCGCCTCCGGCGCGCGCGTTCCACGCGCCGCCGGGCACAGGGAGCCGTCGCGCGCGAATCGCGGCGAACCGCCTGGTGTCCCCATGTCCACGCTGTCTCGGTCGTTCCGGTCCCGTTCCCGCGCGTTCGTGCCGCGCGCAGCCGCGTTTGTGACACTTGCGCACCTGACTGTCGGCGTCGCAGCCGCCGCGCTCCCCGACTACCAACTCGTCGGCTCGTTCCCGCTTCCCACAGGCGTGAACGCGTACGACGTGCTGCCCGACGGGCGTGCCCTGGCCATCGTGGGCGCGTCGATCTACGCCCAGGACGCGCTCCACTCGCCGTCGTTCTCCGTGATCGGCTCGGTCCCGGGCGGCACGGTCTCGTCCTTCGGCGCCTCGTTCCTCCGCGTGAACCCATCGGGCACTCGGGTCGCCATCGGCGACAACGAGTTCGGCCCCGGCGCCGAGGTCTTCGTCTTCAACCCCGCCGCCCTCAGCACCGCGTCGCCCGTGCCCGGCTCGACCTACCCCATCGACAACTTCGACGCCCACTGGGCGGGCGACGACACGCTCTATGTCACAGGCGGCAACTTCACCGAGACGCTCGTGACCCGACTCGACGCGGGCTCCGGCGCGTTCGGCACGGTCGTCAACAGCGTCGGCGGCGCATCCGGCGGCGTCACAACCGACGCCACCTACCTCTACACCGCCAACGGTTTCTCCTTCACCGGCCCCTCGGCCACCGGCGACATCAGGGCCTTCCCGCTCGCGGCGCTCGCCCCCGGTTCGCCCCTGAACTTCGAGACCCAGGGCTCGCCCGTCGCCTCCGTACTCAGCGGCAACACCCTCGGGTTCGACTCGCTCGGCAACCTGCTCGTCGGCGGCGGCCTCGACACCTTCGCCGCCGTTGTCGATGGCATCGAGGTTCTGGCCGCGGCCTCGGGCGGCCCGCCCGCCACCACCCTCCTCGAACTCTCGCCCACCGGCGCAACCGACTCGCACTTCGTCCGACTCAACCCCGCCACCGGCGAACTGCTCGTGACCGCCTTCGCCGACTCGACCGTCTACCGCTACGCCATCGTCCCCGCGCCCGGCACGCTCGTGCTGCTCGGCGTCCTCGCGATCGGGAGGCGCCGCCGTGGGTGAACGAGATGCAGAACGCGGAGGTCGCGGAGTTCACGCGGAGGTCGCGGAGAGGGGACTTGGGTTGAAGGCCATGGACGCCGCTCGTGGCACGGGCGTCCATGCGCCGCCGTCGCCCCCCCGCCGATCCCAGCCCCGCCCCACCCTCCGCGTCACTCCGCGTGAACTCCGCGTCCTCCGCGTTCTGCCTTTTCTGTTGGCCTCCGTGGCCGCCGCCCAGTCCCCGTTCGCCACACAGGTCCTCGCCTACGACCCCGCCCCCGGCCAGTTCGTCCAGAACCCTCAGTTCAACGACCCGGCCCGCGCCCTCGGCCCGCCCATCGGCGGCGGCACGATCGCCCCCGACAACACCAAGCTCGTCACCCTCGGGGGCTTCGGCGGCTGCCTCGTCCTGGCCTTCGACCACCGCGTGCTCGACGACCCACAAAACTTCATGGGCCTCGACGCGATCGTCTTCGGCAACGCCGTGTACGTCGCGGGGCATCCCAACCGGCGTTTCGCCGAGGCCGCCACGATCGAGATCGCCATCGACGCCAACAACAACGGGCTGGCCGACGATCCGTGGTACGTGATCCGCGTCCCGCAGATGCCCGCCGTCCCCGCCGACTGGTGGGCGACCCGCATCTGGGACGACAACACCAGCGATCCCACCAACCCCCCCGCCAATCCGGCCTGGATCCCACCGGGCCACTCCGGCACCTGGCAGACCAGCGGCTACTTCCTTTCCTCCACGCCCTTCGCCGGCCCGATCCTCCAGAACCCCCTCGGCCTTACCGCCACGACGGAAGCCATCCGCGGCATCGCCGACCACACCCCCACGCTCCTGCTCGGCGACACCAACGCCGACAACGTGGTCGACGATGCCTCGATCGCCCCCGCCGATTTCTACACCGCCCCCGATGACCCGGTCACCGTCGGCATCACCCCCCGCTCGGGCGGCGGCGACGCGTTCGACATCGCCTGGGCCGTCGACCCCGCCACGGGCCAGCCCGCCAACCTCCCCGGGTTCGACTTCATCCGTCTGACCACCGCGGTGGACGCGGTCGATCCGCTCTTTGGCGAGGTGTCCGCAGAGATCGCCGGCGTCGCCGACGCCGCGCCGCACCGAATCCGTCCCCACGTCACGGTCCGGTTCGCGCGATGACCATCATCCCCGACAATCCCACGGACCGACTCCGCCCGGACCTCCGGGCCCTTCGCGATCTCACGGTCGCGGCTCTGATGGGCCGCCGCGCGTTCACACTCGTCGAACTGCTCGTGGTCATCGCCATCGTCGCCCTGTTGCTTGGCATCCTGCTCCCGTCCCTGGCGGCGTCCCGCCGGGCTGCCCACGCGAGCGTGTGCACCTCAAACCTCCGCCAACTGGCCATCGCCCTGGACCTCTACGCCACCGACGAGGCCGACCGCTTCGCCCCAGCCGCCGCCGACTTCCTGGCCAACCTGAACCGCTGGCACGGCACGCGCGCCAACCCGTCCACCGCCTTCGAGCCCGAGCGCGGCCCGCTCAACCCCTACTTCGACGCCGGCTCGCCGGGCCTCGGGCGCGCCGTCCGAGCCTGCCCGTCGTTCGCCCTCACGCTTGAAACGCTCGCGGACAGCGGCTCCGGCTTCGAGCGCGGCTGCGGGGGCTACGCCTACAACGCCGCGTACGTCGGTGTCGAACGCACACCTGCCGTCACCATCAACAATCGCCCCGTCTCGCAGGTCCACTCGGACCAGACCGGCGCCCGGCGCGCCTCGTTCCACCGCCCCGCCGACACCCTCGCCTTCGCCGACGGAGCCCTGGCCAGCCAGTCCCCCGCCGGCGACGTGGTCGAATACTCGTTCGCCGAGCCCCGTTTCCACCCGCACCTGGCCACGCCATTCCGCCCCGACCCCTCCATCCACTTCCGCCATGGCCCTGCCCGCGGGCCCGCGCGCCCCGTTGCCAACATCGCCCACCTCGACGCCCACGTCGCCCCGGCCCCGATGGCCTTCACCTGGTCCAGCGGCCTCTACATCCCCCCGGCCGCGACCGTCAACATCGGCTGGCCCGGCGAAACCGACGACAACTCCCTCTTCAACCCCCGCTGAGTCGCCATTGCATCCAGTTCTCTTCTCTCTCGTCGCTGCTCTCTTCCTGCCGCCCCCTTCGTCGCTCCGTCGCTCCCCTCCTCCGTCGCTTCCCCCATGGTCACCCGCTGCATCTGCCACGACGTCACCTTTGCCGAACTCCGCGCCCTGGCGGACGCCACCGGCGAAGACCTCGAAGGCCTCTCCCGCCGGACCGGCTGCTGCACGGGCTGCGCCACGTGCCGCCCCTACGTCCTGCTCATGCTCCGAACCCGCCAGACCGTCTTCCCCGTCCTGACCCCCGCCCAGATCCAGCGCCTCGCCCGCGACGATTCCGACCCCGCTTCCCATCGCTAGCCCAACCCGCCCGCGCCGTCGACCCCAGCCCCCGACCGCCCTACCATCTCGACCCGCCGCCGGACGGGTTCAAGACGGGTCCAGACCCGCCCCGAACTCCGGCGCGGCCGCGGCTTGCCCTCCCCGGCCAGCCCACGCGAAGGACGACCATGTACGCCATCATCGAGGAATCCGGCAGCCAGCGCCGCGTCGCCCAGGGCGACAGCATCTACATCGACCTGCTCGAACAGGGCCAGGCCAAGCCCGGCTCGTCGATCACCTTCGACCGCGTCCTGCTCGTCGGCGAGCCCGGCGGCAAGGCGACGGTCGGCACCCCCTATGTCAAGGGCGCCAGCGTCACCGCCGAGATCGTCGAGCCCGTGGTCAAGGGCGACAAGATCGTGATCTACAAGCACCGCCCGAAGAAGACCTACCGCGTCAAGCAGGGCCACCGCCAGCGCTACACGCAGGTGAAGATCACGGGCATCAAGGCCTGAACACCCGCGAAGGGGCGAAGGGGCCGAGAGTCACAGGGGCATCGAGGCGTGGGGCCGGTTGACGCACCAAGCGTCATCGCGCTTATCCTCCGCTTCGTCGCTTCAACCCTCAATCTGCCTCTCATCCCTCAGCACCTGCGGCCTCGCATCCGGCCCCTGCGTGTCCAGCACCGCGCGGATCAACAGGCGTTCCCGCGCCGCCGGGTCGCCGCTGGCTCTTCGTCGCGCCATCGCCTCGGCCCAACCGGGCAGCCCGCCCAGTTGCAGGCGGTACGTCCGTGTCGCGGGGTCGAAAAGGGCCGCGTTCAGGTCCAGGTCCCGAAGATCCAGTTGCCACGAGAGCTCCTGGGTCAGCAGATCCGGTCGGGTGGTCTCGACCGGGCGGTAGAGCTCGAGGCGCAGCAGGCCGCGGGCCTTGGTCGTGTCGCCCCACCGGTCCTTGAGCTCGACGTGGCAGATCAGGCGGACCGTGCCCTGCGTGTCCACGTCCAGGTGTGTCAGCGGGTGGACCTGCATCCGCACCGGCGCGAACGGCATCGGTGCCGACGACGACACCAGCGGCAGTCCCGCGTCCGGGCCGGACCGGCATCCCGCGAACAGGCCGCAGCCCGCCACAAGCAGCGGGAGGATGAGTGCCACGGGTCTCGTTGCGCTGGTCGCCATGCGCCCGCAGTCTATCGGATCACCGGCGCCGCCTCGATCACCGGCTTGGACTGCACCTCGCCTGTCGCCGAGCCGCCCGCCTGCGGACGATCCGCCGCCGGCGTCTCACCCGCCTCGGGCGCCGCGAACTCCGCCAGCGTTGCCATGTCCGGTACTTCCAAGTCGGGCTTCGCCCGGCTCGCCGGCGTCGCGCCGGGGCGTCCGGCCTGGCGGTTCACCCACACCGTCTTGAGCCCGAGTTCCGAGGCCGGGGCGATGTCGTGGTACAGGCTCTGGGCCACGTGCACCACCTTCGACGCGGGCAACCCCAGGCGGGCCAGTGCTTCCTTGAAGTGCCTCTTTCGCGGCTTGTACGACCGCACCTGCTCGGCCGTCACGATCTCATCCAACTCCACGCCCAGTTTCGCCCGCGACATCTCGAACAGGTCGTCGTCGATGTTGCTCACGACGCAGAGTCGGAAGCGCGTCTTGAGCCGGCGCAGCGCCGCCGACGTGTCCGGGAACGCGGGCCAGTCGCGGATCGACGCCCCCAGCGCGTCGGGGTCGCGGACCCGGGCGTTGAACGTGCCGGCCATCGCCGCCAGCACCGCCCACAGCACCTCGCGGTACGCCACGAACCCTTCTCCCCTGGCTTCCCCTTCGAGGCGCGACTCGTGGGCCGCGAACTGGTTCAGCAACGCCTCGTCCGGCACGTGCGCGGCATTGGCCCCCAGCGACGTGCGCAACGCCCGGCGCAGCCCCGTCTCCCAGTCGATCAGGGTGCCGTAGCAGTCGAACGTCAGCGCCCCGACGCCCTTGAAGAGTCTGGCGGGATCGGACATCACGCCAGCATACCCGACTGGCGGGGGGTACTCCGCAACCCCAGAGAGCCCAGGCGTCGCGAGCTACCGCGTCCCCGCCAGCCGCCGCACGGTCATATCGAACCCGCGGACCATCGATGCCTGCAGGCCGTAGACCACGCCGATGAACACGCCGGCCCCGATCGCGGCCCCGATCCCCAGGGCCACGCGGGCCTGCACGGTCTCGCTGTTGCCGATCACCGTCGCGCCCAGCGCGGCGTACGGGTCGATCAGGGCGTACACCGCCGTCGCGGGGCTCAGGCCGGCCAGCACCGGCCCGAGCGTCTCCATGTCCGCCCCGGACCGCCACCCGCACAGCCCGACGATCCCGCCGACCACGCCCGCCACGCCCACCGCCCCGATCACCGAGCCGAGCGTCCCCTTGCTCTTGAGCGACCAGTACAGCCCGACCATGCAGCAGAACGCCATGAACGGGAACACGATCACGGGCGCGACCAGCCCGGCCTCGGGTGTCACCATCGGCACGTCGATCCCGGGCCCCATGCGCTGCCACAGCCCGCCGGCCCGCCCGAAACCGTCGAATACCACGTAGATCGACGCCAGCGCCAGCGTCCCCAGCGGCACCAGCAGCAGCGGCACCAGGTACGCGATCAGCCCGCGGAGTTTGCCGAACAGGTACGCCCCCGGCGTGATCGGCGTCGTGAGCAGCAGGTCCAGCGTCCCGTCCTCGCGCTCGCGCGACACCGCGGTCGCCGACATGTTGATCGCCACCAGCGTGATCACCGCGAGCTCGCCCCAGATCGTCGCCAGCAGGATCGAACGGAACGCCGGGATCGTCGCGGTCGCGTCCGTGTGGAACCACCAGATCAGCCCCACGCCGAACGCCCCGCCCGACGCCACGAACGCCCAGCGCGCCAGCATCTTGCCCAGCGTGCTGTTCCGGGCCGCGGCCTCGCGCCACGCGATCGGGTTCTGCCACACCGCCCGCGGCGGGCGGTGCTCGGCGCCCTTCGCGCCGAGCCCGAACATGCGCCGGTACCACGGCACCGCCGCCGAGCCCCGGGCCAGCGCCGTCAGCCCGCCCAGGCGAACCGTGATGACGGCCGCCACCACCATCGCCAGCGACAGCAGGCCCGAGCCCACGCACCAGACCGTCACCGGCTGGCGGAGCATCCACGCGCTGCCCTCGGGCCACCGCACGTAGTTCGATGGGTCCAGCAGCGCGTACATCGCCAGGAACGGATTCAGCCCCGTGACCCACGTCGTGCTCTCGACCCCGCCGCCCAGCGCCCGGCGGAGCTGCACGTCCACCGCCCAGGTCACCGCCAGGTACGACACGACCGAGACGTAGAACGCGAACACGGCGCGGCGTCCGACCAGGCGCGACACAGACAACGCGATCGCGATCGATCCCACCAGCAGCGCCGCGCACGCCGCGATCGCGTACGACGCGAAGATCGACCGCCCCGGCACGCCCCCGAAGTACTGCGTGAGCGCGAACAGCGGCAGCCCCGACACCAGCAGCGCCAGCACGAAGAACAGACGCCCCGACAGGTTCCCCAGCACGATCTGCCCGGAACTCAGCGGCGACGCCAGCAGGATGTCCCACGTCGCCGGGTTGGCCTCCTGGGCGATGGCCCCGGCCATGAACACGGGCGTGATGATGCAGATCAGCCCGATCTGCAGGTACGCGATGATCTCGAACGACGACGCCCCCGCCAGCGCCAGGGCCCGGTAGTCGGCCGTCCCGTCCTGGACCTTCACGAGCAAGGCCCACAGCAGCACGACAACCAGCGCGCCCAGGTACGCCGCCCGGATCGTCAGGTGGCGGACGCGGCGCGACCCGTTCTGGACCAGGCGAACCGCGATCGGGTTCGTCGGGCCGAACGACAGCATCCAGCGCACGAGAGGGGGCATCCGGACATTCTATTCCGGTGCCCGTTCGCTCCCGGTTCGCGCGGCTTGCGATGACATCGCGCTGCCCATGGGAATCCACGGGTAAACCGCGTGAGACATCTACCCTGTTTCGGGAGAATCTCGCCCGATCCAGAGCCCGTTCGTGCCGAGGCGCGCCAAACCCCTTGACGGCTTTTTGGAGCCCGAGTACGGTGGACGAAGTCACTCGACGCCTTGCCCGGTCCCGACTCGGGAACCCGACAGCAACGGCCAGCCGACGCGATCCTCGCACGCCGCGAGCCGCCTCGACCGGCCGACCAGACGAGTGAGAGAGAAGGAAGGAACCCGGCCTGTGGGTGGGCCGGGTTTCGGCCTTTTTGGATCCGGTACGGATGACCGCTCGCGTTATCGGATGATCGACCCCTTGTTCGGGTTATCGGACACCGAATGGGAAGCCGCCGAGGCACCAAACCCGGTGGTTTTGCGGCCAAGTCCATTGCATGACGCCGCGCAACGTGGTACCATCGACGAACTTGGAAATCCCCTTCGGAGGGGAGATCCAGCTTTTGGGGGTCCTTTCCAGCCCCGTTGGCTTTGACTGTCGCGTCCGATTGACGTCGGGCGAAGCCGGTTTCGTGTCGTTCGATTTGATTCACAGAGATAGGAGATAGAGATGCGCACCCGTCTTGCTTGTGTTGCCCTCGCTGCCGGGCTGGCCTCCGTGGCCACCGCCCAGCCCCAGTGCATCGACCTCGGCGTCGTCACCGACACGTCGGCGGTCTATGACATCCCGGACCTGTCCTTCTCCAGCCAGCCCCAGGCCAACGGCATCCTGTGGTACTGCTTCAGCCTGGCCGGCGGCACCAGCGCGTCCGGCGCGTTCTTCGACATCGACCTGCACGCCACGACCGCCACCGGCGCGCCCGACACCGAGATCGGCCTGTACGACTCGCTCGGCAACCTGATCGCCAACGACGACGACGACGGGCACAGCCTCCGCTCGGCCCTGTCGTTCGGCAACACCACGCCGCGCGTCCAGACGCCCGATCCGTTCGGTTTCACGAACGGCGTCGCCGCCAACGGGCGCGACGGCAACCTGAACGGGGGCGAGACCTACTACCTGGCCGTCGGCCTGTTCAACACGACCTTCGGCGCCACCGGCTGGGGCGTGACCTCCACCGCCACCGGGTTCCCCGAGGCCGCCCAGGTCAACTTCCGCACCGACGTCGTCCCGGCCCCGGCTTCGCTGGCCCTGATCGGGCTCGGCGGCCTGGTCGGCGGGCGCCGTCGCCGCTAATGACCTCGGCACGCCCGCGTGCCGCCAACCGCTTCTGAGACTCGCAGCCGCCCGGGCGCTCGCCCGGGCGGTTGTCGTTTCCACGTCGCCCCGGTCGGGCCAGGTCGCCCCGCCCGATCGCCCCCGTCCCTCGCGTACCATCGCCCGATGCGCCTCCCCTGGACGCTGTGGCTGTCCATGTCGATCGAGCTGTGGCGCCTGGTGCTGCTGACCACGGCGGTGCTGGTCACGGTGATCGCGTTCGCGCTGTCGATCAAGCCGCTGGCCAGCGGGGACCTGGGACCGGTCGACGCGGTCCGGTTCATGCTTTGGGCCATGCCCCCGATGCTGACCTACGCCCTGCCGTTCGCCTCGTGCTTCGGGGCGACGCTGGCGTACCACCGGATGGTGCAGGACCGGGAGCTCCTGGCGGCCCACGCGGGGGGCGTCTCGCACCTGACGCTGATCGCCCCGGCCCTGGCGGCGGGGGTGGTGCTGGCGGGGGTGCTGGGGGGGCTGAACGCGCAGATCATCCCCAGATTCGTTCGGACGATGCAGGAGATGGTCGCCGACGACCTGGCCCGGGTGATCGTCAACCAGGTCGAGGCGGGCCAGGCGGTGGAGCGGCGCGAGATCATCCTCTCGGCCCAGACGGCCCGCCTGCTCAATCCCGAGGAGATGGAGGGTGCGACGGCCCGCCTGTGGCTCACCGGCGTGGTGGCCATGCCGCTGGACGACCAGCGCCGCCCCAGCCAGGAGGTGTTCGCCGACTCGGCCCAGGTGTGGATCCTGCCCGGCTCGCGCGACCCGGAACTGGGCGAGATCCCGGGCCAGGTGCTGATCCAGGTCTCGAGCGGGCAGGGCTTCACGAGCGACGGCACCGAGATGGCCGTCGCGTCGCAGACCCGGGCGTTCCCGCTGCCCAACGCGTTCCGCGACGACCCGGCGTTCCTGACCTCGGGCGAACTGGATGCGCTTCGGGGCGAGCCGGAGCAGATGAACTTTATTGACTGGCGCCGGATCGACCTGGCGTACCACCTGGCCAGCCGCGAGGTGCTGCGGACGCTGGCCGAGCAGTTGCGGGCGGGCGGGAGCGTGCGCCTCGAGCGAGAGGGCGAGACGGTGGTGATCAAGGCCGCCGGGCTGCGCGAGCGCGAGGGCAGCCGGTTCTTCCTGCGTCCGGACGAGGCGGCGATGGGGGTGGTGATCGACGTGCGGCGCGTGGGCGAGGACGGGCTGGCCCGCCTGGACACGTACAAGGCCCGGCGCGCGTTCGTGGAGGTGAACCTGGGGGCGAACTGGCGGGCCCGCGAGCTGTCGCTCGATCTGACGCTGATCGACTTCGCGCCCATGGGGCTGGGGACGACGGCGCCCGACGGGCGCCCCGTCGCCACGCAGAGCGAGTCGAGGTGGACGGGGCTGCGGATCGCGTCGAGCCCGGAGCGCGACTACCTGGCCCTGGGGAGCCACGAGCTGCTCGAGCGGTCCGACGAGTGGCAATCGCGCACGCCGGCGGACCCGGAACTCTCGGGTGTGACCGAGGCGTTGCGGTGGCGACTGGCGCAGCTGGATCGGGAGGTACTGGGGACGCGCCATCTGCGGCTGGCGATGGCCGCGGCGTGCCTGGTCATGGTGGTGGGGGGGTCGATCGCGTCGATGCGGCTGCAAGGGGCCCAGGCGCTGGTGATCTACTGCTGGGCGTTCTTCCCGGCGATCGCCGCGATTGTGACGGTCAGCGCGGGCAAGGAGATGGTGCACCGCGGCGGGGTCGAGTGGCTGGTGCTGCTCTGGGGCGGGGTCGCGGCGATCGGCGTGGGCGGGATGATCGGCCTGCTGTCGGTTTCGCGGCATTGAGGAGCGCCATGGCGGACGGGGCAGGGCCGAGGGACGAGAGCGGCGGCTGGGGGCGGGTGCTGGCGCTCGTCGGCGTCGTGACCCTGTTGCGGGTGGTGTACGTGGTGTGGTTCTGCCCGTACGGCCTGGTCGAGGACGAGGCGTATTACTGGCTGTGGTCGAGGCACCCGGACTGGTCGTACCTGACCAAGGGGCCGGGCGTGGCCCAAACGATCGCGCTGGGGACGCTGCTGCTCGGTGACGCCGAGGCGGGCGTGCGGCTGACCGCGCCGCTGTGGGGCGCGCTGCTGGCGATCGGCGTGGCGGGGACGGCGGGGCGCGTCGCGGGCGGGCGTGAAGGGCCGGACGCCGCGCGTGTCGCGCGGGCGCGGTGGTGGGGGGCGGCGGCGGCGCTGCTGACGCCCGGGCTGCAGGCGCTGGCGATCCTGATGGCGATCGACGGGCCGATGCTGGCGTGCATGGCGATCGGGCTGTGGGCGGCGTGCGCGTGCGTGGCTCCCGGGCGGGGCGAGGGGCGTGCGTCGCCGGGCGCGTGGGTTGCGCTTGGGCTGGCCCTGGGTGTTGGCGTGCTGTTCAAGCCGGTGGTGCTGTTCGTGCTCGTCGCGTTGGCGGGGTCGATGCTTGGTGGGCGCGGGTGCCGGTCGCTCGGGCGGGGCTGGGGCGTGTGGGGCGGCGTGGCGCTGCTGCTGATCGCGGCGGGCATGGCGCCGATGGTGCTGTGGAACGCGGCGCATGGGTGGGCGATGGCCGGTCACCTGGGCGAGCACCTGCGGGGCGAGGGGGGAGACGGGGCGTCGATTGGGCGGCGGCTCGGATGGGTTGGCGAGTACGTCGCGCTCCAGGTTGCGCTGGGCGGGTTCGGGTTGGCGAGCGGGGTTGTTGCGGTCGTTGGATTGAGTCGGCGGAAAGGGCACACCGGTCCGGAGGCAGCGGCCCAACCTCTCGACTTCACGCGACCCTCCGAAACCGGTCGCGCTGCGTTCCGCGTCGCTTTGTACGTCTCGCTCGGCGTGTACGCGATGTACTTGCTCGTGTCGTTGTCGACACGGGTCGAGGGCAACTGGGCGCTCGGCGGGCTGCCGGGGATGCTGGCGATCGGGGCGGCGTGGCTGGCGGGCGTGACGGATCAGCGCGCGTCGGCGTCGGCGGTGGTTCTGCGGCGTGGGCTGGTCGCCCTGGGGCTTCTGGCCGGGCTCGGGATGCTCAGGCTGGACTGGATCGCGGCGGCGCCCGGGGTCGGATCGCTTGTGCCGATCGGGCGGGTGATGTCGGGTCCGGCGATGGCGGCGGGGGTCGCGGAGCGGCTCGAGCGGCTCGACGCCGAGCGGTCGGACGCGTCCGGCGGTGGGGGCGGCCTCGGCCCCGCGTTCGTGCTGACGGACCACTATGGGCGTGCGGCCCAGATGGCGTTCTACTTGCCGGGGCGGACCGTCTCGTGCTCATCGGGCACGCTCGACGGGCGGACGACGCAGTTCGACCTGTGGCCCGAGACGCGACTGGACAACCCCGCGCTCCTGGGTCGCCCGGCGGTGCTGCTCAGCGGCAAGGCGGAGAACTGGTCGCTCGGATTCGGGAGGATCGAGGAGGTCGGGGCGATCGAGGGCGACCATCGTCGGCGGCGCGTGTACCTGGGGTGGGGATATGACGGGTTTGCGGGGGCGGAAGACGCCACTCGTGACGCGGCGTCGAGGGAGGGTGGTGCGGGTGGAGTCTCGGGTCCGGCGGGCGTCGGGACCATCGAAGGTGGAGGCTGATCGGTGCATGGGCCTGCTCCAACCAACGACGGCGCGGCGACCGGGCGTACACGCCAGCGACGGATCCGGCGCGGGCTCGCGGCGTGGGGCGCCGCTCTGGTTGTGCTCGTTGTGGTCTTCGTGTTCGACTCGGCGGCGTACCACGTCCTGCTCGTGGGCAAGGGGGCGGTCGAGGGGCGGTGGTGGTACTGGGTGGTTCGCCAGATGGGCTCGCTGACGGCCTGGGCGCCCGCCGCGGTGCTTGTGGGAGTGGCGACGCCCGGGTCGTGGCGACGCCGCGTCCGAGCGGGGGCGGCCGTGTTCGTCGCGGCGGGGCTCGGCGGGCTGCTGGCCGAGGTTCTCAAGCCCGTGATCGGGCGTGAGCGCCCGCTGCACCACGACGGCGTGAGCGTGTTCCGCCCGCTCGCGGGTCGCTTCGACGGCGGGCTGGGGTTCCCGTCGAGCCACGTCGGCGTCGCGTTCGGCGGGGCGTGGATGCTGTGGCGCCTTGCCCGATCGCGGGTGACGAGGAGCGCCGGCGCGGGGCTGGCCGTGCGATCCCCCTGGGTCTGGGCGGGCGTCCTGGCGATCGTGCTGGCCGTCGCGTGCGCCACCAGCCGGACGCTGACGGGCGCCCACTTCCTGAGCGACGTGGTCGCGGGCGGGATGCTCGGCGTGCTGGCGGCCGACGCGCTGGGCTGGTGGCTTACGCCGGCCCGGGCCCGGCGGCGTCCGGGGCTGTGGCTGCCGCGTCGGCGTCGGCGTCCGGACTCGGGGACCGCCTGACGCCCGTACCCTACGCGCGTGAGCATCCTGGACCGCTATGTCGCGCGCCAGTTCCTGACCAACGTGGTCATCCTGCTCGCGCTGCTCTCGGCGTTCGTGGTGGCGATCGACGCGTCGCTGAACGTGGACGAGTTCCTCTCGGCCGCCCGCGACCTGGCCGCGTCGCGTCAGGAGGACGCCTCGTTCGTCCGCACCACCTTGCTCACGATCATGCTGGTGGTAGACCTGTGGTGGCCACGGCTGCTGCAACTGTTCAACTTCATGCTCGGGCTGGTGATGGTCGGGGCGATGGGGTTCACGCTGGCCCAGATGTCGCGCCACCGGGAACTGGTGGCGATCCTGGCCAGCGGGCAGAGCCTCTTCCGCGTGGCCCGCCCGATCATGGTCGTGGCGGTGGGGCTGACGCTGGTGCAGGCGGTCAACGGGGAACTGGTGTTGCCGCGGATCGCTCCGCTGCTGGCCCGCGAGCGCAACGACGCGGCCACCCGCTCGCTGGCGCCGACCCGCATCCCGCTGGCCCGCGACGGGCAGGGGCAGGTGTTCTACGCCGAGGAGTTCGACGCGATCGAGCAGGAACTGCGGGGCGTGCGGGTGTGGGTGCTGGACGAGTCGAGCCGCCCGACGGCGCGGATCACCGCCGATGACGCGACGTGGCGCGAGGGGGCGTGGCAACTCCGCGGCGGGCAGGTCCGCCGATCCGGCCCGGAGGGCCTGGGCGACCCGGAGCCGATCAGCCGCATCGAGTCCGATCTGGACCCGACGCAGTTGATGATGCTGCGGTATCGGGGCTTCAGCCGGAGCATGTCGTTCGCCCAGGCGGGGCGTCTGCTCGGGTCGCTGAACCAGCTCGACGATCGCCAGGCCCGGCGTCTGGAGCGGATCAAGTGGGGGCGGGTCCCGGTGATGCTGGCGAACCTGCTGGCGTTGGCGATCGCGATCCCGTTCTTCCTGGCGCGCGAGCCGCGGCCCATGCTGACCCAGACCCTCAAGGCGGCCCCGCTGTCGATGGGGGCGGTGATCGCGGGGGTGATCGGGTCGGCAGTCGGGATCCCCGGTGTTTCTCCGGGCCTGGGCGTGTTCCTGCCGGTGCTGGTGCTCACGCCGATGGCGATCGGGCAGATGGTGCGGCTGGGGCATCAGACGTAGTGCCGAGTGCCGAGTACTGAGTGCTGAGTCGCGCGAAGTGGGCGCGTCCGGGTTCGCGGGACGGTCGGCCCGTGTCCCCCACTCAGGACTCAGCACTCGCTCCTCAGCACTCCTGGCTCCTCAGAACTCCGAACCACCCGCCCGACCGCTACACTGCCCCCATGGCGTCGATCGTCTTCTACTTCCAGGTCCACCAGCCCTACCGCCTGCGGCGGTACTCGGTCTTCGATTCCGACCCGTTCTACTTCGACGACGCGAAGAACGAGCAGATCTGCAAGAAGGTGGCCGACAAGTGCTACCGCCCGACCACGGCCAAGGTCCTGGACCTGGTCCGGCGGCACAAGGGCAACGTCAAAGTCTCGTACGCGATCACCGGCGTGTGCCTCGAGCAGTTGGAGCGATGGGCCCCGGACGTGATCGACATGTTCAAGGCCCTGGGCGACACGGGGTGCTGCGAGTTCATCGGCGAGACGTACTACCACTCGCTCTCGTTCCTGTACTCGCGCCGCGAGTTCGCCGACCAGGTCGATCTGCACTCGAAGAAGATCCAGTCGCTGTTCGGCCAGACGCCCCGCGTCTTCCGCAACACCGAGCTGATCTACGCCAACCAGCTGGCCCTGGCCCTGGGTGAGATGAAGGGGCCCGACGGCAAGCCCCGCTGGGCCGGCTGCCTGTGCGAGGGCGTCGACCGCCTGCTGGGCTTCCGCAAGCCGACGTACGTCTACGCCCCGCCGCCCATGCTGGGCGTGCCCGAGGGCGGCATGCGGGGCCCCGACGGCCGCCCGTTCGGCCTGCTGCTCAAGAACTACCGCCTGTCCGACGACATCGCGTTCCGCTTCTCGAACCGCGGATGGGCCGAGTGGCCGCTGAGCGCCGAGAAGTTCGCCAAGTGGGCCAACGACGTCAACGGCGACGGGTACCTGGTCAACCTGTTCATGGACTACGAGACGTTCGGCGAGCACCAGTGGGCCGACACCGGCATCTTCGAGTTCCTCGACGCCCTGCCCGAGAAGTTCTTCGACATCAACCCCGGGCACAACCACTTCGACACGCCCAGCGAGGCCCTGGCCCGTTTCGAGCCGACCGGCGTCTACGACGTGCACGACTGGATCTCGTGGGCCGACCTCGAGCGCGACCTCTCGGCCTGGCGCGAGAACGCCATGCAGAACAACGCCCTGGACGAGTGCTACCGCCTTGAGGCCGACGTGCGGGCCCGCGTGGCCGAAGCCGCGGCCAGCGGGGACAACGACCAGATCAAGCAGGCGGGGTACCTGATCGAGGACTGGCGGAAGCTGACGACCTCCGACCACTTCTACTACATGTGCACGAAGTACTGGTCGGACGGGGACGTGCACAAGTACTTCAGCCCGTACGACTCGCCGTACGACTCGTACATCAACTACATGAACGTGCTGGACAACGTGCGCCAGCGGGCCGTGGCCGGCGCGGCGGCGGAGCCGGCTCCGCGGTGACCGGCGTGGATGCGCAGCCGTTCGAGATGGAGTTGATCGACCAGCTCGGCGCGACCGGCGAGCTCGCGTTTGCCGTCGCGATGAAGATCCAGCCGGATCTCGGGCGGCTTCTGCTGGCTGTTACGCGTTTGTGCGATTCGGACGCAACCGAGATGTGGGTCACGGAACCCGGCGGCGATCGTCGAATGGAGGTGTGGGAGATCGCAGCGATGCGTCGGCGAGTGGAACAGGGCGGCGAAGTTGGGTCGGGGTTGACCGGCGTTGTGATCCGGGCAGGACCACGATTCGAACAAGCGCCAGGAGCGCCGTAGGCCGAGCGATGGGGAGGCTCCCACCGAGGGGGTCGGGCTTTCCAGCCGGACCGGCTTCGGGGACGAGCACGCGATCGGGGATAGGTCGAGTCGGTTCAGCCCCGCCCCAGCCGTCGGACGTCCCGGCCCGCACAGACCAGAACCCGCTTTCGGGCAGGGCTGGAAAGCCCTGCCCCCTCGTTCGGCTCCCTGGAACGGGAGCGATCGGCGGGGGTGGTGAGCCCCACGCCCGAACACTGCACGCAGCCCGTGCAACCGGCAACAATCCCGAGCCGAGCGACCGGCCAGGCGAACCGGCCCGATCGCTTCTCGCTCCGTCTCTCCGTCTCTTCCTCTGTTCGTCACTCCGTCACTCCCTCAATCTCTGCTCTCTCATCTCTCCTTTCTGCTCTCAGGAGCCCCCCTTGGCCGGACACAGCAAGTGGCACAACATCCAGCACCGCAAGGCCGCGGTCGACAAGAAGCGGGGCAAGATCTGGACCAAGTGCGCCCGCGCGATCATGTCGGCCGCGCGTCAGGGCGGGCCGGACCCCACTTCCAACCTCCCGCTGCGCTACGCCATCGACGAGGCCCGCTACGCCAACATGCCCAAGGACACGATCCAGCGGGCCATCGACAAGGCAACAGGCGCCGCGGGCACCGACGACTTCGAGAACGTGGTGTACGAGGCCTACGGCCCGGGCGGGGCCGCCATCATCGTCCTGGGCCTCACAGACAACCGCACCCGCACCGCAAGCGACCTGCGCCTCATCCTGGGCAAGAACGGCGGAAACCTCGGCAACCCCGGCTCGGTGTCGTACATGTTCGACCCTCGCGGCCAGATCGTCGCCACCGGAGCGGGCCTGGCCGCCGACCAGGTGATCGAGAAGGCCATCGAGGCGGGAGCGATCGATGTCGAGGAGCCGGACGATCCGAGCGAGGCCGACGCCCCGTGGACGATCCTGACCGAGGTCGCCGAGTTCCAGCAGGTCAAGGACGCGCTCGAGGCCGCGGGGCTCAAGATCGAGGCGGCGGAACTGGCCCACGTCCCGCAGAACCACGTTTCGCTCGACGCGGAGGCGGGCGAGAAGATGATGACGCTGGTCGATGCGCTGGAGGATCTGGACGACGTGCAGAAGGTGTTCACGAACGCGGAGATTGGCGGGTAGTGTCGGAGGCGGTCGCGTCCTCGGGGAGCGGCGCGACGCGAACGACGAATCGCTCCCGATCCGCTTCCACGCGGGTCCTTCCGAACGACCACTCCCGGCGTCGCCGGTCCGGTTCCCGCAGGCCGCGCCGGATCGCCCGAGCGTCGCGTTCTCGCAGCGAACTATCCAGCAGGCGGAGCGCTTCGCCCAGCACCACGCCCGGCACGGCCTCGATGCTCGCGCGCGGCCACTCGTAGGACTTGCCCGGCTGGGTGGCAAGCGCCGGCGTGCGCGCCCCCGCATCGAGCAGCGCCCGGGCCTCGGCATCGAGCATCGCGTGGGCTTCTCGCAGCAGACGCGCCGAGGCCACCGCCCGGCGGGCCGCATCGCCCCGCAAGTCACGCAGCACCGGCAGCACGTCGCGGCGCAGCCTCGCCCGCCACCGCGTCGCGTCCGCGTTCGTCGCGTCCTCTCGCCAGGCCACGCCTGCCGCCCGGCAGATGGACTCGGCGTCGGCCCGCGTCGCGTCCAGCATCGGGCGAACCAGCACGATCGACGCGTCGGGAGCGGATGCCGACGCCGGCCCGCCCGCCAACCGCCGCCGGGGTGCGATGCCCCCGAGCCCCCGTGGCCCGGCCCCGCGCAGCAGGCGCATCAGCATCGTCTCGAGCACGTCGTCCGCCTGGTGCCCGGTCGCGACGAATCCGCACCCCGCCTCACGTGCCAGCCGCGCGAGCGCGGCATACCGGGCTCGCCGCGCGTTGGCTTCCACGTTGCCCACAAGAGCCCGCACCGCCACATCCGCCCGCACGAACCCGACTCCCAGCCGGCGGGCCAACTCCTCGACCGCCCGCTCATCTTCGGCGGCGTGCGCCTCCGGACGCACGTCGTGGCGCACGTGGGCCGCCACGATCTGCTCCGGGCACGCCGCGACCAGGGCCAGCAGCAACGCCGTGGAATCGGCCCCGCCCGAGCACGCCACGAGGGTCCGGCGATCGGCGTCGGGGGTCGCCCGCCCGCCGGTCAGGCGTCGCCACGACGCCGCGACCCGGCGGGCAGCCGCCCACGCCGCCGCGTCGGCGCGCAGCCCGCCCCGCCAGCCCACCGGTCCGCCTCGATCGTCCACCGCCCGCCGGTCCATGCGGGATCGTTGGCGGGCGGATAGGCTTGGGGTGTCCATGGACGGACCCACACCAACGACCCGGATGGCGGTGGCCGCCGCGCTGGCGATCGGCGCGTTGGCGTGGCCCGCGCTGGGAACGTCGGGGCAGGACGTGCCGCCGACGGGGTACAAGACGCTACTGCGGAAGATGATGGACGATCCGACGCCGTTGTTGCTCATCGGCACGGGGCTGATCGTCGTCGTGCTGGTGATGTTCCAGCGGTACCGCGCGCTCAAGGCCCAGGATCCGCCGGCGCTTGAGGAACGCTTTGCCCGAATCGTCGCGGAGCGGGCGGCCCGCGCGCAGTCCGGAGCCGACGCGACCGGAGCCGCCGCGAGCGCGGGCCTGGCCACGAGCGGGCGCCCGCGCTCCGTGCCTGCAAGCCGAACGCCACCCCAGGCTCCCGAACCAACCCAGATCACCGAGCTTCGCACCGTCATGGCCGATGCCGAGGAACTCGCCGATCGCCTGTCGCGGGCGCTCGACGCCCAGGCCGAGCGCCTGGAAGCCCTGATGCGCCAGGCCGACGATTACCTCCGCCGGGTCGAGGCCACGAAGCGCCACAGCGTCGTGGAGGCCCGTCCCACGTCGACGGCGCCGGTCGGCGCGGCCCGCCAACGCCCATCGATCAGCCTCGAGGACGACTCGGACCCGCTGCACCGCCAGGTCTACGAACTGGCCGACGCCGGGGCCACGCCCCTCGACATCGCGCGCCGGCTCAACCAGCCCACGGGCCAGGTGGAACTCATTCTGGCCCTCCGCCCTCGCTGATCCGGCCATCGCGACGCGCGAACGAGACGGCGTACCCCCAACGTGCCCCCGGTTCTCGCCGCCGAGCCTGCGAGACCCGGTGGCACAGTCAGCAGCCCTGGGCGAAGAGGGTGAGGTAGTAGAAGAAGTCGTCGTTGGAGATGAAGCCGTCGAGGATGCCGAAGCCGGGGGTGCCGGGGATGGCGGTGGTGGTGAGGTCGGGTGGCGAGGGGCAGCGGGTCAGGCCGGGTCCGACGCCGCAGCCGAGTTCGGAGGTGAAGAGGTTCAGGTAGTAGAAGAAGTCGTCGTTGTTGACAATGCCGTTGGGAATGCCGTAGCCGGGGGTGCCGGGGATGGCGCCGGTGGTCAGGTCGGCCTGGCAGAATCCGAGGCCGGGGGCCTGAAACTCGAAGGCGCCGATATCGACGACGGGCGCGGGGCCGATGCCGGTGTCGGGCATGATGGGGTCGTCGGCGAAGCGTGGGTTGCCGGCGGCGTCGGTCGTCACGCCGGGCGGGACGAGCGGCGTGTTGCCGGCGTCGATGGCGGGTGAGCCGCGCTTGAGGGAGTAGTCGCCGTTTGCGGGGTCGGCAAAGAGGGGGTCGGTCTGGATGTTGTTGGTGCCGGCCAGCGGGAAGTCGGTGATGTCGGACTGGGCGGCGACGGGGCCGATGAAGACGGTCGCGAAGTTGTTGCCGCGGATGATGGAGTTCTCGAGGGTGAGCGAGCCGGGGGAGTTGCGCATCTCGACGAGCGCGGGTGCGGAGCAGCCGACGATGGTGCAGTTTCGGAGGGTGGTGGCGATGCCGGCGATGTCGTCGTGGTGGATCAGGGGCGCGCCGGTGGTGTTGACGTTGAGGAAGAGGCAGGAGTCGAAGGAGAAGTCGGAGTTGAGGACGCCGCCCTGGAACGCGCTGAGGCCGGCGGGGACGTCGATGTTCTCGAAGCGGCAGGAGATGAACGAATGAACGCCAGAGTTCTCGCCCATTAGCGACTTGATCTGAGCACGACCAGTGAATCGGCCGCGAACCACGGTTACACCGGCGCCGAACGTGTGAGTGCCGGAAAACACCGGGTTCGCCACAATGAACTCGCAGTCCTCGGTGCGACCACTCCCCGCTGAGAACCGGCAGTCGATGAAGCGGCTGAACGAAACGACGCTCAGGCGCGTCACCCCATTGTTCAACCGGGCGAACGTGCAGTCACTCGCAGTTGTCGTCGCGAAAGTCTCGCCGAGAATGCCGATCGTCGCGTCGACCCCCTGCCCATCGAATGTCCACCCTCGGACATCAAACCCCGGGCCATTCGGCGCGACGCGTAGGCCGTACGTGGGCACACCGACCGGCGCGCCGGGCAGGACCACCGGGCTCTCATTCGGCTCCGCGGTGAAGCGCAGGAAGCGATTGACCTGAACTCCGCCGATGTAGGGCCCAATACCCTCGCTCAGCATGATCGTGTCGCCGGGCAGAACCATCGGGCTGTCCACCGCCTGCGCGATGTTGAAGAAGTCGGGGTTCTCGAACGTGTCGTTTGAAACGAGCCACGTTGTCTGCGCGCGGGCCGCGCCGCACAACAGCGCCGCGGCACACAGCATGATCGCTCGGTTGGACTGCATGGCGTTCCCTCCAGGCGTGCGGATGCCCGCACTTCATTCGGGATACATCGCGCCCCTGGATGTCGGGCGGAACTCGTACTTGTAGTAGTCGATCTCGGCGCGGCGCTCGTTGCCTTCGGAGATCGGCGTGGTCCGCTCGATCTGGAGCGGCAGCAGGCCGAGGGCGGCGCTCGGGACGGTCAGCGTCTGGGCGGGATCGATCTCGACGCCGTCGATGAAACAGCGGCAGTCGCCGGCGTCGTCGATCAGGAACTCGAGCGTGCGCCAGGCCGTGGGCGCGACGCTGCTGGTGATGGACTGCGTCGTGGAGCCGCTCTCGCGCACGATCGCACGCCAGTTGCCGGAGTTAACCGTATCGGTGCACTCGAAGTAGAGGGCGTTGGCGGGCTCGGCGGTGGCGATGTCCCCGAATCCCACGCGGACGACGAAACTGTCGCCCGATGCCGATGCCGTCGGCACCCGGATCGCGGCCTGGAAGCGCCACGAGCCGCCTTCGAGCAGGATGGCGTTCGTCGAGCCGGCCAGCCCCGCGACGTCGCCGTCCGCGTTGGTGTTCGCGCCGATGACGCCGGCATGGGACGAATCGCTGGGCGTGACGCTGGTGACTGTCCCGCCGCCCTCCTCAATGGGCGCCACGCCCTGCAGGCCCTCGCCGAGCGCGAAGCAGTGCGATTCGACGGACATGAGATAGTTGGGACCGTACAGCGGCGGATGCAGCAGGTCAGGATAGGGCACATTGTCGTCGTTGCACTCGGTGAATGAGTATCTGGCGATCGACGGCACGTCGGCGCGATCGAGACGGGCATCCTCGGCTACCTGCACGTTGAAGCAGCGGATCGTGCCGCCTCGCGTGCCGCTGCTTGGGAAGTCGACGAGTTTCGAGGCGGGCGTGGCGAACTGATAAGTCCCCGCGGCGCGGCTGGCGTTGCGAACGACAACGGTGTGTCCGTCGAGCAGGGAGAACCGCGTCGTGCCTCCGTCATACGGCGTTCCCATTCCGGGCGGCGTGATGACAATGCCGTCAAACTCGGTCCGCTGCCCGTTTGTCGCGCCTCCGGCGGCGACCGCCGCGTACAACTTGGTCCGATGCGTATTGCCCCAGGTGTTCTCGTCGTCATCCCCGGCCTGCTCAAGGCGGATGTTGTGGAACAGGTTCCACCCCGTGTTCCCACCCGCATCGCCGACCTTGACGAACGTCTCGATGTTGTGGCCTCCGAACCCAACAACCGTGATGTTTCCACCCTTGGTCAGGTCGAACATGCACTCCATCGCCTGGTACTGGTTCGGAACGCCGGACGAGATCTCGTCGTCTCCAGCGTTCCCGCCACCCACGCACCCGATGAACTTGTGGACCAGCGCCTGGTGGTTCAGACACTGGAATCCGATCAGGTTCTCGTTGAACAGGCAGTCGTAGAACGACAGTTCCGAGTTGTTGTTGGTGTCGGCGGTCCGCACCGCGACCTTGCACCAGCGGAACGCGACGTTCTCGAAGATGATGCCGGTCGTGCTGGCCCCGCTCACCGTCTCGATGAGCACGCCGATGGCCTGGTTCGTCGCGGTTTCGCTCGGCGCGCCCTGGATCGTGAGATTCTCGAACCGCAGGCCGCGCGAGCCCTTGATCCCGATCCCGGCGAAGTCCGGCGGCTCGCCGGGCGGCGTGAGGTCGAACACGATGGTCGTGCCGACGCTGTCCGCCGCGTTCCCGCCGCGGTACGGGCCGTCGCCCCGGATGCAGAGTCCGGCCAGGCGGTTCAGGCACCAGCCGACGGTGTCGGCCGTACACTGATCACTTCCCGACCCCCCCCCCGAACGAGGAGACCTTGTAGACCCCCGCGGGGATGTAAAGGGTCGAGTAATCGCGATTGCGGCACTCATCGACGGCGGCGTCGAACGCCGCGCGGGAGTCGCTCGCCCCGGTCGGGTCGGCCCCGAAGCCCAGGACGTTGACCGAGTACGGGACACGGCCTTTGGAGAACGACGGGTTTGACGCCATGCGGCCATTGCTCCGGGTGCCCCACCCGAAAGGTAATGTAATCGATGGATCCACGTAGGGCAAGGGGGCCGCGCTGGCACGAACATGCGTTCGACCCGCCCGGCGTCGGGGGCGGGGGCGCGGAAGTTGGAGGCGGGCGAAGGCCACGCGAATCAGCCTATCTCGACGCGCGCCGGAGGGGAAGTGGAATTCGGGGAGGACCCGGATCTGCTCGCGGCCTCTCGGCTCCGGGCCTCGCGGACCGCCCCGTACACTGGCCCCCATGACCACCCCGTCCCTTTCCTGCGTGCGGAGCGCTGCGATCTTGGCCGCGCTGTCCGTCGTGCTGACCGCCTGCGGCCCGGCGACGTTCAGCGTCACGTTCGGCCAGCGGGACAACCGCCTGACCGAGACCGCCGTGCTGTCTTCGGACGACCACGCGGGCTCGGCCAAGGTCGCGCTGATCGAGGTCCGCGGCCTGATCGCCGACGCCGCGACGCCGGGGCTGTTCTCGTCCGGCGAGAACCCGGTCGATCGCCTGGTCGCGTCGCTCGACAAGGCGGCGGAAGATCGGTCCGTGCGGGCGGTGGTGCTGCGGATTGACTCGCCCGGCGGCAGCGTGACGGCCAGCGACGTGATGTACCGGGAGATCGCGCGCTTTCGAGAGCGGACGGGCAAACCGGTGATCGCGTCGCTGTCGACGGTGGCCGCCAGCGGAGGCTATTACATCGCGCTGGCGGCCGATGAGATCGTGACCGAGCCGACGTGCATCACGGGCTCGATCGGGGTGATCTTCCCAACGTTCAACTTCAGCGAGGCCATGAACCGCTGGGGCATCGCGTCGCGGGCGGTGGTGAGCCGGCCGAACAAGGACCTGGCCAGCCCGTTCGAGCCGATGGAGGAAGAGCACTACGCGATCCTGCAGCGTCTCGTCGATGAGGACTACGCGCGGTTCCGCGGGCTGGTCGTCGAGCGCCGCCCGGGCCTGTCCGAATCGAATCTCGAGCAAGCGACCGACGGGCGCATCTTTTCGGGCCAGCAGGCCATCGATCTGGGCCTGGCCGATTCCGCGGGCGGCATCCGAGAGGCGTTCGATCGCGCCTTGGCGGCGGCCGGTGTGGAGGGCGGTCGGCTGGTTCGCTACCACCCTCGCGGCGTGACGCCCCGCACCGCCTACGCCCGCGCTGAGGCCCCCGAGAACTCGCCGCAGGCGGCCGGCCCGACGGCGCTCGAGATCCGCCTGCCCGGGTCGACCGAATGGCCGCCCGCGGCCGGGGCGTACTACCTGTGGATGCCGTGAGCGTTCTCCTCCCCCGCGTGCGGGGGAGGTGCCCACGAGGCTCTGCGAAGTGGGCGGAGGGGGCGAGTGGTGCTTCTGCGCCTTGGATGACGCCCGCGCATCGGGTACGCTGCTCCCGGAGGCCCGATGCCCGGCGACCCCGACGATCTGGTCGTGCTCACGAGCGCGGCCTCGGAACTCCAGGCCGGGCTCTGGATCAGCGTGCTCGAATCGCACGGTATCCGGGGCGTCTCGCCGGGATCGGCGGCGACGACGCTGCGCTGGGAGGTCGGCTCGACCGATCCGTATCGCCTCTTTGTTCGCCGCGCCGACGTTGATCGGGCCCGCGAGGTGCTGGACAACCAGCGGTCCGACTCGATCGACATCGACTGGAACGAGGTTGACGTGGGCGAGTCGGCGGAGGTCGATGAGGCGGCTCCCCCCGATGGGTCGAGCCCCTTCGTGATGCTTGGATTGGTTCTCGTTTGCCTCGTTCTCGTGCTCGGCGCCGTTATCGTCGCCTTGAGCTGGGGTGGCGTGCCATAGACGCTCCGGCGGCCTCGGTCTCGTGTCGACACCGCACCCCGTTCGGGTGGGCGATGCCGGGACCGGGCCAACGCTGGCTGGCTCGCAACGTGCGCCGGCGGGCGGCGTATCTTTCTGAGCAACCGTTCCCGCTCCGAGGCCCCGCCGTGCAGATCGAGACCAGGCGTCTGCAGAAGGTCGCGCTGCTCGCCTCCCGCCAGGAGGCCGAGTTCGTCGCCGGCGTGCTGGACGCGGCGGACGTGCCGCACGCGATCGTCGAGGCCGCGGGCGGGTTCGAACTCCGCGTCGACCCGGACGATGTGCCGCGCGTGCGGGAACTGATCGAGCGCCTGGACGTGCGGAACACGCTGGCCGAGAGCGCCCGCCAGCGCCGCGGCGAGGCGCTGGGGCGTCGCATCGTGCTCTTGGCGGTCCTGCTCATTGCGCTGGGCCTGGCGGTCGGCGGGGCGGTCTGGGGCGGGCTGATCTCGCCGGGGTTCATTCTGGTGGTGGCGATCGGCGTGCTGCTGTTTGGCGCGGGGATCGCGACGGCAATCGTGGTGCGGGGGCGGTTCGGCGGGCCGAAGCCCTAGCGGAGCGGCTCGAGCATCGGGATGGCCCGCCTCTCGATCTGGCTGCCCAGGTCCGGATCGAGTGCTTCCCAGTCGCTCGCCGGCATCGCGATCGCGCGGATGGCGTCGAGCGGGGCCAGTCGCTCGACGATGCGTTCGATGTGGTCCGCCCGCGTGCCGGCCATCGACTCGTCGATGAGCAGGGCGGCGTCCAGGAACATGGCGACACGCCCGGCGGTGACCAAGGCTTCGTGCGCCTTGAGGAACGCGGCGCACGACGGGGCATCCGAGAGCACGTGGCGGTGGTGGGGACGGAACCAGAGCGCCGAGGAGGCGCCGGACTCGGGCTGTGGCATCGATCCGACGAACGCGTCGAGCATCGCGCGCCCCGCCCCGGACCACGTTCTGAAGTCACGCTCGACCATGCCATCCGAACTGGCGTCCGGCCCGCCGAGCCAGCCCGACCAGGCGACGACGACGGCGTCTTCGGCACGAGTCGCGCCGATCGCCGAACCACCACGGCTCGCCTCCCGCTCGGCGTCCGCCAGAAGGTTCCGGAGCGAGAGCACCCCACGCGGCATCGGAGGCCCATCGACGCCGGGCGCTCTCCGGACCCGGTACACACTGGAAAGCTCGACATGCTCCATCGATGCTCCAAGCGTAGTGGCGGGCGAGATGCCCGACCGGGGTGTCTCGAACCGCGTAAACTCCGCCCGTGCCCCGCAGCGCGTACGTGCTCGTGAACCCGTCAAAGCCCGAGGCGGTCGCCGCGGCCGCCGAGGTGCGGGCGATCGTCGAGCGCCACGGGCGGTGGCTGGGCCAGGGCGATGCGCTCTCGAACGAGCCGCTCCGGGCCCCGGAGGCCGCCCCTGCCGATCTGCTGGTCGTGCTCGGGGGCGACGGCACGCTGCTGAGCCAGACGCGCCGGTGCCTGAACCTGGACAAGCCGCTGCTGGGTGTGAACTTCGGCAAGCTCGGGTTCATGGCGGCGTTCGATCTGGGCGCGCTGCGCGACCAGGCCGCCCGGATCTTCGGCGATGGTCCGCTCGATGCGCGGCGCCACTCGCTGCTGCGCGTCGAGGTTCGCCCGGATGGGCAGTCGCCCGATTCCACGCCCCGTTTCTCCGGGGTGGCTCTGAACGACTGCGTCGTCACCGCCGGCCCGCCGTTCCGGATGATCCGCCTCGAGGTCGGCATCGACGCGGGCGTCGGGCCGCATGTGTCGGGCGACGGGATCATCGTCTCGACGCCGACGGGGTCGACCGCGTACAACCTGTCGGCGGGCGGGCCGCTGCTGGCCCCGACGCTCGACGCGATCGCGGTCACGCCGATCGCGGCCCACTCGCTGGCGTTCCGCCCCATCGTCGTTGAAGGGCACAGCGTGATCGAGATCGTCGCCCGCCAGATCAACCGCGACGGTCCCGACTCGCCCGGCGGCACGACGCTCGTGCTCGACGGGCAGGTCCAGACGCTGCTGGAGCCCAACGACCGCATCCGCATCGCCAGGCACGAGCGGCACGTGCGGTTCGTGCGGAACCCCGAGGCGTCGTACTGGGCGACGGTGATCGACAAGTTCCACTGGGCCGCGGCTCCGAAGCTGCAGGGGTGAGGCTGTGCCACCGAGACACGCCGGCTCCGCGGCGTTTCTCGGTGCGAACAACCCGCGGCCACCACACGCACCTGTGCCACGTCCTTGCGGCTCCGACGTGTGGCATGGCTGCTGCTTTGAGCGGCCATGCTCGATCAACGGGATGGACTGCACGCTCGCCATGCCTGTGCAAAGCCACAGGCATGCCACACATTGGGGGTCCGTCCTTCGTCGTCACGACCTTCGGCCAGAGCCCCGAGGACGGTGGCGCACCCACTCGCTTGCGCGTCGCGTTCGCCGGGGGAGCCTCGGCGTGTGGCATGGCTGCTGCTCTGAGCAGCCATGCTCGATCAACGGGATGGATTGCACGCTCGCCATGCCTGTGCAAAGCCACAGGCATGCCACACATCGGGGGTTCGTCCGTGGTCTGCACGACCTTCGGCCAGAGCCCCGAAGGGCGTGGCACGGGCGCTCGATTGCGCCGCGTCTGGCGGGGCGCGGTTCAGGCTCCGACGCGCATCATGAGCACGGCGAGCAGCTGGCTGCGTTCGACGAGGGATGGGATCTCGATCCACTCGTCGGGGGTGTGGAGGCCGCCGCCGCGGACGCCGAGGGTGTCGATGGTGGGCAGGCCGGCGTCCTGGAGGATGTTGCCGTCGCAGACCCCGCCGGTGGAGGCGAAGGGGAGGGTCTGGCCGAGGGCCTCGGCGGCGGCGCGGGCGGCCAGGGCCAGTCGCTCCGTGGCCGGGGTGAGGGGCTTGGCGGGGCGGTTGAAGGAGGTGTGCACGTCGCAGGCGGGCATGGCGTCGGGCGAGGTGGCCAGGGCGAGGAATCTGGCCTCGAGCGCTTTGGCCGCGTCGGGATCGGGGAAGCGGACGTTGCCCCAGGCTCTGGCGCGGTCGGGGACGGCGTTGGTGGCCGAGCCGCCCTCGAGGGGGCCGACGTTGGCGACGACGCCCTTGTCTGGTTCGGGAAAGGAAGCGATGGCGAGCAGGCGCTTGCCCATAGCGGTGACGGCCGAGACGCCCTTGGTGAACTCGCGTCCGACGTGGGCCGAGCGCCCGCGGGTCTCGACCATGAACTGCCCGGAGCCGGATCGGACCGTGGCAAGGGCGCCGCCAGCCAGGGCCGGTTCGAGGGCCAGGCCCAGGTCATGGCGTCTGGCCTCGGCCTGCAACGCCCCGAACGAGTGGTACGAGCCGGTCTCCTCGTCGGAGTTCATGAGGAACGACCACGAGACCTCGATGTCGGCCTCTTCGAGAGCTTCCAGGGCGGCCATGGCGATGACCAGCCCGCCCTTCATGTCGACGCAGCCGGGGCCGGTGGCGGTTTTGCCGTCGGCGGACATGGTCAGGGTGCGAAACGTGCCGCTCGGGTCGTGGACCGTGTCGAGGTGTCCGGCGATGAGGATGTTGGGCTTGCCGGGGCGGGTGCGACGGGCGACCAGCGTCGGGGGAACGGGGGCGTCCGGGTCGGCCCCGTACAGCCACCACGGGGCGGGGTCGCCGGGGATCGGGTCGAGTTTGGCGCCGAGGCGCTGGCAACGCAGCCCGAACAGCTCGCGTGTCTCGTCGACGGCGGATGTGTTGCGCTGGCCGGTGGGCAGGGCGACGTGCAGACGGAGGTCTTCGAGCAGGGATTCGCGCCGCTGCTCGAGCAGGTCGCACACGCGCCGTTCGTCGGGGGTCAGTTCGGGCATGGGCGATTGAAGGCGGATGGGGCGTCCGACGCCAGCGGCGCGAGGCGGATCGACGGCGCATGGGCGCGGGTCCGGCGCGGTCCGGCGTGGGATTCGAGTCGCGCCCTGTCGCCTCACCGGATTCCGGCGGGGGGGCCGATACCCTGTCGATGAGCACCATGCGCCGAGACGCCACGCCGCCGATCGCCCGACACGCCCCCGACATCGATCTGCGCGGCCGCCATGTCTACATGGTCGGCATCGGCGGGTGCGGGATGTCGGGCCTGGCCCGGCTGCTGCGGGCGCGCGGGGCGAGCGTGTCCGGCTCGGACATGGCGGCCAGCGCGACGACCGCGGCCCTGATCGGCGAGGGGATCCCGGTTGGGTTCGAGCAGACTGCGGGGGCGATCCCTGAAGCGTGCGACCTGATCGTGGCTTCGGCGGCGATCCGTCCGGACCACCCCCAGTGGCTGGGGGCGGAGGGGCGGGGCATCCGGGTGATGTTGTACGCCGAGGCGCTCGGGGCGTGCATGGCGGGGCAGACGGGGGTGGCGATCGCGGGAACGCACGGCAAGAGCACGACGACGGCGATGCTCGGGGCCGCGCTGGTGGACGCGGGGCTGGACCCGTCGGTGATTGTCGGGGCGACGTGCGGGCAGTTGGCGGACGGGTGCCTTGGTCGGAAGCGCGATCCTGGGATCGCCTGGTCGGAAGGTGCGGGCGGTTCGTCGCGATCTCATGATCGCGGCTCTGCTCGGACTGGCTTCCGGCTCGGGGCAGCGGCGATTCCGGCGGGGGCGCGGGCGGACCAGCCCGGGCTGCTGCTGGCCGAGGCGTGCGAGTTCAATCGGTCGTTCCACAGCCTGCGTCCGACGGTGGCGTGCATCACGTCGGTCGAGGCGGACCATCTGGACGTCTATGGGTCGATCGAGGACCTGATCGTGGCGTTCCGCGAGTTCGCGGCGTTGCTGCCGTCGGAGCGGGAGGGCGGGCACCTCCTGATCGCGCACACGGAGGCCCACCGGCGCGAGATCACGGCGGGGCTGGGGTGCGCGGTCGAGACCATCGGATTTGCGCCGGAGGCGGACTGGGTGGTGCGGTGGGACCCTCGGACGCGGGATGTCGAGGTGCTGCGGCACGGCGCGTCGGTGGCGCGGTGGCGGAGCCCGATCATCGGGCAGCACAACGCGATGAACGCGGCGACGGCGCTGGCGCTGGGGACGATCCTGGGAGCCGACCCGGCGCGGCTGGCGGCGTCGCTGGCGGCGTTTGGCGGCGTCGATCGGCGGATGCAGCTGCTTGGCGAGGTGCGCGATCCGGCGTGGCCGGATGGGCCGAGCGTCCGCGATGCGGCGCTCCAGGCTCTCGATTCGAGAGGCTCCGGCGACGCACCGATGCCCGCCACGTGCGTCCGAGTGATCGACGACTACGGGCACCACCCGACGGAGATCGACGCGACGTTGCGGGCCTTGCGCCTGGCGGATCGCCCGGAGCGACGCCTCGGGGCCTCGGGGCTGCCCGGGCGGCTGATCTGCGTGTTCCAGCCGCACCAGCACTCGAGGACGCGGCACCTGCTCGAGGAGTTCGCGAGATCGTTCGAGCAGGCGGACATCGTGATCGTGCCGCACATCTACTTCGTGCGGGACTCGCAGGCGGAGAAGACGCTGGTTTCGGCCGGCGATCTGGTGGATCGGCTCCGCCAGCGGGGCGTGAACGCGATGCACCTGTACCCGTTCGAGGCGATCGTCGAGCACCTGCAGAACCTGTGCCGCCCGGGCGACACGCTGTGCGTCATGGGCGCGGGGCCTGTGAACGAGGTGGCGCACGGGTACATCGAGGCAATGCGCCGGCGCCACGGGGCGGGGCGGCGTGGCGCGGCGAGTCCGGAGGCGGTTGGCGTCGGGACCTGAAGCGGAGAGAGGCACGAGGCATTGGCCACCGGGCACTCGGCTTCGAATACGGACTCAGAACCCAGCACTCGGTACGCACTCTTGCCCCCCACCCTCCGCCATCTCGACCCGAAACGCCTCGCCGAGCGGGCGCCGATCCCGACGTGGTTCGGTGTTGGCGGCCTCGCCGACCGCCTGGCCCGTCCGGAGAGCCTCGGGGAACTGCGCACGTGCCTCCGCATGGACCACAATCTGCGGGTGCTGGGCGACGGGGCCAATCTGCTGGTGGATGACGCGGGCGTCGCGGAACTGGTGGTGTGCCTGGATCGCCCGGCGTTCACGTCGTTCCAGATCGACGAGCGGACCGGGCGGGTGGTCGCGGGGGCCGGGGCCAAGCTGGCGCGGCTGCTGAACGAAACGACGCGGGCCGGGCTGGGCGGGCTGGAGTCGCTCGGGGGTATCCCCGCGACGGTGGGCGGGGCGGCGGTCATGAACGCGGGCGGGGCGTTCGGCGAGATCGCCCCGGCGATCGAGCGCGTGCACGCGCTGGACCGCGGCGCGAACGTAGTCACCTTGGCCCGCGAGCAGTGCGCGTTCGGGTATCGGGCCTCGGCCCTGCACGGGCTGGTCGTCACGGCGGTCGAGTTCCAACTGACCCCTGCCGATCCGGCGGGCTTGCGGGCCCGCCTGCACGAGGTGATGGAGTACAAGCGGCAGTCGCAGCCGCTGCGGGAGGACTCTGCGGGGTGCTGCTTCAAGAACCCGACACTGGTTCATGCGATCGACGGGATCGGCGACGCGGGGCGGCGCGTGTCCGCGGGGATGCTGATCGACCGGGCCGGGTGCAAGGGGCTCGGGGTCGGCGGGGCGACGGTGAGCCGGCACCACGCGAACTTCATCGTCACGCGGGCCGGGGGGCGGGCCCGCGACATCATCGAGCTGATGGGGCTCGTGCAGCAGCGCGTGCTCGACGCGTTCGGCGTCTGGCTTGAGCCCGAGGTCGTCGTGTGGAAGCGATCGTGCCCGATCGAGGAGATGGCCCGATGAGCCCGGCGTCCGTGCTTGTTCTCGCTGGCGGGCCCGACCGCGAGCGACAGGTCTCGCTGTGGTCGGCGGCGGGTGTGACGCGGGCGCTCCGCGAGGGCGGGCTGACGGTCCACGAGCGGACAATCGACCGCGTGACGCCCGCGGAGTTGGCGTCGATGCCGGGTGACGTGATTTTCCCCGTGCTGCACGGTTCCTACGGCGAGGGTGGGCCTTTGCAGGACGTGCTCGAGGCCTCTGCGCGGCCTTATGTGGGCTGCCGCCCGACCGGCGCGCGACTTGCGATGGACAAGGTGGCGACCAAACTGGCCGCGGCCCGCGTTGGCGTGCCGACGGCGCCCGCGGCGGTGCTGAACCCCGCCGACGACCGCTGCCCACTGGCGTTCGAGCACGCGCTGGGGCGAGGCGTGGTGCTCAAGCCGATCCACGACGGGTCGTCGGTGGGCGTGCATCTCGTTCGCACGCCGGGGCAGTGGGCGGGGGCGCTGGCGACGGTTCGCGCGGACATCGAGCGGCACCCCGGGCGGACGTACATGGTCGAGTCGCTGGTTTGCCCGTTCTCTGGCGATGCGGCGTCTGGCGCGGCCGGAGGCGGCGCTTCCAAGCCGCGCGAGCTCACCGTCGGCGTGATCGATACGCCCGCGGGGCGTCTGGCGCTGCCGGTGATCCAGATCAGCCCGGCGACCGAGTTCTACGACTACGAGGCGAAATACCTGCGGGACGACACGCGGTACGACATCGTGCCGACAACGGATCCGGTCGTGCCGATCCTGCAGGACCGGGCGCTGCGAGTGGCGGCGGCGGTGGGTGTGCGCCACCTGTGCCGTGTGGACTTCATCGACCCGTTCGGCCCGCCCGAGGCGGCGCAGCTGCTCGAGCTCAACACGATGCCGGGGTTCACGGGGCACTCGCTGCTGCCCATGGCGGCGGGGCACGCGGGGATCGCGATGCCGAGCCTATGCCGGATGCTGGTCGAGATGGCGTTGGCGGAGGCTGGCGGCGTGTCGACCGCGGCGGATTCGGCGCCCGGGCCGCTGTCGAGAACGGGCGCACTGCGGGGCGCCGGCGTCTGAGGCGGTGAACCGTGCCGGCGCTCGCGGTGGTTCCGCACGCGCCCGTCCGTTCCCGTACACTCGACCATGCGACTTCGATTCCTTGGCGCTTCGGGCGAGGTCACCGGCTCGTGCTACCTGCTCGAGACCCGCCGGGCCCGCGTGCTGATCGACTTTGGGGCGTTCCAGGGCGGCGACGCGAGCGAAGCCCGCAACCGCCAGTTCCCCAGCGCAATCGAGCCGGGACGCCTCGACGCCGTGCTGCTCACGCATGCCCACATCGACCACACCGGGCGTTTGCCGCTGCTGGCCCAGCACGAGTTCGCCCGCCCGATCTACGCGACGCCGGCGACGATTGACCTGGCGGCGATCCTGCTCCGCGACGCGGCGTACCTGCAACGGATGGACGCCCAGCGCGAGTCGCGCAAGCGCGTGGCGCGCGGCGAGCCGCCCGTGCGCCCCCTGTTCGATGGCAACGACGTGGACGACGTGCTGCCTCTGCTGCGGCCGGTGGAGTACCAGACGCCGACAGAGGTCGCGCCGGGCGTCGAGGCGACGTGGGTGGACGCCGGGCACATCCTGGGTTCGGCCTCGATCCACCTGCGCGTGCGCGAGCCGGCGGAGAAGGGGCACGCGGCCAGCGACCGGACGATCGTGTTCTCGGGCGACATCGGGCCGCGGGGCGCGCCGCTGCTTCGCGACCCCACGCCGCCGACGCGGGCCGACGTGATTGTGCTCGAATCGACGTACGGCGACCGCGATCACCGCCCGCCCGAGGCGACGCTGGACGAGCTGGCGTCGATCCTCACCGACGCGATGGCCCACAACTCGAAGCCCGCGGGCAACGTGGTCATCCCGGCGTTCGCGGTCGGGCGGACGCAGAACCTGGTGTACCACATGGGCATCCTGCGCCGCGACGGACGCGTGCCGGAGCCGGAGGTCTGGATCGACAGCCCGATGGCGATCAAGGCGACGGAGCTGTACCGGCGCAACCGGGGCGACTTCGACGCCGAGGCCCGGGCCATCATCGACGCGGGCGATTCGTGCCTGCACTTCCCCGGCCTGCATTTCTCGCGCGACCGCGAGACGTCGATGTGGCTCAACACACGCCAGGGGCTGGTCGTGATCTCCGCGTCGGGCATGTGCAACGGCGGGCGGATTGTGCACCACCTCCGCCACAACCTCTCGAAGCCCGAGTCGCACGTGCTGATCGTGGGCTTCCAGGCCCAAGGCACGACCGGGCGGGCGATCGTGGACGGGGCCAGCGAGGTCCGGATCCTGGGGGAGGTGATGCCGGTGAGGGCCAGGGTCCACACGCTTAACGGCTTCTCGGCCCACGCCGGGCGGGGCGATCTGCTGTGGTGGATGTCGCGTCTGGAGAGTCGTCCGAAGGTGTTCCTGACGCACGGCGAGGATGGACCGCGCGAGCGCCTGGCGTCGGGGCTGAAGGAGCGTTTCGGGATCGCGGCCGCGCTGCCGCGGTACAACGAGGCTGTTGAGATCTAGCGTCGAGGCGTTGCGGCTTTGTAGGAGGTCCTGCGATGGGCGACGGGCAGCGGCAACACGGTCGATCGGCTCGTGGCCAGGGCGCGGCACCCACGTTCGTGCTGGACGTGGCCGCCTGGCCGCTCGGGCGTGTGGTGGCCGAGATTGGGGAGGACGGCGTGCACGCGCTCTCGCTGTTCGAGGCCGATGCGGCGCCGCCCGAGCTCGGTTCCTCGGGTGCGCTCCTGCAAACCGCACGCGGGCACGTGGAGCGATTGCGCGACGAACTCGACGCGTACTTCGCGGGCCGGTGCGATGCGTTCACGGTGCCGCTGGCCGCGCCCGGCACGCCGTTCCAGGCCGAGGTCTGGGCCGCGCTGGGTCGTATCCCCGCGGGCGTGACCCGCTCGTACGGCGATCTGGCACGCTCGCTTGGGCGTCCGACGGCATTCCGGGCCGTCGCGCGAGCCAACGCGACCAACCCGATCGCCCTGCTCGTGCCGTGCCACCGGGTGATCGGCTCCGACGGGTCGCTGACGGGCTACGCGGGCGGGCTGGCGATCAAGCGGTGGCTGCTCGGGCACGAGGCTCGGTTCTGGGGCCACCGCTCGGGCGGTGATCGGACGCCGAGCCCGAGCGATTCGCTGTTCGCGGGCGTGGCGTGAGCCCCACTCGGAGCGGCCGCTCCACAGGCCGCGGCCGCCGCACACGCCGAGCAGCCCGGCCCGCAACCCCGCCGCGACCCGCTGGTTGGATCAGCGTCGATGCTGTGCTTCCGTGTGCCCCAAACCGATTCCAATCGCCCGCAGCCCGCGGGCGGCGCACGCGCCGACGCCGGCCGGTGCTTCGGCGGTTTTTCTCGGTGCGTCACCACCTTCGCGCACCTGGCGATCTTCGCGGCCTTCGCGCTGCTCCTGCTGACCCCACGAGCCGCTCTGGGCGCACGTCCTGGCCAGCCCGACCTCCGCCTGCTCCCGCCGGACATCGACGGGGCGATCTGCATCAGCGACGCCGCGATCGCTTCCCGCCAGACCTCCGGCGGCGCGGGGCGGCGCATGGGCGACGACCTGGCCCGCCTGCTCGGCCTGCCGGCCGCGTGGGACGAGCTCTGGCGGACGCTCGATCTCCCCGCCGACGAGGCCATCGACCGTCTGCTGGGGCAGCGGGTGGTTATCGCGTGGCGGAGCCTAGCAGACGATCCAGACGCGCCGCAGCGCATCGACGAGGAGCCCGACTGGATCGTCCTCTCCCTCGTTGACGGACGCACGGAACGCCTCATCCGCGAGCGCCTTCGCCCCGCCCCGCGCGACGTCGAGGCCGGACAGGCGATCCTGTCGCTCGAAGACGGAAGGTACCTGCTCACGACGCGCCTGCTCGGGCGCGGCGGGAGCCCGGAGCAGCAGCGCCGCGCCATCATCATGCTCGCCCCGTCCGCGCACATGGAGCTGTTCAAGCGGATGCTGCCCCGCCTGGGCGAGCGGATCGACGGGGCGACGCTCGGCGACGAACCAGCCGTCCGAGAGAGCGCGGCCCTGCTGGAGCGCGACATCGCGATGGTGACCCGGGGCTCGACACCCGATGGCGTTGCGGTCGGTGTCGTGGGCGCGTCGTGGCGACGGGGCGAGCGACTTGCCGAGGCCGGCCCTGGGCTCGACGCCACGGTCGTTCGCACGGGTCCGGGCGTGCCCCACGTGGGAGGGGCGGGCGGCCAGACGCTCTCGCTCGCGCAGGTCGAGCGGCTTGCGGGCGGTGCGCCGCTGGCGATCTCCGAGTGGCTGAGCGAAGGCGTGTGGGGCGGAGGGAACGGCGCGGATGGCGATGGTGACGCGGCGGCCCGCCCGACCGAGGTCGCCGGCGCGGGAGAGCGATCGGCGCGTGTCGGCGTGGGCCTCGGCCCCACCGGGTCGCTGGCCGCCATGCTCGCGCCGCTGGCCCACAGCATCGGACTCTCTGGCGGGGGGCGGGCGCTGCTCGGGCGCGAGGCGTTCGTGGTCGTGCAGGGCGCGGGTCGGGCGACGGACCCGGTCGTCATCACGATCGGCGCGCGGACGAGTGACATCGGGGGCCTCGCGGTCCATGGCGACGCCGTGATGGCCGCGGTGCTCACGCCCGTCGAGGCGGATCCGGCCACGGGCCGGCTCGAGCCATCGGGGGAGCTCGCCGGGCCCAACTACCTCGGGGCGTACCCGCCAGCGGCCCGCGTAGCCCTGGTGCCGTCGCAGTCCGGTGCGTCGCTGAACGGACTTCTGGGCCCTTCGACGGTGCTGGCCTGGCAGTTCGAGCCAGCCGCGCCGCTGGTCAAGGCGCAGGAGGGGCAGCGTCCCTGGGGCGTGCCGGGCTGGTGGATCTCGCGCCTTGGGGCGACCCCCGCGGGCGCCAGCGCAGAGAACGCCGCGGCGGCGCAGCTCCGACGCGTGGCCGACGTGCTCGGCGAGAACCGCGAGGGCCTTGCTACGCCGAACGGCGCTGCGCCGGTGGTCAGCGCGGGCGTGGCACGCCCGGCGCAACTTCTGGGCACCCTGGCGGCGGTCGGCGCGCCGGTGCCGCCGGCCATGGGCGCCGTCCGCTGGATCTCCGCTTTCCGCTGGGAGGGGCGGCTGGTCGCGCCCGGTCGGGTGGAGATGCAGATCGGGATCGATCTCGATCCCGCCATGGGCCCGCCCCGCGAGTAAAGCATCGGGTTCGGCCCGTCAGGGCTCTTGCGGCGGCGGGGCATCCGGCTCGGGCTCCGCCCCGAACCCCATACGATCCGCCATGCGTTCGCTGCACATCATCGCCATCCTCATCGCGACGGTCGGGCTGCTCGTGACGGTCGCGCTCACGGTCGCCGTCGGGATGCAGCGGCCGGAACGTCCCGATCCCAGGGCGCCGGACCAGGGGCTCGAGAGCCTGCGGATCCCCGACTTCGAACTGACCGATCAGCACGGCGAGGCGGCGACGGCCGCGATTCTCGACGGGCACTACACCGTCGTGGACTTCATCTTCACGTCCTGTCCCTTTGCCTGCCCGGCGATGATGGGGCGGATGGCCCAGGTGCAGGACAGCCTTGCGGGCACCGGCGTGCGGTTCGCGTCGTTCAGCCTTGATCCGCAGCGTGACACGCCCGAGGCCCTGCGCGAGTACCTCTCCAACTACTCGGGTGATCCGGCGACGTGGACGCTGCTCACGGGGGACCGCGAGGTTGTGTGGAGCATCGTCCGCGACGCGCTGAAGTTCGAGCTGGAGGACGACGCCGACACGATGATCACCGGGCGCGACGGCACCTCCATGCCCAACATCCGCCACCCGATCAGATTTGTGCTGGTCGGGCCAGGTCGGGAGGTTCTCGGGATGTACAAGTCGGACGATCCGGAGTCGATCGCGGCGCTGGAGGAGCGGGTTCGGCTGCTGACGGCGGGGTAACGGCCCCGACGGACGGTGGCGGGTGGCCGTGGCACACACGAGTTGAACACAGCGCCACAGAAGCACAGGGCGGAGCACCAAGGCCAGCGGTCTTGGAGCCCGGCCTCGTGGCATCGCGTTGAACTGGTGTCCCGCTCTGCGTCTATGCGGCTCTGGGTTGGATCGGGCTTGATCCGACCCGCGCCCCGCTACCGCAGCGCGTCGCCCAGAATCGCGATCGCCACGCCGAAGTAGACCAGCATCCCCGAGGCGTCCATCAGTGTCGCCACGAGCGGCGAGGACGACGCGGCCGGGTCCAGCCCGAGGCGCCGGAGCAGCAGCGGCAGGCACGAGCCGAGCACCGCGCCCCACGCCACAACGCTGACGATTGCGATGCACACGGCCAGGATGATCCGCCCGAGGTGTTCCCCGCTCAGCACGCCCGTGGCCCACCAGGCGGCCATGGCGATCACGCCCACCGCCGCCAGGCCCAGCCCCAGAGCGGCCCCGGCGACGATCTCGCGCCGCAGCACGATCCACCAATCCTTGGGCTCGACCTCTTCGAGCGCCAAGGCCCGAACCAGCAGCGCGGCGGTCTGCGTGCCGCTGTTGCCCCCGCAGGAGATGATCAGCGGGATGAACAGGGTCAGCGCGATCACCTTCTCCAGACGCTCCGTGAACGACGAGAGGATGAGCACGGTCAGGCTCTGCCCCACGAAGAGGGCCGCGAGCCACGGCCCTCGCTTGAGCAGCATCGCCCCGAGCCCGGTGCTCGTGTACGACTCCTCGAGCGCGCCCATGCCCGCCAGGCGCTGGATGTCCTCGGTCGCCTCGATCTCGGCCACGTCGGCCACGTCGTCGCTGGTCACGATTCCCAGCAGCGTGCCCCGCCTGTCCAGCACTGGCAGGGCGGTGCGGTCGTAGCGGTTCATGACGCGGACCGCCTCTTCGCGGTCGTCGGTCGCCTGCAGCGACAGCGGGTGCTCGTCCATGAGGGCCGAGATGGTCGTCCGCGGCTCGGCCAGCAGGAGCTTGGAGATGTGGATGTCGTCGATGAGGCGCTTCTGCTCGTCGACGACGAACACCCACGCGACGGTCTCGGCGTCGCGTCCGTACAGGCGGACCTGCTCGAGGGCACGCAGGACGGTCCACTCCGGGCGGACCGTGACGTAGTTGGGCGTCATGAGCCGCCCGACCGACTCGGGCGGATAGCCCAGGATCGTCTGCGTGACCTGGCGGTCGTCGGGGCCGAGGGCGGCCAGCAGGCGCGTGGCGACCTCCGCGGGCAGCTCGTCGAGCAGGGCGGCCCGGTCGTCCGGGTCCATCGCCTCGACGACGCGGACGGCGGCGTCGGCGCTGAGCTTCCCGATGATGAGTTCCTGGTCTTCCGCGTCGAGGTACGCGAAGGCCTCGGCGGCCTCGTCGCGGGGCAGGATGCGGAACGCGACCGCCGCGTCCGCGGGCTCGAGCGCCTGCAGGATGCTGGCCACGTCGGCCGCGTCGAAGTCCTCGAGGGCGTGGCGCAGCTCGGCGAGGCGGCGCTCGTGGACAAGTTCCTCGATCTCCGGGATGACCAGTTCGGCCGTCGGATTCACGGGGGATGGTAGTGGCGGCGGCCCGGCGTTTTTTCGGTCGATGCGCCGCCCGACCCGCGCCTATCGGGCCTCGGCCACGCCCTCTCCGAGCGGGGCGATTTCCGGCTCCTGCCCGCTCTCGGCCGCGGCGATCTTGGCCTCGATCGTCTCGACGCGCGTCCGGGCGTCCTGAAGCATGCCCGCGGGCGCCCCGCCCGATTCGTACGACTCGACCGTTCGGCGGGCCCGCGGCAACGCCTCGCGCCAGCGGGCCAGGGCGTCGTCGGCGCGGCCAGCCCGCCACAGCGCGTCGCCGAGCTGGTCGAGCGTGACCGGGCCGTCGGACTCGTCGAGCAAGGACGTCGCCCGTTCGAGCAACCAGACCGCGCCCCGCCCACCCTCCAGGGGTTCGCCCGCCTCGTCCGCGAGGTCCGTCAGTCGCCCCTGCTTGTACCGCAGCCACCCGAGCGAGTCGAGCACGTTCGCCTCGTCGGGGCGGAGGCGGATGGCCATCTCGAGCAGGTGCTCGGCCTCGTCCAGGCGGATGCCGCGGTCGGCCCACTCATAGCCCAGGTCGTTGGCCGCCGACCCGTGTTCGGGGAACAGCTCGAGGGCGAGCGACAGGAATCCCTCGGCGATCTCGGTCGGGCGGTCGAGGACGCGGGTCGCGCCCGCGATGGCATACGCGACGTCTGCCCGCAAGCGGGCCGGATCGGAGGGGGGTTCATCGGGTCCGCCGGGCATGACCAGGAGGATCGCGGCCAGGTCGTCGGCCGCGGTCGTGATGCCCAGGAGGTCGCGGAGGTTGTCGGCGTTACCCTCGCGCGCGATCAGCCCCGCCCAGCGGGACGTGTCCTGGGGTGAGAGTCCCGCGGGGCGTGCCGCGGCGGCGCGGAGGATGTTGAACGCCACCGCGGGCTGGTCGGTGCCGACGGCGTGCTGGGCGGCGAGCAGATAGGCCCCGGGATCGAGCGCCGGGATCTGGTCGGCCGCGCTCGCGGCCGCGCGCAGCAAGGCCGCCTCGTCGATCGGGCGGGTTCCGCCGAGCAGCGCGAGACGAACCTGGTGCATCTGCGGGTCCAGGTCGACCGAGGCGCCGTCCATGGCCGTGAACAGCGCGAGCAGGGCATCGCGTGCGGCGCCCTCGGTCGGCGAGGTTGCGCGGCGCATGAGCGGGTCGGCGATGGCCCGGAGGCGGTTGCGGTCGTCGCCGGTCGGGATCAGTCCGAGCGCGAGCCACTCGACCGCCGCCTGCACGGCGTCCATCGAGCGGTTCTGGATGAGCAGCAGGCGAGCCAGCGAGGCGCGTGGCCCGAGCAGATGCGGGTTGGCGGCGATGTGGGCCCGCAGGAACGCCTCGGCGTCGATCAGCACGCTGGGCGACTCGCGCGTCGCCCGCAACGACCAGGCCTCCATCAGCGCATCGATCGCCTCCTGGTCCCACGGTGCGTCGGTCGCGAGCCCGCGCAGGCGCTGGTCCGCCTCGCCCAGTCGGCCGATCTGGAGCAGTTCCCGGGCGGAGATGAACCGCAGGAGGGTGCTGGCGGGGACGTACTCGCGCAGGCCCTGCAGGGCCTGCTGGAGGCGGGCCTGGTCGGCCAGCGGGGCGCCGGGCGTGTGCAGCGCAACGAGCGTTGTGTGCCCCGACTCGGCGAAGGGGTCGGCGGCGACGAGCGATCGCGCGAGCGAGCCCGCGCGCTCGTTGTCCCCGAGCTCTCGGGCCAGCTGGCTGGCCTGGAACAGCAGCGCGCAGGACGAATCTTCAACGGGCGCGGGAGAGCCAAAGTCGGTGCCGCCGGATTCCCCGTCGGGCGCCGCATCGCGCTGGAGGAGGAGCATCACCGTGGGCGACGCCAGCGCGGCATCCAGGGCCGCCCGCTGGTCGCCGATCGCCTTAAACGCCCCGACCAGCAGGCATCGCTCGGCGTCCGAGGGGTCGTCACGTTCGGGCCACGCGTCAAGCAACGCGCGTGCGGCGTCTGGTTGCCCCCGCATCGCGGCAACAGAGACCCGCATGAACTCGACGGTCGCGACGCGCTCGGCGTCGCCACCGGGGAGCACGCCGACCAGCACCGCCTCGGCCTCATCGAACCGGGCGGATTCCACCAGGAGGCGGGCCAGCAGCAAGCCCGCCCCGGGCTCATCGGGGAGCGATCGCAGCGTGTCCAGCACGCCGGCGTCGCGCAGCCCGCCCTCGATCATCTTCGCGGCAACGCCCTGGGTCATCGCGGGGTGCGCGCCGGCGTGGGCGGCCAGCGCCCGCGTCGCCCCGGCACGATCGCCGGGCCCGTACGCCTCGATCAGATCGCGCAGGAGGCGGTGCTGGAACGGTTGCGCGTCGAGCGCCTCGCGCAGTGTCGCGCGGGCCTGCTCGGGCGCCTCGCACGCCGCGATCAGGCGGGCCATGCTCGCGTCGATCGTCGGGGACTCGCCGGCGGCCAGGGCCGCGAGGTCCGCGAGCGCCTCGCGGAGCAGCGGCGCGACGTCGGTGTGGTCTCGGAGATACTCGACGCACCGGCGGGCCCGCTCGTCGGTCGCGGCCCCGTGCTGCTCGACGGCGTCGAGGATCATCAGGGCGGCGTCGGCCGGGTGGCCCAGACGCATCGCCGCGAGAACCCGTGCCGGCAGCACGCGCCCGTCGTCGAACGCCTGGAACCGCCTCGCGGCCCGGAGGGTCCGATCGACCATCTCCCACCGCCCGGTCGCGGCGCCCTGCGAGGCCGCCTTGTGCAGGGCGTCCCACGCGCCGCGGTACATGCTCGAGAGCTCGGCGACGAACAGCGTGCCCGAGGGGAACGCCGCGGGCAGATCGAACGCGGTGGCGTACGCCGAGGCCGACGCCCGCGTGTACCCCGCCGCGGCCAGGGCGTCGGCCAGCGTGGCCCAGACCATGTGCCGCAGCGCCGGGTCCTGGCCCGGCGCGATGGAGCGGACGCCCCTGGCGGCGTGGGCGACGGCGCTGTCGAGTCGCCCGTCGCGCAGCGACCACACCGAGAGCAGCAGTCGCGGGCGCGGGTGCTCGAGCCCGAGCGCGACCGCGCGCTCGACCATCTGGCGGGCCCGCGCCTCGTTGCCGACGCGGAGCAACGCCTCGGCGAGGGTCAGGTGAAGCTCGGGCGACGCGGGGTCCAGCGCGATGGCCTGATCCAGATCGGTGATCGCGCCGAACGCGTCGTCCTCGATGATCCGCCCGCGGGCGCGGACATACAGACGCATCGCGCTGGTCAGGTCGTCACCCGTCGCCCGCGCCGGGGCGTCCACAGGGGCCGGCCCGACGTCCCGGGCCGCGAAGCGATCGAGCACCGCTTCGAGCGGCTCGTTGGACTCCGCCGTGGAGAACGCCGGGAGCGTGAGCAGGGCGTACTCGAACGCCGGCGGAGCCGGGGCGGTCTGGACGCGCTCGTCAGGGCGGGTCAACTCGGCGATCCGGCGCGCCTCGAGTCGCTGGCGGGCGGAGTCGTTCTGGGCTCCTCGGGCGACGCCCGGCTGCGCGGCGTCGGCCGGAGAGAGCGCCGCCGCCGGTGCGATTGGCGGGGCGAGCACCTGGCACGCGGCGATGGCGATCGGAAGCACTCGGGCCATGGATCGGGTTGTCGCCACTCACTTCTCCGCGCCGGAGCGTTTGCGGGGCTTGGCCGGCGCCTTCTTCTTGGATCGCGACGCCGCGGGCTTGGAACTGCCGCCCCGCCGGCTCGCGGACCGCTTGGCCGCCTGCTCGGCGCAGGCCTCGAGCAGGAGATACGCCTCGGCGGCCTCGCCGGCGCGGAACTGACGCTCCATCCACGACCCGGCGTCGCCCGGCGGCGTCTCGGGGGGCACGACCTTGTGCTTGGCCAGGCAGTCCCGCAGGCGGGCGTCGATCGGGAACGCGTGCCCGCCGAAGCACAGCAGCACCAGGCGTGCCGCGACGAACGGGTGCATGCCGTCGAGCGACTCAAAGTAGGCGCGGATGTCGCGCTTGCCCTCCTCGGCCAGGTGGGCCAGGCGGACGTCGTGCTCACGCGCGAACACGTCGTTCAGGCAGGCGCGGAGACGCTCGGCCCGCTCCTGGGCCCGGGGGTCGTCGGGCCCGAGCATGGCCGCCAACTCGTCGGCCAGGAACACGCGGAGCTCGTTCAGGTCCACCACCTGCTCGCCCAGGCTCGCCATCGCCGCGTCGGCGCTGGCGCGTCCGGACTCCCACCACAGCATCGAGCGGACGAGCTCGACCACGACCCCATCCTCGCCGGCGAACACCGCGGGCGGGGCGTGGGGTTCGCCCTTCGACTTGGCCCGCGCCTTGTCAAGCAGCGACTTCAGGCGGGCCGCGCCCTCGTCGCCGATCTGCGTCGAGAGACTCACGGCGCGGGCTCCCGGGGCGGCTCGGCGCCGTCGCCTGCACTCTTGGGTGCGTGCTCGTCCGGGGGACGCTCGTTGGATGCCTGGTTGATCGCCCGCAGCACCGCCGCTTCCTTTTTGATCCGCTCGTCGAGCCTGAACGTCAGCACCGGCATGGTCCTGGTCCGCACGAGATCGGCCGCCTCATGCCGGACGAAGCCCTCCGCGTCGCGCAGGGCGTGCATCGTCAGCGTCACGCGGTCCTCCGGGAACACCGAAACGTAGACCGTCGCGTTCCGGGCGTCCTGGCTGACCTCGACCTCGGTCACGGTGATCAGGCCCCGGGCCCGCGGGTCGGCCAGGCCACGCCCCAGCACCTCCTGGATGGCGCCGCGGAGCGCATGGGCCAGGCGATCCTGGCGGCGCGGATTCACGGGCGACCCCCGGCGGGTTTCGGGCCGGCGTTGAGAGTGTCGGTCGCGTCGGGCACGCCGGCACGTTGGGCGGCGCGCTCAAGAGCCGCGAGTTCCGGGTCGTCCAGCGAACGCCGGAGCAGCTCGCCGGCGATGTCCTCTTCGGAAGGCGAGGGCCCGTCGAACACCTCGTCGCTGGACCCGTGCCCGTGGACGATCTCGCGTCGGCAGTCGCCCAGGTGGGCATCGGGCCAGGCGCGGAGGCGCTCGGTGATGCGGTCGAGCACCTGGGCCGCGTGCTTGCCGTCGTTGGAGACGATCGCCAGCCCCATCCGCGCCACGCTCGGGTTCTCCAGGGCCGCGACCTCGGCCACGGCGCACTGGAAGTCGCGGTGCAGGCGGTCCTTGGCCGAGCGGACCACCCGGCGCTTGTCCTTGAGCGACTCCGGATCGGGGATGAACATCTCGAACTGGAGGATGGCGATGATCATTCGGGGAAGCGACGAAGGGCGTAAGCGACGGAGCGACGAAGGGAAGGAACTTTCGAAGGCGTCAGCGGACGAAGGACCGGGCGATCGACGCCACGGATCCTGGATCACGGACGGGCCGCCGGCGACGGAGCCCTTCGTCGCTCCGGCGCTCCGTCGCTCGGTCGCTGCTCTCACAGCGTCCTCTTCACCTCGACCTTCTTGAAGCACTCGAGGATGTCGCCGGTCTTGATGTCGTCGTAGCCGTCGATCTTCATGCCACACTCCATGCCGGCCCGGACCTCCTTGGCGTCGTCCTTGAACCGCTTGAGCTGGGCCAGGCGCCGGTTGTCCTCGACGATGATGTCCTGGCGCGTGACGCGGATGAGCGCGTCTCGGACCACGTTGCCGTCGGTGACGTAGCAGCCCGCCACCGCGCCGACCTTCGTGATCTTGAACACCTCGCGGACCTCCGCGTGCCCGAGCACCTCCTCGCGGATCTCGGGAGCGAGCATGCCCTCGGCGGCCTTGCGCATGTCGTCGGTGATGTCGTAGATCACCTGGTAGTTGCGGATCTCGATGCCCTTGGTCTCCGCGATCGAGCGGGCCCGCCCGGAGGCGATGACGTTGAACCCGACGATGATCGCCTGGCTGGCCTCGGCAAGGCCCACGTCGCTCTCGGTGATGCCGCCCACCGCCGAGTGCAGCACGCGGAGGCGGACCTCGGGCGTCGAGACCGCCTCGATCTCGTGACGCAGCACGTCCACCGAGCCCTGCACGTCGGCCTTGAGCACGACCCGGATCTCCTTGACCTCGCCCTCGGCGATCTTCGAGAACATCGAGTCGAGCGTGAGCTTCGGCTGGGCCAGCTGGGCCTCGCGCTCGCGGTGGCGGCGCTGCTCGGCGGCCTCCTGGGCCTTCTTGAGCGTGTCCACCACGTAGAACTTGTCGCCCGCGTCGGGGACCTCGTCGATGCCCGAGATCTGCACCGGCATCGGGGGCGTGCCCGACTTGAGCCGGTTGCCGCGGTCGTCGGTGATGTCGCGGATGCGCCCGAACGCGCGTCCCATGACCACGAAGTCGCCGACCTTGAGCTCGCCCTGCTGGATCAGCACATTGGCGACCGCGCCGCGTCCCTCCTGCGTCCTGGCTTCGATGACGCTGCCAACCGCCGCGCCCCCGAAGTCGGCCTTGAGTTCCATGATCTGCGACTGCAGGTCGAGCACCTCGAGCAGCGCGGGGATGCCCTCGCCCGTCGTGGCGCTCGTGCGGACAACTTCCGTGTCGCCGCCCCACTCCACGGGGTTCAGCCCGTGCTCGGCCAGCACGCTCAGCGTGCGCTGGATGATCGCCTCGGTCGCGTCGGGACGGTCGATCTTGTTCAGCGCAACCACGATCGGAACCTCGGCCGCCTTGGCGTGGTTTATCGACTCGATCGTCTGGGGCATCACGCCCTCGGGCGCGGAGACCACCAGCACCACGATGTCGGTCATCGTCGCGCCGCGCGCACGCATCGCCGTGAACGCCTGGTGGCCTGGCGTGTCGAGGAACACCACCTGCTTCTCGTCGCTGCCGATCTTGACCGGCACGCGGAACGCGCTGGTTGCCTGGGTGATGCCGCCGGCCTCGCCCGCGGCCACGTTGGCGTTGCGGATCTTGTCCAGCAGCGAGGTCTTGCCGTGGTCGACGTGCCCGAGGATCGTCACCACCGGGCCGCGAGGGCGCTCGTCGGTCGCCTGGCGGTCCTCGAACTCGGCCGACACCGCCTGCTCGGCGGTCTGGAACGCCTGGACCTCCAGCTCGATGTCGTGGTCGAGCATGAGCTCCTGGGCCTTCTCCGGCTCGATGCCCGAGTTGATCGTCGCCATCGTGCCCTGCAGGAACAGCGCCTTGACGATGTCGGCCGCCTTCACGCCAGTGGCGGCCGACAGGTCCTTGATGGTGAACGGCGCCTGGATCGAGACCTTGCCGCCGTGGGCCCGACCGGCGGTGCCGCCGACGCCCTGGGCCTTGTTCTTGGCCTGCTGGCGGCGCATCTTGAGGTAGCCGCCGGAGGTGTCGAGGCGGTTCTGGAGCTCGGCCAGGTCGGCGTTGGACCAGGCCGGCTCGTCGCGCCCGGACCGCCCGCGCCGGCGAGCCGAGTCCGCGCCGCCGCCGGGGCCACCGGGCCCGCCCTTGGTCCGACGCGGGCTCCGCGAGCGGTCGTCGCCGCCCGGCCCGCCGGGGCCGCGTGGCGCGAAACCGGGTCCGCCGCCGGGTCCGCCCGGGGCGCGGCGTGGGCGCGGGGCCTCGATCTGCTCCGGCGCCTCGACGCGGACGATCTTCGGTCCCGACAGTTTGACGGGCGTCTTGACCTTGAGCTGCTGGCCCGCCGGCTTGACCACCTTTGGACGCTCCGGCACGTTCATCACCGGCTTGGGTGGGGGCGGTTCTTCGGAGACGCCGGGGCGAGCCGGGCTCTCGGGCGCGTCACCCGCATCGCCATCACGACCCTTTCGGGACGGGCGGTGGGAGTCGGCGCGGCGATCCGCGGAGGCGGCGGCCCGCGCTGGTGCGGCCGGGGCATCGGAATCGGTCTCGACGGGCTCGGCCTCTCCGGCTTGGGCGTCGTTGGTCGCCGGCGTTTCGATCGGGATCGCGGTCGCCGAAGCCTCGGCGGGCGTCGCGGACCCGGTCGCCTGGTCCTGGCCGGGCGCCCGCGCCGCGGAAGCGGCGTGCCTCACGGGCGGCGTGGGCTTCACCTCCGGTGAGATCGGCGCTGCGGTCGCTTCGGACGAATCCGCCCCGTCGCTCGCGTCTTTGGCCTCGCCTCCGTCCGGTGCGTCGGCGTCCGAGGCCTTCTTCGCCTTGGCGGCCTTCGGCCTGGCGCGGCTCGGGCGTGCGCGGGTCGGCTTGACCGCCTCGACCTCAACCGGCGCAGCGGTCTCGACGGCCGTGCCGCCCTGGCCCGTGAACCACTCCGTGATCGTCGCCTGCAGGCCCACGCCCACCGGCGACATGTGGTTCTTGACCCCGAACTTCCCCTCTTCGGGGATGCCCTCGGCGCGGCACTTGGCGATGATCGCCTTGGAGTCCACACCCAGGTCCTTCGCCAGTTCGAACACCCTCTTGGCCAAGCGATTCTCCAGCTGTTCTCGGGCTCCGAGCGGGGCGCGCCCCCGAGTGTCCCGTCGCCGCGCGTCTGTCGACTCTGTCTTCCAGTCCAGTTCCGTGTGATGGGCGTGCCGTCGGGCCGACCGACGCCAGGCCGCGATGCATGCGTGCTTACGACGAGGCGTTGTCCCCCGAACCCCCGCCGAGGATGTCGGCGGCCCGCTGCTCGTCGTCGGCCGAGGTCGGGACACCGGCACCCTCGCCGCCCGCCCCGCCCGCCGGGGCCTCGAAACTCGACGCGCCCAGGATGGCCGCCGCGGCTTCGTCGCCCGCCTCCGGCGCGACGCCCTCCTCGAGCATGCGACGGGCCAGCTCCTCTTGCTCCCGGCGCAGGCGCTCCTTCTCTTCCTTCTCGCGCTGCTGCTGCTCGGCGACCTCCTTGGCGCGGACGCCGGCCCGGGCCATCACGCGCTGGGCGGCCTCCTCGTCCAGCTCGAGCTCCTCGCGCAAAACCTCCATCCCCACTTCCTCGATGTCGAACACGCTGACCATGCCAAGGGCCGCCAGGCGTCCGACCATCTCCTCGGTGATGCCCTCTTCCTCCTGGAGCGTTGCGGACATGATCTCCAGGCCCTTGTTGAACTCCTCGGGCGTCAGGATGTCGATGTCCCAGCCGGTCAGGCGGGCCGCCAGACGCACGTTCTGGCCCCGCTTGCCGATCGCCAGGGACAGCTGGTCGTCTCGGACGACGACCGTCGCCCGCCCGAGCTCGAAGCACAGCGAGATCTCCTCGACCTCCGCCGGCTTGAGCGAGTTCTGGATCAGGATCTGGCTCGACTCGTTCCAGCGAACGATGTCGATCTTCTCGCCGTTGAGCTCGTCCACGATGTTCTTGATCCGCGACCCGCGGACGCCCACGCACGCCCCGACCGCGTCGACCTTCGAGTCCACCGACGACACCGCGAGCTTCGTGCGGAACCCCGCCTCGCGGGCCATCGCCTTGACCTCGATGATTCGCTCGGCCACTTCGGGCACCTCGACCTCGAAGAGGCGTTTGATGAAGTCCTCGTGCCCGCGGCTGAGCACGATCTTCACCTGGTTGCCCACCTCGCGCACGTCGAGGATCAGGCACCGGACCCGATCGCCGGCCGCGAACTGCTCGCCGGGGATCTGCTCGGACCGGGGCATGAAGGCCTCAGCCCGGTCGATCGTCGCCACCAGGGCCCCGCCCTCGTACCGCTGGGCCGTGCCCGTGACGATCTCGCCGACGCGCTTGGAGAACTCGTCGAGGATGCTGTTCCGCTCGTCGTCGCGGAACCGCTGGATCATGACCTGCTTGAACGTCTGGGCCGCGATGCGCCCGAAGTCGTTGGGCTTCATGGCCACCGGCTCGCCCCGCCGGAACAGGGCCATCTCGCCCGACATGGGGTCGACGGTGCAGGTGAACTCGTCGGCGTCGATGGTGTTGAAGTACTTCCGGGCCGCCGACACCATCGCCTGCTCCAGGTCGGAGAGCAGGAGCGAGCGGTCGATGTTGCGATCGCGGGCGATCGAGTCGAGGATGCGGAGCATTTCGGCGGTGTTCATGGCGTGGTCCGATCGGGTTCGTGTTGTCGTGTTGTCGGGATGTGCGGTCGGGAGCGGGTGCTGAGTGGCGAGTCGAGAGGCCTGCGAGGCAGCGAGTCCATCGGAGCAGATGCGCCAAAAACACCGAGGCCGCTCCGGGGTGTGACAAACCCCAAGGCGGCCCGACGACCGGACCCACGGCAGGCGTGGATCCGCCCAGTTGTGGTGGATCCTCACGCCGTCCGCGGCATCTCCGCGTCCGCCCCCGGGCCGTCAGTGGCTCGGGCGGGGCCAACCGGCGCAATCGCGCCCTGGTGGTTGGGCCGCCTAGCGAACATGGGCCTTGGCCGTCTTCATGCGCGCACTCCGAACGCCGGCCCGGGTCCATCCCGAACCGTCGCGCGAAACTGTAGAGGTTCGGCCCGGGCCGATCAACCGACTCCGGGCGGGGGCGTCGGGGTCCACGACTCGCTCGCCGAGTCGGCTCAGCCCCGTTTCGGGCGGGCCTGGACCCCCGGGGCGCCGCCTGGCTCGCTCGGGCCGGCCTCGGCCTCGATCGCCTCGACGATCCGGACCGCCCGCTGCCCCCGGAACTGGCCCATCGTCGAGGTGTACTTCCGCTCGCCCTCGACGCACACGTCCAGCGGCTCGTCGTTGGGCTTCTCGGTCACGATCACGTCGCCGACCCGCATCTCGATCAGGTCGCGAAGCGTGATGGTCGTCCGGGCCAGCTCGACCGACAGCCCCATCGTCGCCGAGGACAGGTTCGTCGAGATCCGCTTGCGGGCCTGCGGGCTCTTCTGCTGCTTGCTCACCGCGAACCACGACTGGGCCGACAGGGCCTCCATGAGCGGCTCGATGACGTTGTACGGGATGCACAGGTTCATCGTGCCCGCCCGGTTGGTCATCTTCAGCTCGAAGCCGATGACCACCACCACCTCGTTCGGCGGGACGATCTGCACGAGTTGCGGGTTGCTCTCGGTCGCGACGATCGAGAACGACATCTCCTTCATGCCGGCCCACGCCTCGCTCATGGCCTGCAGGCCCCGACGCGTGACGTTGCTGATCAGGCGCGATTCGATCAGCGTCATCGGGCGCTGCGGGATGAACAGCTCCGACGACGACCCCCCCAGCAGGCGGTCGATGATCGGATAGATGATCAGCGGCGAGATCTCCAGGCACATCTGCCCGTCGAGCCCCGTCGCCTCCAGCAGGTTGAACGACGTCGGGTTCGGCAGCCCGGAGATGAACTCCGAATAGGTCATCTGCTCGCACGTCGCGACCTTGACCTCGACGATCGTCCGCAGGAACCCCGAGAGCGACGCCCCGAAGTTCCGGGCGAAGCCCTCGTGCAGGGTCTGCAGCGCCCGCATCTGGTCCTTCGACACGCGCTCCGGACGCTTGAAGTCGTACGGGCGGATCTCGAGGTTCTCGAGCTCGTCGTCCCGGCGCTGCGTCGAGAAGATCCGCGCGGACTTGTGCTCGACCGTCGCGGTGCCCGTGTCCGCCGCCGCGAGCAGCGCGTCGACCTCGCTTTGATCGAGAATGTCGATGGGGCGGCCTCCGGAACGGGCGCGGGACCACGCCGCGCTGGCGCGGCGCACCGTCGGAGGGTCATCGGGCGGCGGGTCGTTCGGGCTTGAACGCCGAGACGCGGGCCCGGGCCCGGGGACGGCGAACCATACAGCCGCCGATCATCGTCGGCAGGCCGAGAGGGCGGCCCGCCGGATGCCGGCGGGCGTCACGACGCCTTCTTGTCGTCCTTCCACACCTCGACCCACCGGCTCTTCCACTTGCGGCTGCTGCCCTTGCGCTTGCGGGTCGCCCACTTGATCTTCTTGCGGACCATCGGCATCGGTCTGGCTCCTCGGCTCGTCGTCGATTCGGACCCCACGCCGCCACCGGGCCTGGGGAGGGATCATTGCCGCGTTGCCGGGTGGGAGCCAGTCGGGGAGTGACGAAGCGCCGAAGCCGGGCCTCGCCCGCCGGGCGGGACGGGCGGGCAGGCCCTTGCGGTCGGGCCTCGGATGCCCGTCAGGCCGCCAGGTCCCGCAACGCGCCCGGCGGGGTGTGGTAGAACGCCCGGCATGAGGTCCGCCCCCCTGGCCGCGCTGTTCTCGCTCCGCCGCGGCGAGCCGCGCGCGGTCGTGCTGGGCGGGCTGGCGTTCTTCCTGATCCTTTGCTCCTACTTCGTCCTCCGCCCCGTGCGCGAGGCGATGGGCGTGCACCGAAACTTCGACGACCTGTACTGGCTCTGGATCGTCACCTTGCTGGGCATGGTCGGGGCCAACGCGCTGTACGCCACGCTCGCCTCGAGCGTGGCCAAACGCCTGCTGGCCACCTGCACCTACCGCGTCTTCGCCCTGAGCCTCGCGACGTTCGTACTCGTGCTGACGCTCGCGCCGCACCTGACCGAGCGTCCCTTCGCGACGCTGGCGGTGTTCGACCAGCCGGTCACGGTCGGGCACGTGTTCTACGTGTGGATCAGCGTGTTCAACCTCTTCGCGGTGTCCTTGTTCTGGGCCCAGGCCGCGGACCGGTTCGGCCTGGAGCAGGCCAAGCGCTTGTTCCCGCTGCTTGGCGCGGGCGGGACGCTGGGGGCGCTGGCGGGCTCAACGATCACGACCAGCCTGGCCGGGCACGTGGAGCCGGTGTTCCTGATGGGCCTGTCGCTGGTGCTGTGGCGTGGAGCGATCGCGGCCAGCCAGTGGGCGTTCGGGTCGAGACCCGACGCGAGCACCGAGTCGCGCGCCAACGTGACGTCGGTGGCATCCGAGGCCGATGCACGCTCGCACCAGTCGCCCCGAGCCGCGGACGGTGGCACGCGCGCCGGGCCGCTGCACGCGTGGCGGGCCCTGACCCGGGTCGTCGCGTCGCCCTACCTGCTGGGCATCAGCGCGTGGATGTTCGCCCTGGCCATCGCCTCCTCGCTGCTCTATTTCACCCAGGCCCGCATCATCACCGACACCGGCGCCGATCTTCGCGACAAGATCTTCCTGTTCGCCCAGATCGACCTGCTCACCCAGGGCGCCACGCTGCTGATCCAGCTCACGATCACGGCCCGCCTGTTCCGCCTGCTGGGCGTCGGGCGGATGCTGCTGGTCATCCCCGCGCTGCTCGTGCTGGGCTACGCGGCTCTGGCTGTCGCCCCGATCTACGCGGTGCTGGCCCTCTTCCAGGCCGCGTTCCGGGCCTCGCGCTACGCCATCGCCACCCCCGCCCGCGAGTCGCTCTTCACCGTCGTTTCGCCCGAAGAGAAGTACGTCTCCAAGGCCGCCCTCGACACGTTCGTCTACCGCGCCGGCGATGTGTCCGGAGCGCTGATGTACGCCTTGCTCGATCGCCTCGCGGCCACCCTCGCCGCCATCGCCGCGGTCGTCGTGCCCCTGGCCGTCGCCTGGTCGCTCGTCGGCCTCTGGCTCGGGCGACGCCAGAAGCAGCTGGCGACGCAAGACGTTGATAGCACGCCCTTGCAGCCAGGTTCGCGCGAACCTGTACCTGCCTGACCGGATCGATCCGTTCCACGCCTCTCCCCACGGGCCGCCGCGCCGCCGGCGCCCGACCACGCCGGAGCCGCACCAATGACCACCACCCGCCGCGATTTCCTCTCCACCGCCTCCGGCGCGATCGCCGCCCTGGGCCTGACGCCGTTCGCCGGGGCCGCCCTTCGGCGCCGCCCCCAGCCCGAGGGCGACGGCGCCGTTCCTCGCGCCGATCGCCCCCTGAAGATCCTCATGCTCGGCGGCACCGGGTTCCTCGGCCCCATCATCGTTCGCTACGCCCTCGACCGCGGGCACGAGGTTACCCTGTTCAACCGGGGCAACCGCGACGAGATGTTCCCCGACCTGGAACAGCTCCAGGGCGATCGCTACGAAGAAAACGCCCTCGAGCCCCTCAAGGGCCGCGAGTGGGACGTGGCCATCGACACCTGGACCTACCTGCCCTACATCGTGCGGCGCTCGGCCGAGGCCCTGCGCGACAGCGTGAAGAACTACGTCGTCGTCTCCACCATCTCCGTCTACGGCGACCGCAACACCATCGACATGGACGAGGACGCCCCGCTGGCCACCATGCCCGACGAGCTCGTCGACACCATCCGCACCAACCGCGAGATCGGTGCCCACTACGGCGCGCTCAAGGCGCTGTGCGAGCAGACCGTCGAACAGGTCATGGGCGGGCGCTCCTGCAACGTCCGCCCCGGCCTGATCGTCGGGCCGCGCGACCCGACCAACCGCTGGACCTGGTGGCCCCACCGCGTCCGCAAGGGCGGCGAGATGATCGGCCCCGGCCAGCCCGGGCACTACACCCAGATCATCGACGTCCGCGACTGCGGCGAGTTCTGCGTCACCGCCGCCGAGCGCTCCCTCCACGGCTCGTACAACGCCATCACCCCCGCCCGCGCCATCACCATGGGCGGCATGCTCGACACCTGCAACCGCATCAGCGGCTCCGACGCCCGCGTCACCTGGATCGACGCAGACTTCCTCGAAGAGCAAGGCCTCTCGGCCTGGGGCCACCTCCCGGCCTGGATCCCGCCCACCGCCCCCGGCTACGAGGGCTTCGGCCAGATGTCCGTCGAGCGCTCGATCGCCAACGGCCTGACCCACCGCCCCCTCGAAGACACCATCCAGGCCACGCTCGACTGGCTCGACACCCTGCCCCCCGAGGCCATCGCCCGCCTCGACGCCGGCGTCACCGAACGGGGCGGCGCGGGCGTCCCGCCCGAGATGGAGGTGAGGGTGCTCGAGGCGTGGCACGCGCGCGAGGGGTGAAGTTTGGGCGCTGATGGTCCATTCGGGGCGCTTCAACGAGCCGCGCGGCGCAAGCCCGCGGTTCAACCGCACGTCCTCGCTTCGTCCCGCCATCGTCGAGGGCGTTGACCCGAGAGCGTGCCGTCAATCGGTCGCGCCCACGCGAAACCGCGGGCTTGCGCCGCGCGGCTCGTGGCGTGCAAACTCCATCGCTCGGCAGGGCCTCTACAACTCCACCAACTCCACCGCCGCCTTGTGGGCCGCCGCCACGCTCGGCATCCGCACCTCGGTCCCGAACACGCCGAGCCGCTTGAAGTCGCGGGCCATCCGCTCTCGCACCGCCGCCGCGTTGAATCGCGGGGCCTTGGGCACCGCGACCGTCAGTGCCGCCGGCACCTGGCCCGGGCCCTCGTCGATCACCTCGACCACCGCGCCGTAGATGTTCGTCGCCCGAACCGGCGTGCCGTCGGCGCTCGCGTACCGATCCTGCCCGGTCGCGTGGGCCAGCAGGTCCAGCGCGATCTGGGCCTCGGCCCGCGAGCCCTCGAGCGCCGGGATCGCCTGCTCGAACGCCTGCAGGATCCCGGTCCGGTTCTCGAACGTCCCGGCTTTCTCGGCCCACGTGCATGAGGGCAGCACCACGTCCGCATCGTCCACCAGCGGGCTCTCCAGCGTGTCGAGCAGCACCGTGAACTTGCCAGTCAGCGCCTCGATCAACTCGCCGCTGGCCCAGCCGCGCCCGTCCGCCGCCGGATAGTTGCCTGTCAGCAGCACCGCTGCGATCTCGCTCTCGCCCTTGCCGGTCTTGAGCGCCTTGACGAACGCGTCGTACTCCAGCGGCTTGCTCCCGCCGAACCCCTCCAGCACGCGGCGAACTCCCCGGGCATTGGGCGCCTTTTCCGCGCTGACCACGAACGCGTTCTTGTCGCCCTCCTTGGCCCCCGCCGGCAGCACCTGGTCCTGCCCGCTCGTCGGCACCGGCCCGACGCCCAGGATCGCCTTGGGGTCCAGGAACCGGGCCAGTTCCGCCAGAAGGAACGCGTCCTCGCACGAGAGCATCGGGCTGACGAGCACAGCCAGCCGCTTCGGGCGCGTCTGGCCCTTCTGCAGGATCGGTCGCGTCTCGTCCGGCTTGGCGAGCCGTCCCAAGGCCATGAAGTCGCGCACGCCGTCGATGGCCGCGTCGTGGGCCCGTGCCAGGTCGCTCTCGACCAGCGCCCCGTACTGGCGGCGCATCGGCATCGCCAGGCGCCGGCTTGAGTGGATGTGCTTCCACCCGTACCGCACCTCGTCGGTGATCCACCACCGGTTGATCGCCCCGTTCTCGCGCGGCTTGATCCGGTAGACCTTCCCCTCGTTGTGCTCGAACAGGATGTTGTCCCCGCTGGCCGTGATCCCGTCGATCGACGGCGTCGACTTGAGGAACCACACCCGTTGGGCGAACAGGAAGTCCTTGTCCAGCAGCGCGCCCACCGGGCACAGGTCGATCACGTTGCCCGACAGCGGGTTGTCGATCGGCACGCCGGGGAAGACGTCGATCTCCTCCTTGTTGCCCCGACCCGCCACCAGCAGTTCGCCGGTCCCGGCCACCTCGCGCGTGAACCGCACGCACCGCGTGCACATGATGCACCGGTCGGCGTACAGGTAGACATGCGGCCCCAGGTCCTTCTTGGGCTGCTTGACCTTCACGTCTTCAAACCTCGACACGCCCCGCCCGTACTGGTACGAGTAGTCTTGCAGGAAGCACTCGCCCGCCTGGTCGCACACCGGGCAGTCCAGCGGGTGGTTGATCAGCAGGTACTCCATCACCGACTTCTGGTTCGCCACCGCCTTGGGGGAGTCGGAGTGGACCTCCATGCCGTCGGACGCGGTCTGCTGGCACGACGGAACGAGTTTGCCGCCCATGAACGGCTCGAGCTTGCCGCTCTTGGCGTTCGGGGCGTGGACCTCGACCAGGCAGATGCGGCACGAGGCCACGATCGACAGCCCGTCGTGGTAGCAGTACTGCGGGATGTCCACGCGGTTGGCGTTGGCGACCTGGAGGATGGTCTGGCCGGGCGTGAAGTCGCAGCGCGTGCCGTTGATGGTGATCGTGGGCATGGGAACGGAGGGTAGGCCGGAGGCGGTTCGGCGCGACCGGATGCACCTCGTCGGGGATGGCCCGCCCCAGCCAGCCGCGGACTCCGAAGCCGCCCAGCCGCGGGGGGCGGTGAAACCCACGCCCTGGCGTCCCGAAGAATCGGACAGATTGATCTGTTATTCGGGCCGGGTGGGCCCCAGCCCGCCGGCCCTGTGGAGCACGCCATGCAACACGCGTCGCCGCGCGATCACGAATCGACGTCGCCCGCCGGTGCCACGAGCCGGGGGCTCCGCTGGGAGCGTTTGGGGGTCGGCGTGGCCGTGGGGCTGGTGCTCATGACCGCGCTGGGCAGCGCATGGGGCATGCTTGTCGGCGCTGTCGCTGCCCTGGGGGTCATCGTGGTCTGGGAGCTGCTGGCGCGCCGGTGAGCCCTTCGCCCGGAACGCCGCCGTCGGCCAGCCGCCGAACCGACACCCTCGCGGCGCGCCGGCCACCCAAATCGCCGCGCTCGCCGCCATCAGGGCCGCAGCGTTCGGATGCGCCTCCGCCGCTTGGGCGTGCCCCAAACTGCCATCGCCGACGCCGCACCCAGCCCACCCGCCCCCGGCACCGCCCCCGCCGCGATCGGCACGCCCGGGTCGGACTCGTAGGCGTAGTCGTGCAGGACGATCCGAACCGAGTTGGCGCTCACGCGCACCCACGCGAAGTGCTCGCCCTCAGCGCTCTGAAATCGCAGCGCGAACATGTGCGGCCCGCCGAAGAGCCAGTTGCCCGTGTACGGCCCGAACTCCGGGTAGTACCCGAGCATGGCCTCGCGCTCCCACGGGCCGCCCGCATTGATCAACACGCCCGGCTTCATTGCCGCCGCGTAGGGCAACAAGTTGACGCCGAGCGACGGATCGGAGCGGACTGCCCCGCCGACTGGGGCGTACACGATGCTCCTTCCGTTGTTCGACGGCGGGAACGCCAGCAGCTGCAGGTCGGTGCGGTTGTCGGCGTTGAGGTCGAACCCGGTGGGCGTGAGGCTCCAGTTGAGCACCACGTCCGGCGGGTCGTGGTACACAATCGCCGCCCCGGCCGTCCCCGCGGCCAGCCCAACAACCGCGCACGCCGCCAGCCCACACCGGCTCAGTGTTCCCATGTTCCGAAGTGTGCGCCACGCCCGCCCGTCGTCCACCCCGAACGGCGCAAAGAATCCCCCGTCCCACCCACCGCACGCCCGGAGCCCGCCATGCCCACCCCCCAATCCCTCTGCCTCATCAACAACCACTTCGTCCCCGCCGACTCCGGCAACACCTTCCCCGTCACCGACCCCGCCACCGACAAAGCCATCGCCAGCGTCCCCGACTGCGGCTCGGCCGAGACCTGGCGGGCCATCGAGGCCGCCGCCGCCGCTCTGCCCGAATGGCGCACGCGACCCGCCCCGGCCCGGGCCAGGGTCCTCCGTACCATGGGCGACCTCATGCTGCGCGACCAGGACCGCCTGGCCGCCATCATGACCGCCGAGCAGGGCAAGCCGCTCGCCGAGGCCCGCGGCGAGATCGCCTACGCCGCGTCGTTCCTGTTCTTCTCCGCGGGCGAGGCCGAGCGCGTCTACGGCCAGACCGTGCCCGCCTCCGCCTCCGACAAGCGGATCCTCGTGCTCAAGCAGCCGGTCGGCGTGGCCGCCGCCATCACGCCCTGGAACTTCCCCAGCGCGATGATCACCCGCAAACTCGGCCCGGCGCTCGCTGCCGGCTGCACCATCGTCATCAAGCCCGCCGAGGCCACGCCCCTCTCGGCCTTCGCCATCGGCGAGATCGCCATCGAGGCCGGCGTCCCCGCCGGCGTGGTCAACATCATCACGGGCGACCCCGCCACCATCGGACGCGAGATATTCCGCCACGACGCCGTCCGCAAAGTTTCCTTCACCGGCTCCACCGAGGTCGGCAAGATCCTGATGGACCAGGCCGCCAATCGCATCGTCAAACTCTCGCTCGAACTCGGCGGGCACGCCCCGTTCATCGTGTTCGACGACGCCGACCTCGACAAGGCCGTCGCCGGCCTCATGGCCAACAAGTTCCGCAACGCCGGCCAGACCTGCATCTGCTCCAACCGCGTGTTCGTCCACGAGCGCGTCTTCGCCGAGTTCGCCCAGCGCCTCCGCGCCCAGGTCGCGGCCCTCAAGGTCGGCCCCGGCACACACGACGGCGTCCAGATCGGCCCACTCATCGACGACGCCGCGGTCGAGAAGGTCGCGTCGCACGTCGCCAACGCCAAGTCGAAGGGCGCCAAGGTCACCGTCGGCGGCGACCTCGTGAAGGTCCCCGACCACGCCAACCGCTTCTTCGCCCCGACCCTGATCGAAGACGCCAACCCCGAGATGAAGTGCTTCTCCGAGGAGACCTTCGGCCCGGTCGTCCCGATGATGAAGTTCTCGACCGAACGCGAGGCCATCGACCTGGCCAACGACACGCCCTTCGGCCTGGCCGCGTACTTCTACACGAGCAACGCCAGCCGCCTCATCCGCATCGCCGAGGCCCTGGACTACGGCGTCGTCGGCGCCAACGACGCCGCCCCCTCCACCGCCCAGGCCCCCTTCGGCGGCACGAAGGAATCCGGCCTGGGGCGCGAGGGCGGGCACTGGGGCGTCGAGGAATACCTCGAGACGAAGTATGTGAGTTGGGGGGTGTAAGAACCGGCGTCGGCAAGACCTCTCTCGCGCGAGTCGACCGGCACCGTGCGCTCTCACGCACTCTTCGCGAATCCCGCGGGCGTGTCCCTCGCCGTGTGGTACGCTGGAGACTCGTGGGTTGCAGGAGGGCGATGCCATGGGCCGAACCGTTCCCGCGACCGCCCGCGAGCGTCGGCTTGCAATCCCCCGTCTCTTCACGCTGATCGCGGTTCTCGCCCTGGGCCTCGCCTCGGGCGCGCCCGCCATCGCCCAGTGCCACCAGTCCATCTGGATCCGCGACGCCGTCTCGCACCACTGGGCCTCCTCGACCCAGGGCATCTACGCCGACGCCCAGCAGCGCACGCTGCTGGTCCACAACGACATCTGGGGCTGGGGCGGCGTCTCGTGGGAGCCCCTGCCGCCCGCCCAGCCGCCGGACTCCCCTCCGGGGCTGCTCGTTTCCGATCGCGCCGCCGGGACCGTGCTCTCGGTCCTGGCGGGGTCCAGCCCGACGCTCCGAACCTGGGGCTGGGACGGCCAGTCGTGGTCCATGCGATCCGGGGCGGGGCCCGCCTATCGCACCGGCCTCGCGCTCACCTACGACGCCGCGCGTGGACGCCCCGTCCTCGTCGGCGGGCAACACAGCCTGAACCAGAACCAGTTCTTCGGCGACATGTGGGAGTGGGTCGGCGACGCCTGGACCCTCGTCCCCGGCGCCGAACTCCCCGGACGCACCGGCCACCGCCTCGCCTGCGACGAGGCCCGCGGCCGCCTCGTGCTGTACGCCGGAAGGACCGCCACATCCGGATTCTCCCAAACCACCGAGACCTGGGAGTTCGACGGCGCGGCCTGGTCGCTGGCCAGCGATGGCGACGATCTCTCCAACGCCACGCTCGTCTACCACTCGGGTCTGCAGCGCGTGCTCGCCGTCGCCACCGACCCCGCGCCCCGCATGTGGGAGTGGACCGGCTCAGCCTGGTCGGCCCTGCCCAGCCCGCCCATCAAGCCGCGCGAGCGCGTTCATCGTCTACGACCGCGCCCGTGATCGCCTCGTCATCACCGGCGGCCAGCTCGAAGGCCCGACGCCGTCCGCCACCGGCCCCATCGCCGCCGACACCTGGGAGTGGGACGGCCAAACGTGGGTCCAGGTCTACGACAACTCCGACCCCGCCCGCATGCAGCACGCCATGGCCTTCGACCCCGCTTCCGGGCGCATGATCGCCTTCGGCGGCCAGGAGGAATACCAGGCCCCAGCCCTCGACCGGACGCTCGCGTTCGAGAACGGACGCTGGCACGATCTGGGCGTCCCGGGCCCGCCCGCCCGCGTCGCCCACGCCATGGTCCTCGACACCGCCCGCGGGCACATCGTCCTCCACGGCGGCGAGGACGACGACGAGGAAGCCCTGCTCGACACCTGGACGTGGAACGGCTCCGCGTGGTCGCTCGCCTCCACCAAGGGCCCGGCGATTCGCGGGCCCGTCATGGCCTACGACCCGATCGCCCAGCGCGCCCTGGCGGTCCCCGGCAACGGCGAGCTGTGGGCGTGGAACGGCGCCGCCTGGACCCGCCTCGGCACCGACGCGCCGGTCATGGAACACCACTACGTCGCCTTCGACCTCGCGCGCAACCGCCTCGTCGTCGCCGGCTGGACATGGGACGTCCACGAATGGGACGGCCAAACCTGGACGACCATCCAGCCGCCCTTCAGCAGGGCCATCAGCCAGGGCACCATGGTCTTCGACCCCCGCATCAACCGATGCGTGCTCTTCGGCGGCATCGACCCGGGCGACGCGTTCGTGACCATCAGCAACAAGAGCTGGGAGTGGGACGGCGCCCAGTGGCGTCAGGGCCCCGGCACGGCCATCGGCTACGGGCGGTACCTGCACGCCATGGCCTGGGACCCGCAGCGCCAGCGAGCCGTCGTCTTCGGCGGCTTCGGCAATCCCGGAGCCTTCGCCGACACCTGGTCCTCCGCCATCGCGGGCGACGTGCGCCCGCAGATCGCCCAGTGGAGTGGCGGGGGCTCCGCCAGCGCCGGGAGCACCGTCGGGTTCCAGGTCACCACCGCCGCCTCGTGGTTCTACTACCTCTTCAGCGGCCCCGAAACCCACCAGTGGACCCTCAACGGCCAGCCCCTCACCGACGGCCCCTCGCCCATCGGCACGATCACCGGCGCCACCACGACGCACATGCGCATCGCCGACCTCAAACTCGCCGCCGCCGGCACGTACCAGTGCCTCGTCTCCAACGAGTGCGGTACCGTCGCCACGCCAGCCTCAACCCTCGCCGTCACCTGCCCGGTCGACCTCACCGCCGGCGCCATCCCCAACCAGCCCGGCTACGGCGTCCCCAACGGCGTCGTCAGCAACGACGACTTCTTCTTCTACCTCATCCTCTTCGTCGCCAACCATGCCCGCGCCGACCTCACCACAACCGGCGCCACCATGCCCGGCATGCCCGGCTACCGCCAGCCCGACGGCGTCATCACCCCTGACGACTTCATCGTCTACATCGCCCTGTTCCAGGGCCTGTGCTGAGCCCCCCGTCGTTCTGGTCGGTCGCCGGCGCCCATCCCCAGGACACCTCCGCAACCCGGCGCGACGATTCCCGAGTGTGGCGCTGTGAATCTGCGCCATCCTTGCCGCCCTCCCCGCCCGAGAACTGCCTCCTCACCCCCTCCCCGCCACTCCCCCTCCCCAACCCTTCCCCCGGCGTCGATACCTCTCTCCATGCGCGGAGCCACGCCATGCTGAGGGTGCCCATCGCCGAGGCACGTCCGGGAATGACACTGGCCGCCGTGGTTGCCCACCCGCGCAACCCCGGCACGTTCCTGCTGCGCCCGGGCGTCGTCCTCGACGAGCACGCCATCGAGCGTCTCCGCGAGATCGAGTGCGAGGAAGTCTGGATCGAGTACCCGGGCCTCGAGTTCGTCCGCGACCACGTCTGCCCGGAGGTCTTCGCCGCGCGCACCCGCATCGCCCAGCAGGTCGCCGGCGCGTTCCGCGCCGTCGTCCGCGGCTCGCACGCCAGACTGGACTGGCCGGCCTACCGCGACGCCATCGCCTCGCTGATGGGGCGCCTGACCGCAAGCCGCAGCGCCCAGACCTTCGTCCAGCAGGCCAGCCGCCACGACCAGCCCATGCTGGCCCACGCCGTCAACACCTGCCACCTGAGCCTGCTCATGGGCCTGCGTCTGGACTTCTACCTGGTCCAGGAACGCTCGCGCGTGCCCGCCACCATCGCCAAGAACGCCGTCAACCTGGGCCTGGGCGCCATGCTCAAGGACATCGGCATGATGGAACTCGAGCACGAAGCCCTGGACCGCTGGTACGCCACCCAGGACGACACCGACCCCGAGTTCCAGTCCCACGTCGTCCGCGGCTTCGAACGCGTCCGGGGCTCGGTCGACCCCTCCGCCGCCGCCGTCGTCCTGCACCACCACCAGAAGTTCGACGGCAGCGGATTCCCCGCGGTCCGGTCCGTCCAGTCGATGACCCGCAACCTGGTCGGGCGCGAGATCCACGTCTTCGCCCGCATCGCCGCCTGCGCCGACCTGTTCGACCGCCTGCGCTACCCCCCCCGGGCCGAGGGTCGGATCGCCCAGATGTCCACCTGCCGGGCCCTGAGCCTGATGCGCCGCCCGCCCTACTCGAACTGGATCGACCCCACCGTCTTCCGCGCCCTGGTCCAGTGCGTCCCCGTCTTCGCCCCCGGCACGATGGTTGTGCTGACCGACGGACGGCGCGGCGTCGTCGTCGCCTGGACCCCGGAGTTCCCCTGCCAGCCCACCGTCGAGATCCTGGGCACGGGCCTGATGGGCGTGGACGACTCGGAACGCGAGCGGATCGACCTGCGCGAATCTCCGCACCTGTCCGTCGCCTGGGCCGAGGGCTTCGACGTGACCCAGGACCTCTTCTTCCCGGCCTCCCCCCACGAGTTCACGCTGGCGGGGGAGGGGACGTGGATCGGCGGGTAACGAACGATATCCGAACAATCATCTGCTACTAAACACCCCAGTTCTGCTAGTGTAGTGGCTACTGTCGTTAGTAGCGTCTATAGTGGGACATGTCGGAGCCGAGATCGCTGTCCCCGGAAGCCGCTGGTCGGTTGCGCATCCAGGCCGCTCAGGCGTTCTCTGCCCGCGGTCCCGTGTCGGCTCGCGAGTTCTTCGCGGGCCGACAGAACCAGATCACCCGACTTCTCGAGTCGGTTGGCCAACCAGGGCTTCACGCCGTCGTGTACGGAGAACGTGGGGTCGGAAAGACCTCGTTGGTCAGCGTGCTGCCCGCGTTCCTCGCGGCCCTCGACAACTCGGCCAACGACGGTCTGGCGAGCCGCGTGGTCGTGAGGGTGAATGCAAACGCCTCGGACTCGTTCGCGAGCGTCTGGAGGAAGATCTTCGACGAGATCTTCTGGGAGCAGGACCGTCCGGCGGTCGGGTTTCGACCGCAGCCCGGCAAGGAACTCGTGTACTTCCGGCAGGTTGCCGGATTGGGAGACGACCCGACCGTCGACGATGTTCGCCGGGGAATCTCGCTGATCGGGCGTTCGGTGTTCATCATTGATGAGTTCGATCGGATACCGAGAAAGCACGCCGCTGCCTTCACGGACCTGATCAAGTCGCTTTCCGACCACGCCGTCGCCAGCACGATCGTTCTCGTGGGCGTTGCCGAGACGATCGAAGACCTCGTGCGGGACCACGCCTCGGTAAGCCGGGCGATCCGCCAGATCCCGATGCCTCGAATGAGCATTCCAGAACTCGGGCTCATCCTCCGAAACGCCGGGGGGCGGCTTGGAGTTGAGTTTGCCGGAGAAGCGATCGACCGAATCGCCCGCCTGTCGCAGGGCCTGCCTCACTTCACCCATCTCATCGGACAGATGGCGGTCTTCAATGCGGTGGACCGGCTCAGCAGGGTTGTCGAGTGGAAGGATGTGGCCGCCGGAATCGAGAACGCGGTTCGAGACTCCGACCATGTCATCACGGAACGATACGAACAGGCGATCCACAGCGCGCACGCGGGCGCGCTGTATGCGCATGTACTCGTGGCCGCGGCATTGGCCGCCGCGACGGACGCGAACGACCTGGGTTTCTTCCAGCCGGCGTCGCTGACCGCGCCGCTCACGGCCATCCTCCAACGTTCCGAGGTGCCCATCGCCACCTTCAACCGGCACCTCGGCGAGCTGTGCGAGGAGAAGCGCGGCAAGACGCTCGAACGAATCGGGCAGGCCCGGTCGTTCCGCTATCGGTTCCGCGACCCGTTGCTTCCGCCCTACGCGATCCTCCGAGGGATTTCGGACGGGCTGGTCGATCCCGCGCTTGTCGACCGTTGGCTCGCCGATCAGGACCGCTGAAAGCGCGGCGGGCAACCCCCTTGCTGCTCGCTCCCTTCGTGTCTACCCTTCCCGGCTCCGGGTCGCCCGTCCAGGTGCCCCGGTGTTCGGTGGCCGTCGGTGGGCGGCCCCCATGATCCACCCGTCCCGACGAACGCGCCCGGCTGTCCCGGCGTGCTGGCGAGGCTCGCAATGCCCAAGAACAGGCCTCACAAGGGCTTCCTCAAGCGCTTCCGGATCTCCAAGACCGGCATGGTCCGCCATCGCTCGGCCTACCACAAGCACCTTTCCAGCAGCAAGAGCGGCAAGCGCCTCCGCCAGCTCCGCAAGGACCGCTTCTGCGCGAACCCGGACGCCAAGCGCTTCGAGCGCCTCCTCTTCCGGCGCCTCCGCGGACGCACCCAGCCCCGGGCCGCCCTCCGGCGCAGTCCGAACCCGGCCCAGCGCCGCGAGATGAAGGCCGCCCGCGCCGCCGCCCGGCCCGCCGCGAAGTCCGCGGCGGAATAGTTCGAACCGCCGATCCGTCGTTTCCCACGCCGGGGCCGTCCCCGGCCGGTCCTCTCAACCTGTCCGTCGGGACCCAAGCGGGGCCGCCCCCCTCCGCCGGACGAATCGGAGTTTGCCATGCCCCGCGTTCGCAAAGGCGCCGCCAAGGCGCAAGCCCGCAAGCGGATCCTCCGCGCCGCCCGCGGCTACTACGGCGTCCGCAGCCGCCACCAGTACCAGGCCCAGATCAACCTCGTCCGCGCCGGCGCACAGGCCTTCGAGGGCCGCAAGCTCCGCAAGCGTGACATGCGCGCCCTGTGGATCACCCGCATCACCGCGGCGTGCCGCATGCGCAACACCCGCTACAGCCTGTTCATGAACGGGCTCCGTCTCGCGGGCGTCACGCTCAACCGCAAGATGCTCAGCAACCTGGCCATCGAAGAGCCCAAGGTGTTCGACGAACTGGTCGAACTGGCCGTCAAGGCCAGCAAGGCCACCCCGGCCAAGGCCTGAGCCGCGGTCGGTTGGGCCTGCCCGACCAGCCGATCCGCGACCCCCATCGCGCGCAACTTCCTGCAACCGCGGGCCGTTCTCCCACGGACCCACTCCGGGAGACTGCTGGGGGCGATCCTCTCGCCGACCGATACTGGTGATTCGACCGTCCTCGGGGCATGATCCACGCCCCGCCCGCGGTCGAACGGGCGTCGTCGCGGCCCCATCGGGTCCGCACACCCGTCTACCCGCGCTACAACCCAGCGGCCCGACCGGCGACCGCCCCGAATCGGGGAAGCTCGGCGCGGCAAGGCGCGTTTGCCAGGAGACGCCTCGGTCAGCAGGAGGCGAGTTCGGACAGTCCAGCGAAGGAACGACTGGCGTGGAGCATCAAGCGCGAACCAACCCGGAGATCCTCGGCGAGGCCGTCGCACGCCTCAAGAGCGGGCGACTCGTCGCCTTCCCGACCGAGACGGTCTACGGCCTCGGCGCCGACGCCCTCTCCGACGAGGCCGTCGGGCGTGTCTTCGCCGCCAAAGGCCGCCCCGCCGGCAACCCGCTGATCGTCCACGTCTCGTCCGCGGCCATGGCCCAGGAGATGGTCGTCAGCCAGTGGCCCGGGGAGGCCGAGCATCTGGCCCGGGCCTTCTGGCCCGGCCCGCTCTCGCTCGTCCTGCCCAAGCACCACCGCGTGCCCAAGCGCGTCACGGGCGGCGGTCCCAGCGTCGCCGTCCGCTGCCCCGACCACCCGCTCGCCCTGGCCCTGATCGAGGCCTTCGCCTCGCCCATCGTCGGCCCGAGCGCCAACCTGTCGGGCTCGCTCTCGCCCACCCGCGCCGACGACGTCCGCGAGGTCTGGAGCCAGGACGAGGTTTACGTCATCGACGGCGGCCCGTGCCGCGGCGGCATCGAGTCCACGGTCCTGTCGCTGGTCGAGGGGCGAGTTCGCATCCTCCGCCCAGGCTTCATCGGATCCGAAGCGATCGAGGCCGTGCTGGGCCGCCCCGTTGAGTCGGACGGGGCGAGGACGCCCGCCGACGGCGAGCCAGCCCCAGCCCCCGGCATCCTCGGACGCCACTACGCCCCGAACGCTCGCGCCCTGCTCATGGACGAGTTCGCCGTGCCCACCGGCGTCGACCCCGCCGGCGTCGTGCTCGTCACGCACCGCCCGCCCACGCCCGAGGGCGACGTCCGCGTCGTCCGCATGCCGTCGCGCGCCGAGGAATACGCGGCCCGCCTCTACGCCGCCCTCCGCGAGGCCGACGCCATGCACCCGACCCTCATCGTCGTCGAACGCCCGCCCCGCTACGGCAGCGACTCGGCGGGCACCGCGATCTGGCGCGCGATCCACGAGCGCCTCGAGCGGGCCACGGGCGAGCAGGGCGGGACAGCGGCGAGTCACGACACCTGAGAGCGCCGAACGCTCAATCCCGCCAATCCGTCTGGGGCGACCTGATGCAGCGGCGCAGGACCCACCTGGCTCGCGGCGACCCGTGGCAGCCGATGCGGCCATCAAGCGTCACGATTGCACGTGGACCCGTCTGGGGTGCTCTCGTGAGGCGCGCAGCACGTCGGGATGCGTGAAGTGGCGAACGAGTCGCACGTTCGCGACGACCCCCCCGAGTAGAAACGTGGTGCCAAGGAGAAAGAAGCGCCAATCAAACCACCAGAACTGCATGCCCAGCAACAGCCATGCGCTGCACAGCAGCGCGTGCACATGATCAGCCCATCCGGTAAGGGCTTTCGCGAGCGCGGCGCCGGACGCTCCCCGCGATGACCGGACCCATTGTTCAATCGCGATTCGAGCGAGCGCAGCCTCGGCCTCGGTGATCCGATCACGAAGCGTGGACGCACCCTGCCCTTGAACCGAGGCAAGAAAGACCTGATGGATGCCTTTCCGCCCGACGAGCGTCGCGACAGAGACGACATGCATCGGCAGGGCGCGATGGATCAAGTACATGGAGTTGCCGATCAAGATGCCGGCGCCAATCGCCGTCAGCCAGTCCACGCGCTCACCATCTCTGAACGCACCGTCATCTACCAGGAGAATCGCTCCAACCAACACCCATCCCGACCAACCGTGCCGAACCACTTGGCCGAAGTGCTCGATGATGGAGCGAGTCGATTCCATACCGATGCAGCTCCGTCACCGTCGTTAGGGGCGGGCCAGCGTTCCCTCACCCGCCCATCAGACTTGGCAACCCCAGCCCCTTGCGCAGCCCCGCGAGCTGCCCCAGGTGCCACCCCGCGTGCCACGCGCCCTTCAGGGCCGAATCCAGTTTGTCGTGCACGAAGTTCGCCCCGTCGCCCGCCGGCCCGGCGACGATCTCCTGGTCGTCCAGCGACTCGATCGCCGCGCACAGGCGGTCGATCGACGCCTCGTACGCCGCCCGCACGTCCGCGATCGGCGGGTAGCCCGCCTCGTCGCTCGACGGTTTCGAGCCCATGCCGAACAGGCGGTCCCATTCCGCGGGGAACGTGATCGCCTGCCCGTCGATCAGGCTCGCGAACCACTGGTTCGACTGGGCCATGTGCCCCAGCGTCCACAGCTTGTGGTTGGCCGCGCCGGGCAACTGCTCGCACGACTTCTCGTCCGGGATGCCCGCGGCCATGTCCGCGACCATGCGGCACGCGAACCGCGCGAACGCGCTGGCGCGGGCGCCGAGTGCATACGAACGCTGCGAGGACGCCGGCGCGGGCGCGCCGACGGACGCGGCGCCGGCCGCCTCCTTCGCCTTCGCCGGGGCCGACTTGCCCCCTCCTGCCTTCTTCCGCGCCTTGATCGGCTTGCGAGCGTCGCGCGTCCCGGCCTTGGCCGCGTGCGTCGCGGTGCGCGTTGTGCCGCCGCGTGATCGCGACCCGGACGCCGCCGCGCCCTTGCCCGCGGCCTTCTTGCTCGAGCGCGTCGCGCTCTTCTTGGCCGCTTTCTTTGCGACGGGCTTGCCGCCCTTCTTGGCCGTCTTCTTCGAGACCTTCTTTGCGGCCTTCTTGGCCGTCTTCTTGGTCGCCTTCTTCGCTGGCTTCTTGCTCATCGGTGCCTCCAACGCGCGATCATACCGCCGCACGCGAATCACGGATCGCGCTCCGCCGCGCTCGCACCTGCACGACCACCCGCTGCTGCGCCGCGCACCGGCCCCAATCCCCGTCCAACTCCATCCCCCGCCCTATCCTTGCTCCCCTCCGCCCGCGCCCCGGCCATCGCGGACGGACCCCAGCCAGTCCCCGCAACGCCAGGCCACACAGAGGGTTACGCATGTCCCGCCTCAAGATCGCGCTCGCCCCGGGCGACGGCATCGGCCCCGAGATCATGGCCGCCTCCGTCGCCCTCCTCGACGCCGCCGGCGTCAGCGCCCACGTCGAGTTCGTCCCCGTCGAGATGGGCGCCGGCGTCTTCGACCGCGACTCGCGCGGCCTGACCGACGAGGCCATCAGCACCGTCGAGCAGTGCGGCATCGTCTACAAGGGACCCATGGCCACCCCCTCGGGAGGCGGCGGAAAGTCCATCAACGTCACCCTCCGCAAGATGTACGGCGCGTTCGCAAACATCCGCCACTTCCAGGCCCTCCCCGGCGTCGAAACGCTCTACTCCAAGGCCGGCGTCCCCGTCGACTTCTACGTCATCCGCGAGAACCTCGAGGACACCTACGGCGGCATCGAGCACCGCCTCACCAACGACGTCATCGAGTGCAAACGCCTCATCTCCGCCCCGGGCTGCGACCAGGTCCACCGGGCCGCCTTCGCCCTGGCCGACCGCCTCGGCATCGCCCTCGTGCACTGCGGGCACAAGGCCAACATCATGAAGATGACCGACGGCCTGTTCCTCGAGCGCTTCCACAAGGCCGGCGAGAACTACCCCGGCATCCAGCGGGCCGACGTCATCGTCGACGCCCTGTGCATGAACCTCGTGCTCCGCCCCCAGCAGTTCCGCATGGTCGTGCTGCCAAACCTCCAGGGCGACATCGTCTCCGATCTGGCCGCGGGGCTCGTCGGCGGCCTGGGCTTCGCGCCCAGCGCCAACATCGGCAACCACGTCTCCATCTTCGAGGCCGTCCACGGCACCGCCCCGGACATCGCGGGGCGTGGCATCGCCAACCCCACCGCCCTGATCCTCTCGGGCATCATGATGCTCAGGCACATCGGCCTGCTGCGACAGGCCGCCAAGATCGAGAACGCCCTGCTGGCGACCCTCGAGGCCGGCGTCCACACCGGCGACTTCGGCGGCGGGCCCGCCACCGCCGTCAAGACCATGGCGTTCGTCGAGGCCATCGTCGCCCACCTGGGCAAGCAGCCCAGCACACGCGAGCCCGTGCCCGTGCCCGAGCAGCACAGCGTCACGTTCACCCGCCCCGACCGCCCGCGCGTCAACCCGCTCCTGCGCACCTACGAGCAGATGGTCTCCCACCACGTCGGGGCCGACATCTACATCGACACCCTTCTGCCCGTGCCCGAACTGGCCGAGATCCTCCAGCGCCTGTGCGAGGCCACCCCCTTCAAACTCACCCTCCTCTCCAACCGCGGCACCCAGGTCTGGCCCACCGGCAGCCCCTTCACCGAGGTCGTCGACTACTACCGCGCCCGCTTCCAGGTCCGCGACACCAACATGATCGGCGTGCTCGGCCAGTCCAGCACCGTCTCGCTCTTCAACCGCATCGCCGAGAAGTTCCAGGTGACGGACTTCCAACCGCTCAAGATGTACGACGGCCAGGCGGGGTACTCGATGGCGCAGGGGCAGTAGGGACCGCGCGTCGCGCGGTACGGCGCATGACGCGTGGCATGCCTCACATCGGCCTCCTATCCATCGATCACCCGCGCCGCTAGCGACGCCGCCTCGTCGAGATGGTCGGCGACGCCTTCGAGGTCCGGGCGCCAGGCGGTCGCCGGCAGCGCCGGCTCGATGCCAACGTCCGCCACATCCGGGTGCACCGGGTAGTTCCGCGACTCGCTGGCCGCGAGCAGGCGCTCGGCGTGACCGGCGAGGATCCAGGCGAGCAGGCGACGCCCGTGTTCCGGATTCGGCCCGGCGCGCACGAGGCCCGCGGTGTTGGGCAGCACGAGCGGGCCGCGCGAACGCAAGCCTGCGTCAGGACCCGATCCCGGCGTCGGGCCCGAAGGCAAGCCAGCCGGCTCGGCCTCCTCGAACGCCGCCGCCACGTCCCACCCGTTCCGCTGCCCGGCCCACACGTCGTCGGTGTCGGTCAGGCCCAGGTCGGCCTCGCCCTGTGCGACCGCACGGACGACCGACGAGTTGCCGGGGTACACCCGCAGGGCGTTGGCCTTCATCGCGCGGAGCCACGCCTCGACCGCCGCCGCGCCCTCCAACTCGATCAGCGCCGCCAAGTGCCCGCGCGTCGTGCCGAACTCCGGACGGGCCATCGCCACCCGCCCCCGAAACGCCGGGTCGGCCAGTGCCCCGAGGGTGCGCGGCACCGCCCCGAAGCGGTCCCCCCCGTCGCCGAACCGCGACGCGCGGTACACGATCACGCGTGCCCGGGCCGCGAAGCCGACCCACGAACCGTCGGCGCCCATCATGCCGCTGGGCCAGCGGTCCGCCACGCCACCGCCCAGAGCCGCCCTCGCCGCGCCCGGTTCGAGCAGGCCCTCGCGGGCCAGGCGGATGGTGAAGAACGGCTCGCTGGACCACCACACGTCGGCCCGGGGGCGGGCGCGCTCGGCGATGACGCGCTCGGCCAGCCCCGTGCTCTTGGTCGCCTCGGTGTCGCCCACGACATCGACGCGCACGCCCGAGTCGCGCTCGTAAGCCGCGGCGATCTCGCGGAGGTACACGTCATCGACGCTGGAGTACAGCACCACGCGGGGCGAGTCGTCCCGGCGCGAGCAGGCACCGAGGGCGAGAGCCGCGGCACCACCACCGGCGATTCGGAGGGCGTCGCGGCGCGTCAGGGAGCCCCGAGCGCGAGATCGGGCATCGCGGGCCGGGTGCGACGACCTGTTCATCGGCGCGTGGCTCCGAAGACGGGGATGAGGACTGCGGAGACTCGACCTGCCTGAGCTTGCGCTCAGGGCTCTCTTTACCCGCCGCGGTTCGCGTCGGGGGCGTCCTGGGCCGGCTCCTGCGGGGGCTGCTGGCTCTGGCGGGCGGCTTCCTGGGCGAGTCGCCCGAAGTAGGCCTGCACCGAGCGCCGGTACTCGCGCGGGACCTGGCGGGTCTCGAGCGCCTCGGCGGCGGCGTTGCCGGCGGTCTCGGCGACGGCCTGGAACTCCGCGACCGAGTCGCCCCGGATGCCGATGCCGTCGACGAGCGAGGACGCGATGACGGGCCCCTGCCCGGTGTTGCGGACGTTGGAGCGGTGCTGCTGAAGGTTGCCGTCCTCGCCGCCGGAGGGCCCGCGCCCGCCGTCGCCCTGGCCGGCCTGTCCGCCCGGGCCGGTGCCGGTGCGACCCTGGGTCTCGCCCTCGCCCCAGTTGGAGGCCTCCTGGTCCCACAGGGCCGCGAGGCGGTCCTTGTCCTTGTTGCCCTCGCCGCCGCCCTGGCACTGCCCGGCGCCCATGGCGGCGAGCTGGGCCATGGCCTCGTTCATGGCCGAATCGAGGTTGTTCATCTCGCCGGCCATCTGCTGCATCTGGCTCATCTGGTCGAGCATCTGCTGCATGGCCTGCATGCCCTCCTGGCCCATGCCCTGCTCGCCCTGCTGGCCTTGCTGGCCCTGCATGGCCTGGGCCATCTGCTGCATGGACTGGCCCATGTTCTGGCACTGCTGGGCCGACTGCTGCATGGCCTGGGCCATCTGCTGGAGTTGCTGCTGCTGCTGCTGGCTCATCTGCTGGCCGGTCTGCTGCTGCATCTGCTGGGCGGCCTGCTGGATCGCCTGCTGCATCTGCTGCGGCGACATCTGCTGCATCTGCTGGGCGAGCTGGCGGGCCTGCTCGGCGGTCATGCCGGCGTTGCGCATCGCCTGCTCGAGGCGGGCCTGGTTCTGGGCGTTCTCCTGCATCTGCTGCGAGAGGTTCCGCATCTGCTGCTCGAGCTGCTCGCGCTGCTCGGGGGTGATCTCGCCCGCGGCCAGTTGGCGCATCATCTCTTCGAGCTGGCGCTGCGCCTCTTCGAAGTTGCCGCGGGCCAGCTCGCGCGTGAACTCGTTGAGTGGGCCTGGGCCGGGCTGGCGGAGCTGGCGCATCTGCTGCTGGAGGTTCTCGAGCTGCTGGGCCCGCTCCCCGGTCTGCATCTCGCGGATCTGGTCGACCATGTTGGTCAGGCTGCGGACGGACTCGCGCCGGACCTCTTCGGGGGTGCGGTCGCTCGCCTCGGGCAGGCGGGGGTCGCTCTCGCCCCGCTCGTCGGTTGGGCGGAGCCCGGCCCGGGCCATGGCCTCGCGGACGCGCTGCTCCGCCTGCTGGGCCTCGGCGTGGGCCTGGATGATCTCCTGCTGGCGGTTGGCCGCGATCTCTCGCTTCTCGAGAAGCCCGAGCAGGTCCATGTTGGGCACGGCGATCCAGACGATCAGCAGCGCCATCGCGGTGCACAGAGGCACGGGCCAGTAGCGAGGGGCCTCGATCGGGATGGCCTGGGCAACGTTGACGCCCCGGGCCCGCTCGCGGGCCGTGTCCATGACCAGCGTGCTCCAAGGGTCGTCGCGGCCTTCCACGATCAGGGCGGTCGAGATCGACTCGCGGAGGTCGGCCCGCTCGTCGAGCGTGCGGGCCACGCGGGGCGGACGCGGGCGGGTGATGAGCGTCCAGGCAACAGCGCCAACGAGGGCGGCGGCGGGGGCGGCGATGAACCAGGCGTTCCACGCCATTTCGAGCGAGAACAGTCGCTGGGCCAGGCGGGCGCCGATCAGCACGACCAGGGCCGCGGTCGCGGCGACCGCCAGGTGGCGCAGCAGCGCGAGCAGGTTGAGTCGCCACGCGGCTTGTCCGAGCGCCCTGCGGATGTCGTTCATGTCGAGTCCCTTTGCGAGCGTTCGGAACGGATCCGAGAGTCCCTGTGGAGCCGATGGACGAGTCGTGTGCCAGCCTACACACCCGCGGTCGGGTGGCGGCGAGATCGTGCCCGCCGACGCTCCCATTCGGACCGTCGCTCCCGGGCGTTGCGGGCGAATAGGGTACGAACCGGGAGTGCCCGCCTGTTAGACGCCCCGCGAGGGCGGGTTGTTCCACCCAGTCGGAGCCGGTCGCGGGCAACCGGCCTTCCCCAGCCGACGCGACGGGCGGGTTGGCACGCCCACTGGGACGAGGCGCTGAAGGTTGTTGGCCGCCGCGGGTGCCTGGTTGCGGGGCGATCGGGCTTGTGGCAATCTGGTGACGAGCGGGGCGACAGAGCGTACACATTGAGTTCAGAAACCAATCATAATCCTACTACATGGCCTGGTCAACCCCCCGGGGCCGCGGACCCGCTGGCGGCTCCGGTTTCCCACCACCTGTCCACATCTCGATCGCTCGTCGGGACCGATTTCGCTCGGCGGGCGATGGAGCGCAACCGGCGGGACGGGCGCGGCTATCGGACGCACGGGGCCTTGGCGGTTCTCGGACTGGTCGGGCTGCTCGCCTACGACGGGGCGGCGGAGTTCCTGGTCTGGTTTCCCGTGGCGGCGTGCCTGGTGCGCGCGATCCCGGCGTGTCGGGAAGTGGTGGTCGCCGCGCTCTCGCCGGTGGGCCTCGCGGCGATGGGCGTGGCGGCGTGGTCGGCGGTGAGTCTGGTTTGGTCGCTCGACCCGCGGCAGGGGTTTGATGAATGGGCCGCGGTTCGGCACGCGTTGCTGATTCCGGCGTTGTGGGTGGTGCGCGACCATCGGGCGTGGCTGATCGCGGCACTGGCGATGGGCTTCGCGCTGGGGCATGTCACGCAGGTCGGGCACGCGATCGGGGTGTGGGGCGACGTCGCGTGGCTGCGCTGGCCCCGATTGCCCGATCGCAACTCGGGATGGTGGGACCCTGTGGTGGGCGGATCGCTGGCGACGGCGGCGGTGGGTTTGCACATGGCGGCGCTGCTGCGGGGGCGCGGGCGGTGGCGGGTGGTGGGCGGTGCTGGCGTGCTCGCGGCGATGGCCGGGGTTGTCGCGACGGGCACGCGCGGGGCGTGGCTCGCGGCGGCGGGGCTGGTGGGGCTTGGCATGCTGGTGGCGGTGGTGGGGGCGGTGCGGCGCGGCGGGTGGCGGCGGGTGTGGGTGCCTGTGGTGATCGCGGCAGTGGGGGCGGGGGTTGGGGCAGTGGTGGCGGGGCCGACGGTGCTGGAGCGCGGCGAGCGGGCGGTGGGCGAGGTGCGCCGGGTGCTGGAAGAGGGCGATTTCGCGACGGACACGGGGCGTCGGCTGCTGATGTGGCAGGAGTCGTGGCGGGCGGTGTCGGCCCAGCCGATCCGGGGCGTGGGCGAGGGCGGGCTGGTGGCGTGGGCGACTCGGGATGTGGAGGCTCGGGGGATTGACGCTGGGTTGTTGTTGCCGCACGCGCATGGGATGTGGGCGCAGGTGCTGGCGGCGACCGGGGTTGTTGGCGGGGTTCTGTGGGCCGTGGTGATCGTGCTGGCGTTGCGCGTGGGGTGGGGCGGCGCGAACGAATCGGGCGACGCGTCGCGAGGCGGCTTCGAAGCGGCGTACGCCACGGCACCGGCGTGGGGGCTGGTGGGCCTGCTGATGGCCGGCGTGTTCGATCCGGTGCAGCTCAACAGCCAGACGTCGATGCTGCTGTGGGCGTTTGTGGCGTTGTGCGCGATGGGGGCGGGATCTCGCCGCGCCGCCGCCTGAGGGGCGCGAAGGGGGCGCGGCGCGGTATCGTGTGTTGATGCGATCGAACCTGTGGCGCGTGCTCGGAGCCGTTGGGGCGTTTCTGTTCACGTTCGTCGGGACGGGGTGTGTCACTTCGGGCGAGCGACCGATTCGCGGCGTCGCCCCCGAGTTCGCGGCGACGTATCGGCATCAGGCGGTCGCGGCGGATCACTATCTGGCGTCGGAGGCCGGGCTCGAGGTGCTTCGGGCCGGGGGCAACGCGGTGGACGCCGCGGTGGCGACGTCGTTCGCGTTGTCGGTCGTGCGTCCGTTCTCGTGCGGGATCGGGGGCGGCGGGTTCATGGTGGTCCACTTGGCCGATTCGGCGGGGGATCTAGAGGCCGCGATCAACTACCGCGAGGTTGCGCCGGCGGCGATCACGCCCGACTTCTACGAGCGGCGCGCGGCGGCGGGGGACACCGACGCGAGCCGCTTCGGCGCGACGGCGGCGGGCGTGCCGGGCACGGTGGCCGGTCTGCTGCACGCGCACGAGCGGTACGGGCGGCTGTCGCTCGGAACGGTGATGGCGCCGGCGATCCGCATCGCCGAGGGCGGGTTCGAGGCCGACGCGGCGTATGTCAGCGCGGCCCGCACCGTTGCGGGCCAGATCGAGCGCCGCCCCGGCGGGCGGGAGCGATTCAGTTTCCTGTGGGAGCGGTACCTGCTGGGCGGGACGGTGGAGGTCGGCGATCTGATCCATGTGCCGGAGCAGGGGGAGGCACTGCGGCTGATCGCGCGCGATGGGGCCGCGGCGTTTTACGAGGGGCCGATCGCGGAGGCGATCGTGCGTGCGGTGCAGCGCGACGGCGGGCTCATGACGATCGAGGATCTTCGGGGGTATCGCGCGGTGGACATGGAGCCGCTGCGGTTCGAGGTTGCCGGGGCGGGTGTGGGGGCCGATGGCGAGACGTTTCGGTTCGTGACCATGCCGCCGCCGTCGTCGGGCGGGATCACGATGGGGCAGGCTCTGGGGCTGCTGGGGCGGACGTGGCACCCGTTCGAGGGGAGCGGGGTGATCCCAACGGAAGGCGAGGTGCTCAACGGCTGCCTTGATCCGGAGACCCCGGATGACAGCGTTGCCGCGATGATGTCCGGCGGTCGGGGCTGGTCGATGCAGCGGCGGGATGCGCTGCTGTTCGAGTGCTTCCAGTTCGCGTTCGCGGATCGGGCCGCGTGGCTGGGCGATCCGGCGTTTGTGGACGTGCCGACGGAGCGGCTGCTGTCGGCGGGGTACCTGGATCGGCGTGCGGCGCTGATCGATCTGGAGGCCGCGCCGCGTGCAGCGGACGAGTATCTGGAGCCCGACGCGAGGATCGAACTGGCGGGCGACGCGGGGACCAGCCATCTGTCGGCCGTGGATCGCTGGGGCAACGCGGTGGCGTGCACGGAGACGATCAACACCGAGTTCGGCTGCCTGCTGGCGGTGCCGGAGTACGGGTTCCTGCTCAACGATCAGATGGACGACTTCACGACGCGCCTGGGCGAGCCGAACGCGTACGGCCTGCGCCAGTCGGCCCGGAACCTGCCGGAAGCGGGCAAGCGCCCACTGTCGAGCATGACGCCGACGATCGTGCTGGATGAGGGGGGGCGGGTGCGGATCGTGGCGGGTGCCTCGGGCGGGCCGCGGATCATCACGGGCACGACGCTGGCGATCCTGCACGCGATCAACGGATGGTCGGCGCGCGAGGCGGTGGCGGCCCCGCGGTTCCACCACCAGTGGATGCCGGCGCGCCTGGACATGGAGCCGGCGTACGCGGGGCTGTCGTGGCAGCCGCACACGCATGCCATGTGGGTGCGGATGGACGAGGGCCAGCGGGCCCGTGGCTACGAGGTGAACGAGCGGGACAACCTGTGCGTCGTGCAGCTGATCCGGCGGGATGATCGCGGGTTCTGGGAGGCGGCAAGCGACCCGAGGAAGGGTGGAAGGCCGGCGGGAGATTGAGGGGGTGTGTCGGAGCCGCGATCGTGAGATCGCGAGGCCGACGGCAGGTGGGCGTGCCCGATCCCGTCGCGATCTTACGATCGCGGCGCTGTTTTTAGCCGGTCGCGCCGCCAGCGGGATCGGCGGCACGGGATACCGTCTGGCGTGCCCGCGGCCCCGCTCCATCTCGACTTCGACGCGGCGATCGAGCATCTGCACGGGCACGTGGGGGCGCTTGTCGCGCGTCTGGATCGCCCGCACGCTGTGGTCGGCGTCGCGGGGCCGCCGGGGGCGGGCAAGTCGCACCTGGCGCGGCTGCTGGCGGGACGCGCGGGCGGGCTGGTGGTCACGACCGACGATTACCTGCCGGACTATGACGCGACGCCCGAGCACCTGCGGGACCTGCCCGAGTCGTCGGACCTGGAGCGTCTTGCGAGGGATCTGGCGGGCCTGGCCCGGGGCGAGGCGACGCTGGTGCCGGAGTGGAGTTTCAAGGAGCACAGGCGGGTGGGGCAGCGCGAGGTGCGGGCGTCGGGGGTCATCGTGTGCGAGGGGCTGCACGCGCTGCACGAGCGGGTGCGGGGCGTGCTGGACGTGCGGGTGCTGGTCGAGGCGTCTGCGGGGGCCCGCCTGGCCCGGGTCGAGCGGCGCGAGCGGGGCGGGGAGCGGGGGTGGACGGTCGAGTACGCCCGCGAGTTCTTTGAGACCGTGGCCGACCCGACGTTCGCGAGGTATGCACCGGGGTATCGGGGGGTGGCGGATGTGATTGTGCGGAATGAGCGGGGATGAGCGGGGCGATGGGCGCGGCGTGGGGGATCTCCCGTCGAGGGGGCGGGGCTTTCCAGCCCCGCTCGCGGCGGCGGCACGCGCGGATCAATCGGCAGCCTCGTCGTCGGGTCGGCGTGCCAACGTTGCTTTGCGGCATCCAGAGGCCTGTCCCCGATGCGAGTCGGGCTGGAAAGCACGACCCCCTCGTGGCGGCGCCAAAGTCCTGCCCGCTGGCACGGAGCCGCACATTCTGCCGATACACTCTCCCAGCATGGAAGCCAAACAAGGACAGGATGTCCGCATCGTCGCCCTGATGAACCAGAAGGGCGGCGTGGGCAAGACCACGACCACCGTGAACCTGGGGGCGGCCTTGGCCGAACTCGGCCAGCGGGTGCTGATCGTCGACCTTGACCCGCAGGCCCACGCGACGCTGCACCTGGGGGTGGATGCGCGCGAGGGGCCTGGGTCGATCTATGACCTGCTGGCGGCCCCGGACAGCCGCGTGCCGGGGATCGTCCGCCCGACGCTGCGCGAGGGGCTGTTCGTGCTGCCGGCCGAGACGGACCTGGCGGCAGCGGAGAGCGAACTGGGGGCGCTTCCGGACAAGCAGCAGCGTCTGACGCGCGTGCTGGAGAATCTGCGTGGCGAGTTCGACACGGTGCTGCTGGACTGCCCGCCGTCGCTGGGGCTTCTGACGATCAACGCGCTGTCGGCGGCGGGCGAGGTGCTGATCCCGATGCAGGCGCACTTCCTGGCGCTGCAGGGCGTCGGCAAACTGCTCGAGACGGTGCGCCTGGTGTCGACGCGCCTGAACCCGGGGCTGCGGGTCGCGGGCGTGGTCGTGTGCATGTACGACTCGCAAACGACCCATGCGCAAGAGGTGGTGGAAGACCTGCGCCGGTTCTTCGAGTCGCAGGCTGACCAGGCGGCCCCGTGGAGCGGGGGGCGGGTGTTCGAGCCGCCGATCCGGCGGAACATCAAGCTGGCCGAGTGCCCGTCGTACGGGCAGACGATCTTCGAATACGCGCCGCAGGCGCCGGGTGCGGCGGACTACCGGGAGTTGGGGCGTCAGTTCGCCGGGTGCCGCCCGCCTCGGAAGGCCTCGGGCGCTCGGGAGGGCGCCGGTCTGGAGTCCGGCACGCCCGCCGATCCGCCCGTGGTTGAGTCCCCCGCGCAGGCTGGCGTCCGCGTGGCGTGAGCGGCAAGGTTGATTTCTGGCTACGCTTATCCGAATCGGAGGGACCGCCCGCGCCCGAGCGTCGGCGACGATCGCCGACGGCGCGCGGGCCAAAGGACGGGGCATGCTGTCGCAAACGACCGAGTACGCGCTCCGGGCGATGTCGATGCTGGCGTACAGCCCGCACGAGCTGACGCCGACGCCGTCGCTGGCCGAGCGGACCAAGGTCCCGGCCAACTACCTGGCCAAGGTGCTCCAGTTGCTCGCGGGCGCCGAGCTGATCCAGGGGCGGCGCGGCGTGGGCGGGGGGTACAAACTGTCCCGCCCGGCGGCCCAGATCTCGCTGCTGGACGTGGTGCGGGCCGTGACCAAGATCGAGCGGATCAGGACGTGCCCGCTCGGGCTGGCCAACCACGGCCCGAATCTGTGCCCGCTGCACCGCAAGACCGATGAGGCGATCGCGCGGATCATCGAGACGTACGAGAACGTGACGCTCCAGGACCTGATCGACGCGCCCGGGCAGAACATGCCGCTGTGCGACGAGAAGGCCACGACGCGGCTGCGGGTCGATCCTGCGCTGCGTCGCCGTTGACGGTGCCGCGGGACGCCGCCGAGTGGGCACGGCGCGGCGGCCCCACAATCGGGCGTAAACCTGCAAGTCCGAGGCAAGGTCGGCATCGGCAGGGCCGATAGGTGCAGGTCCGCCGCTGGTGTCGGCGGGCGAAGCGCTGGAGCCAGCCATGCCCGAGGCCGAACGCCGCCGCGAAGTCCGCCGACGCTGCTCCGATCCGATCTTCTGGCGTGCCGACCGGCGCGACGAGTTCCGCGTGGGGTGGCTGCTGGAGCGATCGACCAACGGGGCGGCGTTCGTCATCCGCGACGCGTACCCGCCGAACGTCACCGACCTGCTCGAGATGCACGTCTGGCGTCTGCCCGATGGGCGTCACCCGGGGCGGGGGTTCGTGGTGCACCGTGTGCGTCCGATCCACGAGGACCTGTGCCTGGTCGCGGGCAAGTTCGTGCCTCTGCACGAGGAACGGGAGATCGCCGATCAGGTGGGCGCGACGGTCGCGAGCGAAGTCGAGGGCGGCGAGCTGGTGGCGGTCGAGATCGAGGCCCTTCCCGAGGCCGCGCCCCTGACCACCTCCATCTGGCACGGGTAGGAACACCTCCACAACGTGTGCGCCATCAGGTGTGGCACGCCCACGCGCATCGCGGGCGTGGTCGATCACTCTGAAAGCCCCTCATCCTCCGCGTGTCCAATGGTTGGACGGCGCGATCGCGTGCTCGCCACGCCCGCGCTGCGCGTGGGCGTGCCACCCGGCGCGGGAGACCGTTTCAATTGACCTGGTGGATCAGGCGGCCGGAGCATCCCCGGCGGGCGGTGGGTCCGCCGGCGGCGGAGCCTCGGGCGGAGGTGCCTCGGCTGGTGGGGCATCGCTCGCGGGCGCGGGGGCTGCTCCTGCCGGTGGCGTGGGCGGCACGAACTTGGCGACGACTTCCTCGTCGGGCGACCAGAAGTACAGCCCGTCCTGCTCACCGGCACCGCTGATGATCACGGGGCGGATCGTCTCGGAGAGCGACTGCCCGTAGACCATGAGCCCGCCGATCGGGATCTTGTGGTCCCGCAGGTACTTGTTCCAAGCCTGCTTGTTCACGGGCTCGATGCGGTGCCCGTTGGCCGCGGCCTGCTCGAGCATGGCCCGGAACGGGTGGAAGAGCATCGGCTTGAACGGTGACGTCGCCATGCACGGACCCTCGGGCCGACGGCGCGGCCCTCGCTCGAACCCAAGACTACACGGTTTGATCGGCGTTCGTGGGCCACGCCGGAGGCAAAAACAGGGGATCGAGGGCGGAAGGGGCGACTTTTCCGGGCCAGCGGGCGGCGGGAACCCGTCGGCGGGGCTTCGGTGGTGGGCGGCGGACGCGAGCGAGCGAACTAAAGTTGCCCATGCCCACCGCCACCAGCGGCCCCGCCGCACCCCCTGTCCATGCCAGCGTCCACCGCGTCGAGGTCCGCCCGAAGGCGGGGATGCTCGATCCGAAGGGGGCGGCGGTGGCGCACGACGCGAGAGGTCTGGGGCTTTCCCCGACGCGCGTGGCGGCCAGCCGGGTGTATCTGATCGAGGGCGTGCTCGATCAGGCGCAACTTCTGCGCGTCCGGGACTCGCTGCTTGTCGATCCGGTGACAGAGGTTGGGCGGATCGCCGAGCGCGGCGCGGCGCGTGGCGCGAGGCGTGATTCGGGCAGCGCCGGCTCGCTCGCGGTCGAAGTCCATCCGCTGCCCGGCGTCATGGACCCGGTCGCGCAGTCCGTGCGCGATGCGATCCGCGATCTGGTGGGGGCCGAGGTGGAGGTCTCGACCGGCTGGCGGTACGAGATCGACGGGCTCGATCGGGACGGGGCCGATCGGCTGGCCCGGCGACTGCTGGCCAACCCGGTCGTGCACGCGATCCACCATGGGGCCCACCACCCGGAGTCGCTGCCGAAGGGGCACCGATATTCCCTGGCGGTGCGCGAGGTGCGTCTGCGGGGCCTGGACGACGCGGCCCTGGAGCGGCTGTCGCGCGAGGCGCACCTGTTCCTTGATCTGGCCGAGATGCGGGCGATCCAGGCTCAGTACGAGTCGCTGGGGCGCGAGCCGCGCGAGATCGAGCTCGAGACGCTGGCCCAGACGTGGTCGGAGCACTGCGTTCATAAGACGCTCAAGAGTGTGGTGAGGTACCGAAGCGACGGAGGGCAGAGCGAGACAGCGGGGCAGCGAGACAGCGAGACAAGGGAGGATCCGATTCGGTGGCGCGGGCGGCCGGGGCATGTGGTCAATGCCGACGGGTCGGTGACGATCAACAACCTGCTCAAGAGCACGGTGGCCGCGGCCACGCACGAGTTGATCGCCGACGGCGTGGACTGGTGCCTTTCGGTGTTCGAGGACAACGCGGGGATCATCGCGTTCGACGACGAGCACGCGGTGTGCGTGAAGGTGGAGACGCACAACCATCCGTCGGCGATCGAGCCGTACGGCGGGGCGGCCACCGGCATCGGCGGGTGCATCCGCGACATCCTGGGGACGGGGCTGGGGGCCAAGCCGATCGCGTCGACGGATGTGTTCTGTGTGGCGTTTCCTGATGGATGGGGCGAGACAGCGAGGCAGCGAGACAGCGAGACAGGGGAAGACACTCGGACCGCCTCCGACTCTCAGAGCCCTGTCTCGCTGTCTCGCTCTCTCGCTGTCTCGCTGCCCCCCGGTTGTCTCCATCCGAAGCGCGTCCTCACCGAGGTCGTCGCCGGTGTGCGGGACTACGGCAACCGCATGGGCATCCCGACGGTGTCCGGGGCCGTCTGGTTCGACGATCGGCACATCGGCAACCCGCTGGTGTTCTGCGGGTGCGTCGGCGTGATGCCGCGGTGGGCGGTGGGGGGCAAGGCCCGGGCGGGCGACCGGATCATCGCGCTGGGCGGGCGGACCGGGCGCGATGGGATCCACGGGGCGACGTTCTCCTCGGCGGAACTGACGGACACCCATGCGGATGAGTTCGCGCACGCGGTCCAGATCGGCAACGCGATCGAGGAGAAGCGGGTGCTGGATGTGGTGCTGAGGGCGCGGGATTGGGGAAGCGACGAAGGGCTCCGCGACGCTGGCCCGGCCGCGCCTTTCCCTCCGTCGCTTCGTCGCTCCGTCGCTTCGTCGCTGTTTTCCGCCATCACCGACTGCGGGGCCGGCGGGTTCTCGTCGGCGGTGGGCGAGATGGGGGCGGACCTGGGGGCGACGGTGCATCTGGAGCGAGCGCCGCTGAAGTACGAGGGGTTGTCGCCGACGGAGATCTGGATCAGCGAGGCCCAGGAGCGGATGGTGCTGGCGGTGCCGGCGGGCAACGTGGAGGCGCTGGCGGCGATCTGCCGCGAGGAGGGGGTCGAGTGGGCCGACCTGGGCGAGTTTGGGCATCCCGAAGGCGACCTGGTGCTGCTGTACCACGGCACGGAGGTCGGGCGCCTGTCCATGCACTTCCTGCACGAGGGGATCCCGACGCCGACGAGGGAGGCGGTTTGGAGAGGCGAGACAGCGAGGGAGCGAGACAGCGAGACAGGGCTCCGTGCGCCGGAGACCGTCCGCGCGCTTTCCCCTGTCTCGCTGTCTCGCTGCCCCGCTGTCTCGCCCTCCATCTCTACCTCTCTCCTCTCTCTTCTCTCCCACCCCAACATCGCCAGCAAGCACTGGATCATCCGCCAGTACGACCACGAGGTGCAGGGGCGGACGGTGGTCAAGCCGCTGGTGGGGCCGGGGGCGGGGCCGAGCGACGCGGCGATCGTCGAGCCGGTTCCGGGCAGCGGGAAGGGGCTGGCGATCTCGCAGGGGCTTGCGACGGGGCACATGGTGGTCGCCTCGAACGAGGGCAGGCCGTCGGGCGATCCGTACTGGATGACGCTGGCCGCGATCGACGAGTGCGTGCGGAACCTGGTGTGCGTCGGGGCGGACCCGTCGCGGATCGCGATCCTGGACAACTTCTGCTGGCCCTCGTGCAGGAAGCCTGAGAATCTGGGGTCGCTCGTGCGGGCCGCCGAGGGGTGCTACGACGGGGCCAAGGCGTATCGCACGCCGTTCGTGAGCGGCAAGGACTCGCTGAACAACCAGTTCACGATCCCCGGCGAGGGCGGCTCGCCCGGTCGCACGATCGAGATCCCGCCGACGCTGCTGATCACGGGCATCGGCATCGTGCCGGAGATCGAGCGGGCGGCGACGATGGACGCCAAGCGGGCGGGGAACCTGCTGGTGCTGGTGGGGCGGACGCAGGAGGCGCTGGCGGGATCGCACCTGGCGATGGTCGCGGGGGGCGAGGGCCCGGCATTCGAGCGGTTCCCGACGACGGACCTTGAGCAAGGGCCGCGGGTCGCGCGGCAAGTGCACGAGGCGATCCGCGCCGGCCACGTCGTCTCGGCCCATGACGTTTCCGATGGCGGGCTGCTGAGCGCCGTCGCCGAGATGCTGATCGCGGCGGCTCCGACATCGGGCGATCCGTCGAAGCGAGCGACCGCCCTGGGCGCGGAACTGCTCTCGCCCGAGGCGCCGATCGACCCGCTCTCGTGGGCGTTCGGCGAGTCGCCTTCGCGGTACGTGCTCGAGGTCGCGCCGAGCGACGTGGAGGCGCTGCGCCGGGTGATGGGTGGCGTGGCGTGCGAGATCGTGGGGCAGCTGAACGAGACCGGGAGGCTTGCGTGGTCCGAAGCGGGTGTGGACGAGGCGGTGGCGGCGTTGCGCGCGGCGTGGACGAGCCCGCTCGATTGGTAGCGCGCTTGACGCACGCCCTCTGGTCATCGATGAGGGGGCGGGGCTTTCCAGCCCCGCTCGCAGCGGCGACCCGTCTGTCGTGACCAGCCGCTGTCGCCGTCACGCGACGCCCGGGCCGATGACGCAACCGCCTGTCGCTCGCGCGCACCGGATTCCGGTCGGGCTGGAAAGCCTGACCCCCTCGTCGCGAGGTCGCGACGCGGTCGTGTGCCGCACCGACTCTCTTGGGCGATCGGACGGCCTACTCGACTCCGAGCGCCTCCAACCTCCGCTCCAGGTTCTTCCGCACATCGGCCCACTCGCCCTCCAGGATCGAGAAGAACACCGTGTTGCGTCGGGAGCCGTTGGGCGCGAGCATGTGGTCGCGGAGCGTGCCCTCCTCGGTGGCCCCGAGTTTGGCGATGGCCCGGCGGCTTTGCAGGTTCCGGGCGTCGCACTTGAGTTGCACGCGGATCGCCCCGAGCGTGTCGAAGGCGTGGGAGAGCATCAGGAGTTTCGACTCGGGGTTGATCGCCGTGCCGCGCCGAGAGGGCGTGATCCACGTCGCGCCGATCTCCAGGGCGCGGTGGGCCGGGCGGATCTCGAGGTATGCCGATGCGCCGATGGGCGATCCGGTCTTCGCGTCGAGCATCGCGAGCGTGACGCGGTCGGTCATGGCCAGCAGGCGCGCGATGTACTCGCCGAACGCCTCGCGTGTCCACGCCGCGGGCACGGTGAGGTGATACAGGAACGTCCTCGGGTCGCCGACGTCGAAGAGCGCGTCGGCGTGGTCGGGGTGCAAGGGCTCGAGGCGGACGAATCGCCCACCCAGGCGCGGGGCGGCGAACCACTCACCGGGCGCGGCCGGGCATCGCGACGCACTCGCGCGCTCACCGGACCGAGCGGCATGGTCGTCCGGGGGCTTTGGCATGCCCAAAGGTATTGCCCAACGCGTCGCAGGCTGCGGGGGCGGGCGCGCGGGATGGGCGAACGAAAGCACCGGGCGACGAACGCCCGGTGCGCCCCATGTCCGCTGCGACTCGGCGTCGGCCAGAGCGATCAGCAGCCTTCGGCGAAGAGGTTGAGGTAGTAGAAGAAGTCGTCGTTGGTCAGCACGCCGTCAGGCTCGCCGTAGCCCGGTGTGCCCGGGATCGCCGTTGTCGTGAGGTCGGCCACGCCGAGATCGGCCTCGGCGAACGCCAGGAGATAGAAGAAAAAGTCGTCGTTGGTCAGCACGCCGTCCGGCTCGCCGAACCCGGGTTCACCGGGGATCGCCGTGGTGGTCAGATCCGGGCGGCACGACGGAGCGACCATCACGTCGAACTCGAGGCGGGAGTCGACAAACGTGCCCTGGAACGGCATCTCGGGGTCGAATCCGGCGATGATCCAGCCGAACCGGCCCTCCCGGATCGGGCCGTTGAACGCGTCGGTCTGGAGGGTGTACGTCTGGCGGGTGTTGCCGACCCAGCCGATCTCGCTCCCGATGAGGACGAACTCGGTGTTGCCGCCCATCGGGGGGTCGACCGGAACGCTGAACGCCGAGAGAAAGTTCGAGGTGTCGGTGCCCGGGTCGGGCGTGAAATCGATGATGGCGCGGGTGGAGACGATGTCGCCGGCGACGGGTTGGTTGCCACCGAAGTAGCCGTAGAGCAGCTCGAGCCCGGGGTGCTCCGGGAACTCGTAGACCACGGTCGTGACCTGCGCCATGGCGGGGAGCGCCACGCCAGCCAGCGCCAGGAACAGGGACGGGACGAACAGACGGGGACGTGCCATTTGGGCCTCCTGAACCGGCGGGCGTGCCGCGCGGCACGACCGACGCCGGGGATTGGGTTGGTGCTCACACGGTCGGCGGACCACCGAGTCGTCCGAGGTCCACCGGGGAACGGCCCGGCGGGCCGCTCGGCCGCTGACCGCCCACCGGGGCGCGCACGCCGCGGAGACTCTGATGCCGCTCGGTCGTTGAGGATACGGGCGGCTCCGGACGGCTGATGGGGCCACCGTTCAGGGCGGCATGGGATCGTCGGTCCGTACACTCGCCACTCCCCGATCGAGCGACGCTCAAGAACCGCCCATGGCTTCAGACCGCCTGCTCCGACGCGTGGTTCCTTCGCTCCCGCCGCTCACGCGCCGGCGTTGGCTCATGCTCCCGCTGGATGCGCTCGACCGCGCGCTGAGCTGGCCTTGGCGGGAACTGCGGGGCCTGCCTCCCAACCGCATGCGGCTCCGGGTCGGCGTGCAGAACCGCCTGCTGTTCAACGGGTTCGCGTTCCGGTCGACCGGCGTCCACTTCTGGATGGTTCTGCTGGGCCGCGGGCATGTGCGTCTGGACTCACGGATCGTCGATCTGGGCAGCGGCTGCGGGCGTTTCGCCATGCCCCTGCGCGACCTGAATCTCTGGGGGCGGGGGTTCCGTGGCTCGTACCTTGGCGTCGACATCGATGCGGAAATGCTCGCGTGGTGTCGGAGGCGCTTCGACGGGCGTTTCGAGTGGCACGACGCGGGCAAGGCCAGCGCGACGTATCGGCCGGACTCGGAATCGGGCCCGGACGCCGGCGCCAAGTCGCTCGCGATCCCGACGCCGGACGCCTCCCGCGATCTGGTGTTCGCCAACTCGCTGTTCAGCCATCTGCTCCGAGCAGACTTCGTGGAGTACGCGCGCGAGGCGGCCCGGGTGCTCCGCCCCGGCGGGTGGCTGTACCTGACCATGTTCGTCCGCGAGCACGTCGAGCGTGGCGGGCGATGGACGTTCGCCCACCAGCGCGGGGCCGCGTGGATCGAGAACCAGCGATACCCGGAGGCGGCCGTGGCCTACGAGCGGGCGTGGGTGCGCCGCACGCTCCGCGCCGCTGGGTTCCGGCGGATCCGCTTCGCGCCGGCGCCGGCCCAGACGATGGTGTGGTGCCAGCGCGGCGGGGTCGCCTGAGTCTTGGGGCCCGCGACCCTGTTCGGATCATCCCCCCGACCCGGCATGGCCGATATCCGGTGCGATGCGCCGGATTCTTGGCATCGCGGGATCGCTGGCAGTGCTGAGCGCCCCCGCCAGCGGGGCGGCCGCCGCAGCGGCGAGCGCTTCCCAGAGCGTTGTGTCGGCACAGCCCGAGCCCGAACCCGAACCCCAGCCCGACCGCCGCCCCGAGGCCGCCCGGCGGACCGTCGGCCTGTTCGACTTCGAGGAGTTCTCAACCAACCCCGGGCTGGTGCCGCTGCGGTGGCGTGTCGCCCAGGACGGGCTCGGCCAGGACCGCCCCGGCTTCCCGATCTTCAACGCGCCGGAGCTCGACTATGGGGTCGCCTTCGCCGGGCAGGGCTCTGTGCGCCTTCCCACGCGCGGCGGCTCGACCTCCCTCATCGTCGAGCCGGGCGTGCTGCCGGTGTTCCCCGAGGCCGACTACCGCGTCTCGACGATGGTCCGCACGCACGGCCTGGAGCACGCCCGCGCGTTCATCGAAGCAAGCCTCCTCGACGATCGGGGCGGGGTCATCCCCGGGAGCCGCGTCCGCAGCCTTCCCATGCAGACCGACGGCCAATGGGAAGAGGTGGGCGTCACGGTGCGGGGCGACTTCCCCGAGGCCGCGTTCGTCCGCATCGAACTCTCGCTGCTCCAACCCGAGCAGTTCGCGCGCGACGCGCCCGGCTACGGGCGGGCCTGGGCGTCGGATGTCTCCGGGGCCGCCTGGTTCGACGACGTGTCGGTTGTTCAGCAGCCGCGGGTCTCGCTGTCGACGGGCGCGCCCGGCAACGTGGTCAATCTGCCCTCGAAGCCGGTGATCACGATCCTCGCTCGCGATGCGGCGGGTGAGACGCTCGAGGGCGTCTGCCGCGTCTTTGACGCCGACGGTCGGCTCGTGCGCTCGATGCGTCGCCCGATGCAGAGCGGGCGGTGGGAGGAGCGGTGGGATCCGGCCCTGACTCGGCTGGGGTGGTACCGCGTGGTGGTCGAGATCTGGGGCGACGGGCGGCGTTTGGGATGGGGCACGCTCGACCTGGCATGGCTGCCCGCCCGCCGGGCCCGGGGCGAGGCGCCGGGGGGCTTCGGCGTGCTGGTCAGCGACCCGGCGCTGGGCACGCCGCGCGAGATCGCCGGGGCGGGCGAGGTCGCGTCGGTCGATCACCTCACGCTCCCGATCTGGCCGGCGTCGCTGGAGCCCGAAGCGATCGGCGCCCTGGCGCAGGGCCTGGGCGAGCTGACCGCATCGACGGGCACGCTCCGTGGGCACGTCGAGTTCGCCCTCACGACCGTGCCCGACACGCTCGCGAGCGTGCTGGGGATCCGACGCGAGCAAGTCATGCGAGCGCTGGCCCAGGACAGGACAACCTGGTCGGCGTACCTCGACCCGCTGCTCGATCGCTTCGGGCAATCGGTCCGGCGGTGGCAGCTCGGCGCGGCCGGGGACGAGTCGGCGACCGGCTCCGCGGCGTTCGAGGACAACCTGCGGGCCGCGGGCGGGGCGATCGCCCGTCTCGTGCCCGGCCCGGTGCTTGTGGTTCCATGGCGGGCCGATCGCGAGCCCGCGGCGCTCCCGTCGGTCCGCGGCATCGATCACGAGTTCAATGTTCTTGTGCCGGCGTCGTTCGCCCCCGAGGGCGTCGAAGAGGCCGTGCGGGAGTGGACCCCGCCCGCTTCGGCCTCCTCCCCCACGCCGACGACCTTTGTGCTCGAAACCATCGACCCTGACATCTACGGCTCCCGGGCCGCCGTCATCGACGCGTTCCGGAGGGGCGTCCACGCCTGGGCGGGGGCGGGGGCGTCCCAGCCGCGCCTGTCGCTGGTCGATCCATGGGTCCGGAGCGACGACCCACGCGCGACGCTGATGCCCCGCCCGCAGCTCGCCGCGTGGCGGACGCTGCGCGACCATCTCGGCGGGCGACAGGTGCTCGGCACGGCCCCAACCTCGCCGGGCGTGCGTTGCTTCGTGCTCAGCCCGCGCGACCGGAGCACGGAGGCCGGCGCCCTGGTCGCCTGGTCCGAATGGGCCGATCCCGAGAGCGCCGCGATCGACATGATGCTCAGCACGGGGCCGGTCCGGGTGATCGACCCCTTCGGCAACGAGCGGGTCGTGCATCCCGAGGAGCAGATTCGGCGGGGCCTGATCGCCCGTCGCCATCGCATCCCGCTGACCGACATGCCGGTGATTGTCGAGGGCGTGGATGTCGCCCTCGTCCGCCTGCAGTCGTCGCTGCGTGTCGATCCGCCGACCATCACGGCCCAGGCCGCTCCCCTCGATCTGTCGCTGATCCTCCGGAACCCTTGGGACCTGCCGCTGGCCGGGCGGGCGCTGATCGTCGATCCGGGCGGGACGGGCGCGGGCGGCCAGCGCGACCGCTCGTGGCGGATCGAGCCCCGCACCTTCGACTTCGAGGCGCCGGCCGGCGGCGAGGCCACCATGCCGCTCTCGGTGCTGATGCGTGAGTTCGAGGAGGCCGGCACCAAGAACTGGATCATCGACGTGCGTCTGGCCGGGCGCGAGGACCTGGGCTGGATCACGATCGCGGCCCCGATGGAGGTCGGGCTCGACGGGGTGGACCTGCGCCTCTCGACCCGTCCCAACGGGGCGGACCTGTGGGTCGAGCTGTCGATCAGCAACTCGCGTGACACGCCGGTCGTGCTCGACTCGGTCGTGTTCGCCCCCGGCTTCCCGCGCGAGCGACGCACGATCGGGCAGGTCGCCCCGCGCAGCCAGCTCGCCCGCCGCTTCTTCTACGCGGATGGCGCCCGACTGCTGTCCGGGCAAGCGATCACCGCCAGCATCCGCGAGACCGACAACGGGCGCCGCGAGAACCGGACGGTCATCGTCCCGTGACTCTGATCGGGATCTGGGCGGATGGCGGCGGGGCGGACGGGCGAGTTGCCCGGCCGAGGGGGCGAATCGACCCGCCCGGCGCCGGCGAACCCCTTCACGCGTAACCTTTCGGAAGTTGGCCGGTTGAACTGGTGGGTGGCGGAATAGGTCGGCGGGGCCGGCGGTTGCCCCCTGTTCAGGTTGGGGCCCCGTCGTGTCCCGGAACGCTGCTCGTGGGCAGTGGTCGTTCGCATGTGGAGGCTCGGATGGGACGCAGGAACGCGGGGCGAACGACAATCATCGTGGCCGCAGCGTTGGCGCTGCTGGCCGGCGGCACCGTTGTCGCGTACCAGGCGGCGGCTCCCAAGGACGCCAAGCCCGCGTCCCGGACCGCTGACCTTGTTCTCGCGGAGCAGATGTCCTTCGACATCACGACCACGGCGACGGGTGAGCTCGAGGCCCGGCGTCAGGTGGAACTGCGCAGCCAACTCGACGACCGGTCGTCGATCGTCGAGATCGTCCCCGAGGGCACGTTCGTGCAGGCCGGCACGGTGCTGGTCCGTCTCAAGAGCGATCAGATCCGCACCAGCATCGAGGAGGAGACGCTCCGGACCGAGTCGGCCCGGGCCGATCTGGTTGCTGCGGAGAACCAGTACGAGATCCAGGTCAGCCAGAACGAGTCGCGCCTCGAGCAGGCGCAGGTGCGCCTGCGCCTGGCCGAGCTGTCGCTGCAGCAGTGGCTCGAGGGCGACGACAAGCAGCGGATGCAGGACCTGCAGCTGGACCTGGAGCGAGCCCAGATCGACCTGGCCCGCATCGAGGACCTGTACGAGCGGAAGGTCCGCCTCCAGGGGCTTGGGTTCCTCTCATCCGACGATCTGAAGCAGGAGGAGATCCGCCTGATCGCGGCTCGGGCCGCCATCGCGCGCGCGGAGCTGGCCCTGGACTCCTACCAGCAGTACCAGCGTGAGCGCCAGCTGACGCAGCTTCGGTCCGACGTGGAGCAGGCGACGGCCGAGGTCGATCGCGTGCAGCGTCAGAACGAGATCGAACTGGTCAGCCGCAACGCGCAGCGGATCAACGCGCGCCGCCAGCTCCAGGTCCGCGAGGCCCGCCTGGCCGAGGACCAGGAGCAGCTGATCAACTGCGACATCATCGCCCCGACGTCCGGGCTGGTGGTGTACGCGACGAGCGTGGACCGCGGCTCGCGCTGGGGCCAGAACGGGCAGACGCCTCTGCAGATCGGTCGAGACGTCAGCCCGAACGAGTCGCTGATCATCCTGCCGGACACGTCGGAGATGATCGCCAAGGTCCGGGTGCACGAAAGCCTGGCGGGACGGGTCCGCCAGGGCCAGAGCGTGAACATCGCGATCGACGCGCTGGCCGGGCACACGTTCACGGGCGAGGTCGTGTCCATCGGCGTGCTGGCGGAGGGAAGCGACTGGCGCGACCCGAACCGGCGCGAGTACACCGTCCGCACGACGATCCGCACGCCCGAGGGCGTGGAACTCAAGCCCTCGATGCGGGCCGACGCCACGATTGCGCTTGGACGAGTGGACAACGCGCTGGCCGTGCCCATCCAGGCCATCTTCGCTGAGGGACTGGTTCGCTACGTCCACGTGCCTCGCGGCAACAAGTTCGTCCGCGTGCCGGTCCAGGTTGGTCGGCGGAGCGAGCTGTTCGCCGAGGTTCTGGCGGGCATCGACGCGGGCACGCCCGTGCTCGTGCGAGAGCCGGCGGCGGGCGAGGTGATCGCCGAGGCGTGGAGGGCCGAGCAGCTGAGGGCGGTCGGGCTTGAACTGAGCGAGGCGGGCGAGCCCCAGCCGATCGGCGGCATGCCGACGTCGGGCGGGCCGGGCGCGGCGCCCGGAGGACGCCCGAGCGGCGCGGGACCGGGGGGCCAAGGGGCGTCACAGGGCGGCGGCCCGGGCGGTGAGCAGAGCGGACGGCGCGGCGGCGGTCGCCCCCAGGGCGGTGAACCCCCGCGCGACGAGTAGGCCATCCGGCTTGCGCCGATGGACCCATACCTCTTTTCTCTGCGTATTCAGCGAGCCGCTGCGGAGCGTCCCGGTTCCGGCTCCGCGAACCTGTTGAGTCAGTCATCGCAACGTCGAGGGCAACTCGCGCAGGCGATCGTTCTGCCCGGACTCGCGGAACAGCTGGGCGATCTTCGCCGCGATCAGGCGGGTCCGCTCGTGGGCGTCGCCCACGTCGCGCCGGTAGATCCCCAGCGCGAAGAACAGCTCGTGCTCGCCCTCGTCCCAGCGCCGCTGGCGATTCAGATTGCTGCCCAGCATCGCGCGGGCCCACGCGGTGTCCAGGCTCTCGGCGCCGGATGACTCGGTCCATCGCTCGACCAGGCTGCGGTACACCGCCTCGGCCTCACGCAGACGATCGGTCCGGTGCAGGTGCTCGGCCCACCAAGCCTCGCCTTTTAGGCGGTCCGGGTGCGTCGGGGGCAGCTGCGCCTCGAGCACGCCGAGCCCCGCGGCGAACAGGCGCTCGGCCTCGGGCACGTCGCCCTGGAAGAACCTGACTCGCGCGAGGATCAGGTTCATCATCGCGGTGTTCGGGTGGTCCGGGCCGATGCTGGCGCTCAGCAGGGCCGCGCCTTCCTGAGCAATCGGGCCGGCCACATCGGCCGCCTGGGGCGAGCCGTAGCCCAGCGTCATCTCGGCCTGCATCAGCAGGGCCCGCCCGAGGTCCGCCTCGGCCCCCGGCACGGCGCGGAAGCCCTCGGCGGCCTGGGCCATCATCTGCAGCGCCTCGCGCCCCCGCCCCGTGTTCCGCAGGAACACGGCGTAGCTCGCCATCGCCCGGAAAGGCCGGGCGTCGCCTTCGCCCGCGGCCCGTTCCGTCGCCGCGATCAGCGAGACGAACAGCGCCCGCGCGTCCTCGTACCGGCGCTGCTGGGCCACGGCCATCGCCAGGAACGCGTGCGTCAGGAGCGTCTGGTCGGCCTCGGGGCCGAGCAGACGCGTGCGGATGTCGAAGGCCGAGCGCAATAGCGGCTCGCCCTCGGCGGGAAGGCCCAGCCCGACGTACGTCGCGCCGGCCAGGTGCTTGACCGCGGCCTCGACCTCGGGCTGTTCGCCGAACCTCGCCTCGATCTCGCGCGCATCGGCCGAGGCGCGCAGCACGTCGGCCACGCGCACGTCCCGCCCAGTCGGCCCCAGCGTGTCGGCGACCGACACCGGGCGGTCCGGGTCGACGCTCGAGAGCATGTCCTCCCAGAACGCGCGGATCGCCTCGGCGGTGGCTCGCTGGGTCTGGCTCACCTCGAGCGCCGCCGCGACCTCACGTGCCGCGGCTTCGGCCAGGCGCGTCGCGTTCTCGGCCTCGACGCGTTTGCCCTCGGCCCGGCGGTACAGCCCGCCCATGCCGAGCCCGAAGCCGACGATGAGGACCAGGAACGCCGACGCGACGCCGACGGCCACCTTGTGGCGTCGGGCGGTCTTGGTGATGATGTACCACCCGCTGTCGCGCTTGGCCTCGATCGGCTCGCCCGCCAGGTATCGCGTCAGGTCGCGCCCGAGTTCGCCCGCGTTCTGGTAGCGCCGCTCCCGCTCCTTGCTCAGGCACTTGAGGACGATCGTCTCGACCTCGTTGTTGATCTGGCGGCGCACCGTGCTCGGGCGGGCCGGCTCGGCCCGCAGGATGTTGTCCAGGATGTCCCGCATCATGCCCACGACCTGGTACGGGAACCGGTCCGTGAGCATCTGGTACAGCATCACGCCCATCGAGTAGACATCGGTGCGGACGTCGAGTTTCTCCGGCGCGCCCTCGGCCTGCTCCGGGCTGGCCCACGGCAGCGAGCCGATGAACTGGCCCGTGACGGTCATGAGTTCGGGCGTGTCGCCGCCGGTGGTCGCGCCGACGCCGACGCGGGCCAGGCCGAAGTCCAGCACGTGCGGGTGCCCGTCGTGGTCGACGCGGATGTTGGCGGGCTTGAGGTCGCGGTGGATGATGCCCTTGAGGTGGGCCGCGTTGACCGCGTCGCAGATCTGCACGAACACGTGCAGCACCTGGTCGATCCCCGGCTGCTTCTCCTTGACCCAGGCGTCCAGCGGCGAGCCGGAGATGTACTCCATCACGCAGTAGAACGAGCCCTGGTAGCGGGACGCCTCCTTCGCCTGCTCGCGGGCCCGATCGCGGACCGAGCGCGCGTCGGCGATCGGCATCGATGCCGCCGAGTCGTCCCCGCCCGAGGCGTCGCCGCCCGCCGCTGGTTCGCCGGGCGCCGCAACCGTCGGCGTGATCCCGCTGTCGATCACCGCGACGATGTTCGGGTGGTTCAGTTGCGCCAGGATCTCGACCTCGCGCTCGAACCGCTGGCGGTCCTTCTCGCCCGCGAACGGCCCCTGGTGCAGCACCTTGACCGCGACTTTTCGCTTGGTCGCCTTCTGCAGCGCCAGGTACACCACGCCCTGCCCGCCGCGATGGATCTCGCGGAGCAGCTCGTAGCCGGGGAAGGTGCTGGGTGGGGGCAGGCGCTCGGGCGGATCGGCCACGTCCGAGCCGCGGCGTGCCTGGGCCAGGGCCCCGGCGATGAGCAGCGACTCGTCGCTGGCGGCGTCGTCCTCGACGGGGTCGACCCCGCCGATCCGGGACTCGACCGGCTCGCCCGGCCCGTCCGCGCCGATCCCCGCCTTGTTCGGGGCCGGTGAGCCGTTCGACGAGTTGGACCGGTGGTTGGCCATGAGCATGTCCGGCGCGAAGCGACGCGGGCGCGCCCCTGCTCACGCCATTCTGCCAGATTCTTCGCCTCATCCGCCCGGCGGGGCCCGGTCGAGCCGCCCCCGGTGCGCCCTACCGCACCCGGCTGAAGAACCTCGACTCGTTGCCGATCACCTCCGCCAGGCGCTCCTGGGCCCGGGCCCGCAGCATGTACACCGCGCCCTGGCTCTTGCCCAGGTCGGCCGCTACCGACTCAATGTCCTTGCCCTGCAGGTCGTACAGGCGCAGCACCTTCTCGTAGTCCGGCGGGAGTTTCGACAGGGCCCGGTCCAGTTCCGTGACCATCTCGCCCCGGGCCGCCTTCACGCTCGGCGTCGTCAGCGTGAAGCCCATCACCTCCACGAGCGCCGCGTACGACTCGCCCGGCGGCTTGTCGGCCAGACGCTTCCGCGGGTCGGGGCGTTTGGCCCGCTCCAGCCCGCGGATCGAGTCCCGCAGGTTGTTGTCGGCGATCCGCTGGATCCACGCGACGAACGAGCCCTCGCCGCGGTCGCTGAACGTCGAGATCTTCAGCGCGGCTTCGAGGTACGTGACCTGCATCACGTCGTCCTCGTCGAGCACCGACTTCCAGTGCTGCCCAATGGCATGCTTGATCCGTCCCCGGACCGTCGGGCCGTGGCGCTTGAGCAGGGCCGCAAAGGCCGCGTCGTCGCCCCCGGCGGCCCGCGTCGCGAGCTCGCCGTCGCTCGGCTCGCCCGCGGGCGTGGCGGGAGCCTTGGCGCCCGCCTTGATCGCCTTGGCGGCCTTTGGCATCGGCGTGCTGTCCGACCCCGAACCAGGATCCGATTCCGCACCCATGGAATCAGTCTACCAGTTCCGGGCGGGTGCGACGAGGCGAATTGGGCGTGGACGCCCGGCGTTACCGCCGACGCCGGCCCGCGCCGACCGCCCCGAGCCCGAGCAGCGCGAGCGCGCCCGGCGCCGGGATCACCGTCGCCTGCAGGTCGAACGACAGCCCGATCGCGTCGTTGACGAACCCGCCGGCCTGGGCCGTCACCGTCAGGTCGGCCACGAGCGTGACGACGTGGGTGCCGGCCGGGAGCGTGCCGGAGTTGCTCATCGTCGTCAGGGAGGGCATGTTGACCTGGGGGTACGGCGAGAACGGGCCGAGCACCAGGTACGATCCCGTCCCGAACGACGGGCCCGCTGTCGGGCTCGACCAGATCGCGTTGTAGGAGATCGGCTGGGCGGCGGTGAAGACGAACGAGATCTGCGCGAACGAGTGGTTCGAGGCGCTCGCCGTTGCCTGGGTCGCGTCGGCCAGGGCGAACATCACGACCTGCCCGGTGACGCCGGTCGTGGTCGCGGTGCTCGAGATCGACCACGCGCTGGTGGTCGTGGTCGACCACGTCGCCCCGCCGAATGAGAATGTGTCAACGACCGGCCCGAACGCGCCGGGCACCGGATGCTGGGCCTGGGCCAGGCTCGTGCCCAGCGCCACCGGGTTCCCGCCCAGGAAGTAGTCGTACCCCCCGCCCTGCTGCATCGTCGGCGACACCGCCACCAACGCCTGCCCCAGCGCGACCGAACCCGACGCGCACACCGCAACCGCCGCCCCAACCCAGGCCTGTCTCATGCGTCTCTCCTCGGCGTGCCCGGTGGGGCACGCCGGACCAAGATACCGCACGGGGGCTTGCGCGCACAAGACCGTACCAGAACCGAGACCTCCGCTCGCCCGGCGTACGGATGGCCTCGCGAACTCGCGAGGGCGGCTCTGAGAACCACCCGCGATCCCACGATCGCCGCTCCGATCAGTGCCTGTGCTTCGGGATCGCCAGCGACGCCCACGTCCAGATGAACAGCAGCAGGCCCACCCCGCCCAGCGCCAGCCCGCACCCCACCGGCCCGAGCGTGTCGTACGCCCGGATGATGAGCGCCTTGATCGTCTTGACCCGCGACCGGTCGTAGTGGTTGATCGCCATCGCCGAGCGAGGGATGAACCCCAGGCCGATGGCCCCGCCCAGGCCCATGAACATGAAGCAGCCCACCGAGGCGATCATCCGTTTGACCACGCGCCAGAACATGGGCGATCCCCCGTCGAGACCCGGCCGAGACCCGCAGCCCCTTTTCGATCAGGCCCGAGACTACCGCGCCGGCGGCTCCTATGGAACCCCGTTGGCGGCGATACCACCCAACCGCTCGGTGCATCCGCCCTCTGACGCAGGATTATGGGGGTCAGCCGATCCGCCGCCGACGCGAGACGGTGCCAACCCCCATCGCAAGCACGACCCCCACGCCCGGCGCGGGCACGACCGTCAGCGTCGCGCTCGTGTACGCCGTCGGCAACGTGATGATGGTCGAGCCGTTCAAGAAAAACACCGGCCCCGGCCCCGTGCCGATCGTGTTGGTGCTCGTCCACGAGAACTCGACCGGACCCAGCGTGCTCGGCGCTTCCCAGTCGAAACGGACCACGTCAAACCCAGTGTGCACGCCCCACGGCGGCGGGCCAAAGCCGGTCCCGAAAGGATCGTACAGCCCGCTCTGGATGTCCACGCCCTGCACGCCGCCGCCGACCGCGGTTCCGGGGTTCAGCACCGTCAACTGGTTCGCCCACGGGTTCGCGTGCGCAAACGCCGGACTGGACGCCACCCCCACGCCCGGCGACGCGGTGATGTCGCCCTGCAGCAGCCCCAGCACAAGGGTCGGCGGCTGCTCGCTCCACGAGATGCGCATCGTCACCGCCACGACCTCGCCGGGCGAAACCATGCCGTCGGGGTCGTCGTGCGAGAGCGACAGCGCCGCCGACTGGGCCGACGCCACGCCGCTGCATGAGACCATTGACAGAACAAAGGCGTACCGACGCATCTGCGTCCCTCGCGGAACCCCTGTGGCAGCATACCTCGGGACGGGTGGATAACAAAGGGCCGTGCCGTCGCGCACGGGGTTCACCCGATCCTCATCGCCCGCGCCATCGCCTTGCCCATATCCGCCGGCGACAGAGCCACCTCCACCCCCGAGCCCTGCAGCGCCTTGATCTTCGAATCGGCCGTCCCCTCGCCGCCCGAGATGATCGCCCCGGCGTGCCCCATCCGCTTGCCCGGAGGGGCCGTCCGCCCCGCGATGAACGCCGCGACCGGCTTGCGGACGTGCTCCTTGATGTACGCCGCCGCGGCCTCCTCGTCGCTCCCGCCGATCTCGCCGATCATCAGGATCGCGTCGGTCTCGGGGTCCTGCTCGAACAGCCGCAGGCAGTCGATGTGGTTCAGCCCGCGCACCGGGTCGCCCCCGATGCCGATGCACGTCGACTGGGCCAGCCCCAGGTTCGACGTCTGCCACACCGCCTCGTACGTCAGCGTCCCCGAGCGCGACACGATGCCGACGGCCTTGCCCGTCGTGCACTTCTTCTCGCTCCGGTGCGTGTTGATGTACCCCGGCATGATGCCGATCTTGCACCCCCCGCCGCCCTTGGCCGGGTCGGAGTACACCTCGCGCGACGACGTGCCCTCGCCCGTCTTCGGCCCCGGCGTGATGATGCCGGGGCAGTTGGGGCCGATGAGCGTGATCCGCGACGCGGCGTTCCGCGGTCCCTTCCCTGTCTCGCTGTCTCGCTGCCTCGCTGCCTCGCTGTTCATCTCGTCGAGAACCGCCCGCACCCGCACCATGTCCTGCACCGGCACGCCCTCGGTGATGCAGCAGATCAGCGACACGCCCGCGTCGGCCGCCTCCAGGATCGCGTCGCCCGCGAACGCCGGCGGCACGAAGATCATGGTCGCCGTCGCCCCCGTCTCGCGCACGGCCTTGCTCACGGTGTCGAAGATCGGCACCGAAGCCCCTTCGTCGATCGCGAACGCCTGCCCGCCCTTGCCGGGCGTGACGCCCCCGACCAGGCGCGTGCCGTAGTGGAAGCAGCCCTTGGCGTGCACCCCGCCGAACGAGCCGGTGATGCCCTGGCACAGGACGCGTGTGTCCTTATTGACGAGAACGGCCATACATCCTCCGAAACTGGAGCGGGAACCGGGCGCGAAGAGGCAAGGGGCAAGCATAGCGGAGGGGCGCGCGGCGATTCTCCGCCGGCGACGTGCCAGGCACGGCGATTCCACGTGTTTGGCTCGGAAGCGGCCTCTGGTACACTGCGATGGATGCGATCGGGCACCACGCCCGGTCCCGGAAAGGGAGACCCACCATGCGTTGCACCTGCGTCGCGGCTGCTGCCGCCGTCACCGTGGTCGCGTCCGCCGCGTCCGCCCAATTCTTCACGGACCGCGGGGCGTTCAACCTCGCCGCCGGTTCCACCACCACGGACGGGTTCGAGACGTACGCCCTCATCGGCACCACCGCCTCGGGCGCGATCGCCAACTTCGCGGGCAACGACTTTGCGGCGTCGTCGACTCCGGCGGCCATCAAGATCATCAACGCCCCCGCCTTCGGCGCCCTGAATACCACGCCGGGCGGAGCCCAGTACCTCTACCTCGACACCGACATGGGCAACGTCGGCTGCGATCTGACCATCGCCTTCAACGCCGCCGTCTCGGCCATCGGGTTCGACTACAGCGACATGGACACGCTGCCCTTGGTGATCAACGTCGACGGCCAGAGCTTCACCGCTCCTGCCTCGGGCAATGGCGCCGCCGCGTTCGTCGGCTACGTCTCGTCCGGCACGTTCTCGACCATCTCCATGAACAGCGGGACCGACTCCGGCTGGGGCCTCGACGAGCTCTCGTATTCCGCCGGCGCCCCCTCGTGCGAGCCCGACCTCACCACCGGCGCCATCCCGGGCCAGCCCGGCTTCGGCGTGCCCAACGGCGTCCTGAA
>JACKHA010000020.1 GCA_020639215.1 Phycisphaeraceae bacterium
TTGGGGGGATGGGTCATGGGGGGAGAGGCACTAGGCATCGGGCACTAGGCACTCGGTTGGAGTCGTGTGTGGTCCGTTGGGCTGCGGCACGATGAGTTGTTCCGTCGCACCCGTCGCCTTCGGATTTGACGGGTGCCTAGTGCCTCCCGTCCCCGGCGCTGATGGTCAGCGGCACCGCGCCGTAGGTCTCGCGGGTGACGTCGGGTGGTGCGACGCGGATGCGGCGGTCGGCGGGGTCGATGCCGCGGTCGCGCATGAGGCGTTTGAGGGTGGCGGGGATGCCGAACTCGACGTCCTCCTCGACGATGTCGCGGGTCTCGATCGTGCCGCCGAAGCGCGCCAGGAGTTCGCGGCAGACCCCGGCGACGAGGTCCTCGGGGGCGGAGGCTCCTGCGGTGAGGAGGAGGGTGATTGGGGACTCGGGGGCTTGGGGTTGATCAGCATGGCCGTGCCGAGCCACAGCCATGCCACGCGTGGGGGCCACGGCACGCTTTGGCACGATCCACTCATCCCGCAGTCCGGAGGCGTCGTCGATGAGATAGGCGGGCGTGCCGGCGGTGGCGGCGATCTCTGTGAGGCGGACGGAGTTTGAGGAGTTCCCGGAGCCGACGACGAGCACGAGGTCGCACTCCGGGGCGATCTGGCGGACGGCGGCCTGGCGGTTGGTGGTGGCGTAGCAGATGTCCTCGCCGGGAGGGGCCTTGATGTTCGGGAAGGCGGCGCGGAGGGCGTCGATGATGACCTGGGCGTCGTCGGTGGAGAGGGTGGTCTGGGTGAGGTAGACGAGGCGGTCGGGGTCGACGATGTGGAGGTTGGGGATGTCGTCGGGGCTCTCGACGACCTGGGTGGCGTCCGGGGCCTCGCCGGCGGTGCCGATGATCTCCTGGTGGTTGCGGTGGCCGACCAGGAGGATCTGGTAGCCCTGCCTGGCGTAGCGGATGGCCTCGGCGTGGACCTTGGTGACCAGGGGGCAGGTGGCGTCGATCCAGGTGAGGCGGCGCTGGTCGGCCTCCTGGCGGACCTGCGGGGAAACCCCGTGGGCGCTGAAGACGACAATGGAGCCCTCGGGCACGTCGTCGATGGACTCGACGAAGGTGACGCCGCGATCGCGGAATCGCCCGACGACGTGCTTGTTGTGGACGATCTCGTGGTAGACGTAGATGGGCTGGCCCTCGAGGACTTCGAGAGCTTGGTCGACGACGTCGATGGCCATGCGGACGCCGGCGCAGAAGCCGCGGGGGTTGGAGAGGATGACGCGGAGGGGCAACGGTGGCTCCGGGGCGGGGGAGAACGAAGAGACGAGCGAACAGAGAGCGAGAGAGCGCGAAGGCTGTCGGTGATTATTCGCACGGGGCCGGGGGATGTCGGGGCCGCTACGCTGGCGGTTCGAGGTGGTGGAGGGTTCCTGCGGGAGCGACGGGCGCGTGGAGAGTCTGGCGGCATCATCTTCAACGCTGGAGCTGCTGGGCGAGTTCGGGCCCGAGGCGCCGGCGCGTGAGGCCCCGCGGGCGGCGGAGTCGCTGGCGTATTGCCGTCGGCTCGCGAGGAAGCACGAAGAGAACTTCCCGGTGTTGTCGCGCCTGCTGCCGGCGGAGCTGGTGGACCCTTTCGCAGCGGTGTACGCGTTCTGCCGATGGTCCGATGATCTGGGGGATGAGCTCGGGGCCGACGCGGCGGCGCGGGAGAAGGCAACGGGGCTGCTTGGGTGGTGGCGGCGCGAGACGGTAGCGTGGGGATCGTGGGTGGAGGCGCGGCGGGCGGGTGGGGCGTTGGAAGGCGATGGTGCCCGTGCGGGTGCCGGGCGGCCGTGGCATCCGGTGTTCGTGGCGCTTGCGGAGGTCTCGCGGGATCGCCCGCTGCCCGTGGGCCCGATGCTGGACCTGATCGATGCGTTCGAGCAGGACCAGCGGGTGACGCGGTACGAGACGTGGGAGGAGTTGGTCGATTACTGCTCGCGATCGGCGAACCCCGTGGGACGCCTGGTGCTGGCGATCGGGGGGGTTGGGGATGCCGGGGCGCGGCTGGGGGGCGGCAGCGGCAAGAGCGACCGTGATGAGCACGGCCTTGAGCTTGGGGCGACGGGGCTTGGCGTGCAGGCGCGGACGATTCTGGAACAGTCGGATGCGTTGTGTACCGCGCTGCAACTGACGAACTTCTGGCAGGACGTGCGGCGGGATCTGGTGGATCGGGATCGGATCTATCTGCCGCGGCGCGAGACGGGCTTTGATGAGGCCACGCTGCGGGACTTCATGGCGAGGTCGGAAGACCCTCGGGCACGCGTGCCATACATCCGGGCGGTGCGCCGGCTGGTGGAGCGGACGCGGGGGATGTTCGACGCGTCGGCGGGTCTGGCGGGGATTGTGCCGCGGGAGATCGCGACGCCGGTTGGTTTGTTCCACTCGTTCGGTCGGGCGACGCTGCGGCAGATCGACGCGACGGGGTGCACGACGCTGTGGGCCAGGCCTCGGCTTTCGCGGTCAGCCAAGGCGCGGCTGCTGGTGCGGGCGCTGGTGATGTCGCGGGTGCGGAGGTATCGGGAGAGCGGGCGGGCGGGGAGGGGCGCGGCGTCGCGCGGAAGCGATGCCGGCGAGCGGGGGGCGCGGGTGTGAGTCTGCTTTCGATTCCAGCGACGATCGAGTTGCCAGCGGAGGGGTGGCTGCGCGGTGAGGCCCTCGAAGCGTCGCGGAACGGGTCGCGGCGGGTGTGGCGCGATGCAGCGCTGGCGGCGGGTGTGGCGCGGGAAGCGGGGCTCACGGAGGCGTTTGCGCGGTGCAAGGCGATCACGCGCCTGCACGCGCGGAACTTCTATCTGGGGCTGTCGCTGGCGCCGGAGCCGCGGCGGTCGGCGTTGCTGGCGATCTATACATGGATGCGGCACGCGGATGACCTGGCGGATGATCCGGGTCGGGACGTTGGGGAGCGGCTGGAGGGATTGCGTTCGTTGCGAGCGTTGACCGCTGCGGCGCTGGCCCCACAAGGCGGCGCGGCCGCGCCGCTGCACGACGCAGACTTCAGAGCCCAAGAGCCCGGTTGGTGGGCGGCATTCGTTGCGTCGGCGCGGGCGTACCAGATCCCCCCCACTGTGTTCATGGACACGCTGGATGCGTTGGAGGCCGACGCGCGCGGTGTGGCGGTGCGGGACGAGGGCGAGTTGGCGCGGTACTGCGATCGCGTGGCGGGGACGGTGGCGGTGGCGTGCGTGTGCATCTGGGGGCTGCGGGAGCGGGCGGATGAGCGGGCGGCGTGGCGGCGGGCGATCCTGCGGGGGCGCGCGGTGCAACTGACGAACATCCTGCGGGATGTGCGGGAGGATCTGGGGTGTGAGCCGCGGCGGGTGTATGTGCCGGCCGCGTCGCTGGCGCGGCACGGGGTGGAGGCGGAGGGGTTGATGGCGTGGACGCCGGCGAATGGGTGCGAGGCGGTCTTCGCGGAGTGGACCGCGGAGGCGCGGCGTCTGTACGAGGCGTCGGTCGGGCTCGAGGACTTGGTTGACCCCGCGTGCGCGCGAGTGTGCTGGGCGCTGGCGGCGGTGTATCGGGCGCTGCTGGAGCGGATCGCGTCGGAGCCCGATCGCGCGGTCCGCGAGCGATTGCGGGTGGCAAGGGGCAGGAAGCTGCGGATCGCGCTGGCGGGGTGGCTGGGTGTGGGACTGCCCGGATGAGCGCGCGGCATCACGCCATCGTCGTGGGCGGCGGGATCGCCGGGATCGCCGCGGCGGTGCGCTTGACGGACTTGGGATGGCGGGTCACGCTGCTGGAAGCGACGCGCCGCCTTGGGGGGCGGGCCACGTCGCACGTTGATCCGGAGACGGGCGAGGAGATCGACAACTGCCAGCACGTGACGATGGGGGCGTGCGCGGCGTACGAGTGGCTGCTGGGGCGGTTGGGCGTGGCGGATGCGATCGAGTGGTCGGGAACGCAGACGTGGCTGCGGGCGGGGTGCGCGCCGACGCGGCTGGAGGCGGGGGCGCTGCCAGCGCCGCTGCACTACGCGGGGGCATTTGCGCGGGCGAGGTTCCTGTCTGGGCTGGACAAGGCGGCGATCGGCGGGGCGATGGCGGCGATTGCTCGCGCGGATCGGGAGGCGTGGCGGGGGCGGACGTTCGGGGAGTTCTTGCTGGAGCACGCGCAGCCGGAAGCAACGGTGCGCCGGTTCTGGTCGCCGGTGGTGGTGAGCGCGTGCAATCTGGGTGTGGAGCGGGTGTCGGCGACCGTGGCGCTCATGGTATTCCAGGAGGGTTTGCTGGCGGGTGCGGGGGCGGCGCGGATCGGCGTGCCGCGCGTGGCGCTTGGGCGGCTGTGGGAGGGGGTTGAGTGGGTGCTGGAACGTGGGGGTGGCGGGGTGCGGCTTGGGGCGCGGGTGCGCAGGGTTGAGATTGAGGACGGCGCGAGTGGTGGCGCTCGCGGTGTGGTCGCGCGAATGGGGGACGGGCTGGAGATGGTCCCGGACGCAGTGGTGGTCGCGCTGCCCCCGGCGCGTGTTGGTGAGGTGCTGCCGACGCGTCTGCGCGAGTTGCTGCGGTTCGAGAGGGTGCTGGAGCACAGCCCGATCCTGGGGGTGCACCTTCGGTGCGATCGGCCGATCCTGAGCGTGGCGCACGCGGTGCTGGTCGAGCGCGGGACCCAGTGGCTGTTCCGGAAGGACGCGCCGGGGCGGTGCGTGCACGCGGTCATCAGTGCGGCGGATGAGTGGATGGGTATGGGCGAGCAGCAGATCGTGGAGCGGGTGTGGGCCGACGTCGCGGCCTGCGTGCCCGGGGCGGGCGATGCGCGGGTGCTGTGGGCGCGGGCGATCAAGCAGCGCCAGGCAACGTTCGCGGCGACGCCGGCGTTCGAGGCGGTGCGCCCGGAGGCGGGGCTGATCGAGGCGGGCGTGCCGATCGCGCTGGCGGGGGACTACACGCGGACGGGCTGGCCGGCGACGATGGAGGGGGCGACGCGGAGCGGGGTGATGGCGGCGGAGGCGGTGGCGGGGTGTGCGAAGCGGTGTTGAACACAGAGCCACAGAGGCACAGAGGCAGGACTGGGGCAGAGCCAGGACTGGGGGCAGAGCCCGAACGGGCTCGATTCTCTGGTCGGGGCGTCTGCGGCGCGCACACGCGATCAAGATCCGAGCGTGCGCTCCGAGCGCAGACCACTATTTCCCGCTCTGCGGCTCTGTGTTCAACGTCTCCGTTCCGAGAATCCGCCGCAACCGACATGGTGGAATCCGAATGAGCGTGCGGCGGGACGGGGTCTGCACGCCGGCGCTGGGTCCATTAGCATGGCGTGCGGGTTCCGGCTGCCCTAAAGGGGGAATGGACAATGTCTATGGCACCGATGCTGGCTGATCTGGCTCGCGTGGTTCCGCTGCTGGCGAGCGCGGCCACGCCGCCGGGTGGGGCGCTGCTGTGGTTGATCCTGGTCGGGGCGGCGCTGCTGGTGCTGTTCTTCCTGGCGGTGTTCATCGCCAAGCGGTACAGGCGGTGCCCGTCGAACCGGATCCTGGTGATCTATGGGCGGGTCGGCGGGAAGAAGGCCAGCCGGTGCCTGCACGGCGGCGGGGCGTTCATCTGGCCGCTGATCCAGGACTACGCGTACCTGTCGCTCGAGCCGATGGTGATCGAGATCCCGCTGACCGGGGCGTTGTCGCTGAACAACATCCGCGTGAATGTGCCGAGCACCTTCACCGTGGGCATCGCGACGGACCCGACGCTGATGAACAACGCGGCCGAGCGTCTGCTGTATCTGACGCACGACAACATCCGGGAGCAGGCCCAGGACATCATCCTGGGGCAGTTGCGCCTCGTGATCGCGACCCTGACGATCGAGGAGATCAACAAGGACCGCGAGAAGTTCATGTCGCTGATCAACCAGAACGTGGGCGAGGAGATCAACAAGATCGGCCTCGAGTTGATCAACGTGAACATCCGGGACATCACGGACGAGTCGGGGTACATCGAGGCGATCGGCAAGCGGGCGGCGGCCGAGGCGGTCAACCGGGCCAAGGTCGAGGTCGCCCAGCAGGAGCGCGACGGCGCGACGGGTGAGGCGATCGCGATGCGCGAGCGGAACGTGAACGTGGCGAAGGAGGCGGCGGCGGCGACCGAGGGCAAGAAGCTGGCCGAGCAGAAGCAGCGCGTGGCGGTGGCGGCTCTGGAGGCCGAGGCGGTCACGGGCGAGGTCCAGGCCAAGCGTGACCAGGAGATCGCGCAGGCGACGCGCCTCGCCGAGACGATCGCGGCCCGGAAGGCGGCCGAGCAAGAGCAGCGCGTCCGCGTGGCGGATGCCGAGGCCAAGGCGGTCGAGGGCGAGAACACCTCGGCGGCCCAGGTGGCCGAGTCGACCGCGAAACTGGCGGAGGTGAAGGCCGAGGCGAAGCGCCGGTCGGAGGTCGCGGCGGCGACGGCGGCCAAGGCGATCTTTGAGGCCGAGCGTCAGCAGGAGATCGCACGCCTGTCGAAGGAGGAACTGGCGGCCCAGGAGATCGAGAAGCAGCGGATCGAGATCGCGGCGGCGGCGGAGGCCGAGAAGCGCCGGATCGAGGCCAAGGGCGAAGCCGACGCGATCCTGGCACGGTACGAGGCCGAGGCCATGGGCGTGCAGAAGGTGCTGGAGGCCAAGGGCGAGGGCTACCGCCAGTTGATGGCCGCGTGCTCGGTGCACCCGCAACTGGCCCCGACGCTGCTGATGATCGAGAAACTCCCCGAACTGGTGCAGGCCCAGGTGAAGGCGATCCAGAACCTGAAGATCGACAAAATCACGGTGTGGGAGGGCGGAGCCGGCACGGCTCCCAACGGGGTCAAGGGCCAGACAGCCCAGTTCCTGTCGGGGCTGATCGGGTCGCTGCCGCCGGTGCACGAACTGGCGAAGCAGGCGGGGATCGAGTTGCCGGGGGCGTTGGGAAGGATGGAGGAGCCGGGGGATGGCGTCGGGGGTGATGGTGAGGCGATGAAGCCGAAGAAGTGACGGGCGCAAGCAACGGCCGCGCCGCTCGGGGCGGCGCGGCCTGGTGACGCGCGGCGTTGGGTGCTCCGTGGTCAGCAGCCCTGTGCGAACAGGGTGAGGTAGTAGAAGAAGTCCTCGTTGTTGAGGATGCCGTTGGGCACGCCGTAGCCCGGCGATCCCGGGACGGCGCTGGTGGTGGTGTCGGCGATGAAGAGGTTCTGGCCGGCGAACTGGGCGAGGTAGTAGAAGAAGTCCTCGTTGTTGAGCGTGCCGTTTGGCACGCCGTAGCAGTGCACGCCCGCGACGGCGCCGGCGGTGAGATCGGCGGGCCCGCATGGGGGGATGGCGGAACACGAGTCCCCGGGAGCGCTGACGACGAAGGCGACGCTCAGGGACGACTCGGGTGTGTAGTAGAACTCGGTGTACTCGCTGCCGGGCGGTGGCACAGGTGGCGAGCCGGGCCAGGGAATGGTCGCGGCCATGGGGTACTCCCCGCCGGAGTCGCGCGGCTGCCTCCAGCCGGCCGGGAGGAGCGCATCGTCAACGGTGATGATCCCGTCGTAGTACGGATCGAAACTGTAGATGGCGAGCCAGTACCCCCGGCCGTCCTGCTGGGTGGGGCCATCGGCGAGCGTGAATGTGTACTGCCAGTTCTCGGTGCCTCGAAGGTAGTACGAGGCCTGCGGCCCGGGCAATGAGATCTCCTTGGGGTCATCGAAGCGTCGCGTCTGGATGTAGTCCGTCGGCGGGTAGTAGTGGGTCCAGATCAGATCGGCGGGGCACCGATTCTCGTTGGTGTAGATCGCGAGCACCCATCCGCCGTGTGGAAACGGCTCGCCGGGGCGGGTGTTCCGCCAATGCGAGTAATCATCGCCCCACACGACCCACAGGTCGACCTGGCCGACCTGGCGGGTGCCCACAGCCCACCAATCGTCGGCACAGAAGATCGCGCGCGTCGGCTCGTTCGGCACGGGCAGGACGTTGCCTGTGAACCTCGCCCGCCAGTTCGGCGGGAAGCTGGGAAGCCCGAGCGGGGGCCTGGGGATCTCCATGATGTGCGGATCCCCCTGGACCCACGGCTGCTGCCCGCGCGCGGCGCACACCAGGAACACGATCAGAAACGCGAAACGCCACATGTTCTGCTCCTTTCGCTCTGGATCCCGGACGGCGCATCGCGCCCCCGGGTTCCCTCCATGAAGGGCCGGATCGGGCGCCCGTCGGATGCCACAAGCGAGCACGCTGCCCGTTCGGCGATCGGTCCCGACATTGGGCTTGATCAGCAGCCCTGTGCGAACAGGGTGAGGTAGTAGAAGAAGTCCTCGTTGTTGAGGATGCCGTTTGGCACGCCGTAGCCGGGTGTTCCGGGGACGGCGCTGGTCGTGGTGTCGGCGATGAAGAGGTTCTGGGCGGCGAACTGGGCGAGGTAGTAGAAGAAGTCCTCGTTGTTGAGCGCGCCGTTGGGCACGCCGTAACACGTGACGCCGGGCACGGCTCCGGCGGTAAGGTCGGCGGCGCTGCAGGGCGGGGTTCCGGAGCAGAGATCGAGCGGATTACTCACCACGAACGCGCTGGAGAATATGGCGACCGTCATCGGGAAAAAGACCGCGCCGGCCGGCGGGCTCGGAAGCACGAGCGCGGACTCCTGTTTGGAGTACATGGGCGGGCTGCCGAACGACGACGCCGAGACACGCCTTCCGACGGGGAGGAATGCGTCGAAGGAGTTGATGGTGCCGTTGTCGTCGGGATCGATGTTGATCACGGCGAGCCAGTAGTCCTGCCCGTCCTGCTGAACGAAGGCGTTCTGGGCCACCACCTCGAATGTGTACTGCCAGACCTGGTCGCCGGGCGCGTAGTACGGGCGCTCCCAGACGGGGTCCCACATCGCGGAGTTGGCGTCGGGCCCTTGCGTCGCGGTGTACGTCCCGGGGACAAAGGTCCTAGTCCAGATCAGGTCCCCCGGGCCCATGGCCGGACCCGGAAGGTCGTCGTACACGCCCAGCACCCACGTGCCATGGGGAAAGGGGAATCCTGGAAAGGTGTTGGTCCAGAACGAAAAGTCGTCGCCCCAAACCATCCAGATGTCGATCTGGCGAATGGGGCGTGTGCCGACGGCCCGCCAATCGTCGGCGATGAACACGTCTCGGGCCACGCACGTCGCCGGGGGCTCCGGAACCTGGCACGACATGGGTGGCAGCCCGACGTAGCAGGCCGTCGGCGCCATGGCGCCGAACGCGCCAAGGAACGGCGGCTGCGGGACCTGCATGGCCGTCGGATCGCCGAGCACCCAGGGCTGAGCGAGTGCCGCCCCGGGGAACACCGCGAGAAGCGCGAGTAAACGTCGCATGGCTGAGCCTCCCTCGCCGCGCCGGACGCTGCGGAGGATTACACGCACGGCCTGTCCGCCGGGGCATCGGGCGCTGCGCGCGAGTGTACCGCGCGGCCACCGGCCGGCGATGCACCGATCGGAGGTTTCCTTTTTTAGTGTTCCTGTTCTGAGCGCCGCGCACGGATCGGTGGCTCGCGCAAGACAGGTGGCACACACCCTCGTCATCCATCCCGGGGTCCCTCGACCCCCCCACATTGGGGCAGGCACTCGGCATGGAGAGCCGTTCTATCCTCTCCGCTCCTCGGAACGCACTCTCCACACGGAAGGGGCCGCGTATGCCTTCCCATGACATCGGTGCTCCCGCTCCCGACGCGACCAGCACCGGCGCCACCACGCCGGCAGCGTCAGCGGCGGCTCCGGCGCCGGCTCCCGCCCCGACTCTGCCGCACGACGAGGTGATCCCGGTCTTGGACTTCGGCGGCCAGACGGCGCAGCTGATCTGCCGGCGGATCCGTGATGCGGGGGCGTTCTCGATTCTGGTCAGGCCGGACATCCCGGCGGCGGAACTGAAGGCGATGAACCCGAAGGGGATCGTGCTGTCGGGTGGGCCGTGCTCTGTGTACGAGGCCGGGGCGCCGACGATCGACCCCGCGATCCTGGACCTCGGCGTGCCGATGCTGGCGATCTGCTACGGGATGCAGCTGGTGTGCCACCTGATGGGCGGGCTGGTGCAGCCGGGCGAGTCGCGGGAGTTCGGGCGGGCGTCGATCGAGGTGTCGGACCGGTCGGACCTGTTCGCCGCGCTGCCGCAGCGGACCAGCGTGTGGATGTCGCACGGGGATCAGGTGACGCGCCTTGCCGGGTCGGAGGGCGTGGTCGAGGCGTTCGAGACGCTGGCCTCGACGCCGACGTGCCCGCACGCGGCTGTGCGACTCGTGACGCCGACGCGCCGGATCTTCGGCGTCCAGTTCCACCCGGAGGTGACGCACACGCCGCACGGGACGGACATCCTGCGGAACTTCGTGCACGAGGTATGCAAGTGCCGCGGCGACTGGCGGATGGCGGACTTCGCGGAGGCCGAGGCGGCCCGGGTGCGCGAGCGCGTGGGCGACGGCCGCGTGCTGTGCGGGCTGTCGGGCGGGGTTGACTCTGCAGTGGCGGCGGCGCTGATCCACCGGGCCATCGAGGACCGCCTGACGTGCGTGTTCGTGGACACGGGCCTGCTGCGCAAGAACGAGCGGGAACTGGTCGAGACGACGTTCCGAGACCACTTCAAGATCGATCTGCGGGTCGTGGACGCGTCGGCGGAGTTCCTTGGCGATCTGGCGGGCGTGACCGATCCGCAGGAGAAGCGTCGCCTGATCGGGCATCGATTCATCGAGGTGTTCCAGCGGGCCGCGGCGGAGATCGTGTCGCGGACGGGTGGGCAGGTGCGGTTCCTGGCGCAGGGGACGCTGTACCCGGACGTGATCGAGTCCGGCGGGGGGCACGCGGGCAAGGCGGCGTCGATCAAGCTGCACCACAATGTGGGCGGACTGCCGGAGCAACTGGGTTTCGACCTGGTCGAGCCGCTGCGGGACCTGTTCAAGGACGAGGTGCGCCGGCTGGGCGAGGTGCTGGGGCTGCCGGAGGCGATCGTGTGGCGCCACCCGTTCCCCGGGCCGGGCCTGGCGGTGCGGGTGCTGGGGGAGGTCACGAAGCCGCAGCTCGAGATCCTGCGCGAGTGCGACGAGATCGTGCTGGAGGAGATCGTCGCGGCGGACCTGTATCGCAAGACGAGCCAGGTGTTCGCGGTGCTGCTGCCGATCCGCAGCGTGGGAGTGATGGGCGACGGTCGGACGTACGACAGCGTGGTGGCGGTGCGTGCGGTCGAGACGCAGGACTTCATGTCGGCGGACTGGTCGCGGATTCCCTACGCGGTGCTGGCGGAGATCTCGTCGCGGATCATCAACGAGGTGCGCGGGGTGAACCGGGTTGTGTACGACATCTCGAGCAAGCCGCCGGCGACGATCGAGTGGGAGTGATCGGCGTCCAGTTCTACTTGAACGCCGCCCGGAACCTCGCCTCCGCGTCCATCCCCCCCACCAGCACCAGCCCCTCGCCCTTGGCGAGTTTCCGCGTCGGGGGCGGGTTGATCGCGGCCTGCCCGCTGGCACGCACGGCGACAATGGTGCAGCCGGTCTTCTCGCGGACGCCGCTGTCGATGATGGTCTTGCCGTCCAGGCTCGGGGGCACCTCGGCCCGGACCACGTCGAGCCCCTCGGCCATCGCCAGCATCCGCGTCCGGTTCAGGATGCTCATGACCGTCCAGGCCCCCATGCTGGCGTAGGACATGACGTGGTCGGCCCCGGCCCGGTGCAGCGTGGCGACGTTGCGCTCGTGGGTCGAGCGGGTGATGATCTGGGCCTCGGGGCGGAGGCTGCGGCAGTAGATGGTCAGGTAGGTGTTGAGGTTGTCGTCGTGCGTCGTGATGAGCACGGCCGGGGCCGTTCGGATGCCGGCGGCTTCGAGGACGTCGAGGCTGGCCGCGTCACCGATGATCGTCCGCTCCGGGTCGCGCACGTGCCCGGGGTCATTCTCGACGATGCGGGCGTCCATGCCACGCTCGCGCAGGGCCAGGGCCGCGGCGGTGCCGACGCGTCCCCCGCCGAGGATCAGGGCCGGGGCGCTGGAGGCGTTGTAGATGGCGAAGTGCTCGTCGTAGGAGTCGAGTTGCTCGCGTGACCCGGCGAGCACGAGGATGGTGTGGTCGCCGATGACGGTGTCGGGCGTGGCCAGGGCGAACGTGCCGCGCTCCCAGACGCCGATGACGCTGACGCCGAGGTCGCGGATGCGGTTCTCGCGGAGGGTCTTGCCGACGAGCGGGGTTCGGGCGGCACCGGCCTCGGCGATAAGGACGTCGTCGACCTCCGCCACCACGTGGGACAGCGCGTCGCCGCCGGTCGTGCTCCGGGCCAGCGCCTGAGCCATGAGCTCGCTCAGACGGATGACCTGGTCGGCGCCTGCGCGGGTGAGGATCTCCTCGGCCTGCTCGCTGGACGCGGTCGCGGCGATGAGCAGCTCCGGCGCGACCGAGCGGGCGGTGAACGTGATGTTGGTGTTCACCGCGTCCGGCTGGGTCGTGAAGAGCATGGCGGCGCGCCCCGCGCCGACCGCCTCGTAGGTGGCCGGGTCGTCCCACTGCCCGATGACGACCTTCACGCCCTGATCGGACAGGTCCTGGGCCTCTTTGAGATCGGGCACCACGACGGCATACGGCCGCTCGGCAGCCTCCAGGCGTTTGACCAGGGCCGCCGAGACAGGGTCGTAGCCCGTGAGCAGGACGTGCCCCGCGGCGGATTCGGGCAGACGCCGGGGCGTGCGGAGGGCGGCCTGCGCCTCCATCCACGGGGCGTAGAAGAACTGGATGAACGTGAACGGCAGCAACGTGAGGAGGAACACCACGCCGGAGATCATCACCACCATCGAGAACGCCTTGCCCAGGTCGGACTCGAAGGTGATGTCACCGAAGCCCAGGGTCGTCATGACCGTGAGGGTCCAGTAGGCGCCCGCGAGCCACGAGTGCTCGCGGTCGGGGTGGCCCAAGCGTTCCTCGTACTCCATGATGACGTGGAAGATGACGGTGTAGATGAGGATGAGGACGATGAGCGCGGCGACGTAGCGGAGCAGCGCCTTGATGTTCCGCTGGGCCTGCTTGTGGCGCAGGATGTAGGCGAGCTGGGCGGGGAGGAACTTCATCGGCGCGTGATCGTATCGGAACTGCCGGCCCCTCTGCCGCCTGCCCTCTGTTCCGTCTTCGATGACTGTTCCGGCGTAACGCGATCATCCCGGCTAACCTCAGGGTTCACCCACGAGGCGAAGCGCCATGGCTCCCCCACCACTCGTCGGCGTCATCATGGGCTCCCGGTCCGACTGGGAGACGATGCGCCACGGCGCGGAGATGCTCGAGCGCCTCGGGGTGGCGTTCGAAACCCGGGTGGTCTCGGCCCATCGCACGCCTGACCTGCTGTTCGAGTACGCGGCGTCGGCGGCGGGGCGGGGCCTGCGGTGCATCATCGCCGGGGCCGGCGGGGCGGCCCACCTGCCCGGGATGTGCGCGAGCAAGACGAGCGTGCCGGTGCTGGGCGTGCCGGTGGAGTCGAGGGCCCTGCAAGGGATGGACTCGCTCCTGTCGATCGTGCAAATGCCGGCGGGCGTGCCGGTGGCGACGTTCGCGATCGGCAAGGCCGGGGCGACCAACGCGGCCCTGTTTGCCGCGGCGATGCTGGCGGGGGAGCACCCGAACATCGCCGCGGCGCTCCAGGCGTTCCGGGCCGAGCAGACGCGCGGCGTGCTGGAGAACCCGGACCCGGCGGGCGGCGGCAGCGGACCTCACTCGGGCGACGCCGCGAAGGGGCGGGCGTAGATGGCGACCGTCGGCGTGCTCGGGGCGGGGCAGCTCGGGCGGATGCTCGCCCAGGCGGGCCCGGCGATGGGCGTGCGCTTCCGATTCCTGGACCCGGCGTGCGCGGGCGGCGAGAGATGCCCGTGCGACGGGCTGGGCCAGATCGTTCCCGGCGGATTCGATGATCGGGCCGCGCTCGATCGGCTCGCCGACGGGTGCGACGTGGTGACACTCGAGTTCGAGAACGTGCCGGTCGAGGCAATCGAGTACCTGAGCGGTCGGGTCACGGTTCGGCCGGCGGCGATGGCGCTGCGGACCGCGCAGGACCGCCTGCTCGAGAAGCGGGCCTTCGCGGCGTGCGGTGTGGCGACGAACGCGACCGCGGCGTGGGACCCGGCGACGCAGTCTCGGAACGAACTCCGCGCGGCGATTGAGGCCGTCGGTCGGCCGGCGATCCTCAAGACACGCCGCATGGGGTATGACGGCAAGGGCCAGGCCCGGATCGCCTCGGCGTCGGAGGTCGATGTCGTGATCGGCTCGCTGCCACGCGTGCCGTTGCTCGTCGAGTCGTGCGTGGCGTTCCGGCGGGAACTGTCGATCGTCGGCGCGCGGTCGTCGGCGGGCGAGTCGCGGTTCTACCCGCTGGTCGAGAACACCCACGAGAACGGCATCTTGCGCCGGACGGTTGCGCCAGCGCCGGGCGTCACGCCGTCGCTGCAGGCGTCGGCGGAGCGGGCGGCCCGATCGATCATGGACCACCTCGCCTACGTCGGCGTCATGGCGCTTGAACTCTTCGAGGATCAGGACGCCACGCTGCTGGCCAACGAGATCGCCCCGCGCGTGCACAACACCGGGCACTGGACGATCGAGGGGGCGATCACGAGCCAGTTCGAGAACCACCTGCGGGCGATCCTGGGCCGGCCGCTCGGCGAGACCGACCCCGTCGGGCACAGCGTCATGGTGAATCTGATCGGCGAGCGCCCCGACGCGGCGGACGTTCTGGCGATTCCCGGGGCCTCGTACCACTGGTATGGCAAAGCCGTCCGTCCCGGACGGAAGGTCGGGCACGTCACGGTGCGAGGCGAGACCGCCGAGCAGGCGGGCGAGCGGGCGGCCCGCGTCGAGGCCTTGCTGGCCCGGCGTTGAAGAGGAGTCTGCGCCGCGCGGCGACGACGGAAGCCGCGGATTGGCGCCCGTCTGCTCGGGCTCAACCGGGGTCCGGCGTTGGACTTGGTGCGGGGTTCGCCGGCGGCTCGTCCGCTTGTGCGGGCTGCGGCTCCGGCGCGGGCGCCGGAGCCTCGGGAGTCTGCTGCTGCGGCTGGGCCGCCTCCTGGGCACGCCGCTCGGCCCGCCGGGCCTCACGCTGCTGGCGCATGTCGTCCTCGACCAGTTTGGCGTACGCCACCATCACCAGCCCGGCCGGGATCAGCAGGTTCTCGCCGGCCTTGCGCGACAGGTCGTCGAGGGTCACGACCTGCCTCGTCTCGACGCTCGTCCGCATGTCCTGCACCGCGTTTCGCATCACCTGCACCAGGCTCGCCCAGATCGAGAACTCCTCGGGCGTGTCTGGCACCACCGGGCGGACCTGCGGCAGGCTCGTGGGCAACACCAGGTACCACAGCCCGTCGTCGGCCTGACGCATCGTGATGCCGATCGGCGGCAGGATGGCCCGGTCGTCCCAGGTGAGGGCGACGGTGTAGTCGTCGATCCACTGGAATCCGAGGCGGTCCTCGGACTGGGCGACCCAGCCGTAGGGGTCGGCGGAGATCTGCTTCAGCGTGTCGCTGAGCATGTCGCGCGGGTCGGCGGCGGACTGGCCCGCGGGCGTGCGTGAGGCCTGCGGACGCCGCCCCGTCAGCACCTGCTGCAGGTAGTTCGAGGCCCGCCCCTGCTCCGCGGCCGCCATCGTCTCGGCCTTGACCTCCTCCACCTGCTCGGGCATGTGCTGGGCGACGGACTCGCCCAGGTCCTGGATGTCGCCCAGGAGTTCACCCAGACGCAGGTACAGCTCCCGCCACTCGGGCGAGTCGGCGTACATAAGCTCGCCCAACCGCTCGGCGTGCCCGCCCTCGACCATGAGACGGGCCGTCTTGATGACGCCTTCCGGGGTGCTCTGGTCGTAGCCGGCCCGGCTCGCGTCGCGCCCACAGCCGGCCATCAGCAGCGCGGGAATGATGGCCAAGACGGCCAGCCAGCCGAGCGGTCGATGCTGCGTTCGCCCCCGGTTCGATGCGATCGGCCCCGTCCCGGCCTCGGTGCTGGCGTGCATGGCTTGCCCCTTCCCGAGAACTCTACCGTCGGGACGCGGTCCGGTGTCATCCACAATCCGGACACCGACCGGTCCAACCCCGCCCCGGCCCACCCGCGTGTACCCTCTCGATCCGTGGCTCGGAAGCGAAGCAAGCCATCTCGGTCGGCGCGGGTGCCGCAGAGTCCGCCCAAGGCGCCGCCGCCGCCTCCGCCGCCGGCCTCGGGGGCGGGTTCTTCCGCTGGCTCCGGACCGGATTCGAATGATGGCGCTGAGCAGGCCCGCCCCGACTGGTGGGGCCTGCACCTCTGGCAGATCCAGCCGATCCGCGACGTGCTGCTGATCGCGGGCGTCGTGCTCCTCGTCCAGGCGGGCTACGCCCTGCGGATCGTGACCATCCCGATCCTGGTGGCGATGCTCGTGGCGTACCTGTTCGAGCCGCCGGTCGAGCGCCTGACGCGGATCCGGTGGGTCAGCCGCCAGGGCGCGACGCTGCTGATCATCTTCTCGGCGGCGGTCATCGTCGTGGCCCCGCTCACCGTCGGGCTCGGGTTCGCCGCGGTTCAGACGACCCAGCTCGCGCGGTCGCTCTCGACGAACATCGGGCTGGTCCGCGAGGCCGGGGCCAACGCCGACGACGAGGCGGCCCTGGCCGAGACGATGGATCGCTTGCCCAACGAGGGCTGGCGGTCGATCGCCGAGTACTGGATCGAGCTGCAGCAGCAGATCGAAGGGGGCCACGCGACCGAGGATCTCGGCGGGGACGACCCCGCATCGCCGCACGCCGCCCCGATCCCGCCGCCCCGAACGCCCTCGGACATCGGCTACGCCGTCCGCCCCATCCCGTGGAACGTTCTGGACGAGGATGGCGACGAAACGCGCACGCCGGGCGAAGGCGACGACGCGGACGACGTGGCCGCCGCACTGCGGGCCGCACGCGTGCGCGAGGCCCGCTCGGCCGAGTTCGGCGTGCTGCAGCTGGTCATCAACTGGATCGAGGCCCACACGAACGAGATCGTGCAGCACTCGCTGGCGACCGGGCGCGGGGCCGTTGGCCTAGCGATCGGCACCGCGGGCGGGCTGGGCGTGTTCGTGTTCCAGGGCTTCCTGACCGCGTTCTTCTTCTACTTCTTCTCGACCGGCTGGGGGAAAGTCCAGGAGTTCTGGTCCTCGCTGATCCCGGAGCGGCGCAAGGGATTCGTGATCGATCTGCTGCGGAAGATGGACGCGGTCATCGCCGGGTTCATCCGCGGGCGACTGCTCATCGGCGTGATCCTGGCCCTGTATTTCACGATCGCGTACTGGCTCATCGGCGTGCCCGCGCCGCTGGTGCTTGGGCCGATCACTGGCGTGCTCTGCCTGGTGCCGTACGTGGGCATCGTGAGCGTGCCGGCGGCGATCATCACGATGTGGCTGTCTCCGAGCCCGTGGTTCGCGTTCCAGACGACGTGGTGGTGGATGGTGTTCGCGCCGATCGTGGTGTACAACGCCGGGCAGTTCTTCGACGACTACGTGCTCACGCCGCAGATCCAGGGCAAGAGCACGAACATGGACATCCCGTCGATCCTGTTCGCGACCATCGCGGGCGGGGCCGTGGCGGGGATCTACGGGCTGCTGCTGGCGATCCCGGTGGCGGCGTGCATCAAGATCCTGATGCAAGAGATCTTCTGGCCCAAGTTCCGGGCGTGGGCCACGGGCAAGGCCAAGGACTTCCTGCCGATCGATCGGAACTGACGGGCGGACCGGGGCGGCTCAAACCCGTGCGCCACCGCCCGACGGTTGACTCTCGAGGCGTGATCGGCCGATGACGAGGGGATCGGCCCGTCTGCGGGATTCGGGGCATGGGGTCGCCTCTTTTGGACCGCCGCGGACCGGCACACCAGCGTTTCCACCGCCCGCACCGTCGGGCACTTCTCGGACCCGGAATCAGACCATGCAAGACCAGCACCAAGGCCAGGGCCAGAACCAGGGCCAGAACCAGGGCCAGAACCAGAACCAGCCGTACTCGCCGGGCCAGCAGCCCCAGCAGTACCAGCAGGGATTCCAGCAGCAGCCGTACCAGCAACCGGGCCAACACCAGGGCCAAGGCGGGTACCAGCCGCAGGGCTATCAGCAGCCCGGATACCAGCAGCAAGGCCAGTCGCCGCAAGGGGGCTACCCCCAGCAGGGCTACGCCCCGCCGCAGCAGCCCGTGTACGGGATGGGGGCGTCCGGCTTCGTGGTGCCCGGCGGCGTGAAGGTGCCGATCCTGATCTCGGCCATCGTCAACATTCTGGCGGTGCTGGGCTGGCTCTCGACCGTCATCCTCGCGTTTGTCGCCATCCTGCCGCTCGTGCTGCTGATCTTCGAGTTCGTGTACGTCGGGAAACTCAACGGGCGGATCCCGCCGTGGACCATCAAGGGCGCGGTCACCACCATCGCGGTCCTCGAGATCTGCTCGATCCTCTACGGCAACTGGATCTCCTGCATCTGCGGCATCATCGTGCTGTGCAACGTGGGCGGGCTGAACCCGCCGGCGTACCAGCAGCGGTGATCGCCGGGCGCCGACGCCCCGCGGCCGGGCTGGTACGCTCCCGGCGATGATCCCCGATGTGGCCAGTGTGCTGCGGTGGCGAGCGCTCTTCCGGGCTGGCCTGCGCCTGTCGGGGCTGGTGGCCGGCGCTGTGGGGCTGGCGTTCCTGACCGCGTGGGCGATCGAGGGCGTGAACGACCGGGACTTCTTCAGCCTGTACTGGTATCGGTGGCACGCAGCGGCCGTGGCGTCGTGCGGGCTGTGGTGCGCGGTCGGGCTGGTGCTGGCCGGGCCGGTGACGCGGTTCCTGCTGCCGCTGCACCGCCCGGCGTGGCCGCCGCGCTGCCCGGCGTGCCGACATGAACTCGTGTCGCTCCGCGAGGCCCGGTGCCCGGAGTGCGGGATCGAGTTGCCTGGGGCGTTCGTGTCGTGGTCGGAGCCGCGGGAGCGGGCTGGTCGGGGGGCGGCGTGAGCAAGCGTGCCGCGAACACCGGGGCGGCGGCGCATCCAGACGGCGTGTTCGTCCGGCGGTGCCGCGTCGTGTGCGTGGGGGTGGTGCGATTTGCGGTGCTCGGCCTTGCGGTCGCGCTGGCGTCGGACGGGCTCGACATGGTCGTGCGAATCGTGTCCCGGCTGTACTACGGCTCGCCGGCTGGTCTGGGCTGGCTCGCGGTGATCGGGCCGGCCACCCGGATCGGGTCGCTCGTTCTGTTGTGGTGGGTGGCTCCCTGGGTGGCGCGACGGGTCATCCCCGAGCCCCCCGACCCGACCCGCTGCCCGAAGTGCAAGTACCCGCTCGAAGGCCTCGACGCGGACACCTGCCCGGAGTGCGGCACGCGGATCAGGTAACCCCCCACGCGCGCGAGCCGGGGCGTCCCCGCCCCGGTTGGCCCATCGGGAGGGCGGGCGTCCAGTGAACTCGGACCGGGGCGGGGACGCCCCGGCTCGCGCGCCAGGCGGGGAGAGCCGGTCTACCTTCGCCCATGCCCGACGCCTCGCTGCTGGAAGCGTTTCCGACTCCTACCGACACGCCGTTCGTGGTCGAACACGTCGCCGAGGAGTTCACGAGCCTGTGCCCCAAGACCGGGCACCCCGACTTCGGGGCCGTGACCGTGCGGTTCGAGCCGCGCGGCCCCAAGGACGGGGGAACCTGCGTGGAACTCAAGAGTCTCAAGATCTACCTGCAGTCGTTCCGGACCGAGGGCATCTTCTACGAGGCGGTCACGAACCGGATCCGGGACGACCTGGCGGCCTTGATGAAGCCCGCGTGGCTGGTCGTCAGGACCGACTGGCGGGGGCGTGGGGGCATCCGGTCGGTGATCCGGGCCGCGTCCGGGGCGGTGCCGGAGCGGTACTCGCTGTGAAACAGCATCTGGGGCATCCCGTGTCTTTGGGTTTTGTTTGAGTCGCTGCGGATGCGTGGCGTCGGGCCGACGGGGGGGCGGACGTTCGGTATGATTCCTGATTCTCGCCGCCTCAGGCCGATGTCTACGGCTTGGACCGCGGCCCGGGGAGACCGGGCCATTGCCCAGCGCGGCGTGCTCCGATGGATCGGGTTGGGAGCAGGGGACAGCAGCATGAGCAAGTGGTCAAGGTGGACTCCCGTGGTTGCGGCGGTGGCCCTCGTGGCCGGAGCGGGCGTGGCGGGCGCGTGGCGTCCGGCCCCGAGCGTGCCCATGGCAGTGCCGGCAACGATCGGAACGATCCGACTCAGCGCGATCCTGGACCAGCTGAACCAGGCCAAGGACATGCGGGCGAACCTGCAGGCCGACGCCCAGCCCGTGCTTGAAGAGCTGCGGCTGCTGGAGCAGGACATCCAGACGCTCCAGACGCTGATCCAGGCCGGCGAGCTGCGGGGCGAGGCGCTGCTCGACGCCCAGCAGGACCTGATCGAGAAACGCGAGATCCTGCAGTTCCGAAGGAACGTGGCCCAGCGCCGCTTCGACGGTCGCAACGGCGACATGCTGGTGGAGTTGCACAGGGCGGTTGTCGAGGCGGCCCGCCAGTTCGCCGAGGCCAACGGGTACGACCTGATCCTGCTCAACGACGGCGGCATCCAGTACGCCGAGGCGATGTCCCCGACGGATGTCCAGGCGGAGATCGTGGCACGCCGGCGAGTCGTCTACGCCCGGACGAGCATGGACGTGACCGACCAGCTGGTCGTGCAGATGAACAACGCCTGGGCCGCCCGTGGGGGCGCCGGGGGTGCACCCCGCCCGTGACCAGACTCCGTTCCACAACCCGCCCCCGCCCGGGCGAGTCGGGCGAGACGCCCGTCGCGCACGCCGGCTTCACGACGGGGGAACTCGCCGACCGCCTGGGCGCGACGCTCGTCGGGCCGCGCGATCTGCACGTGGTTCGGGTCGATGCGCTCGACCAAGGCGACGCCCGGACGATCACGTTCATCCGCGAGCAGAAGTTCGCCGAACGCTGGGGCGCCAGCCATGCTGCGGCGGCCGTGGTCACCAGCGGGCTTGAGGTGCCGGGGCACGATGCGTCGCGCCGGGCCCTGCTGCTGGTGGACGACGCGGACCTGGCGCTGATCCGCGTGCTCGAACTGTTCGCCCCCCCCTCGCCCGAACCGGAGCCCGGGGTGCACCCGTCCGCAACGGTCCACGCCGCGGCGGACATCGCGCCCTCGGCGAGCATCGGGCCGCAGTGCGTGGTGGAGGCCGGGGCGACGATCGGCGAAGGCGTCGTGCTGCTGGCCGGGGCCTACGTCGGGCGGGACGCCGTCGTCGGCGACGGCACGTGCCTGCACCCGGGCGCGGTCGTTGAAGAGCGCTGCGTCGTCGGCAAACGCTGCATCCTCCACGCCGGGGCGATCGTCGGGGCCGACGGCTTCGGGTATCGCCCGAGGCCGGACGCGCCGGGGCTGGTCAAGATCCCGCACCTCGGGGACGTCCGCCTGGGCGACGAGGTGGAGATCGGGGCCAACTCGTGCGTGGACCGGGCCAAGTTCGGCTCGACCCGCATCGGCGACGGGACCAAGATCGACAACCTCGTGCAGGTCGGGCACAACTGCGATATCGGGCGGTTCTGTGTGATCTGCGGCCAGGCCGGCATCTCCGGCTCGGTGCGGATGGGCGACGGGGTGCAGGTCGGCGGGGCCGCGGGCATCAAGGACAACATCACGATCGGCGCGGGGGCGAAGATCACCGCCGGGGCCGGCGTGATGAACGACGTGCCCGCGGGCGAGGTGTGGCTGGGTTCGCCAGCCGGCCCGCAGCGCGAGCAGGCGGCCAACTACGCGGCCCTGCGCCGGCTCGGCGAGATCGCGCGCGAGGTGAAGCGCCTCGGGCGGAACGCCGACGCCTCGCGGAACGGCGAGTTCGACGATCACGAGTAGGCGACGCCCGTAGCCGCCCGGGTCTTCCGCGGGGCGAAAGGAACGCCTGGTCGGTTCACGCCATCGACCGCTCGGCCGCGTCCACCACGTTGCGCAGCAGCATCGCGACGGTCATCGGGCCGACGCCGCCGGGCACGGGGCTGATCCACCCAGCCACGCGCGAGGCGCCTTCGAACGCCACGTCCCCCACCGTCCGCATCGTGCCGTCCGCCCCGGCGACGCGGTTCACGCCGACGTCCACCACCACCGCGCCGGGCTTGATCCACTCGGGCGTGACCAGTTCGGGTACCCCTGCGGCGGCCACCAGCACGTCGGCCGCGCGGGCCAGGTCCTCGATCCCCCAGGTGAACTTGTTGCACGAGACCACCGTCGCCTCGTGACGCATCAGCAGCACGGCGATCGGCTTTCCCACCACATCGCCCGCCCCGATCACCACCACCCGCTTGCCCTTCAGGTCGATCCCGGTCGACAGGATCATCTCGACCGTCGCCAGGGCCGTGCACGGGGCCAGGCTGGAGCGCCCGTAGACGATGTTGCCGATGTTGGCGGGGTTGACGCCCTCGACGTCCTTCTCCGGGGCGATGCGCCGCTGGACCTCGTAGGCATCCACCCCCTCGGGCAGCGGCAGGTGCACCATCAGGGCGTGCACGTCGTCCAGGCTCGAAAGCAGCAGCACCCGCCCGGCGATGTCGTCGAATCCGGCCCCGTCGCTCAGGCGGTGCAGGCGGTAGTCGATCCCCATCGCCTCGCAGGTCTTGGCCTGGTTCTCGGCGTACACGCGGCTGGCGTTGTCGCCCGACCCGACCAGGATCGCGTCGAGCCGGACCGGCTCGCCGCGGGCGCGGATGGCGGCGATGCGCTGCCTGAGCGCGGCCCGGTGCGTCTGGGCCAGGGCCTTGCCGTCGATCAGTTGGGCGGTGGGTCGCGGGTCGGGCACGCCGGATGGTATGGGTTCGGGCGCGCGGATCGGCACGTTGCCGCAGGGCCGCCCGTAGAATGCCCCCTCTTCGCTCCCTGACCCCCGCACCGGAGGCCCCGATGCCCATCCGCACCGTCTACAAGGCCCAGATCGACCACATGCAGATCCTCGACGAGGACGGCAAACTCGACGAAAAACTCGCCAAGAACACCCTCACCGACGAGCAGGTCGTCCACCTGTACGAGCAGATGACCATCTGCCGCACGCTCGACGAGGTGGCCTTCAAACTCCAGCGCTCCGGGCGCATGGGCACGTACCCGCAGAACAAGGGCCAGGAGGCCAACGCCGTCGGGGCGGCCATCGCCCTCGAGAAAGGCACCGACTGGCTGGTCCCCTGCTACCGCGAGAACGCGGCCCTGTTCATGCACGGCCTGCCCATGCACTACATCCTGCTGCACTGGATGGGCGACGAGCGGGGCAACCAGATCCCGGACGGGCTGAAGATCACGCCGCTGTCGATCCCGATCGGCACGCACATGCTCCACGCCGTGGGCATCGCCTGGGCGATGAAGCTCCGAAAGGAGCGGGGCGTGGCCTGCACGTTCTTTGGGGATGGGGCCACCAGCGAGGGCGACTTCCACGGGGCGATGAACTTCGCGGGCACGCAGCAGGTGCCGTGCATCTTCTACTGCCAGAACAACCAGTGGGCGATCTCCGTGCCGCGCGAGATCCAGACCGCGGGCGAGACGATCGCGCAGAAGGCCCTGGGCTATGGCATGCCGACGATGCAGGTCGACGGCAACGACATCTTCGCGGTCTACAAGGCGACCAAGGACGCGGCCGACCGGGCCCGGGCCGGCGGCGGGCCGTCGTTCATCGAGGCTATCACCTACCGCCTCGGCGACCACACGACCGCCGACGACGCCAAGCGGTACCGCTCGGCCGAGGAGGTCGACTCCTGGAAACTCAAGGACCCGCTGATCCGCACGCGGAAGTACCTCGAGCGGAAGGACCAGTGGAGCGACAAGAAACAATCGGAACTCGACGAGCGGGCGAAGAAGATCACGGCCGAGGTGGTCAAGACCGCCGAGGGCATCGAGAAGCCGCACACCGACGACATGTTCAACCACCTGTTCAGCGAGATCCCGGCGGAACTGCGCCGCCAGCGCGACACGCTGCGGACGCACAGCCTGGGTCAGGAGCCGGGGCAGGTGGGGCTGCGGGCGCCGGGCCAGGCCGAGCACGTGTAGTCCGTCCATCAACCATCACGCACAATCAACCCAACCGTCGGACGCTTCAGGATCCACCCATGCCCGAACTCAACCTCGTCCAGGCCATCAACACCACCCTCGCCCAGGAAATGGAGCGGGACGAACGCCTCGTCCTGCTCGGCGAGGACGTCGGCGCCAACGGCGGCGTCTTCCGCGTCACCGAGGGGCTCCAGGCCCGCTTCGGGGCCGAGCGCGTCGTCGACTCGCCCCTCGACGAGTCCGGCATCATGGGGGCCGCCATCGGCCTGGCCATGGGCGGCATGCGACCCATCCCCGAGATCCAGTTCGAGGGGTTCCTCGGCCCGGCCTACGACCAACTGGTCAACCACGCCGGACGCATGCGCAACCGCACCCGCGGGGCCATCGCCGTGCCCATGACCGTCCGCGTGCCGTGGGGCGGCGGCATCCACGCCCCCGAACTGCACTCCGACTCGCCCGAGGCGATCTACACCCACCACCCGGGGATCAAGGTCGTCGTGCCCTCGACGCCGCGCGACGCCAAGGGCCTGCTGCTCGCGGCCATCCGCGACCCCGACCCCGTCGTGTTCTTCGAGCCCAAGCGCGTCTACCGGTCGTACAAGGAAGAGGTCCCCGAGGAGGACTACACCATCCCGATCGGCCAGGCCAAGATGGTCAGCGAGGGCACCGACGTCTCGCTCATCACCTGGGGCTCGATGGTCTTCGAGTGCCTCGCGGCCCTGGACAACCTGCCCGAGGACGTGTCGGTCGAACTCATCGACCTGCGCTCCATCAACCCGTTCGATCGCGACGCGGTGATCCAGTCGGTCCAGAAGACCGGGCGGTGCGTGGTGGTGCACGAGGCGGCCAAGACCGCGGGCATGGGGGCCGAGATCGCCACCGTGATCCAGGAGGAGGCGTTCCTGCACCTCCAGGCTCCGGTGCAGCGCGTCACGGGCTTCGACACGATCATGCCGTACTACAAACTGGAGAACGAGTACCTGCCGAGCGCGAAGCGGATCCAGGAGGCGGTGGAGCAGGTGCTGGCGTATTGAGTTGAACGCGGACCGGCCTCACAACCACTTGAACCGCTTGAACGCCCACAGTTCCACGCCCACGATGCACAGCATCGCCCCGACCGCGATCCAGAACCCCAGCGAGCCGCCCTCGCCCGGCACCTTGACGTTCATGCCCATCAGGCCGGTGAGGAACCCCAGCGGAAGGAACAGGACCGTGACGATCGAGAGCGTGTAGAGGGCCCGCCCCTGGCGGGCCGTCGCGTGGCTTTCGAGTTCGGCCTGGATGACCAGGGCCCGCTCGCGGACGGCCTCCAGGTCCTCCACACAGTGCTGCAACCGGTCCGTGGCCTCGCCCAGACGGGCCCGGTCGGTTTCGGTCAGCCATGGAAGCTCGGACTCTCGCAGGGCCCGCATCGCGTCGCGCTGCGGCGTCATATAGCGTTTGAGCACGATCGCCGTCCGCCGGATCGACGCCACCTGAGCGTGCTCCGGGTCGTCGCCCGGCGCGATAACGTTGTCCTCCAGGTCGTCGCACGTTTCCCGGAGCTCGTCGATCACCGGGACGAGGCGGGCCACGATCCGCGTGATCAGCAGCACGACCAGTTCGCCGATAGCTCTGGGGCCCTTGCCGGCCTGGAGGGCCTCGCGGATGTCGGCGATCGACTTGAGGTGGAACATCCGGGCCGACAGCACCGCCGACGGCGTGATCCACAGGCGGACCGCGACCATGTCCTCCGGGTCGGTGCCGGGGTTGAGGTTCACCGCCCGCAGGATGAGCAGCATGCCCTCCTCATCCTCGACGCAGCGGGGTCGGGTCTCCTCGGCCAGCATCGCCTCGGCCAGCAGGCGGTCGCGGACGGCTCCTCCGCGGATGAACCGCTTCACACGCTCATGCCGGCGGTCCAGGTCGAGCCAGACCGGCGCGGCGTCGAGGCGCCACGAGGCGTCCCGCCCCGGATCGAGCGCGGTCGCCCCACCGCTGCCGTCGAGGCGCAGAATCGAGAACGCGCCGGCGGTGTCGGCGATCGTGTGCTCGGCGGGGACGGCGGTCTCGGGCTGGCTCATGCGCGTGCGACGCCTCCACGACCGCGGCGTGCGGCTCGCAAAGTCACCGCCCGCGGACCCGGGATTATTCGTCGTCGCTGTCGTGCGTGCGGGCGACCTGGGGCATGGTCTCCAGCACGCGGTCGATCAGCCCGTACTCGAGCATCTCCTTCTCGTCCAGCCACTTGTTGCGGTCGCAGTCGCGGGCGATCTCGTCGGAGGGCTTGCCGGTGGCGGCCGAGTAGATCGAGTACAGGCGCTCACGGAGGCGGAGCATCTCGCGGGCCTCGATCTCGATGTCGGTGGCCTGGCCCTCCATGACGCCAGAGAGCAACGGCTGGTGGAGCAGGTTGCGGGCGTTGGTCAGGGCGAACCGCTTGCCGCGGGCCCCGGAGCAGGCCAGCAGCGAGCCCATGGACGCGGCCTGCCCGATGATGTACGTGCACACGTCGGGCTTGATGTAGTTCATCGTGTCGACGATGCCCAGGCCGGCGGTGACCGAGCCGCCCGGGGAGTTGATGTAGAGGTGGATGTCGCTCTTGGCGTCCTCGTTGGCCAGGAAAAGCATCTGGGCGATGACGAGGCTCGCGATCTCGTCGTTGACGCCGCCGCCGAGGAAGATGATGCGGTCCTTGAGCAGGCGCGAGTAGATGTCGTAGGACCGCTCGCCGCGGGCCGACTTCTCGATGACGATGGGCACGAGGTACGACATGGGGAATCCTGTCTGGGGCTGAGTGGGCGGTCCTCAGGGTTTGGGAGTGCCGAGTGCTGAATACGGAGTGCTGAGCAGGGAGAACGCGACGCCGATCAGTGCCCGAGGTTCGGGCCTTCCTTGGGCGGGTGGGCGAGCACCTCGTCGACCAGCCCGTATTCCTTGGCCTCGGCGGCGGTGAAGTAGCGGTCGCGCTCGGCGTCCTTGTGGATCTGCTCGGGGCTCTTGCTGCAGTGACGCCCCAGGATTTCGTTGAGCTGACGCTTGCTCTTGATGATCTGCTCGGCCTGGATGC
>JACKHA010000021.1 GCA_020639215.1 Phycisphaeraceae bacterium
AGGCGCCGGCTTCCTCGACCGGCGCGCCGCCGTTCTGCTGGCGCATCTGCTCCTGGCCCTGATCGATGATCTGCTGCTGCTGCGCGTCGGGCGGCGTGGGCGGCGGCATCTCGGGGCCGGCTCCGCCGTCGCCGAACATCGTCCACGCGATCAGCCCGACCGCGATCACCAGGGCTCCGACCGCGATCCCGATCTTGATCATCTTTCCGCTGTCCTGACCGGCCATGGAGCACCGTCCTTTCCACGAGAGAGTTGCGAACCGAACGGGGCGTGAGCGGCCCCACGAACCGGGCGATCCGGGCCGGACCACCCGCGTCACCGGGTCCGCCGGCGACTCAGCCGACGTCCCGACGCTGGAACAGTATGACAGCAAGGCTCAGCAGCGCGACCACCTGCCCGACCCCGTACAGGGCCAGCCGAACAATATGGGACGCTGGGATCGCGGAGGTCTGGGTCACGGCGTCGACCAGCCAGAAGTTCTGCATGTTCGGGATTACGGCCCACAGGGCCAGCGGCACCGGACGGACGCTCGTCGGGCGGCTGAACACCTGGTCGCCCGGGCGGGGCGGGCGGGACACCCGGGCGGGCGTCGCGCCCACGTTGCGGATGGTCAGCTCGGTCGGACCGCGGACCTCGGTGACGACCACGCCGGGATCGACACCGGGCCCCGAGAGCGCGAAGGGGTCGGCGGCGTTGCCCTCGAAGGGGCGGAAGGGCGGGACGGCCAAGCGGGCGCCGTTGGGCGAGTCGCCGTAATAGAAGGAGTCACCGACGCGCATGGGCGGGTCCGGCGCCCACTCGAGCGTGATGCGGTAGGTGTCGCCGGATGCCCGGAACGGCTCCTCGGCGGGATGGGGGGCCTCGGCGGTCTGGATCACGGAGCGCCGGTCGTTGTCGTAGGCGTGACGCCCGATGAAGAAGTTCGACAGCAGCCCGAACAGGAACACGCCGCAGCACACCACGATCGTCATGACCTGGCGCAGGCGGGTCGAGGCGGCAACCGCGACCGCGGACAGCACGAGCATCGACATGGCCATCGCCAGCGACGCGAGCAGGATCTGGGGCTTGAAGTCGTCGTGGGGCCACTCGAACCGGGTTTGGGACTCGCCCGTGGGCTGCTCCCACTGGTCCAGGATCGGGTGCTCGATGTACCCGATCTGGAGCTTCCACTCCTTGCCGAACACGAGCACCAGCGCGTAGGCGACGACGCTCAGCGGCACAAGGGCCAGCACGACGGTTTGTGAGAAGGGCCAGCCATAGAAGAAGTTGGCCCACGCCGCCAGGAGAAGCGCAAGCCCCACGGCCGCGGACGTGAACACCAGGACCGGTGCGTCCAGCTCGTCCGCCGCGGTCGACATCACGCCGTGGCGGATCCCCATGAGCAGGAACACGAGCATGGGGATGACCGCGATGAGCATCGCCCAGGACACGCCGGCGTATTTGCCCAGGATCACCGACGTGCGGCTGATCGGCTTGGCGATCACCGTGAGGACGGTCTTGTTCTCGATCTCGCGGCTGACGGCGGCGGTCGCGACGAACGCCGCCAGGAGCATCCCCGACACGTAGACCGTGGCCATGCCGACGTCGAGCAGGAGCTTGTTGTCGCCCGAGACCTCCGCGCTGCTGGAGTACCCCATCGAGAAGCCGGTGCCCCATGTGGTCAGCAGCAGCAGGGCCCCGCACAGCAAGATGATGACCATGTAGATGGGCTGGCGGATGGACTCCAGAAACGTGTTGCGGGCGATGGTCGCGGTCTGGAGCACCATTGGGCGTCAACCTCTGTCACACCCGCCAGGGCTCGGGTGGCGATTTAAGACAAACACTTGCCATCACAGGACTTAGACGCGCCCACCAAGACCCGGCGGCCGCCTTGACTCCCGACCGCCACGCCGCGCGAGGCCTCGACCCGCGCCGCCTCGGTGGGAATCAAACAAATCCTACGCCCGGATCGAACCCCGGTTCGCTTCGGGCGTACTTCCGTTTGCCCCATTCGGGGCCGCGCCCCCGGTGGGCGCGTGGCGTTGCTCGCCAGGGAGGGACTTCGCCCCGTGTGGGCGGGGCTCTCGCAGCGCGGGCTCGCCCCCAAGGGTCGGACATGCCGCGTTCGGTCGCCTCGGGCGGCGACGCGGATCGGGATGGATCGCCTCGGGCACGAGGCGGGTGCAAGGCGGCGCGATCACGTTGCCTCAAGGGCGAGGCCGACGCGGTTGCCAGCCTTGCTCTTTGGGTTGCCCCTTCGGAGGGGTGGAAAGGTCGGGAGCGGTTGGGCAGAATACCGCCCCCAAAAACCAGGGCCCCTCGGCCCTGGGGTCGAGTCCGGCGGCGTTGGGTCGTACGTCCCGACGACGCCCGGTGTTTTGAGAAACCTCGCGGCCCAGCGGCCGCGACGCGGGAGCGGCGATGAAGGCCGACTATCAGTCGTACCAACGAGCGGCGGGCGTGGCCCTGCTGGGCCTGGCCATCCAAATCGTCCTGTTCGTCCTGCTGCTGGTCTACGGCCTGTTTGCGCGCGACCACGCCGCCCTGACCGCCTCCGGGCTTGTCGGCGGGTGGTCGGTCGTGTGGCTGATGCTGGCGATCTCGTTCGACCTGCACCGGCGCGAGCGGATCGAGGCCCTCGAGGGCGAGCAGTTCGCCGCCTCCGGGCTGGCCGGCTCCAGCGTGTTCGAGGGCTCGGGCAGCGACCTGCGCGTGGCGGCCAAGCGCGTCGCGCAGATGCACAAGGTCTGGATGCCGGTGGCCAGCGTGCTGCTCGGCGTGTTCCTGATCGCCTTCGGCGCGTGGCGTCTGAGCAGCGGTCGCCCCTTGGTCGATCCCGACAACTTCCACGCCCCGACGCTGCGCGGCTGGGCCGTGGCCCTGGGGCTGGGCGTCGCGTTCGTCGGCTTCGTGTTCGCCCGGTTCGTCTCGGGCATGTCCAAGCGGGACGTGTGGGGCAACCTCAAGGGCGGTGCGGCGGCGGCGGTCGGCTCGGCCCTGGTCGGGCTCATCATGGCCGTGGCCCACTTCGTCGACATCGCCGGGCCCGACGCGGTCCTGCGGTACCTGCAGGTCTTGTTCCCCGTCGCCCTCATCCTGCTGGGCGGCGAGGTGTTCCTGAACTTCGTGCTGAACATCTATCGCCCGCGGAAGGTGGGCGAGGTCCCGCGTCCGGCGTTCGACTCGCGCATCCTGGCGTTCGTCGCCGCGCCCGACCGCATCGCCGACTCGATGGCCGGGGCCCTGTCGTACCAGCTGGGCTTCGACGTCTCGGCGTCGTGGTTCTACCAGCTGCTGTCGCGCTCGGTCGCGCTGCTGGTGCTTTTCGGCGGGCTGGTGGTGTGGCTGCTCACGAGCGTGACGATGCTCCAGCCGCACCAGACCGGGCGGCTGCTGCGGTTCGGCCAACTCGTCCAGAGCGGGGAGGATCTGCAACCAGGTTTGCACATCAAGGCGCCGTGGCCGATCGACGATGTGCTCGTGCCGGTCCAGGAGGATCGCGACGATCGCGGGCGCGTCGTCCGCTCGCAGCGGACCAGCACCGGCGTCCGCGAAATCCAGCTCGGCACACGCGGCCCCGAGGACCAGCGGGCCATCCTCTGGACCAACGACCACACCGCCAACGAGCAGTACTTCCTGGTCCAGGGCCCCGAGTCCGCGGAGCGGACCGGCACGCGGACCGACATGGTGCTCGTGGCCGCCGAGGTGCCGATGCGGTACGTCGTGTCCGACGTGCGCCTGTTCGAACTGCTGGGCCAGCCCGACGAACGCGACGAACTGCTGCGGGTCGTCGGGCAGCGCGAGGTCATGTCGTACTTCTCCGGGCACGGGATCGAGCAGATCCTCGGGGCCGGGCGTCTGGACATGTCCGGCGAGCTCCACCGGCGCCTGACCGCGGCCTACGCCCGTCTGAACCCCGACGCCGGCGGGCAGGCGCAGGGCGCGGGGATCGAGATCGTGTACGTCGGCGTGGAGGGCGTGCACCCGCCACAGCGGGTCGCCGGCTCGTTCGAGCGCGTCGTCCAGGCGCAGCAGCGTCGCCAGGCGACGCTGGAGGCGGCCGAGCAGTGGGCGATCCGCACGCTGGCCTCGACCGCCGGCAGCGTGGACAAGGCCCGCCAAGCCGCCTCCATGCTGGCCCGGGCCGCGGAGACCAGCGATCCGGGCGAGGCCGAGGACATGCGGCGCGAGGTCGAGACGTTGCTCATCGGCTCCGGCGGGCTGGCGGCCTCGGACTTGCTCACCGCGCGGGCCGAGCGCTGGCGGGCCCACATGGGCACGCTGGCGACCGCGACGCTCCACAACGGGCAGGTCGAGTCGTACCAGGCCTCGCCCCTGCTGTTCCGCACCGGTATGTACTTCGACTCGCTTCTCCAACTCATGAAGGGCTCGCGGGTCTTCATCGTCGGCGGCGACGCGGCCAACCTCTGGCAGCAGTTCGACTTCCAGGACTCGCAGCGGGCCTCGGACATCTTCACCGCCGAAGAGAACAACAACTAGGCGCCGATTCGGGGCGCGGTCCAACCAGTCGGTTCTGATCCTCCTCCATCCGGGAGTGTGCACTCGTGAGACGCCTTGTCATCTTCCTCATTGCTGGCGTGTTCGTGCTGGCCCTGGTGCTGTACATGGTGGCCTACACCGTGCGGTTCACCGAGCGGGCGGTGCTCACGACCTTCGGGCGCGCCGACGAGTCCTCGACGGTCGACGCCGGGCTGCACTTCAAGTGGCCCTACCCGATCCAGCGGGTCATGACCTACGACACGCGGGTCCGCGTGCTCCAGACCCGTCAGGAGACCCAGCAGACCGCCGACAACCAGCAGGTCGTCGTTCAGGCGTTCTGCACGTGGCGCGTGAGCGACCCGCTGGCGTTCTTCCGGCGCTTCTCGAACGCGGGCGAGCGCCCCATCGACCACTTCCGCGAGGCCGAGCAGTCGCTCGACTCGACCATGCGCACCGCCATGGCCGCGGTGTCGGCGTACCGCATGGACCAGCTCTTCACGCTCGGCGAACAGGGCTCGCGCCTGGCGGACCTCGAGCAGCAGATGCTCGCGCACATGAAGTCCACGATCCAGGGCGTGGGCGCGGGATCGGACCTGGTCGCCCCCGCTCCGTCCGCCGCCGGAGCTGCCGGCGGGGCCTTCGGCATCGAGATCGTCTCGGTCGGCATCGCCCGCGTGCAGCTTCCTGAAGGCGCGACCGAGGCGGTGTTCACCCGCATCACCGCCCAGCAGGACCGCCTGGCCCAGGCGATCCAGAGCCAGGGCGAGGCCGAGGCCGCCGCCATCCGATCGCGCGCCGACGCCGAGGCCAGCCAGATCCGCGTGTTCACCGAGAACCGGGCCGCGGCCATCCGGGCCCTCGGCGAGCGCGAGTCGGCCCGCTTCCTGGCCCAGATGCGCGACGCGCCTGAACTGGCGGTGTTCATCCAGCAGATGCAGTTCATCTCGAACATTCTGGCCCGGCGCGTCACCCTCATCTTCCCGACCACCATGCCCGGGTTCGGCGCCTTTGAGCCCAACTACCTCGACAACGCCGGGCAGGGACGCATCCCCGGCGTCGGCTTCCCGGAGAGCTGGAACCCCAGCGGCACGGCGGGCACGCCCGCCGCTGAGCCCGGCGCCAGCCTGCCCGCCGGCCTGCCCGCCAGCGGGGCCGGCGGTGCACCCGCCAGCGGGGAGGACCGCTCATGACCAGGCGTCCGATCCTTCTTGACGCCGACGAGCAAGGCGGCGGCGGCCCCGTGAGCCCGAACCCGCCCCAGCGCACGCGCCGCGCCTCGGTCGTCCTCCGCGAGGAGGGCCAGGGCGTCGCCGGGATGATGGACCCGGCCAACAAGTCGCTGGCCGACGCGCTGCGGATCACGTTCGGCCTGCTCCAGATCGCGATGATCGTGCTTTTCGTCCTGTTCGCCTTCAGCGGGCTCCAGACCGTCCGAGAGGGCGAGGCGGGCCTGCGCTTGCTGTTCGGACAGCTCGAGGAAGAGGACATCGCCCCCGGCATGCGCTTCGCCCTGCCGGCCCCGGTCGGCGAGATCGTCCGCGTGCCCACCGGCGGCGTGGAACTCGAGGACGCCAGCGCGTTCTATCCGTTCGTCGGGGCCGAGGGACGCGCACGCGGGCCGGATGCCCTGCCCATGCTCGGCAGCCTCCGCCCCGATCGCGACGGCTCGATCCTCACGGGCGATCAGGCCCTGGCCCACCTGATCTACAAGGTCCAGTACCGGCGCACCAACCCCGCGCTGTACGCCCAGAACATCCTCGACACCCCGACCGAGGTGCTGCTGATCCAGAACGCGGCCCGGCGCGGGCTCGTCCGCGCGTGCGCCGAACTGCCGATCGACGCGGTGCTGCGCGAGCAGCAGGCCGGCTCCATCGCCGGGCGGGCCGCTGAGATCGCCCAGCAGACGCTCGACGAGGCCCGATCCGGGATCACGATCGAGCGGATCAACCTGGTCGAACGCACGCCCCCACGATTCCTGCTGGATTCGTACAACAAGGTCACCAACGCGACCAACCAGCTCAACGCCGCCGCCGAGCAGGCCGAGACCACCGCGGCCCAGACGCTCAACGCGATGGCCGGACGGGCCGCCGCGACGCTCACGAGCCTGATCGACCAGTACGACCTGGCGATGCGCCAGCGCGAGACGATCGCCTCGGGCGGCACGGTCCCCGCCGACGAGCGTCTGGAAGCCGAGCCGATCCTTGCGCGGATCAACGCGATCCTCGAGGGCGAGGCGATCACGCTTCCCAGCGGCGAGGTCGTCGAGATCTCGGGCCAGGCCACGTCGCTGCTGCAGGAGGCCGGCGTGACCCGCTCGCGCCTGGTCAACCAGCGTCAGGCGATGCTGGCCATGTTCCAGGCCAAGCGGGCCCAGTACGAGGAGAACCCGGCGTTCATGCTCCACAACGAGTGGACCGATGCGCTGGCCACCCTGACGGGGCGGGACTTCGTGCAGCAGTACGCCGTGCCCATGCAGGGCGGCCCGCTGCAGATGCTCATCAACCAGGACCCGCAGATCATCCGCGAGCTCGACGAGGCCCAGAAGGCGCGAGAGGCGCTCCAGGCCGCGGAGGACCGCCTGCGGACGTTGCTCCAGGGCAACTTCCAGACCCCCACGGGCGCGTTCTCGCGCCCTGATTGATCGACTCCCGCGCGCGGGCCCGCCCCGCGGAACAACCGTCCCCGCACCCCCGTAGGAACCTCGAACCACTCGATCGGTCGACCACGAGTGAGGACCACGATGGCACAGCCAGGCCCGACACGCCGGATCACGGGCGCCCAGCAGAGCGTGGTCGTCTGCCAGGGGCTCGTCAAGACATTCAAGGACTTCTGGATGCGCGACCGCGCCCGCGCGGTCGACGGCGTCACCTTCGAGATCCGGCGCGGCGAGGTCTTCGGCCTGCTCGGGCCCAACGGCTCGGGCAAGTCCACCACCATCAAGATCATCCTCGGCCTGCTCCGCCCCACCAAGGGCCGCGTCGCGGTCTTCGGCCAGCCCCCCAGCGACGTCGAGACCAAGAAGCGGATCGGCTACCTCCCCGAGGAGTCGTTCCTCTACGCGTTCCTCAACGCCCGCGAGACCCTCGAGTATTACGCCAAACTCTTCGAGATCGACCGGCGCACCCGCCAGAAGCGCATCGACGAGCTGCTCGACATGGTCGGCCTCCGCGGGGCCCAGTTCCGCCAGGTCCGCGAGTACTCCAAGGGCATGCAGCGACGCATCGGCATCGCCCAGGCACTCATCAACGACCCCGACCTGCTCATCCTCGACGAGCCCACCAGCGGCCTCGACCCGCTCGGCACCCGACAGGTCAAGGACCTGATCATCGAGCTCGGGCGGCGCGGCAAGACCATCCTCCTGTCCAGCCACCTCCTCGCCGACGTCGAGGACTGCGTCCACCGCATGGTCATCCTCTACGGCGGCAAGATCCGGGCCGAGGGTACCTGCGAGCAGTTGCTCGAGTCCCCGAGCCGCACCACGATCGAGACCGAGGCCCTCGACGACGACACGATCGCCGAGATCGACCGGATCATCCGCGAGCGCTCGCACGGCTCGCAGTCGGTCCTCGGCGTCTCGCGCCCGCGCCAGAAACTCGAGGAGCTCTTCCTCGACATCGTCGCCAGGGCCAAGGCCGAGGCCGCCCCGACCTCCGGCGCGTCGAGCGACGGGCGGACGGCGGCGTTCCTCATGGGCAAGCCGGGCGAGGGCGCGGACCTTATCTCCTCGCTGACCAGCGACGCGGAGGACTTCACGGACGTCGAGCCGATGCGCGAGGCCGCCAAGGACGAGAGGGCGTCTGAGGAGGGCGCCCGCGAGGAGGTCATCAGCGCCCTCATGCAGGCTTCCCGCCCGCGCGAGGACGCCGAGCCCGGCCCCCAGCCCGAGCCCGCCTCGCCCGAGCCGCCCGCCACGAGCGAGCGTGAGGCGCCCGCCCCGTTGCCCCCGATCGATCGGGGCGAGCCCGCGCCCGAATCGCCGCGCCGGCAGCCCGCCACGCCAACGAGCGAAGACGACGTGAACGAGGACCTCATCCGCAACCTGCTCGGCAACACCGACGACAGCGGCCCCGGCGCCGGGCGGGAGCGCGACGCGTGAACTGGCGCCAGTGGCTCGCCGCGCTCAACCGGGTCCAGAAGGCCCGATCCTTCAAGATCGGCGCGACCGTCGGCGTCGTCGCCGTCGGCCTGATCGTCTTCGCGGTCTACGCCATCCAGCGCGGCCTGGAAGCCACCGAGAGCACGCTCGGCGCGTCAACGGGCGTCACGCAGCCCGCCGACCCGACCGCTCGCGGCGATGGCGACGCCGCCCGGGGCAACCAGAGCACCGTCGGCCAGGCCCCCACGCCCGCTCCCTCCTCGCCCCCCAGCGCCGCCGGCACGATCGACGGGGCCCGCGCCGCCACGAGCGATCTCCAGGCCAGCAGCCGCGCCGTCGAGCGCATCCTCGCCGGGCGGGGCGACCTGACGAGCCTCGCCGTGGGCATCGCCGCCGGCGTCGGGCTCTCGGTCGTGGTCATCTGGCTCGGGTTCTTCCTCACCCACCTGCTCATCGCCGCGATCATCGCGGGCGTCGCGTTTCCGCTCACGCAGTACGGGCCGACGCAGGGCTACGGCTGGCTGATGGTGGGCGTCGCGTCGCTGGCCTGGGCCTTCAACGTCGGGCTGGCGGTGCTGCGCCTGGCGTTCTCGCCCTCGTCGCCGATGCTCGCGGTGGCCCGCAATGTGCTCGACGAGGCGGTCCGCCTCAAGCTCACCCTGGTGTTCATCATCCTGCTCATGTTCGCGGTCGCGACGCTGCCGCTGCTGCTCGACCCGGACACGCCGCTGCGCTACCGCGTCCAAGCGTTCCTGCAGTACGCCACGGGCGGCTCGTTCTGGCTCATCGCCCTGCTCACGCTGCTGTTCGGCGTCTCGACGGTCACCCTCGAGCAGCGCGACAAGATCATCTGGCAGACCATGACCAAGCCGGTCACCGCCTGGCAGTACATCGGCGGGAAGTGGCTGGGCATCGTCGGGCTCAACGCCATCCTGCTGCTGACCTGCTGCACGGGCGTGTTCCTGTTCACCGAGTACCTCCGCTCCACGCCCGCCATCGGCGAGGCCCGCGCCTACCAGCCCGAGGACGTGCGTGACCGCATCGTCGAGGACCGCCTGATCCTCGAGACCCAGGTGCTCCAGGCCCGCGTCGCGGTCCAGCCCCCGCCCGACATCAGCCGCGACGACCCGGACTTCCAGGCCGCCGTCCGCGAGTACATCGAGGGCATCCAGGCCAACGACCCGATGTTCGCCGCCGCCGAGAACGCCGCCGACCAGCGCCAGATCCTCGACGACATGTACCGTCGCGTCTACAACGACCTGTACACCTCCGAGGTCGCCCGGATGCGCTCGGTCGCGCCCGGCGCGGGGCGTCCGTTTGCAATCCCCGGCCTGGGCTACGCCCGGGCCCACGACGAGCCCCTCCTGCTGCGGTACCGCGTCGACGCCGGCTCCAACGCCCCGGACCAGTCGTTCTACGTCACGATCCGCGTCGGCGGGAAGTACGTCATCGTCCGCGAGTGCAGCCTGGGCTACACCCACGCCGCACCCCTGGCCCCGGTGCTGGTCATCCAGGGGCGCGGCATCACGCTCGACGATCCGGACTACGCCCTGGCCGAGCAGGCCATCGCCAGCGGCGAGCTCACCGGCGAGTTCCTCGACGCCAGCGACCTGATCGAGCCCGACGGGTCGCTCTACCTCGAGTTCTACAACGGCGACGCCGGCTCCGGACGCGCCAATCCCGACACCATGTCCTTTCCCGCCGGCGGCCTCGAGGTCTCCTACTCCCACGGCAACTACCGCTCGAACTTCGTCCGCGTCGTCGCCGTGCTCTGGATCAAACTGGCCTTCCTGGCGATGCTGGCCATCTGCGCCTCGACGTTCCTGTCGTTCCCGGTGGCATGCCTGGTAGCCCTGGGCTCGTTCCTGGCCGCCGAGTCCTCGGGGTTCCTCTCCGTCGCGCTCGAGTCCTTCACGCTGCACGACCGCCAGAACAACCCACTCATCATCAACTTCACCATCTTCTACGTCGCCAGCGCCGTGACCTGGGTCTTCGAGGTCTACCGCGACGTCGATCCCATCGGACGCATCGTCGAGGGGCGCCTGCTCTCCTGGGGCAGCGTCGCCAGGGGCGTCGGCGTGCTCGGGGCCATCACCGCCACGCTTTACCTCGTGGGCGTCCTCACGTTCCGCAGGCGCGAACTGGCGATCTACTCCGGGCAGTAGCAGTTCCGGGCAGTAGAAGTCACGGGCTCCGGCCGCCCCGCCGAGCGGCCCCGGCCCCAGAATCCTGAAGGAGGCACACCATGTCCAACGACCTCCGAACCCAGATCATCGCCGCCATCATCATGGCCGTCGCTCTGGTTTTCTCCGGCACGATGGCCACCGACGTGGCCGCCTCGACCGGACGCAACCACCTCACCTACATGGACACCGCCGAGGAGGGCGACCCACCGCAGGTCGCCCTGGGCATCGCCATGGGCGCGTTCCGCGGCCTGTTCGTCAACATGCTCTGGATGCGGGCCAACGACCTCAAAGAAGAAGGCAAGTTCTACGAGGCCATGGAGCTCGCCCGCGCGATCACCCGCCTCCAGCCACGCTTCAACCAGGTCTGGGTCTTCCACGCCTGGAACATGGCGTACAACATCTCCGTCACGACCCAGACCACCCAGGAACGCTGGCAGTGGGTCAACAACGGCATCAACCTCCTCCGGCGCGACGGGCTCCGCGCCAACCCAAACGACATGCTCATCCACAAGGAGCTGGCCTGGATCTTCCTCCACAAGATCGCCGGCTTCACCGACGACGCCAACCAGTACTACAAGCGTCAGCTCGCCCTCGAATGGACCGAGGTCCTCGGCCCGCCGCCCTTCCCCACCGCACAGACCATGCGCGATCGCGACGCGGCCATCCAGGCCTACGTCGACTGGCTCCAGCCCATTGTCGACGCACCATCGACCATTGAGCAGGCGATCACCCAACAGCCCAAAGTGGCCGACATCATCGCCCGCCTCCAAGCCGGCGGCGGCGCGGCCGATCGACGCCTCCTGGCGTTCTACGCCTTCTACCAGGGTGTGAAGGACTCCGGCCGCGGCAACCTCTATCGCGAGAACACCGACGAGCGCGGGCGAGCCCTGCTGGACGTCGTCGAAGACCCGGACCTGGCCGAGGCATGGCCCGTCCTGCTCGCCCACCTCCGCAAGCGCGTCCTCATCGACCAGTACAACATGGAACCGTCGCGGATGGTCCGCTACACCCAGAAGTACGGCCCCATCGACTGGCGCCACCCCGCCGCCCACGCCCTGTACTGGGGCGCCCGCGGCGTCGAGCAGGGGCTCGACCGCGTCACCATCGACAACCGCAAGGACTGGGACTTCGTCAACGCCGACCGAATCGTCATCCAGGCGGTCCAGGAGCTCTACAGATCGGGCGAGCTTTACTTCGCCTACGTCGAGTACCGCCTGGGCAATCCCGCGATGTACGACGCGGTTCCAAACGCCCACTTCTTCGACACCTACGGCACGATCATCTACGAACTCGCCAGCCGCTCCTGGGCCGAGGGCGGCGCCATCGGCAACCGCGCCTACTCGTTCTACGCCGCGGGATACGAGAACTTCCTGAAGGACGGCGTCCGCTTCTTCTACCGTCGCGGCCAGTTCGCCAAGGCCGAGGAGGTCCTGGCCCGCTACCGCACGTGGGACGGGCGCAACCTGAACATCTCCACCGAGCAGCGCGTCGCCGAGGACCGCCTGCCGCTCGACCAGTGGGTCGAGACCCAGTACACGGGCCAGCGGTGGTCGTCGCCTTATGTCGCCCAGGCCGAGGTCTCCGGCGCGCTGCAGGGCGCGTTCGCCGCCATGATCGCCGGCGACCAGGACATGTTCCAGCGCCAATTCCAGTTCGCCGCCGACTTCCACCGCAAGTACTTCGAGGTCCAGCCCCGCTTCCGAACCAGCGCGACCGAGGACGGCGCCCGGCGCATGGACCAGCTCGAGCCCGACTTCCGCATGCTCGCGGGCTCGGCCTTCGCCCGCTTCATGAGCGCAGTCCCGGTCGACTACGCCGAGCGGGCCTACGACATCGCCCCGCCCGACCTGCGCCGCTTCGCGTTCGACATCCTCGTCGCCAAACTCAAGGGCCAGCTCGACGCCGAACGCCAGGCCCGCGGGCGCGGCTTCGATGAGATGTTCCCCGAGCCAAGCGGGATGAACGAGTTCCGCCAGTGGTACACGCAGGAGATGCAGAGTCGCGCCGAACGCGACCGCCAGGTCGAGCAGCGCTGACCTCAGATCTGCAATCCCAGATCTGGAATCTCAGATCTGCGATCTCAGATCTGGAATCTCGCATCCCCGCCCCCCGCCTCCCTCAGCGCACTCCGCGTCTCGGCGGTGAGTCCTGCTCTCCTGCCGGAACTCCCCGGGCCCGCCCTACCTCCGCTTCTTGAACCGACCCTTCGGCGACGAGCCCGCCGTCGATCCCTTCGTCCGCAGCGACGGCATCCCCTTCACCCCCGGCACCATCGCCCCGAGTCCGCCGGCCGCGCTGAGCTGCTTCACCGCCTTGACCTTCGACGCCCCGCTCATCCCCGCCATCTCCTTCGTGAGGCGGTTGAGCGTCTCGAACTGCTTGGCCAGCTGCGCCACCTCCTGCTGCTGCGCACCCGACCCCGCCGCGATCCGCCGGCGACGCCCGGGGTTGATCACCGACGGCTTGTCGCGCTCGTGGCGCGTCATCGAGTTGATCATCGCCTCCACGCGGTCGATCTGCCCGTCGTCCACCGACACGTCCTTCATCATCGCCCCGACGCCCGGCAGCATCCCCAGCAAACTCTTGAGCGACCCCATCCGGCGCAGCGTCCGAAGTTGCCCGAGGAAGTCGTCCATCGACATCTCCCCCTTGGCCATCTTCTCCTCAAGGCGTTTGGCCTCCTCCTCGCTCACTTCCTGTTGGGCCTTCTCCACCAGCGACACCACGTCGCCCATGCCCAGGATCCGCCCGGCCATCCGCTCCGCGTGGAACTCCTCGATCGCGTCGATCTTCTCGCCCACGCCGATGAACTTGATGGGCGCGCCCGTGACCGTCTTGACCGACAGCGCCGCCCCGCCACGCGTGTCCGAGTCGAACTTGGTCAGGATCAGCCCGTCCACCTCCAGCCGCTGGTGGAACGCCTTGGCCGAACGCACCGCGTCCTGGCCCGTCATCGCGTCCACGACCAGCAGCACCTGGTGCGGCTGGAGCGTGCGGTTCACCGCCCCGAGTTCGCCCATGAGGTCGTCGTTGATGTGCAGGCGACCGGCCGTGTCCAGGATCACCGTGTCCACGCCGCTCTGGCGGGCCCTGGCCACCGCCCGCTGGCACACCCCCACCGCCACGCCGACCGCCTTGCCGTACTCCGCGGTCTTGTCGCCCTCTGCGTAAAACTCGATCTTTGCGCCCTTCACCTGCTCGCGCACCATCCCCGCGACGGTTTCCAACTGCTCCACCGCTGCCGGGCGCTGCAGGTCCGCCGCGACCAGCATCACGCTCCGCCCGCGCTTGGCCAGATACGCCGCCAGTTTGCCGCAGGTGGTCGTCTTGCCCGAACCCTGCAGCCCGCACATCATCACGATCGTCGGCGCGGGCGACACTCGCGGGATGACACCCTCGGGCGGCGATTGCTTCGGCGCGAGCATCTGCCCGTCCGGGCCCGTCTCCGGGTGCAACTCGCCCCCCAGCAACTCGACCAGCCGCCGATGGCAGATCCCGATCATCTCCTGCCCGGGCTTGAGGCTCTTGGTGACCTCTCGCCCGCGCGCATCGCCCATCACGTTCTCGCAGAACGCGTCGACCACGTCGAGGGCCACGTCGGCCTCGAGCAGGGCCGTGCGGACCTCCTCGAGCGCCTCGCGGACGTTCGCCTCGGTGATCGTGCCCCGCCCCGAGAGCTTGCGGAAGACGTTGTTGAATCCCTGGCTGAGCCGGTCGAACATGATCGCGCCCCCCGCGTCATGCGGGGCTCCGAGAGGTGTCTGTCATGGGCCGTGACCGCAGCCACGCCAGCGTAGGTCGCACGCCGTCATCACACTGTGCCCGTCACGGCGCCGACCACACCACCCGCTGCTGCTCGTCGTAGATCTTCGCCACCGGCCCGGACCGCATCACGCCCACGAACACGCGGCTGTTGCCCGCCTCGTCCGCGAACCCGATCCGCAGCGCTTCCTTGGTGAACCCTAGCCACGCCCGCGTGTTCCCGTTCTCGTCCGCCAACGTCAGCCCCGGGCCGTCCCCCGAGAGCATCAACCGCGCGCGAGCCGCACCTGACTCGTCGTAGAAGCACAGCATCGGCCCGCTCGGCGACAGCGTCATCTCGCCCCTGACGCGACCCTGCCCGTCCACCAGCCGCGCCGCCCCGCCCGCGGCCCGCTCGCGCAACGCCGCGACCTCGCCCTCCAGCCTGGCAAGACGCGCCTCGATCGACTCGGCCATCGCATGCTCCTTTGATTCAGGAGCATTATATCGTGTTTTGGTGCCACGCTCGCGCGCCAGAGGCGCTGATCACGCCCCGGCCGGATCCCGCTTCAGGTGGTCCTTCGAGATCTCGCGCCGGTCAATCGGGGCCACACCCTCGGTCGCCTTCCACAGCCCCTTCAACGGCAGCGCATCCAGCCAGCACCGGACCATTCCGAAGGCGATCGGACGGAGCACGACCACCACGCTGGAGCCGCCTTTGGCCTTGCCCAGGGCTTTCACGAGGGTCCCGACGATCCGATCCGCGGCCGCCGCCACCTGCTCGCCCTCCGGCACGTTCACGCCCGTCGGGTCGTCGCGCCAGAGACGCCAGACCTGCGGGCTGCGGTCCTCCAGCGTCTCGGCCTTCACCCCCGCCCACAGGCCCAGGTTGATCTCCGCCAGTTCTTCGACCTCGCGAACCTTCGCGTCCCGGGCAAGCCCGTCGATCGCGTCGGCCGTCGCCCGGCTCGCCTGATCGTCGGCGTGCAGGATCAGGTCCGGCTCGCTCGAAGCCGCCTGACGCGCCAGGTCGCCGCACGCCGCGCTGGCCTCGGTGCACAGCGGGATGTCCACCCCGCCCGCCAGCCGACCCGCCTGCTCCCAGGAGGTCAGACCGGTGCGGACGAGCGTGAGCGTAAGTCGTGTGTTCTCAGCCATCGACATCCCTTGGAGGCCCGGAACGCAGGCCCATTCGAGGGGCAGAGTGTAGCCGGGCCAGCCGAGCCCGCAAGGCGTTCCCATTCGACGTGGATCGCGGGAACCCGGTCCATCTGATCGTACAATGTTCGGTACTTCTACCCCTTCGTCTCCCTTTCCGGCTCTCCCCGCAGGGTTCGGATCATCCCCGCCCGCTGTTCCGCCGGGCGGCAGAAGATCGAGGACGCCGCCGCCAGCACGTCGCAGCCGGCCTCCCTGCACGCCGCCGCATTATCGGGACCGATGCCCCCGTCCATCTCCAGCCTCTGATCGGCCCGGAGGGCCTCGCGGATCCGCCGAACCTTGGGCAGGACCTCGGGCATGAACCGCTGGCCCGCGAAGCCGGGGAAGATCGACATGACCAGCACAAGATCAAGGTCCGGAAACAGGTCCAACCACGGTTCCACCTGAGTCGGGGGGTTCATCGCCAGCCCCGCCGTCGCCCCGGCGGCGTGGATCTGGTCCACCAGCCGACGGCCCGCGTCGGGGGTGACAACCTCGGCATGGAACGTCAGGTGGCTCGCCCCGGCGTCGACGAACGGGCGCACGAACTCTCCGGGCTTCTCGATCATCAGGTGCACGTCCAGCAGCACGTCGGGGAACCGGCGGCGCAGGCAGCGGACCATGTCCGGCCCCATCGTGAGGTTCGGCACAAAGTGCCCGTCCATGACATCCACGTGCAACAGGTCCCCGCCGGCGTCGAGCACCGAGGCCGCCTCGTCGCCCATGCGCATGAAGTCCGCGGCGAGGATGGAAGGAGCGACGAGGGGGAGGCGTGACGGGGACCGGAAGAGGGCGTGCATGGCGGAGGGTAGAGGGGGCCGCGCAGATTCGGTGCGTTGGGGTTGCGGGCAACGCGGCGGCGCATCGCCTCGCCCCGACTTCGCCGTTCGTGCGATGGCGGCCACCGGATAGGCTGGGCGCCCACGCCAGACGGCTTTCTCGGGGGAATCACGATGGCCAGTGCGATCGAGACCAAGGGCGGCATCAAGGTCGAACCCGCGCCGGCGCCATCGCCGCTCAAGGCGAGGCTGGTGCGGGTGCGTGACGCCCTGACGGCGGGGCTGATCGAGCGCGACATCCCGATCCGCCTGGCGTTCCTGGCCGCGCTGGCGGGCGAGCACGTGCTGCTCATCGGCCCGCCGGGCACGGCCAAGAGCGAACTGGCCCGCCGCCTGCGTCTGGTGTTCACGGGACAGACCTACTTCGAGCGTCTGCTGACGCGTTTCTCCGTGCCGGAGGAACTGTTCGGCCCGCTCTCGATCAAGGCGCTGGAGGAGGACCGGTACCAGCGTCAGATCGACGGGTACCTGCCGACGGCGTCGGTGGCGTTCCTGGACGAGATCTTCAAGGCCAACAGCGCGATCCTCAACGCGCTGCTGACGCTGCTCAACGAGCGCGAGTTCGACAACGGGACGCAGCGGATTTCGACGCCGCTGGTGTCGGTGGTCGGGGCGAGCAACGAACTGCCGCAGGAGGAGGAACTGCTGGCGTTGTACGACCGGTTCCTGGTGCGGCACCATGTCGGGCCGGTGTCGGACGAGGGATTCGGGCGGTTGCTGGACCTGCGCGGGCAGGCCAAGCCGAGAGTTGCGGACGCGGATCGGCTGACGCCGAAGGACATCGAGTGCATCCACGCGGCGGCGATGAAGGTGACGGTGCCCGCGGAGGTCGCGTCGCTGCTCAAGGCGATGCGGAAGTTCTGCCAGGACCAGAAGATCCCGGTGTCGGACCGGCGCTGGCGCAAGGCGCTGTTTCTGCTGCAGGTCGCGGCGCACACCGACGAACGGTCGGCGGTGTCGGTGTGGGACTGCTGGCTCTTGCAGCACTGCCTGTGGCACAAGCGGGAGGAGCGGGAGACGCTGGCGACGTGGTACGAGGAGCGCGCGGGGGCGGCGTCGCCCCGGGAGCCGGAGAGGTTCGCAAAGGTGGCGGCGGCGTGGGAGGCGAAACTGAAGCAGGACGCCGGGAGAATCGTTCACAAAGAAGACGAGCAAGGAAGACCGTTGTATCGCGGCCTGAGCGGCAACGAGGTGATCTCGAAGAAGTCGACGCGCAAGAAGAGGGACACCTACGGCTACGAGCGGGAGGAAGAGGTCGACAACGAGCCGATCATGGTCACGATGAGCTACGCTGAAGGGCACGTCTCGGCTCGCGTGAACGGAGTTGCGGCGGCGTGCAAGGAAGTGCGAGAGTTTCTGGCGTGGTCTGAAGAGCAGATGAAGCAACTGGAGCAGCAGATTCGCGGGCATGTGTGGCTCGATCCGGCGTGTGCTGTGCCGGCGGTGCAGTCACTGCAAGAGCACGCGAAGCGAGCGGCGGATGTGCTGGCGCGGCTTGAGAAGGCCAAAGCGGAGTTCCGAAAGCTGCCGGTGGAGAAGGACTTTGTTCCTCGGGCCGCGGGCAACGCGGGAGCGATCTCCTGACGTACGTCGCCATGAGGTGTTTACCAGTGAATCCGACGGCAACAGCCCCCGGTTCCCGCTCGTTACTCAGGGATGCAGCCCTCGAGCGGCTTCCCGATTCTCTGTACGCGGCGGTCGTGACCGGCCTGGGGCACGACCTTGACGCGCGGATCGAGGGAGTGACGGCGCTCCGCGACGCCCTGCTCGCGGGCAGCGTGCCGTCGGCGCACGCGCTGGTCTGGCCCGTCTCGCCGATCAAGGAGCGTGTCGCGGCGTGGTTGGCCGAGTCGGGTGTGGCCCGCTATTGCCGCGGGCAACCGGACCTGACCGACGCGGTGGTCCTGAGCATCATCGAGGAATCGACCGCGGCCCGGGTTCGATCGCACCACCGGGTCGAGGAGATCCTGCGAGAACTCATTGAGGCCGAGGAGCGTCGCCGCGGGAAGGTCTCGCCGAAGAACGCGCCCCAGAGCGGCCCGCGAACGAAGCGGAACTGGTCGTACAAGCAGGAGCAGGAGGCCAGGCAACAGGCCGAGCGTGCCGAACACCTTCGGCGCGAGGCCGAGGCGCGGGCCACCGCCCAGTCCGGGGACGACGCGGCGGGCGCGCTCGCCCGCGCTTGGGGCCCGCGTCTGCGCGATTGGGCCGCGATCGAGGAGGTCTTCGGCGAACTCGGCGGGCTATGCGGGCTGGGTTGGGACCTGTCGCGCGGCGTGCTCCGCCACACCGGCTGGCAGGACGCCGAACGCCTGGCGGAACTGCTCAAGCGACTTCCCCACATCCGCGATGTGGTCCGCCAGTTGGGGCGGATGCAGACCGCCGAGACGCCAGACGACACACCGATCCTCGAACGCCTGTTCGGCCCCGTCCGGCGCGCACCGACCGAGCCGCGGGACATCGACACGCCGCTGGTCCCGCACGATACTCGCGGCGTTGAGCGATCGGGCGAGATTGCTCGGATGCTGCCGTCAGAGGCGGTGCTGTTCATTCGCCCGTCGCTGCGGCTGCTGTGGCACGCGCGCCGGGCCGAGCGGGCTCTGGCGACGTACCGCGTCCGCGGCGTCGAGCAGGAGCGTTTCGTCGCCGATGACGCGGGGAGCGAGGCTCGCGACGCCGAGCGCCGGAAGAAGAAGCAGGAGCGAGGGCCGATCATCGTGTGCCTGGACACGTCCGGCTCGATGCAGGGCGCGCCGGAGACGGTGGCGAAAGCGGTGACGCTGGAGGCCGTTCGCATCGCACACGCGGAGCAGCGTGATTGCTTCCTGTACGCGTTCAGCGGGCCGGGTCAGATCGAGCCGCTGGACCTGTCGATGCGGCGCGGCGGGATCAAGGAGTTGCTGGCGTTCCTGCAGTGCTCGTTCCACGGCGGGACCGATGTGGCAGAGCCGATGCGGAAGGCCATCGAGAGGGTCGAGACGGCCAAGTGGTCGCGGGCGGACGTGATCCTGATCAGCGATGGCGAGTTCCCGATCCCGAGCACGACCGAGGCGCAGGTGCGGAACGCACGCGAGGCTCGCCATCTACGCGTGCATGGGCTGCTGATCGGCGCCGAGCGCAGTCCCGCGATGCGGGCGTTGTGCGATCCGGTTCATGTGTTCCGCGACTGGCGGGCGCTCGGCGAGGGGCGACTGTGACGCGAGGGCGGCGGCGGCGGCGGCAATGCACTCGGGGCGTCCCGTATGATCGAGGGGCCCGCTATCCGCCCGGCCAAGTGCCGGCGTTGATCGCACGGGCATGGAGGAACGTGCATGGCCCCTACCGCTGCCGCCACCCCCGACCTCGCCGCGATCCGCGCTCGGCTCGAGCGCGTCGGACACGGGCATGTCTTGAAGTTCTGGGATCGACTCGGCGTGGCGGAGCGGCGGGCGCTGCTCGGCCAGATCGACAGGATCGACTGGGCCGCGCTGCCCGGCCTGATCGACAAGTACGTCAAGGACAAACCGGTCTTCGCCTTGCCGGACGGCGTCGAGCCGGCGCCGTTCTTCTCGGCGGACCCGACGCAGGGCGCCGCGGGTGGTTCGGACGCGGCGGCGCTGCGCCGTTCCTGGGACGCCGGCGCGGCCCGGGCCGCGGGCGAGGACTTGCTTCGGCGGGGCAAGGTCGCCTGCTTCACCGTGGCCGGCGGGCAGGGCTCGCGCCTGGGCTACGACGGGCCGAAGGGCTGCTACCCCGGCGGGGCCATCACGGGGCGTCCGCTGTTCCAGTTCTTCGCCGAGGGTATCCTCGCGGCCCAGCGGCGCTACGGCGCCCCGATCCCCTGGGCCATCATGACCAGCCCGCTCAACCACGACGCGACCGTCGCGTTCTTTGGCGAGCACAAGCACTTCGGGCTCGATCCCGCGCACGTCGTGTACTTCCCGCAGGGCGTGATGGCGTCGTTCGATCGCGCGACCGGGCGGCTGCTCATGGCCGCGCCGGGCGAGATCGCCACCAACCCCGACGGGCACGGCGGCTCGATCACGGCGCTGCACCGCTCCGGCACGCTGGATCGCCTGGGCGAGGCGGGTGTCGAGCACGTCTCGTACTTCCAGGTCGACAACCCGATCGTCCGCGTGGTGGACCCGGCGTTCCTGGGCCTGCACGCGGGGGCCGCGGGCTCGGGATCCTCGGGCGAGATGTCCAGCAAGATGATCGCCAAGGCCTACGCGGAGGAGAAGCTCGGCCTGTTCTGCCGCGCCGGCGGCAAGGTCCAGGTCATCGAGTACAGCGACCTGCCGATGGAGCGCCAGCGCGAGACGCTGCCGGACGGGTCGCTGCGGTTCCTGGCCGGCTCGGTCGCGGTCCACGCGATGTCGGTCGAGTTCCTGCGCCGCCTGAACGAGGACGCGGCCTTCGACCTGCCCTACCACCGGGCCGACAAGAAGATCGCGTGCATCGACCCGGACACGGGCGAGCCCATCGAGCCGCGCGAGCCCAACGGCGTGAAACTCGAACGGTTCGTGTTCGACGCGCTGCCCATGTGCCGCGCGTCGATCGTGCTCGAAACGCTGCGCCGGGAGGAGTTCGCGCCGATCAAGAACGCCGAGGGCGTGGACAGCCCGGCCTCGAGCGCGCGGATCCAGACCGAGCGGGCCGCGGCGTGGCTGGAGCGCATCGGCGTGAAGGTGGCGCGGAACAGCACGGGCGAGGCCGACTGCGTGATCGAACTCTCGCCGCTGACGGCGTGCGAGGCGGGGGATCTGGAGCGGGTCGAGGTGCGGACGAACCTGCCGGCGCGGATCGGGAGCGGGGAGCGGGTGGTGCTGTAGGGCGGGGTCGGAGTTGCGGGGCCGGGTCGGGCTTGTGCGGCACCCGTGATCGGGTATGCTCGGGGCGTCATTCGTGGGGCGAGAAAGGTGGCCGACCATGGGTGCCGCGTGTTCGCCGCTCGATCGTTGGCGTCGCTCCGTCGCTCGGATCATGGCGGTCGTCGTGACGGCCTGCTTCGGTACCACCGCCTTCGGGCAGACCACGTGGTTCGTGAGCAACGATCCGGCGGAGAATCCCGACTTCGCCCACCCCCGCGACGCGCTCGCCAGCCCGATGGTCGTCGACGGCGACACGATCGAAGTGAGCGAGGGACTCGCCCCCTACAGCGTCGGACCGGACGACCGCTTCGACTTCCTTGGCAAAGCGGTCACCATGCGGGCCGAGGGCGGCGAGCGCCCCGTTCTGACCTCCATCAGTTCGCCGCTGAACCCGACTTCGATGGTCCGATTCACGAGCGGCGAAGGCCCCGATTCCGTGCTGGAGGGCTTCGTGCTCCGCCCCAATGCGTATGCGTACGCGGGCGTGTACATCGAGGGGTCCAGCCCCACCATCCGGCGCTGCGAGTTCAGCGGGCTCACCACGGCGGCGGGGCCGCTCGTGTTCGTGTACTCCGGGTCGGCGACCGTCGAGCAATGCGAGTTCCGAGGCAACAACCCGTACGAATGGGAACTGATCGACGCACGCACTCTTGTGAAGCTCCAAGACTGCGTGTTTGTCGACAACTCGGGCATCCGCGGCTTGCTTCGCGCCGGGAGCGTCTACCTGCTCGACTGCCGAGTCGAGAACAACCGCTGCCCCGAGGTCGGGTCGTTCATCAGCGGCATGTGGCTCACTGTTGAGCGATGCACGTTCGAAGGCAACTCGGCGTTCAACCAGAGCGCCGCCGAGTTCCTGGATGTTGGCGCGATGTTCCAGCTCGGGAACACCGTGCTCGCGCGCAATGGGTTTCGGACGTTTATCCGGCTCCAGCCGTGGGCGATCGTGTTCGTTCGGAACACAACGATGGTCCAGAACGGGGGCGAGTGGCTGCATGAGTCCCCCGTCGGCGCGACGACCCTGCAGAACTGCATCATCTGGAACAATGGGCCGCAGCCGGGCTTCGGCGCGGGGACCCTCGTTGGGTACTCCAACGTGCAGGGCGGGTGGCCGGGAGTCGGCAATATCGACCGCGATCCCATGTTCGCCGATGCACAGTTCCGCCTGGGCGCTGGTTCCCCCTGCATCGACGCGGGCGACAACACCGCCGTACCCACGGGTGTCACCAAAGACTTGTTCCGCAGTCCGAGGTTCCGCGACGACCCCGCGACACCGGATACAGGCAACGGAACCGCACCGATCGTCGACATGGGCGCGGCGGAGTTCTTCGTCTGCCGTGCGGACATCCTGCCGGACGGAATCGTGAACAACGAGGACTTCTTCTACTTCCTGACGCTGTTTTGTGCGGCCCATCCCGGGGCCGACTTCACGACGTTCGCTGTGCCGGGCACGCAGGGCTATGGCGTCCCGAACGGCGCCGTGACCAACGACGACTTCTTCTTCTACCTGACCATCTTCGTCGCCGGGTGCGATTGAGCGACGCCGACGCCACCGCGGCAAGGCTGTCCGTCAGCGCCCGCTACCCCTCCACCGCCAGCGTCGCCACGATGTTCTCCACGATCGCGTCGTGGGTCACGCCCTCGGCCTCGGCCTCGAAGTTCAGGATCAGGCGGTGGCGCAGCGCGGGAAGCGCCACCGCGCGCAAGTCGTCAACGCCCGCGGCGGGGCGACCCTCGACCAGGGCCCGGCACTTGGCCGCCAGCACCAGCGCCTGGGCCGCGCGCGGGCTGGCCCCCATTCGGACGTACTGGTTGGTCATGGGCGTGGCGTACAGCCCGGCGCTGGGGTCGCGCCCGAAGCGCTTGGTGACCGAGGCGGCGCCGCCACTACCACTGCCGCCCGATCCGCCGCTGCCGCCCTCGCCCCCGACGCGTGGGTGCGTCGCGAGCACCATCCGGATCGCGTAGTCCTGCACGTGGTCGGCGATGGCCACCTCGCGCACGAGCGCCTGGTGCGCGATCAACCGCTCGGCGTCGAGGACCGACCTCAGTTCCGCCTCGACGCCCGTCGTCGTCCGCGCCAGGATCTGCCCAAGTTCCTCGCGCGTCGGCGAGCCGACGAGCAGCTTGAAGAAGAACCGGTCCAGCTGCGCCTCGGGCAGCGGGTACGTGCCCTCCTGCTCCACCGGGTTCTGCGTCGCCAGCACGAAGAACGGGCGCGGCAGTTCGTGCGTCACGCCCGCGACCGTCACGCTCCGCTCCTGCATCGCCTCGAGCAGGGCCGACTGTGTCTTGGGCGTGGCCCGGTTGATCTCGTCGGCCAGCACGATCTGGGCGAACAGCGGCCCCTGCTGGAACCTGAACTCGCGGACGGTTCGCCCGCTGGCGCCCTCCACCTCGTGGACCACGGTCGTGCCGGTGATGTCCGCGGGCATCAGGTCGGGCGTGAACTGCACGCGCCCGAACCTCAGGTCCAGGGCCCGCGACAGCGTCCGCACGAGCAGCGTCTTGCCGATGCCCGGCACGCCCTCGAGAAGGCAGTGCCCGCCGACGAACAGGCACAGCAGCACGCCCTCGACCGTGTCGCGCTGCCCGACGATCACGCGCCCGACCTGCTCGCGGACCGCTTCAAAGTCCGCCCGGAACCGCTCCGCGGCGGCCCTGGCCTCGTCCGGCGATCGCTGCTGCTGGGTCATCGGGCGGAGTGTAGTGGCGGTGCGACGGACGGGCATAAGCCGGCTCGCCCGGATCGGGCCGCGGGTTGCGCCCGACAGCAGCCCCGGGCGTTGGTAGGCTTGTCATGCCCATTCACGCTGAGCCGAACCCCGCCCTGTGCAACGGGGCATTCGCGCGGATCGCACCATCGCGGAGACATCCATGCCATCGCTGCTCCTCCACGCCGACAAGACGTTCCGCGACCAGGTCGTGTACGCGACCGGGCACGCGTACCAAGGCTGCGTGTTCGAGGCCTGCACGATCGTGGCCCAGTCGATCGGCCCGGGCGTGTTCCAGAACTGTCGATTCAACGGATGCGTCTGGCACCTCAATCTGGTGATCCACGACTCGGATCAGTGGGACGAGTTCATGGGCGGGTTCGCCGCCATTATCACCAAGTCGCTGCCTCGCGATCACCCGCGCACATAAGTCCGATCTCGACCGCGGCGCGGCCTACCGCTCCACCTCCCCCGCCCTTCGATACGTCAACTCCACATCCTGCTCGCACCGGCGTATCCGCAGCAGGCGCCACCGCTTTCCCGCGGTCAGCGAGTCGACCACGCGCCCGCGCACGACCGCCCGGGCCATCTCGTCGCCCAGCAGCAGCGGCGCGACGTAGACCACCGCTTCATCAACGAGGTCCGCCTCGATCATCGCGCCGAGCAGCCCCGGCCCGGCCTCGAGCATGGCCGTCGAGACGCCGTGGTCGGAGCGCAGCAGGCGAAGCGCCGCGGCCAGATCGAGCCGCCCCGGCGGACCGCCCGGCACACTCTCGACGCCGACGACCTTCACGCCTGCCTCGTGCAACGCGGCCCGCGCGCCCGCGCTGATCGGGGCCGTGGCCATCTCACGGGCGCACAGCACGATCGTCGGCGTTTCCCGGGCCGTCGCGACGAGCCGCGATGAAAGCGGGATGTCCAGCCCGGCGTCGATGACCACACGGGCCGCGGTGCGCCGCATCCGACGCACGCCGCGGGCCGTCAGCATCGGGTCGTCGGCGACAACCGTTCCCAACCCCGTGATGATCGCGTCAACCCGGGCCCGCAGCCGGTGCACCCGCCGCCTCGACGCCTCCCCCGAGATCCACTTGCTGTGTCCCGCCCGCGTCGCCAGGCGCCCGTCCATCGTCTGGGCCCACTTGGCCACGACCCACGGCAGGCCCGTGACGACCCGCTTCGCGAACGCCTCCCCCACCGCCATCGCCAGCCCGCTCTCGGTGCAGCGCTCGACCTCGATCCCCGCGGCCCGCAACACCTCGGCCCCGCCGCCGGATTCCTCGCCGGGGTCTCGACGGGCGTACACCACCCGCGCAATCCCAGCCTCGATCAGCGCCCCCGTGCATGGCGGGGTCTTGCCCGTGTGTCGGCACGGCTCCAGTGTCACATAGCACGTGGCCCCGCGCGGGTCGCGTCCCCGTCGCCGACAATCCGCCAGCGCCTCGACCTCCGCGTGCGGCCCGCCCCAGCGCCGGTAGTGCCCGAGCCCCAGCACCTGGTCGCCGCGGGCGATCACGCACCCCACCAGCGGGCTCGGCTCGACATCGCCGGCGGCCCGCAGCGCCAGCCGCCCCGCCATGTCAAGGGCACGTTTGGAATCCATCTCGACCTACGATAGACGGTCGGCGATCGGGCTTGGGCGAGCTCGAGCCGCCGGCCTTCAGGACGCGGCGTTCCGGGCCGACACACTCCCGATCGCGCCTTTGCGCAGCCCACTCTCCTCTCACCGCACTTCCGATAACACCCGCGTCCGGAGCCGTTCGTGCCCGACTCCCCCCACCTGGTCATCAACGGGCTCTCCATCGGCTCCGGCGGGGGCTACACCGTCGCACGCGAGCTGTTCCGAGGCATCGGCGCCGCCCGCCCTTCGTGGCGCGTCACGCTCGAACTGCTCAAGGGCTACCCGCTCCACCACGAGTTCGAGGGCGAGGACCTGCCCGACAACTGCACCTTGCACTGGGCCCCCGAGGCCGCCCGCCCACGGATGGCCCGCCTGCGGTACGAGCGGGGCGAGTTCCTCCGCTGGCTGGCCCAGTCCAAGGCCGCGGCCGTGATGATGCTCAACGGCCAGACGATCCCGGGCTGCCCCGTGCCGGTGTTCAGCCACAACCAGGACCCGTGGCCGTACCGACCCGAGGCCTGGAACGGCTGGAAGGAGCGGGCCATCGCGTTCGTGAAGCGGCGCGAGCACAGGCGCGGCATGCGCGGGGCCGCGGTCTATGGCTGGACCAGCAGCTACCTCCGCGAACTCATCTGCGCCCACCACGGCATCCGCCCGCGCGTCGACGACGTGTTCTACAACGGCCTGCCCGAGTCGTGGATCGACAGGGCCCGCACGGCCACGCCCGTGGCGATGGCCGATCGCGTGAAGACGCTCGTGACCGTCTCGAACGTCTCGGTCTACAAGCGCCAGGACCTTGTGATCCGCGCCCTGGCCGAACTCCGCAAGCGCCCAGGCCTCGAAGACCTCCGCTACTGCATCCTCGGGCACGGTGATGCCCCGGAGATCGAGCGTCTGCGCTCGCTGGCGGCCTCGCTCGGCGTGCAGGACGCCGTGGACCTCGAAGGCCGCGTGCCGCAGGCCCGGGTCGAGGAGGCGATGG
>JACKHA010000022.1 GCA_020639215.1 Phycisphaeraceae bacterium
CGTCCGGTGCCCGCGGAGGACACGCCGGTGTTCACGCCGCCGACGCGTCCGAGCGTCAACCTGCTGATGCGCACGTTCGAGACGACGCAGTCGCACGTGTGCGGGTGCGACATGTACGTCGAGACGACGATCACGCCGCTCGAGCTCGCCCAGCGCCTCGAGCGCCTGTGCGAGCCCACGCCGTTCAAGCTGACGATGATCTCGAACCGCGGCACGCAGGTCTGGCCGTCGGGGTCGCCGTACACCGAGATCGTGGATTACTACCGCGTGCGGTTCGAGCTGCGCGACCCTGCTGTGATGCTCGGGCAGATGGGGCAGATGCCGACGATCCACCTGCTGGCGAAGGTCGCGGAGAAGTTCGAGATCACCGACTTCCAGCCGCTGAAGATGTTCGACGGCGCCCCCGGGTTCAGCCTCGCCCAGGGGCAGTAGGCCGGCCACGCCTCTCACAAAAGGCCAGAAGCCCGGCGCCACCCACCCGGGCGCCGGGCCTTCTCTCCTGGCCTGATCGATCCGGGCGATCCGCGGATCTGGTTCCCAAGGCGCCGTCCCGGGGCTTGGCCGGGGCGACGCCGGGCCGCCGGTACAACTGGGGGGGCGGCCACCGACAGGAGCGCCGGCGCCCCGCCCCACTCACGCCCTTATCCGTACTTTTCCGCGGTTCCCCGCCCCGTCACCCGCCGACGCGGTCCGACCCCGGGCGGTCCAGGCGTTCGATCTGCCCGTCGGGGTGCTCGATGAGGATCAGGTCAGCCTCGTTGAGAAACAGCCCGTGGTCGACGACCCCAGGGATGTCGTTCAGGACGGCGTTGAGCTCGTCCAGGTTCTCGTCCCCCTCGAGCGAGAGGTCGAGGATCAGGTTGCCGTTGTCGGTCAGGAACAGGTCCCCGTTCATGCCGCGCCGCACGACGCCGTGCAGCCCCATCCGCCGGATCGCCGCCCGCGTCGAGGCGAGCCCGAACGCCATCACCGCGACGGCCAGCGTCGCGTGCATGCCGATCCGCTCGCTCACCTTCTCCTGCCCCACCATGAAGACGGTCTTCTTGGCGGCCCAGCAGAGCATCCGCTCCCGCGTCACCGCGCCGCGCGACCCCTTCATCACCCGCATCTCGCGGTCGACCTCGTCGGCCCCGTCGATCAGGATGTCGAGCTCCTCGACGTTGGCGAAGGGGGAGACGGTCAGCCCCTGCTCGGAGGCGAGCGCCTCCGTCGCGTCGGAGGCGGCCACGCACCGGATGTCGAGCGCCCCCACGCGGACCCGATCGGCCAAGACGCGGATGCCGCGTGCGGCGGTCCGCCCGGCGCCGAGGCCCACGGTCATGCCGGACCGGATCTGTTCGATCGCGGCCTCGGCCAGCGCGTCGCCGACCTTCTGCTCACTCAAAGCGGATCCCCTGTGCCAGAGCAAACGTCTCTCCAAAGTTGATCGTGCAGGTCTGGCGTCGCATGTACGCCTTCCACGAATCCGAACCCGATTCGCGCCCGCCTCCCGTGTCCTTCTCACCCCCGAACGCGCCGCCGATCTCGGCCCCGCTCGTCCCCAGGTTCACGTACGCCAGCCCGCAGTCGCTGCCCGACCCCGACGGGTCCAGGAAGCGCTCCGCCGATCTCACCGAACCGGTGTAGATCGCCGAGCTGAGCCCCTGATCCACGCTGTTGTGAAGCTCGATCGCCTCGTCGAGGGTTCGGTAGGTGAACACGTAGAGGATCGGGGCGAAGGTCTCCTCCTGCGCGACCGGGAAGGGTTTGCCCGCCGGCGCGCGGACAACCGTAGGCCGCACGTACGTCCCGCCGCTCAGCTCCGACGCCACCTCGCCGGACGAAACCCGATTCCCGCCCGCGAGCACCTGCCCGCCCTGGTCCTTCGCAGCCGCGATCGCCCGCTCGAACCCCTCCGCTGCCCGCTCGTTGATCAACGGGCCCACCAGCGTGCCCGGCGCCAGCGGATCACCAATCTTCACGGTTTCATAAGCTTTCGCCAGCTTCTCGTAGAACGCGTCCGCGATCGACTCGTGGATGATCAGCCGCCGCGTCGTCGTACACCGCTGCCCGCACGTCCCCACCGAACCGAACACCACGCCCTTGAGCGCCAGGTCCAGGTCCGCGTCCGGCTCGACGATCACCGCGTTGTTCCCGCCCAGTTCGAGCAGGCACCGCCCGAGCCTCGCCGCCACCTGCTGACTGACGTGCCGACCCATGCGGCACGACCCGGTCGCGCTGATCAACGGCACCCGCTTGTCGGCGATCATCCGCTCCCCGATCTCCTCGTCGGTGCCGATCACCAACTCGAAGATCCCCTGGTGCCCCATCGACGCCGCGACCACCCGCGCCACCTCGTTCGTCGCGATCGCCGTCAGCGGCGCCAGCAGGCTCGGCTTCCACACGGTGACGTCGCCGCACACCGCCGCCAGCATCGCGTTCCAACCCCACACCGCGTTCGGGAAGTTGAACGCCGTGATCACCCCGATCGGACCCAGCGGCAACCACTGCTCGCGCATCGCGTGCTGCGGACGCTCGCTCGGCATCGTCAGCCCGTAGAGCTGCCGGCTCAGCCCGACCGCGAAGTCGGCGATGTCGACCGTCTCCTGCACCTCGCCGATGCCCTCGGCCAGGATCTTGCCCACCTCGAGCGAGACCAGCCGCCCCAGGTCCTCCTTGCGGGCCCGCAGCTCGTCGCCGATCGCGCGGACGACCTCGCCGCGCTTGGGCGCCGGCACCGCCCGCCAGCGTTTGAACGCCGCCGTCGCACGCTGGATCGTTTCTTCGTACGAGTCCGCGGTATCGAGCCGCACGCCCGCGATGGTCTTGCCCGTCGCGGGGTTCACCGACCCGACGATGCCGTCGCGGGGCTCAGGCCCGCCGGCGTACCCCGCGATCACCCGGTGATGGTTGGTCAGCCCCAGGCGGTCAAGCAGGTCGCGTGCCATGCCTCACTTTATGCAGGCGCGCCCACCCCGGCGCCCCGCTCACTCCGTGCCGGGCAGGTCCCGCAGGAACCCGCACAAACGCCCGAGCGTCGGGCTCTCGGCGTCACGCACGTACGCCCCGCTCACCGCGCACCCCACCGCCAGGCACTCGTCGATCGCCAGCCCCGCGATCTGCGCGAAACTGAACCCGCCGTTGAAGTGGTCCCCCGCGCCCGTCGAAAGCTTCGGCGCGTGCGTGAACGGCCCGTCGAACCACGCCGACGCGCCGGACGCGTCCGCCGCCGCCGCCCCCTCGCGCGGGTGCACCACCACGCACTCGATCCCGAGCGCCCCGCGGATCGACTCGGCCGTCCGACGCACCGCGTCCCCCATCGCCACGTTGTGCGAGTCGTCGAACGCTTCCGCCCCGCACACCTGCGCGATCCGCTGGCTCTCCGACAAGTTCAGCCCCAGCGTCACCGGGCACACCGCGTCCATCTCCCGGATGATCCCCAGCGCCCGCGCCACGTCGGTATCCGTGCGCTTCGCCGGGTCGGCCAGATCAAGAAACACCCGCCGGCGCGACGCGTCGCGCTCCATCGTGCTGAACACCTCGTCGATCAGCCCGCGCCAGATCCCCTCCACCCCGACCATCATCACCCAGTTCACGATGCCCACCAGCGAGCACCGCTCGACCAGCTCGCGCATCCACGGCACGCCGAACGTCTCGACCAGCAGCGCCCACGTCGGCACCTGCACCGGCCCGGGCTTGCCCAGCATCAGCTTGCCATCATCAAACTCCAGCGCGTCCGTCAGCCCCGACGACGCGATCGGATGCACCGCCGCGCACCGCGACGCGAACGGCTCATAAATCGGGTCCAACCCCCGGTGGTCCTCCACCGTCCCCACCGCCCCGATGTACGTCACCGCCCCGCCGAGCTGCCCGATCGCACCCGCGAGCAGCGGCCCATTGCCCCCGAACCGACGCTCCGTCACCACCAGCTCGATGTTCGCGCTCTTCCCCGCCGCCGCCGCCGCCCGGGCCGCGAACTGCGGGATGGTCGCGATCGCCTCGTAGTCCTCGGGCGCCAGAGACTTCCGCCGATCCACCACCCGGATGATCGAGTCAATGAACCCGTCGAACCCGACGAGCACGTCCCGCCGCCCGCCCGCGCGGACGAACGCCTCGAGCCCCGCGGCCGCCGACCGTGCCACCTCTCCCCGTTCTCGATGCGCCATGGGGGGAAGCGTAGACTGTTCTTCCACGGAGAAAAGCCTTGCCCCAGACCCTCGACACGGTCGTCATCGCCACCCGGAACCCCGGCAAGGTCGCCGAGCTGCGCGACCTCCTCGCCGACGCCGGCGTCGAAGTCGTCGGCATCGACGACGTCTGCCCGAACACCCCCGAGCCCGACGAGGGGACGGTGTCGTTCGAGGCGAACGCCGCGATCAAGGCCCGCGCCTACGCCGCCGCCACCGGGCTCCCCTGCCTCGCCGACGACTCCGGGCTCGAGGTCGACGCCCTCGCCGGCGCCCCCGGCGTCATCTCCTCCCACTACGCCTGGGACGGCCAAACCTCCGGCGAGCCCGCCACCCTCACCCGCGCCCAGCGCGACGCCCGCAACATCGAACGCCTCCTCGCCGACCTCGCCGACGTTCCGCCCGAGCAGCGCACCGCCCGGTTCGTCTGCGTGATGGTCCTCGCCGCCGGCGACGACATCCTCGCCACCGCCCGCGGCACCTTCGAAGGTCGCATCGGGCAGCCCCCCCACGTCCCCCGCGGCACACACGGGTTCGGGTACGACCCCATCTTCCTCGTCGCCCCCCACCACGAACGCACCAGCGCCGAGCTGACACCGGACGAGAAGAACGCCCACTCCCACCGCGGCGAAGCGGCCCGCCACATGCTCGGGTACCTCCGCCTCCTCCGCACCAGTCGTTGAAATCACACGGTCACGCGGTAGACCATCTCCATCGCCAATCCGAACCGATCCTGGTCCCTCATCTTGCGCGGATGACCCACAAAACGACCACGCCCGCCAGGCGGCGTGGTGGGTTCGCCTTCACCAAGCCAGCGGGCGCTGGCTTACCCAATGGTCGTCGCGCCCGACCTCGTAGTCGCGTCGATCACATCGCCCTGCGGCAGGCCCATCGCCCTGGGGGCACTCCGCAGCCGCCTGCTCATACACGACCTTCCCGAGGCCTCCATCCCCAGGCGTTTCTGCGGCTCCCCTTCATCGCCGCCTCCGATCGGCTCCTTCGAGTCCGCGTTCGCAGTTTGTCCTCGAGGTTCGAGATTGCGTCTCCGATCATTCCCGCACCTCGCCCGACACCTTGTCCGTATATGAGGCTCTTGCGCGTCTGACACCGCTTCCGCCTGGATTCTTCGGTCCACGACCTCGCCAGCGCTCTTGTCGCACTCCTCGGCATTGCGCCGCGTCCGCCTTCATCCACTTCCGTCTCGGACTTGTCAGCCCGCCCGCGTTCTCGATGCGGATGTCCGGCGTGCGCGTGCCGCCATCCCGTCGCGGTCGTGCAAGATGCCGTTCACGTCGATCGCGAACTCCACCTCGTCTGCGGCAGCCCACGCGGCATAGCGCGTCCGCAGCTCAAAGTTCCCCAGCATCCGGTTTATTGGGCTACGCTCGCCCTGCATCACGTGGATCTGCACGCTCGTCTGGTTGTCTGCGCGGCCGTCGAGAACGTCTCCTTCTTCGACATCGGGATCGTCGTGTTCCGCTCGATCGGACTTCCGTCATCCACCGCCCAGCGTCACCACGCCCAGGCTCGCGGCGTCGTCGAGCAACAGGATGTCGCTTCACGTCGCCCGTCCGCTGCACGCCGCCCTGGATCGCCGCGCACCGCGACCACCTCGTCCGGGTTCACGCTCTTGTTCGGGTCCGCGCTGAAGATCGCCGCAGATCTGCTGCACCTTCAGGGATCCGCGTCAGAACCGCCCGACAACACGACCTGCTCGATCTTGCTCGCGTCCATGCCCCGGCGTCATGAGCGGCGACACGCACGGCCCGCAGCCGATCAAACGATACGCACAAGCTCTCAAACTTCGCCGGCTCAGCGTGATCTGCAGGGCGCTTTGGGCCTCCTGCCGTCGCCATGTTGATAGACGGCAGTTCACCATCCGTCTCCTGCGACGCCGACAGCTCGATCTTCGCCTTCTCCGCGGCCTCCTTGAGCCGCTGCATCTCATCGCGTCGCCCGACAGATCAGTCCTCCGCCATGCTTGAACTCCGCAGGCAGAACTCCGATCGGCCGCTGGTGCAATCGCATTGCGCCGCCGAGGTGCGTATCGCCGTTGGTGTAACCAGCACCTCAGGCACTCATCGCCCGTCCAGGATCGACACATCAGGGAACATTGCCGCCGCCGAGGTCGAACACCGCGATCTTCTCGTTCTTGCCCGCCTCAGGCCCGTACGCTACGCGCGCCGCCGTCAGCTCCGTTGATGACCCGCTCGACCTTCAACCCGCGATCTCGCCGTGATCGCCCAGGTCGCCGCCGTCACATTTAGTACGCCAGCGCAGCGATCACGCCGGTCGACCTTCTCGCCGGTAGTCCTCGGCGCGTCTTCTTGAGCTCCTGCAGAATGCGAACACGCTTGACCTGCTGCGGCGTGTACTCGCCAATCCTTGCCTTCACCGCTAAGTCGCTCTGCCGCCCATCCTCGCAGGCACGAGCTTCTCCCCGACCTCTTCGTGACGCGACCCACTTGAACCGCTTGATCAAATGGGCGTGTTCGCAGGTTGGTCACCTGCTGGTGCTTCATATCGGCTGTGAGCCGGACGCTCACCTTGTCGGGTGGCTCACCACCGGGGCGTCGTCCGGTTGCTGACTGTTGACTGCCTTGGGCGTGTCGCCCTCCGCCGTGCGACGACCGAGTTCGTCGTGCCGAGGTCGATGCCGATGATCTTGCTCATCCGAGAGTCCTCCTTCTCGCGGGCCGCGCCCTCACAGGGCCCAGCCGCGTCATGTCACTGTTTGATCTTCGCTTTGGATACCTTGGTTCCGCAACGCTCTTCCCGCCTCCCAGGCCCTCTGCACCTCGTTTCCATGAACGCCCGGAAGCCTGCCGATCTGGCAGGGTCACCGCCCCGGCGGCTTCACGTGCCGCCGCGACGCGTACCGCCACGCCGCCAACGCCCCCAGCGCGATCCACGTGTAGTTGCTGTTCGGCGTCCCGTACGCCGTCCGGATCGCCTTCACCCGATCAACCCCCACCCACCCGTTCGCCAGCTCGGGCAAGGGATAAATCGACGCCCCTACCAACACCAAAACCAACGCCGCCCACGCCCCAGCCACGCCATCCCGCCCCGCGATCCGTCGCCGCGATCTCACCGGCCTGGGTGAACCGACGTGTCGTGCGGTTCACCCCAGCCACGCCAGGCACGCGCGCCACCATCGCTGAACGCCCGCAAAGGCGCTGGCACTTCGTGAGAAGGATCACCAAGCGCGAGGCCGCCCGGCCGTCAGGGAGGCCGGTCCGCGCGGGCGATGCCCGCCCCTCCCCTCTTCCAGCCCCAGGCTCCAGCACCGGCTCGCGGCAGGCGCAGCGGCTTCCGGGTGGTACACCTCGCTGCCGAGCGCTCCGCACGCCACCGCGAGCTCCCGACCCGCCAGGCTGCCCGATGTCTCATCGGGCGCACGCCTGCGTCCTTCTGCTCAACCGTCGGTGCCTCGCACCGCTACTGCGTTGCAGTACCCGCGTCATTTCGCGTCGTGCTCCTCGTTCACCCGTTTGAGCTCGCCGTACGCACCGCCTCCGGGTTCGCCCGCAGGTCGCCCTGCCTGATACCGCACCCACGACCACCGCCCAGGCGCGCACGCCTCGGCTGTGGTCGCGCCCGCCAGCTCGTCTCCTCATGCTGCGCCGCGATGGCCGCGCCCCGATCGTCAGCGGGTCCGCCAGCCCGTACGCCTCGAGCCGCTGCGCCATCCGCGCGTTCGACCGCACCACCGGCTCACGCGATGTACTGAACCGCACCCGCTCCCCCAGAACACCCCCACCAGCTCACCGCGCCCCGTATGGCTCAAGCGGCTTGAGCAACAACCGCTGCCCCGCGTGACGTCACCTTCCAGCAGAACGCCCCCCAGCGTGCACGCAGCTTTACGCTCCCCATCGCCCTCCAAAAAGTGCCACCGCCTCGCCCGCGCCCACTCCCCCGGCACCACGAACCGCCACCACAGCGAGCTCGCCCCCCTCCACCCCGCCAGCGCGAAGTCATCCTCCGCCGGCCAGTCCGGCCCGAACGTCACGTCGTCCTGCGGGCGACGAAGTTTCAACGTCCGCGGAATCCAGCGCCCCAGCACGCGCCGACCAGCTCAGCTTCCCACCAACCCCGTCGGCGCTTACTGCACCTGGAACCAACGGCGTCACGAACCGCCGTGCAACTCAGCACGTAGTGCAGGTGCGCTCCGTCCCCGACCGGTAGTACCCCAGCACCACCACCACCGGCCTCGCGCGCACCGCCACACGCCGGAAAACCCTTCACCCAGCCACTAGCACCACCCGCTCGGGCAGCGTCACCGCCGTCCCCGATCAACGACCCCGCACGCCGCCGCCCACCAGCGCCGCCCCGATCCGCCGCTTCCCGCCCCAGCACGCGTATCAATCGCGCTAATCCAGGAAATTACGCGCGCGCCAGCGCGTCCCGCCGCCGCCTCGCTCTGGTCGCATCCACCTCTCACCCGCGCCGAGTCAGGCACTGGCAGCACCATCCCCGCTTCCCCCCGCCGCGGCGCGCGACATGGTCGGGCAGCAGGTCCCCAACGCCGCCGCCGCGCCACGCCGTGCCTCGCCCATCTCGCGCTCGGTGCCGATGCTGCACCCTGGCAGCCGCCATCACGCCACCGCCACCCGCCGCACCTGCCACCGTCAGCACCTCGCCGAACATCCCGGGATCAGACCGCCGCCACCGTGAACGGCTGCAGCTGGATCACCCGTGCTGCACCCCCACTGGGCGCTCCGAATCGCCATGTGGTACACCACGCGCCGTCGATCACCGCGGCGCGAACAACAACCAAGTGCATCGACATCGCCAACGCCCCCGCGAACCGCTCCCCAACGCCACCATCAGCACCACCACTGCACGGTCGCGGTGGCCTGGCTCACCGCCGCGAACGCACGCCATCGACGCGAATACCGCGTAAAGCGCACCTTGCCAACCCCGCCGAACCCGATCCCGCCACCAGCGGCCCACGCCGATCAGGTGGTCACGCGACACGCCCCCGCATGCTGGAAACGCGACCGTGCCGCCGTCCCGCCACCACCGCCGCCGCCCACGCGATGACCACCGCGACCCGATCACCGGGCGGCGCTCGCCCGAGAACAGCCGGCTGCCCGACGGCCACGAGGCCATCGCCATCCCGAAAAACTGCTCCTGCATCCCGGGTCGATCTTGCTTAGAACGCACGGCAGCGGACGCCGCACGCGCCGCGTTGGGGCGCACCGGCGCAACGCCGCCCACGTCAGCCCGCCAGCCACTGAGGTTTTGACCGGGTAACAACGGCAGCACCGCCGCGAACCCGGCCCGCCACCGTTGCTCGTCACGCGTCGATCTCCGACGCAGAAGAGTATATTGGGCTTTCTGGCATGCGCCGTCATCCCGCCAGCGTCAGCAGGATCAACCCCACGCCCGCCGCAATCGAACCCGCGTTCTGCTCGCTGCCGCTGCGGCCAACGCCCATACCACCCGCCCGCCGCGGACCATGACTGTAGAACTTGCCCGTCCGATCCCCCTGCGGGCCGCACCACTCGTCAAGCTCTCATCATCTTCCTCTCGGCGGCGGCACGGTGCGATCTCCTCCAATTCCTCACCGCTCGCAGCAAAGGCGCTTTACCCACCCCGCAATCGCCGCGCACCGAAGAGCGCCATCGCCTGATCCCCCTCGGCACGCTCGCCACGCCAACCTCATCGGGTGCCGCCTCCTCATCCCGTTCCTCTTCCCCCCTCCTCCACGGGCTGCGCGAGGCCGCCTCGCCGCCCTCATCGTCGCGGGCTCCTCCGGCGGGTACACACGCTTCGCGCTTTGGTACGAGACCGCGCGTCTCCTCCGAACAGCACGCACCAGGCCGCGGCGTACGTGCTCCTCTCCGTCGGGCTCAGGCTCCTCGCGCCGTCTACGTCGGACCCACGGCCCGCAGCTCCCGCATCCTGCCTGACCCTTCCTCCCCGTCCCCCGACGGGGTATCATCTCACGCGATGACGGAGGGTCTTGGCTTTCTCACCTTGGGGGGCGAAATGGTCTTCGCGCTTGCGTGCCCAGCAGAACCAGGGCAGGGACGCTTCAGCTTTCCCGCGCTCCCCGCTCACCGCCCGCTCGAAACCGCTCGGCGCCCGATCCCGTATGGTGCTCGGTGCAGATCTCACCTGCCTGCGCTGGTGCGGACACAGCTTCCGCAGGATCGCCGCCCCACCCGACCCGGCAGGCTGCGGGTCGTCGTCACCGCCTCGGTGCCACCTCGCGTCCGTGCGCTGCGCTTCCGCGTTGATCGCCGGGTGGCGGCAGCATTACGCCCGCCGTCGATCCTGGGTCACTCGTCGGCACCAAGCCGTCGCCACTGCGCTCACTTGTTCCTCGCCGGCCATGCCCCCCGTCATGATGCTCGAGGAGTGGGTCACGCACGACTGGCACCTCACCTGGCCCGCCTTCTTCGGCGCCCTCACGTCCGGCACGCTCGACGAGCTTGTGCGCACGCCCGACGCGACGCGCACCGCGGCGCGCCTGCTCGGGTTCTTCGTGATCGGGTCCGTCGCGGCGGGCGCCTGGACAGCCGCCGGGCTCGCGCACTGGCGCCGCGCCCCGGCCCTCCTCGCCTGGGGCGTGCTCTTCGCGATCGTGCTCTCCGCCGAGCCGATCACCATGCGCCTCGTCTACCTCACCGGCGAACTCCACGAGGGCGACCTGCTCCCGCTCAACCTGTGGGGTTGGCGCCTGGTCTTCGCGTGCATCTCGACCCCGATCGCCTTCGCCGGCGTCCCCATCGGGCGCCTCGTCCGCCGCCTCTGGAACTCGCGGGGCGATCCTCGCGCCCGAGCCCGGCGCCGCCTCCACCGCCAGCAGGAGGGCACGCGACCGGAATACACCCCGCCGCCCACGCCGCCGCCCGCCGCAAACCACGCGGAAATCCTCGGCGAAATCGGCGCCGACCGCCCCTGCGCCTCCTGCGGGTTCAACCTCCACGGGCAGACCATCACCCGCGACCCGCACTCCGCGATGCCCATCGCCCGGTGCCCCCGTTGCGCACCGTCACCGCGGCTCCAGGAATACCCCGCGCTCCGGACGCTGGAGCCAACCCAACCGGTGAGCCGCCGCGTGCTCGCCGCAGGCATTGCTTCGCGCTGATCGCCTTCTTCGCCGACCACCGCGTTCTCGCTCGTCAGCAGGGCGCGTGGAGTCCATGTCCCGGACCTCGCCGCCGAGCCTTCGCGCGGAAACCCAGAGCGATTGGGCCTCGTCCCTCACCGACAGGCGACATGCTGAACGTCCCCGACACCGTGAGGGCAACGTGTGGGACCCATCATCGAGTCCTGGCCGGCGCCCGACGACCCGCGGTGATCATCGGCTTGCTGGCGGCGGTCTTGGCTCATCCGAATGGCGCTGGATGGTTCTGGATCTTCGGCGCGCGGCGTACGGGCTCGCCGTCAGCGCCCATCTGGTCGGTCGCCCACCTTGCCGCACCAACCTCATTGGCGTGTCGCGGCTCGTTGCCGTCGTCGCCATCGCGATCGCATCCGCGATCTTCGCGACGACGCTGCCGTGTGCAGACGGTGCCCTGGTGCCGTGCATTCGCTGGCAGCTTCCCCGATCGTAGCGCCCCATGTCGCCGGGTGTACCGCCGCGGTGCTGATCGCCTCGATCGCCGCGGGGTGCTCAAGCGCGCTTTAGCGCGCCTGGTCATCCGCATGGCCTACGCCCACGCCTGCGCATCCTTCGCCCCTCCCGGACGCCGCCGCCAAACCCTGCCCAAGCCGCGGCAGGCCCTTCTTCTCCACCGCGGCGTGCAGCGCTACCTCCTCTCCTTGGAGAGGGGCCGAAATGAGGGGTTTACTTGTCATCCTCCCCGTCGCCGACGAAATTATCGCTCGGTTTTGCCTGACGGCGGAGACCGCCTTTCCTCCCTCCCGGGAGCGAAATGAGGTCGCTTCCTGCTTTCACTCACCGGCACAACCAGAACCAGATCGAGGCGCAGCTCGCGCGCCCTTCGCATACCATCGCCCCGATGTCGTGCGTGCCCCACTCACCGCCGCCCATAACGTCTCGTCGTCAGGTCGGCTCCGCGTCCTCACTTTTACGCCAGCCGCCTCAGGACCGCGATCGGCGCTCGCCGGTAACCTCGCCGCGCGCCCTCGCGCTCGATCGACGTCGTCACCGTCTCCTCGGGCGCACATCGCCGCCAGGTTCCACTTGCAGCTCGAACCGCCCCGCGATGCCACGCGATCCGCGACAAACAGGCCGCCGCCGCCGTGGTCAGCCACGCTCTAATCCACCGGTACACCACGCTGCTCGAACGCCACAGCATCCCCGTCGCGCAGGTCCTCCTCACGGGCGACGTCCTCGACCACCGCTCGCGCTACCTCAACGCCACCCACACCCTGACCACCCTGCTCGAACACCGCGTCCTGCCCATCGTCAACGAGAACGACTCGGTGACGCACGACGAGATCAAGCTCGGCGACAACGACCGCCTCGGCGCGCTCGTCGCGGGGCTCGTCGGCGCCGACCTGCTCGTGATCCTCTCCTCCGTCGACGGGCTGTACGAATCCGCCGACCCCTCGCGCCCCATCGCCACCATCGCCGACACCGACGCCGCCCGCGCGCACGTCTCCGGCGATCGCTCCACGACCGGCACCGGCGGGTTCGCGACCAAGCTCGACGCTGTCGACATCGCCCGCGCGCACGGGGTCCCCACCGTCATCACGCGTGGCCCGACCGACGCCCGCCCCGCCCCGCTCGCCGCCGTCCTCAACGCCGAACCCGTCGGCACGGTCTTCCCGATCCCCGACGGCGCCGGCGCCCGCGGCGCGCGCAAGAACTGGCTCTCGCACGCGGCCGTCCCGCGCGGGCGGGTCCACGTCGACGCCGGCGCCGCCCGGGCGCTCATCGAGCGCGACGTGGCTGCTGCCCAGGGATCGCGCGTGTGGAGGGCGACTTCGACGCCAGCACGGCTCTTGTCGAGGTGCTCGGTAGCGCCGCCCGCCCCGTCCGCCCGCAGGTTGACCAACTACACGCCTCGCCCGGCCTCGCCCGCCTCGCCGGCAAACGCTCGACGAGATCAGGCCCACGCTCAGGTGCACCGCCGACAGGGCGATCCCACCGCGATGACATGGTGCACGGCCGCGTAATCCGGCGCCCTACGCGCGAGGTCAGGCCGCGTGCCCGACGAAGCTGCGCAGCGTCCATGCGACCGGGAACCTCGGGGACTTGCGACTCCTCCCACTCCGCAATCCGCGCTTTGAGCGGCGACTCCGCAGCGCCTCACTTTTGCGCCGATGACCACGGTATGGTCGCGACCTTCAGCACGTCGGCCCCAGCAAACCAGCGTGCTCGATCGCCACGCTGCCACGCCGTTCCACCTCGTCGCGCCCCGCGTGATTGATCCGCAAAGTTAGTGAGCATCAGGTCAGGCGAAGCAGACCAGCGCAGCCCACCAGCAGTACGCGTCGGCCCGAGACCAGGCACCGCAGGAATCGCCAGGCGGACGGGCGGAAAGTCGCCCGTCACGCGGGCAATGCTGTTCATGCCCGCGCCCATACGCCAGGCGCGACGCCGCGGATCCGCCCTCGCCCGGTTCACCCGCGTGCCCCGCCACCAGCGATGGGCTCTCGTCGAAACCCCCCGGATCCCTCGACCGGCCGTGCAGCGTTGCCCTCGTCGTCCACCGCGTCGTAGCTTCACGTACACCGCCGTGCGCGACCCGCCTCCATCGCGTCGCCGCTCGGGCGCTCCACAGCCGCCACTCGTACACGAACGCGCGTCGTCCAGCTCCTCGACAATCTCGCCGCGATCCTCGTGCAGGTGAATGCGTCGTGATGCATCCCCGTCAGCGGGTCCGCCTCGCGCTGCTCCCACGTGTATCCAGCACGCGTCGTCCGCCCGCGTCACCGACTTCCGGGATGGTGCGGGCGGTGCACGGTACCAGTCGCGAACGCGGACTCGCGCCGCCGTAGGTGTCTACGCAGATGAACACCACCAACCGCGAGCCGCGCGCACGTGTCGCAGATACCGACCAAAGCTCTTCGCGTGTGCAGGTACCCGATCGGGGGCCCCGCAGACACCACGTCGGCCGCGTCCGCGACCTCGCGCACGTCCGCCCGCACTTTGCGCACGCCCGGCGCGTCCGGGTGCTTCGCGAGCGCCCCCACGTCGAGATCGACCGCGATCGCCTCGCCGCCCGCGCGGGCCCATTCGATCGAGAGCGCCGCGGTGCCGCAGAAGTCCTCGCCGAGCACGCGCGCCGCCCCGCCATGAATCGCGCGCACCAACGGTACCAGGTGCCCCGGCGACTGCACGCACAGCTCGTACCAGTCGTGCTTGTCCAAGGGTCTCACGGCCCAAACGGAGACGAACCCCCGCCCCCGCTCGCCGCCGCCGCCAGAATGCCGAAGAAAAGCACGAAGTACGCCACCACCAGCAGCAGGTACACGATCCCCAGCGAGATGCCAACCCACCCGCACACGCGACCGGCCTTCGCCATCCCACGCGACGTCACCGGCGCCTCGCCCACCTGGATCGCCACCTCCGCCTTGCGGGCCAGCACCACCGCGATCGTCCCGCACACGATGCCCGGCAACCCATAGAACATGCACGTCACGATCGACACGATCCCCAGCACCATCGACGCGATCGCCTTGCCGCTCGTCTGGGGCGGCACCCCCGAGTACACCGGCGGCCCGATCTGATTGACCGGTGATCCGCACTCCGGGCACACCGACCCGATCGCCACGCCGCGCAGGTCAGCCACCCACACGGTACTGGCACCGCCCGGACCGCCGATCGGACGGGTGGGCGCGGAGTCGGCAGCAGGATCAGGGCGTGGCTCATGCCCAGGTCTACCGAGCCCCGCCCATCACGGCGACTGCACGCCCGCAGGAACTCGTTCCACTCCGCCGCGAAGTGCCCCGCCAAATCACACGCCCGCAGCTTCGGGCACCAACCGCTCCGAGCACGCCGTCGTCGCGCATGTTGGGAACCCCGACTCCTCGTGCATCGCTGGCCCGACTGGGCGTCCTCGGCTCGTCAGGCGCCCGCCCGCCAGGCTGCGTGAACCCCATGACGCTGCGCCCCCACGACCCGCCGACCGCGACGAGCCCCAGGATCAGCCGACGGTTGACGCGTTCAGACAGGCAAGACGGGTATCGGTCGGGTCGGCGGGCATCGCCGCGCCTTTCGGTGGTTCGCTGCTGCAGGCGTACCGCCGAATGCGCTCACCCCTGACACCAAACTCGAACACTCGACAGACGAGCCGCGAGCGGAAGCGAGCGGTTCTTCGTTCGTGTCGGCAGAAACCGTGCGGGAACCACTCGCTCCCGCTCGCGGCTCGTCGGGGCTCGGCCCCCGTCACGCCATCCGCACCCACTTGATCAGCGTGCCGAGGTTCGGCGGCTTCCCGAACATCAACAGCCCGACCCGGAAGATCTTCGCCGCCACCCACACCATCACCCACGCCGCGAACGACGAAACCCCGATCGACGCCCAGATCTGCCACCAGGGCGGCGGCTCCGACGACGCGATCCTCGTCAACATCGCGAACGGCGACACCGGCGGGATGAAACTCATCGCCACCGCCCACGGCGCGTTCGGGCTCAGCGACACCGGGAAACTCAGGTACAACGCCAGGATCAGCACGATCATCGCCGGCGCCATCAGCGACTGCGCCTCACGCAGCTCGTTCACCGCCGACCCGATCGCCGCCATGAACGACGCGATCATCGTGTACGCGATCAGGAAGAAAATCGGCATGTAGATCAGCTGCGTCACCTTCAGCTCGTTGCTCAGCCCGAAGTACACCAACGCCACGATCCCCACGCCCGAGTACATCACGATCAGCGTCAACCCCACGCCCAGCTGACCCAGGATCTTCCCCGCCATCAGCTCCATCGGGCTCAACGCGCTCAGCAGCACCTCCACCACACGCGACGACTTCTCCTCGACCATCGTCGTCAGCAAATACTGCCCGCTCGTCATCACGCCCATGAACAGCAGCATGATCACCGCGAACGGCATGATCATCTTGAGCGCCTTGTTGCTCTCCCGCGTGCCCGCCGCCGTCACCTCCTGCACGCCGCCCGACCGCACGCTCGTCAACGCCCGGATCTCGTCCGCGTTGATCCCCGCGATCGTGTACCGCGTGTCGCGGATCGCCCGCTCCGTGGTGTCCTCGATCGTGCCGCTCGTGCGCACGTCGACCTCCGGGCGCGTGAACACCGTGTACCCGCCGAAGCTCGTCTTGTCCGGCGCCCGCTGCACCGCGTCCGCGTCGATCTCCACCACCGCGAGCATCCGCTCCGGGTCGCCCTTCGCGTGTACATCGAGCAGGGCGTTCTTCGCCCCGTCGATATCCCCGTCGGGCCCGAGCACCTCCGTCGTCAGCTGCGGCACCTGCCCCAGCATCGCGCTCGCCGCCGCCGCTACGTCCGACGTGTCCGGCGCCGATCCGTCCGGGGCACCGCTCGTCAGGTTCCCCATCGCCTTCTCGCGCGCCGCCGCCAGCGCGTCCGGCGCCAAACGCTCCGCGAGCACCTCGCCCACCTGCCCCGACCGGTCCACGATCGCCACGCGCCCGACCTCCGCCGGCGGCTTGGCCGAGTTCACCAAAAACCCGATCAGCGGCATGATGCACCCGAACACCGCGGGCACCACCAACGCCCCGATGATGAACCCCTTCGTCAACGCCGTCGACGCAAACTCGCGCCGCGCCACGTCCGTCACCTTCAGGATGTTCACGCCCCCACCCCCTCGCCCGCCGCGCCGTGCGCCCTCGAGTGCCCCGCCCCGTCCGCCCGCAGCTGCGCCCGCAGCCTCGCCCGCTCGTCGTCGTCCGCCGCCGACCCTTGCACGATCTCGATGAAGATGTCCTCGAGCGTCGGTCGGTGCAGCTCCACCCGCGCCATCGGCGCCGCCGACGTCATCGCCGCGATCGTCCGCGCCGGGTCCGCACCCGCGACCAGCCTCGCCTCGAGCTGCCCGTCCACGTTCGTCACCGACTCGACCTCGGGCATCGCCGCGACGGCCTCCGCCGCCCGCCCGTTCGCCGCCCCGTCGATCCCCTCGAACCGGATCGCCCGCGCCTCGTGCCGCGTGCGGATCGCCCCAAGCGGATCGTCCAGCACCTTGCGCCCGTTGTGGATCATCACGATGTGATCGCACAACTGCTCGGCCTGCACCATCACGTGCGTCGAGAAGATCACCGTCCGCCCCGCCTCGTGCTGCTCGCGGATCAGATCACGCAGCAGCCGCATGTTCACCGGGTCCAGCCCGCTGAACGGCTCATCGAGAATCAGCAAGTCCGGCTCGTGCAGCACACACCCGATGAACTGCACCTTCTGCTGCATCCCCTTCGACAGCTCCTCGCACTTCTTGTTCCGCACGTCCCCCAGCTCGACCCGCTCGAGCCACTCGTCCACGCGCTTCGCCAGCCCCGCGCCCGACGCGCCCTTCAGCCGCCCCATGTACCGCAGGAACGCCCCGACCTTCATCTTCTTGTAGACGCCGCGCTCCTCGGGCAAGTACCCGATCCGGTCCTTGCTCTCCACCGCCGACTTCCGCCCCAGCACGCTCAGCTCGCCCGTGTCCGGGAACAAAATCGACATGATCATCCGGATCGTCGTGCTCTTCCCCGCCCCGTTCGGCCCGATGAACCCGACCAGCTCGCCCTCCGGCACCGCCAGGTCGATCCCCTCGACCGCCACCTTCTTCCCGAAGGTCTTGCGGACGCCCTTCATCTCTACTGCGTGCGTCAAGACACGATCCTCCCGGCGTCTGCCCTTCGGAATCCGCACCCCCGGTTCCGATCGCGTGCGGCCCAAGCGTATCACACCCACCCCGGCCGCCCCGATCCCTCCCCCTACACTCGCTCGTACCCGCGGCACACCCCGCGGGGTTCATCCGCGCACGCTTCGGAGGGAGTCACCATGTCCAACCGGATCATCGGCACCACCGTCCTCGGGCTCGCCGCGGCCACCGGCGCCGCCTTCCTCCTCGCCATGGGCGCCCAGCACGGCTCGCAACCCAACGACGCCATCCACAACCGCAGCGGCGCCGCCCCCAACGACGCCGTGCATAACCCCACGCCGCCGCCACCGACAACCCGCCAGGCTCCATGGGCCCCATGCTCGTCGCCGGGCTCACCAAGTCCGGATGCCTCGGCGTCCACGAAGCAACCCTCGACGACGGGCGCCACTCTCGATCATCGCCTGGTTCAAGGACCGCGACGCCGTCACCGCCTGGTACATGAACGGCATCCACCAGATCTACGTCGGGCGGCTCCCGCGCCCGAGCGGCTGGCCCATGCCCCTCGCCGACGTCCCCAAGGACACCCTGATCATGGTCATCGCCACCTTCGGGTTCGGCGGCACGCCCTCAACTCCGGACGCAACGCCTTCAGCCAACTCTCCTTCGAGCTCTACGCCCGTCCCCGGCGGCGCTCCAATGGAACGACCGCCTCGCCCCGATGCCTTCGAAATCCCAGGCATGCGCGACCACACCGCCAGGTAACCGCCCGCGCGACCGCCCCCGCCGCTACCATCGGCGCGTGACGCTCGTCTGCGTGCCATCTTCGTCGAGGACATCGACGCCGCCCTCCGCGACGCCGCCGCCGCGCGACGGGGGCGCCGACCTCGTCGAGTGGCGCATCGACACCTACTTCCACGGCTCGACCGGCTCCGACGCCGAGGACACGGTCGTCGTCAAACAACTGCAACGCTCCTCTCGCCGACGCCCGCTCCCCGCGATCCTCACCTGCCGCCCCACCTGGAAGGCGGCGAGTACGACGGCGACGATTCCGACCGCGTCGCCCTCTTCGGAAGCTCTGCAACCCGCCGACGCCCACGCCCCTGGCCTACCTCGACGTCAGAGCTCGCCGCCTACCACGCAGCCGGCCAACCTCCGCCAGAAGATCGACCTCTGCGTCGCCCACCCGCCAGCTCCGCGACGTCAAGACCAAACTCATCCTCTCCACGCGACTTCGAGCAGCGACCGCCCGACCTCGACCGCAAGCTGCTCGCCGCCTCGACGCCCCGCGTGCTCGATCGTCAAGGTCGCCTACCGCGCCCGCTCCTCCAGACAACCTCGACCTCTTCGAGCTCACCCGCGGCTCACCCAAGCCCACCATCGCCCTGGGCATGGGCGAGTTCGGGCTCATGTCCCGCGTGCTCGCCCCCAAGTTCAGCGGCTACCTCACCTTCGCCTCCCTCCGCGACACCGCTGTCACCGCCCCAGGCAGCCCACACTCGACGACCTGCTGAACCTTTACCGGTTCCGCTCGATCGGAGCGCGACACCCGCGTCTACGGCGTCATCGGCTGGCCCGTCGGACACTCGCTGAGGCCGCACGTCCACAACGCCGGCTTCGAAGCGGTCGGGCACGACGGCGTCTACCTCCCGCTGCCCATCGCGGCCGACCAGAACGACGCCGAGGCGAGCTTCACGAGCTTCAAAGCAACCTCGCAGCACTCGTCGGCCGATCGAGTTCCTCGGCTTCCACGGGGCGAGCGTCAATCCGCACAAGGATCACCTAAACGATTCGGTGAGGAAGCCGCTGGCAGAAGACGAGTTCGCACTCGCCGAATCGGACGCTCGCAAACCATCGGCGCCAACACGATCTGGCGTCCACCAATGGGGAACCGCGCGGTCGACAGGACGTTCGAACTGCGAGATCGAATACCGATGCGGACGCGTTGCTTGCTCTACGGGATGACTGCTTCGAATCGAAGGGAGCAGGCCGCAATCGTTGGCGCCGGCGGCGTTTCCCGCGCCGCGGCATTTGGTGTGTGCCCGCCTCGGTGCTCAGCCACGCTTATTTGCCCGGAACTGGTGAAGGCCGGGCAGATCATCGACGACATCAAGATCGAGCTCGGAGAATCGCGGCATGGAGCACGATGCAGTTCGCGGTTAGCCGACTGCTCCTTCCTCCGCCAACGTCTACATCAACTGCACCCCCGTCGGCATGACCGGCGGCCCCGCTCCGACGCCCTCTCCATCCCCGTCCCGACATGCCCAACGTCGGCCCCGACACCGTCTTCTTCGACACCGTCTAAACCCGTCGAGACGCCGATGCTCCGCGCCGCCCGCGAGCGCGGGTGCCGCACCATCGACGGCGTCGAGATGTTCGTCCGCCAGGCCGCCGCCCAGTTCAGAACTCTGGACCGGCAAACCCGCGCGACCCAACTCTTCGACGCATCTGCCGCGAAAAACTCGCGCGCGCTAACCCGAAACCCGATCATTCAGCCGACTGGCCCGAAGCGCCGCAGCCGGGTCCGTCACGCGCGCCAACGAAGGAAACCCGCGCTCACGCCCCGGTCTACTCGCCTAACCCACCACGCGCCACCTTCGCCCTCGCGCTCCACCTCGCGGTACACCGTGTCGCGCTCCACCGGCACAAACCCCGCCTCCACGATCGCCCGCCGCAGCCCCCACCCCCACCTCTTGGTGCGTCCCGCCCCGTCCACCTTCGTGATGTCGTACACACCACGGTGCCGTCCACATCGTCCGCACCCGCCTCCAGCATCACCTGCGTCATGCTCAGCGTCTGCGCGATCCAGAACGCCTTCACGTGCGGGAAGTTGTCCAGCATCAGCCGCGCATCGCGATCGTCCGCAGGTTCTCCAGCCCGCTCAGGCCCGCCAGGTGCTCGAGGCGCCGAGTCGTCCGGCACGGGCAGCGCAGGATGATCGTCTGGAAATACCCGCCCCGCGCGCTCATCGCCGCCGTCGGCAACGCCACCCCTTCACGCGTCAGCGTGATCACCGGCGCGTCCACACCCTCCGTCGCCTTCAACCCCGGCTCCACGAACCCGCCCGCGTCCCCCTCGTACCCGAGACGCGCCAGCGCCCGGTCCTGCGCCCGACGCAAAATCTCCATGTGTACCAGCCGCTCGCGCCGCTGATCGACGTGCCCGTACAAAATCGTCGCGTTCGTGTTCAGCCCAAGCTCGTGCGCCACCAGGTGCACGTCCAGCCACTCGTCCGAACGGATCTTCCCCTTGAACGCCTCGTCGTGGACGCGGTCGTCGAACACCTCCGCCCCGCCGCCCGGCAGGCTCCCCAGCCCCGCCGCCTTGAGCTCACTAAGCACCCACCGGATCCCCGCCTGCCGATCATCGCGCTTGTACTGCTTGGCGATCTTCGCGAGGTGCACGATCTCGACCGCGGTGAACGCCTTGACGTGCAGGTCCGTCCCCGCCTCCGCCGCGACGCGCTTGATGGTGCGCATCATCTCGGGGTAGTAGTCCCAAGGCAGGTACGGGCTCAGCCCCCCGACGACGTGCATCTCCGTCGCGCCCGCCTCGACCGCTTTGCGCGCCTCCGCCGCCACGTCCTCGAGCGAGTGCTCGTACGCGCCCTCTTCGCCCTTCTTGCGGAAGAACCCGCAGAACTTGCACGACAGCGCGCACACGTTCGAGTAGTTCAGGTGCCGATTGATGTTGTAGTACGCCCGGTCCCCGTGCAGCCGGCGCCGCACCGCGTCCGCCAGCGCCACCACGCCCCACACGTCCGCCGTCTCGTAGAGCACCATCCCGTCATCCAGACTCAGCCGCTCCCCCGCCAGCGCCTTCGCCCGAAGGCGCTCGAGGCGCGGGTCGCGTGACGTCTCAACCGGGCTCAGCTCAATCGCAGATGCTCATGCCCAACCCTACCAACCCCCCGCCCGACTTTCAATAATCCTTGAAACTCCTCCCCCCCTCCTCCCCCGTCCCCGACGGGGGAGGTGGCCCGCCGAAGGCGGGACGGAGGGTCTTGCCCTCCCTCCCTCCCCTCGGGATAGCACCGGGGAGAGGGGCCCCCCTCTTCTACACGCTCTTCCCTACCCTCTCCTCCATGCGCGTCGTCATCGCCCGCCACGGCAAAGCCTTCCAGGACTCCATGTCCGGGCTCGACCGCGACCGCCTCCTCAAGCCCCGCGGCGAGCACCAGGCCGACTACCTCGGCTCCGCCCTCGCCGAGACCACCCCCCGCCCCACGCGCGTCGTCGCCTCGCCCTACGTCCGCGCCTGGCAGACCGCTCAGCGCCTCGCCCGCGGTCTCGGTCTCGACCCCGTCGAGGACCGCCGCCTCGTCTGCGGCCGCAACGCCTCCGACCTCATCGACATCCTCGAAGAAGCCGCCCACGCCGCCCTCGACGCCGTCTGCATCATCGGGCACAACCCCACCCTCGAAGTCGCGATCGGCGCCCTCCTCGAAGGCCCCACCGGCGAGCCCGTCCGCGTCCGCACCGGCGAAGCCTTCTGCCTCGACGTCGACCCGACCCACCCCGTCAACTCCGCCGTCATCGTCGCCCAACTCCGCCTCGCCGACTGACCCCACCCGCGCGCCACACAAGCGAGCCGGGGCGTCCCCGCCCCGGTTCCTGGTCACTGGTTCGTCGTTGTTGATTCCCGGGACCCCGACACCCGATCCCCGCGCGCCCTACCGCGAGAACCCATCCCCCACCAACACGCCGAGCGCAAAGCGCGTCACGCGCTCCTCCTCGAGCGTCCGCTCACCCAGGATCAGCGCCAGCTCCTCGTGCTCGACCGCGCCCGGCGCCGGACCATCCGCCACCCGCGGCATCACCATCGGCGCCGCCTCCGCGTCCCCCAGATCAATCAGCAGATCCACCGGCACCCCCACCGGTGCCACGGCCACCGCCACGGCCACCGCCACGGCCTCCTCCTCGAACGCCGCCGCAAGCCCCCCGGGCGACTCGATCCAGACCCCGCCCATCGCCGCCCCGGACGCCGCCCCCAAACACCCCGGGAGCACCCAGACGCACACCAGCCGCTTGGACCCCAGCATGGCTCGCTCCTCGCCGCCTGACCCTTGGCAGCGCGCGGAGCCTACCCCGATATTGTGTGAAGAAAAGCACTTTCGCCCTGTTATTTGCCCCATCTTCGCGCGAACAGGCCAAAATCAGGTCGGTTTCTGATCGGCGTGCTCAGAATGGATTCAGGCTCCGTCACCCGGGCGTTACCGCGTCTGCCCCGCCCCGCGCACCACCCACCGCTGGCACGTCAGCTCCTCGAGCCCCATCGGCCCGTACGCGTGCACCCGGCTCGTCGAGATCCCGATCTCCGCCCCCAGCCCCAAACTAAACCCATCGTTGAACCGCGTCGACGCGTTCACCACCACGCACGAGCTCTGCACCTCCCGGCAGAACCGCTCGGCGACCCCCGCGTCCCCCGTCACGATCGCCTCCGTGTGGTTCGACCCGTACCGGTGGATGTGCTCGATCGCCCGGTCCACGTCCGGCACCACCCTCGCCGCCAGCACCAGGTCCAGGTACTCGCGCCCGAAGTCCGCCGGCGTCGCGCCCGTCACCTCCGGCGCCAGCTCGAGCACCCGCTTATCCCCGCGGACCTCGAACCCGTCTTCGCGCGCCCGCGCCGCGAGCATCGGCACGAACGCCGGCGCCACCGCCTCGTGGATCAGCACGCACTCGAGCGAGTTGCACGTCGCCGGCGCGCTCGTCTTGCCCGTCGCCACGATCTCCAACGCCATCACTAGGTCCGCGCGCGCATCCACGTAGCAATGGCACACCCCCCGGTCGTGCTGCACCGTCGGGATCTTCGAGTGCTCCCGCACGAACCGGATCAGCCCCTCGCCCCCGCGCGGGATCACCAGGTCCACATCCTCCGTGCGCGTCAGCAGACGCTTCATCTCCTCGCGGTCCGAGCTCGTGATCAGCACCACCGCGTCCTCGGGCACGCCGTGGTCACGCAGCACCCCCCGCGCGATCGACGCCAGCACGTGGTTGGACCGGTTCGCCTCCCGCCCACCCTTGAGCACGCACGCGTTCCCCGCCTTGAAGCACAACGCGAACGCGTCGATCGTCACCCCCGGGCGCGCCTCGTAGATCATCGCGACCACGCCCAGGGGCGCCCGCACCCGCTCGACCATCAGCCCCGCGCCCGTCTCGTACGACC
>JACKHA010000023.1 GCA_020639215.1 Phycisphaeraceae bacterium
GCGAGCGGCGTGAGCCCGAGAGACTTGGCGCGATCGGCTTCGACGAGCACGAGGGCCGCGGCCCCGTCGTTGACGCCCGACGAGTTGCCCGCGGTCACGGTGGCGTCTTTCTCGCTGGAGAACGCGGGGCGGAGGCGGGCCAGTTGCTCCAGACTCGTGTCGGGGCGGGGGTGCTCGTCGGTGTCGACGATGATCGCCGGGCCCTTGCGCTGCGGGATCTCGACCGGGACGATCTCGGCGTCGAAGCGTTTGGCCGCGTGGGCCGCGGCCCAGCGCTGCTGGCTCTGGAGCGCGAAGCGGTCCTGGTCCTCGCGGGACACACCATGGCGCCGGGCGACGTTTTCGGCGGTCTGGCCCATGGAGTACGGGTGGTGCTTCTCGGCCAGGCGCGGGTTCACGAACCGCCAGCCGATCGTCGTGTCCTGCAGGGTCTGCTCGCGGGCGTAGGGCGATTCGCCCTTGGACAGCACGTACGGGGCGCGGCTCATGGACTCGACGCCCCCGGCCACGAATACGTCGCCGTGCCCGGCCTCGATCATGCGGGCGGCGATGTTGACCGCCTCCAGCCCCGAGGCGCACAGGCGGTTGACTGTCACGCCGGGGACGGTCTCGGGAAGGCCGGCCAGCAGGGCGGCCATGCGGGCGACGTTGCGGTTGTCCTCGCCGGACTGGTTGGCGGCTCCGAAGTAGACGTCCTCGATCAGCGGGGCGTCGACGCCGGATCGGTCGACCGCCGCGCGGATCGCGAGGGCGGCCAGGTCGTCCGGGCGGACCGAGGCCAGCGAGCCGGCGTATCGCCCGACGGGCGTGCGGACGGCGGCGATCACGGCGGCTCTGCGGGGCATGGCAGACGGTAGCGCGGCTGGGGAGCGCCCCGCCAAGGGCGGTCGTTCAGCGCCGCGTTGGGCGCCCGGTGCCGCGGAGCAGCCACTCGGCCGAGACGTTCCGCATGGTGATCGTCGCGAGCACGAGTTCGAGGGACACGCCCCCGGGCCCGGCGAGCTGGCGACGGAGCGTCTCGCTGTTGACGCCGAGCTCGAGGGCCACGCCCGCGAGGCTCTCTTCGGCGAACAGGTGGTTCAGGCGCATGCGGACCGCGTTGACCGACGCCGACCACTGGCTGGTCGCGCTCACCCGTCGATTGCGTCCGAGCGAGTCCCGGCGCATGCGCGGCTTGCGGGTCGAGGGCTTTGTCGAAGGGTGGCGTGCCATCGCCCCAGCGTACCCGAAACGCCGCCGCGGCGTGGCTCGGGCGGGATTGGGCGGCCCGGCCCGCTGGGGTCTCGTGGACCCGATCGGATCGGCACGAGTCTGTGGGAAGTGGAGCGGAGGAGAGTCGAACTCCCGACCTCATCATTGCGAACGATGCGCTCTACCAACTGAGCTACCGCCCCGACGCGCCAGCGGGGCGTTCCCCGCGGGCGAGACGGAGTGTAGACCGGGCGGCCTCGGGCGGAAAGGCGGCGGGCGGTGCGCCCCCGGATCAGGCCTGGACGGCCGCGTCGAGGTCGCCGGTGATCGTGAAGTACTTCTCGAGGCGGGCGATCTCGAAGATCGCCTTGACGCGATCGGAGAGGGCGCAGAGCACCAGTCGCGTGCCGTCGCCCCGGGTCAGTTTCATGGCTTCCACGAGCGTGGCGAGCCCGGAGGAGTCCATGTAGCCGACGCCGCCCATGTTGACGACGAGACGCCGGGGGTGGGATTCCTGGGCGGTGCGGAGGGCCTCGCGGAACTGGGGGGAGACGCCCATGTCGATGTCGCCATGGGGGGTCAGGATCGTCGTCTCCTGGCGCTTCTCGGTGTTGACCTGGAACTGCTCAGCCATGGACACTCCCCCGCCCGTGGGCGGCCTCGGCGGGCGGATCGCTTGCGGGCGACCCTCCATCCTTGACCGCCCCGCCCCGTTTGACCAGCGTGAGCCTCATGCCGCCCGCGTCCCGTTTCTCGTATCGGACCTCGTCCATGACCTCGCGGATGATGTGGACCCCGAGGCCCCCCGGACGGATGTCGTCCAGATCGCGTCCCTTGATGAGACCGGGATCGACCTGGCGTCCCTGGTCCTCGATCACGACCTTGAGGCCCGTCGGGGGCGCACTCGGCTCGCCTTCGGGTGCCAGCAGCCACACGAGCATGTCGATGGGGCCGTCCTCGCGCCGCTCGTACCCGTGGCGAATGACGTTGGCCAGGGCCTCGTCGACGGCCAGGGCGACCTGGCAGGCCGAGACCTCGTCGAACCCCAGACGCCGGGCCAGCGACGCGACCATCTCGCGGGCCCCGGCCAGAAGACGGGGGCTCGATCGCATGTGCAGGGTCAGATCGGGGGCGGATTCCCCCGGATCGTCGCCCGCGTGCTGGACGTGGTGGTCGGTCATCGGCCCTTCCGGACGGGGCGGGACGGGCCGAGGGCGGTCCCCGGCGGCTCGCCAGATCGTATCGGGGCTATTCGGGGGTCGCGACGGCGGGGGGAATCGGGGCGGCTCGGGGCTGGAGCGTCGCTGCGGAGGCCTGGTCGTACCACGCGACCCAGGCCTCGATCGCCCTGTCGCGTCGCCACGGCGGGGCGTCGTGCTCGTAGCCGAGTGTCTGCCCCGTGCGGCGCTCGAGGGCGCGGATGGCCAGCAGGCGGGCGGCGGCGTCGTCGGAGTCGAGCTGCTGGATCAGCCCGCGGAGGCTGTCGTGGTCTGAGGCATCGGCGGCCAGGACGATGGCGTCGAGGCGGTGGGCCGGGCCGATGGCGGTGAAGCCGGCCTGATCGCGCGGGATGCAGGCCCCGAGCGTCGCGGAGACGCCGATCGCCAGAGCCGCGGAGATGGCGTTCAGCCGCCTCATCGGGGGATGGTATCGGCTCGCTCGCACGCGATGTGCAGGGGTGTGGCGTCGGGGAAAACAGCGGGCGGGCGCTCGCGCGCCCGCCCGGTGGTGTGGCGGTTGGGAGTGGCGGGTCGGCACGGGTTGCCCCGTGCGAGCGGTCAGCAGCCCGCGCTGAAGATCGAGAGGTAGTAGAAGAAGTCGTCGTTGTTCACGATGCCGTTGGGCACGCCGTAGCCCGGCACGCCGGGAACGGCGCCCGTGGTCAGATCGGCGGCCGGGTCGTTGTTGGAGAAGATGAAGAGGTAGTAGAAGAAGTCGTCGTTGTTGAGGATGCCGTTGGGTACGCCGAATCCGGCGACGCCCGGGACCGCGCCGGTGGTCAGGTCGGGCTGGCAGCCGCCGCCCGAGACCGAGGCGTTCACGGCGTAGCTGGCGATGATCGACGATGACCCGACGGGCGGCAGGGCGCCGGTGGTGACGAACGTCGTGCCGAGGTGGGAGGCCAGGCCTGTGGGGAGCTGGGACGGGCTGCTGCCCTTCCACGAATAGGTCGGCGAGCCAGCGGGCGCGTACGCGACGATCCAGTACGACGAGCCCGCGTCGAGCGTCAGGGGGGACGACGGGCTGAACGAGTAGTTGTCGATCCCGGTCAGCGTGAACACGGGGTTGTCCAGCGTCGCGAGCAGGCTCGAGGGCTGGGCCCCCGAGTCGGACCAGATCTGGACGATCGGGGTCGAGAGCGTGTTGGTGATGTCCAGGCGCAGCACGACGTCGTCGAGGTCGTAGCTGTCGCCGGCGGGCATCGTGAAGCCCATCGACTTGATCCGCAGGTCGCTCAGGGCGGCCGACTGGGTCGCGTCGTTGCCGGGCAGGTTCGAGATGATCTCGATGGCGCCGGCGGACCCGGCCAGCGAGGCGACGACGAGCGGGACGAGAACGCGCGCAGACTTCATTGTTGACTCTCCCACGAGTTTGACTCGGCGTGCGCCATCGCGCACGCCGGGACGCGACAAAGGCGGGACGCCCCGCCCCCGGGCGTCACCGTACCGCGCCCACGGCTTGGATGGAACCGAACGGAATATGAAATCGATCTGCGCTGGGCCGCGCCGGGCCGTGCGGGTCCGGGCGGTCTCGGCGTTGTCTCGGCGAACGGGCGCTCTCAGCAGCCCGCGGCGAAGATCGACAGGTAGTAGAAGAAATCCTCGTTGTTCAGCACGCCATTGGGCAGGCCGTATCCCGGCTGGCCGGGGATGGCGCCCGTGGTCAGGTCGGCGACCGCGAGGTTGCCGGCGGCGAACTCGCTGAGGAAGTAGAAGAAGTCGTCGTTGTTGATCACGCCGTTGGGCACGCCGTGCCCGGGCTGGCCGGGGATGGCGCCGGTGGTCAGGTCGGCGGGGCAGACGGCGCGGAACTGACGCATCATCTCGTGGTCCTCGTGCTCGAGCACGTGGCAGTGGTAGGGGAACAGGCCCGTGTAGTCCTCGAAGCGGGCGATGACGCGGGTGATCTGCATCGGGGCGGCGCGGACGGTGTCCTTGAGCCCGTCCTCCTCGGGCCCGGGCGTGGTGCGCGGGCCGACGGGCACGACCTGGCCCATGGTGATGGTGAAGTCCTGGCGGTCGAGCACCTGGAACGAGACCAGGTGCATGTGCATCGGGTGGGGGACGCCGGTGCGGTTGATGAAGGACCAGACCTCGGTGTCGCCCAGGCGCGGGAACTCGGTGACGTGGCCCCAGTGGAGGCCGTTGATGAGCCACTTGGCCCCCCCGCAGGGGTCGGCGAACTGGCGGAGTTCGAACTCGCGCTCGAGGCGGGCGTCGCTCTCGCTGAGGCGCTCGAAGCTGGCCAGCGACGCCGGGATCGGGTCGGTGAAGCCCATCGGGCCCTGCACGATGAACTTCATGATCTGCGGGATCGGCGCGGCCATCCCGCTCATCGGCGTGGCCGAGTTGGTCAGGATGATCTCTGTCCCCGGGGCGTAGGCGGCGAAGTCGATGACGATCTCCGCCCGCTCGCCCGGCGTGATCGTGAGCGACGTGACCATCGCCGGGGCCTCGAGCAGGCCCAGGTCCGTGCCGATGACCCAGAACGGTGCGTTGTCCGAGAGGGCCAGGGTGTACTCGCGGCTGTTGGAGCCGTTGAGCAGGCGGAAGCGGTACTTGCCGCGATCGACCTCGAGGAAGGGCGAGACCTTGCCGTTGACCATGGGAAAGTCGCCGTAATAGTGCGACTGCCAGTTGGCGGGGTAGCGGAGCGTGCCGTCGGCGTTGAAGGAGCGGTCCTGGATGATGAGCGGGACCTCGTACCGCCCGCGAGGGAGGTTGAGCGACTGCTCGACCGGGTCGCGGAGAATGTACAGGCCCGCCAGGCCCATGTAGACGTTGAGGCGCGTGATGCCCAGGGCGTGGTCGTGGAACCAGATGGTGCCGGCCGGCTGGTTGTTCGGATAGGTGTAGGTGAGGCTCTGGCCTGGGTAGTAGTAGTCCTCGGGGTACCCGTCGTCCTCGGGCGGGACGTGCCCGCCGTGCAGGTGCGTGACGATGACGGGCGCGTCGCCGAACACGTTCGGCCCGTGCAGGCAGGTCTCGACGGGCAGGTAATGAGTGGTGCGGGGGACGCCCTGGGCGTCGCGCAGGTCGTTGGTCCAGGTTACGGTCACGGGCTGGTCGCGGAACGCCTCGATGATCGGGCCGGGCGTCGCGCCGGCGTAGCCCCACACCGTGGTGTCGGGCAGGTCGCGGTGCAGGCGCTGGGTGAACTGTGTGGCGGCGATCTCGTAGGTCGCCGCGCCACCGGCTGTTCCCGAGACCGGCTGGAGGACGCCGGGGATGGGCAGGGCGTCGACGAACGGCGTGAGCACCAGCGGGCAGAGCCCCGTCGTGCAGGGCACGCCGACGCCCTGGAACGTGCCGCCCTGCAGCGCGCAGTCACCCGACGAGAGCGTGACGCACGCGCCGCTGGGCAGGCAGCACGCGCCGGTCGGCTGCGGGCACGGGTTGGGCACGCAGGGCGTGCCGAGGCCCTGGAATGTGCCGCCCGCGAGCGAGCAGGCGCCCGCGGTCAGTTGCTGGCACGAGCCGTCCGTGAAGCAGCAGGCGCCGGTCGGCTCCGGGGGCGTGAAGGTCACGACGAGGCGGGGGCGCCGGGTCGGATCGGGGCTGGTGCGCGAGTTGAACCGCGTCGCGGAGGCACGGTCGGTTTCCTCGCCGACGATGACCCACCCGAAGTTCGCGGCGGGCGCGTCCAGCCAGAGCTGGGCGTCGGCGACCATCGAAGGCGTGGAGCCGAACGTGTACGCCCCCACGGCACCGACGTCGATCGTGACGCTGGGCGCAGCGAGAAAGTCGCCGCCCGGCGTGCTCCACGCCGGCGAAGACGGCGGCATGGCGGGGTTGAAGAGCCGGTAGAGCCACGTGGCGTCGTTGGCGGCGGCGGGCGCGCCCTGGCCCTCTTCCATCGGGGCGTCCGAGGTTCCCTCACCCCAGTCGGCGGTGGCCATGTGCAGCGACGTGGTGTCGACGCTGTTCTTCGTGCGCGACATGTAGAGTTCGAGGCGCACGTCCGAGATCATCGACCCGGGCGGGATCGAGCCCGCCACGTCGAACCGGATCAGGGCCCGGCGCAGCACAGGCGTGCCCGAGGCGTTCGTGCGCCCGGAGAACAGGTAGTCGCCCGCGCCGTTGCTGATGACGCCCGATTCGGAGTACATCGTGTTGTCGCCGGACGCGGCCAGCGTGACGGTCACCTGGGCCACCGATTCCGGCGGGTGGGCCAGCACAACGCACACGCCGACGAGCGCGATGATCCAGCGGCGAGCGTCGAACATCCGGCTCCTCTCGTTCGGGCGTGCCTCTTGGTGCAGGCCCGATTCTCCAGCGGGGCACTCAGCGGATCATTCTATCCGATTTTGTCGGAGTCGGCGAATCTCGCTTCCCGAGACCTCCCGTGCCGCGCGGTGCGTCAAGGCCGCGGTATTCGTCGATTCACGACCATTCCGCTCTACTGCGGGGCTGCGTCGGTCCGCGCCTCAGCACCCGGCGCTGAAGATGGTCAGGTAGTAGAAGAAGTCCTCGTTGTTCAGCACGCCGTTGGGCACACCGTAGCCAGGCTGGCCGGGGATCGCGCCGGTGGTGAGGTCGCACACGCCCAGATTGGCGGCGGCGTACTGGGCCAGGAAGTAGAAGAAGTCGTTGTTGTTCACCTTGCCGTCGGGCGAGCCGTAGCAGGGCTGGCCCGCGACCGCGCCGCGCGTGAGATCGGCGGGGCAGTCGGCCCCATCGGCCTCGAACGCGACCTCGGCCAGGCCCGTGTAGGGCGAGAAGTTGTTGTTGGCCGTCGCTCGGACGATGAACTGCACCGAGGCGACGTTCGCGACGGGCGCGAAGCGATAGGTCTGGGCGATCTCGATGTCCTCGTAGGCGGTCTGGCAGGTGCGCTCGAGCAGGACCGCGTTGCCCCCGTCGCGCAGGACCATGTCGAACTCGATCACGTCGTAGTGTGGGTTGCTGGCGATCCCATTCGAACGGTGATTCCACATGTGGAAGGTGCCGATCGTGCGCGGCGGATCGAACGCAAACGTCGCGGACTCGCCGATCGTCTCAAAGGCCCGCGTGGTCCAGTGGTTGTGGGAGGAATATGTGGCGTGCGGGTCGGCGGTGGTGTACGGTGCCGGCAGGCCCGATCCGTCGAAGGTGTTTCCGATGTCGAACCGCGAATCGAACTCGCTCGTCGCGGTCGCGGAGTTGGGGACGAACAACTGGGCATTGGCGGCGGTGCCGATGGCCCCGAGCCCGATAATCGCGGCGATGGTGCGGATACTCATAGCAAGCCTCCTGATGCTCGGAGACTACCACATCGAGGCGGGGAAATCGAGGACATCTCGCGAACTCAGCACCCCGCAGCAAAGATGGTCAGGTAGTAGAAGAAGTCCTCGTTGTTGATGATGCCGTTCGGCACGCCGTAGCCCGGCTGGCCGGCGACGGCGCCCGTGGTCAGGTCCGCCACGCCCGCGTTGCCGGCGGCGTACTGGGCCAGGAAGTAGAAGAAATCGTTGTTGTCGAGCACGCCGTTGGGCGTGCCGTAGCCGGGCTGGCCCGCGACGGCGCCCGTGGTCAGGTCGGCGGCGCAGGGCGTGCCGATGGTGAAGTTCACGACGCTCTCGTCGGAGCCCGGCGTCTGCTGGGCGTCGCGGACGACCACGCGCAGGCGGGCCGCGCCCGTCGAGGGCTGGCCCGGGGGCACGTCCCACACGTACGACCCGTCGTCGGGCGTGTTGGTGGCGATCGGGACGAACGACTGGCCCGCGTCGGTCGAGAGCAGGATGTCGGCCCCAACGGTCCCGTTGTCGTCGTCGCTGGACCACTGGATCGTGACGCTCTGGCCCTGCTGGACCTGTCCGCCCTCGCGTAGCGTCCGCAGGAACGCCGTCGGCGTCGATCCGCCCGGCGCGACCGGCACGTGCATGGCGATGCAGTGGAACACGCCGGCGGACTGGGCGATCTGCTGGCCGTTGAGCTGGCGGACGGTCTTGCCCGGCACCAGGCCTTGCCAGATCGAGAGCGCCTGGGCGTTGTACGCCGCCGCCGTTGCGTTGGTGTACGACGGCACGACGAGAAGGTCGTTGCACAGCAGCACGTTCGTGAACGTGTAGTGCACGCCGCCGCTGGAGACCGCGGGCAGGCGGGTGATGGTCCAGCCGTTGCCGGCCATCAGGGCCGCGGTCGCGTCGCAGATCTGGTCCTGGGTCGAGCCCGAGGCCAGCGGCCAGTCGGAGATGACGGCCTGGCGGTCGCCATAGACCTGCATCCACATGTCGATGTGCTGGGTCGAGTCGATGCTCGTGGGAAACGGGTTGGTCAGCGTGGTCTCGAGGTTCTGGTAGTCGCGCCAGTACTGGACGATTTGGGCCTCGGTCAGCGAGGGGTTCTCGTTGCGGATCAGGCGCGTGGCGAAGGCGTCGCCCAGGCTCGAGAGGTGGTAGTTGCCCCCGCCGTGGATGAGCGGGATGTCGTACGACGCATGGTTCTTGAACGCGGCGAAGTCGTCGGGCACCTGGTTGTCGTTGGGGCGTGGGCGGTTGTACGTGTGGTCGACGATGGCGCGGACCTGGGCGCCGGGAGGGCCCTCGTAGATGTAGCGCGGGCCGTAGTCGCGGATCCAGACGGTGTCGGTGGTGCGCACGCGGAACACGACGTTCGCCATGTTGGCCCCGGCCGACGCGAGGGTGGACGACACGCTGCTCTGCTCGCCCGGCGTGTCGACGTAGACGTACGCCCTGGCGTTCCCGTCCGTCGTGACCCAGCGGATCAACTGCGTGAGCTGCGTCGTGAACTGCTCCCACGCGAAGCAGATGCCGTCCATCGGCTCGTATTCGCCGGGGCAGTAGACGTCGCCCGTCGGGGCGTCGGCCGCCTCCGGCACGACCAGCGGATGCAGTTCCAGATACGCCCGCTCGGCCTCGGTCAGGTTCCGAGGCAGGTTCGGCTCGTCCCAAGGTCGATCGGCGAAGGGAATGACCTGGGCCGAGGCGACGCCGGCGAGCACCAGCAGTGCGGCCGCAGGAAAGCGGCAGCCGAGGCCTGCGAGAGAGTGGCGACGAACGGCGTCGTGCGGCATGGATCGGACCCCTCAACCCCCGGGACAGTTGGATGCAAAGCGTACCACATCCGACCCCGGGGGAGGAGGACGAAAGCGTTCCAAGCCGATGGGTCCGATACTCGTGGGGGCGAGGGCGGGTCGATCGCTCAGCACCCGGCCGCGAAGATCGCCAGATAGTAGAAAAAGTCGTCGTTGGACAGCACGCCGTTGGGCACGCCGTAGCCGGGCTGGCCCGGCACGGCCCCGGTGGTCAGGTCGGCGACCGCGAGATTCCCGGCGGCGAACTGGGCGAGGTAGTAGAAGAAGTCGTCATTGGTCAGTTCGCAGTTGGGCAGCCCGTAGCCGGGCGTGCCGGGGACCGCGCCGTGCGTGATGTCCGCCCCGCAGCCGGCCATGACCGAGGAGCCGGGGTTGGCGAAGAGGAAGTCGATGTCCGCGTCGGACAGGACGCGGTTGTAGATCTGGATGTCGTCGAGGAGTCCGTCGCACGCTCCGAAAGGCGAGCCACTTGGGTTTTCGAGCCCCCCGATCATCAGCGGCGCGAAAGTGGGGCCGATCGACACGGGGGTCTTGGACTGCTCGGCGGGCGCGCCGTCGACGTACACGCGGATCATGGACGGATCGCGGGTGAACACGACCTGGTGCCACTGGTCGTCGTTGAGGCTGGTGGTGGAGATGGGCTCGGGGCCGGGGCCGTGCGAGGCATAGAACCACGCCTTGCCGGGCGCACCGTAGCTCCCCCCGCTGACCCCGACGTCGATGAAGTACCCGGCGACCACCGTGGCGCGGTGGCGTCCCAGAATGAATTGGTCGGGGCTCGCCGGCGTGGGCAGGCGGACCCACACGACGATGGAGAAGCGGCTTTGGCCCGTCAGCGGCAGCACGTCGCCGATCAGCACCCGGTCGCTGGTCGCCCGCGACAGCAAGAGCGCGCCGCCCTCGATGCCCATGCCGGGCGCGAAGGACGCGCCGCCCTGGAGCGTGCCGGGGAAGTTGCGGGCGTCGTCCGACACGGTCGGCCCGACGCTCTCGTTGAACTTCCAGTGGGCGATGGGGCCGGTGGCCGCCAGGGCGCTGGCCGCGGTCGCCGCGGCGATGAGGCACGACGCGGAGCGCGTCAATGATGGCATCTCGATTCCCTCCGGGGGCGGCGCCGACCAATTGGCGGCCGCTTCCCCGATTCTATCGATCGCGGATCACGCCACAAGGATCTCGGACCACCCACCGGTGGCTCGACGTCCGCTAAACATGTGGATTTGGGCAAGGTCACCCACAAGACCGTTGTCCCGCGCGCCGGACAACGTGGGTGCCCGTGGCCCCAGGGAGGGCGTTTCAGCAGCCCGCCGCGAAGATCGCCAGGTAATAGAAGAAGTCGTCGTTGGTCAGCACGCCGTTCGGCACGCCGTAGCCGGGCTGGCCGGGAACCGCCCCGGTCGTAAGATCGGCGACCGCCAGATTCCCGGCGGCGAACTGGCCCAGGTAGTAGAAGAAGTCGTCGTTGTTCAGCACGCCGTTCGGCACGCCGAAGCCGGGCTGGCCCGCGACGGCGCCCGTGGTCAGGTCCGGCTCGCACACGGGCATCGGGATGGTGCCGCTGGAGCGGACCGCGGCGTTGATCGTGACCGTCACGTCGATGCCGTTCAGATTCTGTGTCTGCGCGCCGGAGAGATCGAACGCCAGGCTCAGGGTGTCGCCCGCGACCGTGGCGGTGCCGGCGGCGTCGCCGTTGATCACGCCCGCCGTCGACAGGTCGATCGGGATGGTGCCGATCGCGCCGAACAGGAAGCCCGAGCCGACGGCCTGGCCCGTGCCCGTGGCCATCGTGGGCAGCCCCGTCAGGCTGAACGCCCCGCCCGCGCCCAGCGGGCCCGCCGCCGAGGGCGTGCCCGGGTTGGCGTACGACACGACCACGTTGTTGAGCGTGATGGTCAGGCGCCCCAGGAGCCCCGCGTTGAGCACGATGGTGATCTGCTCGGTCACGTTGATCGTGTAGTCCGACAGGGCGATGGTGGTGGGGGCCGCGCCGTTGTCCAGCACCGCGTCCACGCTTCCGGAGAGCGGGGAGGTGTCGCTGCCGCTCAGCCCGGCGGCGTCGATCCGGATGCTCACGCTGGACTGGGTCTGGCTGATCGTCGTCGGGACGGTGACGGCGCCCAGCGCGGGGGCCGCCAGCAGCAGGGCGCAGAAACCGGCGGCGAGTGTGCGGGTGAACATCGGCTCTCCTCGGGGTGCGGGCTCTGGCGGCCCGCGGTCGTTCAAGGCGTCGGGTGGCGGGGCGCTGCGGGGCGCCCGGTCGAAGCGCCGGGCGGGCGGGCGGCCCGCGCGGCGTGCGAGGTCCGGATGGGCGGCGGGGCTCAGTTCGAGCAGCCCGCCCCGAAGATCGTCAGGTAGTAGAAGAAGTCGTCGTTGGTGATCACGCCGTTGGGCACGCCGTAACCCGGCTGGCCGGCGACCGCGCCGGTGGTCAGGTCGGCGACCGCGACGTTGCCGGCTGCGAACTGGGCGAGGTAGTAGAAGAAGTCGTCGTTGGTCAGCACGCCGTTGGGCACGCCGTAGCCGGGCTGGCCGGGCACCGCGCCGTTGGTCAGGTCGGCGTCGGAGCACGCGACGGCGACGATCTTCCAGAGCTGCCCGGAGTTCTGGTCGGTGTAGTACAGCTCGCCGTCGGGCCCCTCGCCGAAGGAGGTGAGGTTGTCGCCCATGTCGAACAGGAACACCGACGGGCCGGGGGGCGCCGCGGGCCCGGCCGGGATCGTCCAGATCTCGCCGGTGCAGTAGTCGCCGAAGACGTACCGCCCGGACAGGCGCGGGATGAGCGAGCCGCGATAGACGTACCCGCCCGTGATCGAGCACCGCCCGGCGGAGTGGGCGTACTCGTGCACCGGGATCTCGAGGCCGGCGGCGAACGGCGTGCAGCCGGAGAGGCCCGTCGAGTGGTTGCCCTCCATGCAGCGCCACCCGTAGTTCTCGCCGCCGATGCTGGCCTGGGCCTGGAAGTTGATCTCCTCCCACAAACCCTGGCCGACGTCTCCGATGTACAGATCGCCGGTGGCGCGGTCGAACGAGTTCCGCCACGGGTTGCGCAGCCCGTACGCCCAGATCTCGTCGCGACCGGGCGTCCCGCCCGAGAACGGGTTCGTCGTCGGCACGCGGTACTGCAGGCCGGGGTCCTGGCCGTTGACGTCGATCCGGAGCAACTTGCCCAGCAGCACCTCAGTGTTCTGCCCGTTGGCCTGCGGGTCGTTGCCCGAGCCGCCGTCGCCCGAGGCGATGTACAGGAACCCGTCCGGCCCGAAGGCGATCCACCCGCCGTTGTGGTTCGAGAATGGCTGAGAGATCGCGAGCATCACGCGCCGCGTGGTCGTGTCGACGACCGCCGAGGTGGCAGGGTCGCCCAGCACGCTGTACTCGGCCAGCGTGGTCGAGCCCGAGTTGTCGGTGTGGAAGATGTACAGAAGCCCGTTGCTCTGGTAGTTCGGGTGGAACGCCAGGCCGAGCAGGCCCTGTTCGCTGGAGGTGCTCGTGCCGCCGCCGGTGATCGCGTCGACGTTCAGGAACGGCGTCGGACTGGTCACACCATTTTCGACAATCCGAATCAACCCCTGCTTCTCGATCACGAACAGCCGATCGGCCGGGTCGCCCGGCGCGTACGTCACCCAGATCGGGCGGATCAGGCCGGAGACGACCAGTTGCCCTTCGGCGAGCGGCTGGCCCAGCGCGGGCGCGCTCGCCAGCGCCAGGCCGCACGCACCGAGCACGCCACACGCCGCATGGGTTGAACGCATCAACATCGAACGCATCGCTTCTCCCTTCTCATCCATCCGCACGAGCCGACGCCCGGCGGGCTTGCCGCCCGCGTCCGAGAACGCGCCGGCGTCTCCATCGCCCGTAGTGTCCCGCCGACCCCCGTCCAACGCAAGGCGACCGGACGAATCGGCGCGAAAAACCCCGCGATCGCGCGGGGTTTGGTTGGGAGTCCGGCCCTAGGCACGCCCCGGAACCGGGACGCCACGCGCACCACGGGTTTGCCGCGGCGTTCGCCGGGTCAGCACCCGGCCGCGAAGATCGCCAGGTAGTAGAAGAAGTCGTCGTTGTTCAGCACGCCGTTGGGCACGCCGTAGCCGGGCTGGCCGGCGACGGCCCCGGTGGTCAGATCGCACACGGCAAGGTTGCCCAGCGCGAACTCGTTGAGGTAGTAGAAGAAGTCGTCGTTGTTGAGCACGCCATTTGGCACGCCGTAGCCGGGCTGGCCCGGGATCGCGCCGGAGGTCAGGTCGGGCTCGCACGACGGGGCGTTGCACGCGCCGGGCTGGCCGCACTCGGTGCCGGCCCCGCCCCAGTTGCCGCCGAGCTGGCCGCACACGCTCTGCGTCACGTTCGCGCACGTGCCCAGGCCCGGGATGCAGCACGAGCCGGTCGGCTCGACGCAGGTGATGAACTGGCACTGGCTGCCGTCACCCTGGTAGACGCCGCCCGCGCTGGCGCAGTTGCCCACGCTCATCTCCTGGCACGTGTTGCCCGGCAGGCAGCAGGCCCCGAAGCCCGGCAGGCAGTTCAGGCGGGTCCAGGAGGTGCGCATGACCCAGTCGCCGCTCGGGCGGCACGGGATCAGGCCGGTCGAGAGCTGCGAGAACCTCGCCCACCCGCCGTTGGGCGGGCAGCCGATCGGCCCGCAGTTGACGCCGAAGAGCCAGTTGTTGGTCGGCTCCTGCAGCCCGCTGCCGCTGGGCGGGGCGGGGTCGGTCGTCGGGAAGATGTTGAGGTTCGACGGCGGCGCGACCAGGCAGGGGTTGGACGTCTGGCTGTTGTGCCGGTCGATTCGGAAGGCGATGGTGAACTGCCCCGTGCCCCCGCTGTTGGTCAGGATGATCTGATCCGGGTCGTTTGGGTCGATCTGGAAGACCAGGTGCAGGCCCTGCGTGCCCGGGCCGAGACGCGCGTGCGGCAGCAGCTGATCGTCCGACGAGTACTCGGCGATTAGCGTGCCCGACGTGGGCGTGCCCTCGTACACCAGCACGCTCCACCACGTCACGGTCTGGACCGACGCGTTGGTCGTGGCCCAGAACGTCTCGATCGTGTCCAGGCGCAGCGGGAAGTGGTCGGGCGGCAGCGTGTACGTCGCGGCCTGGAGCTCGTTCTGGGCGAAGCCGAGCTGGAGCGTGTAGGTGCCCGGTTGGAAGTCCTTGTCGGTGTGGGCCGAGATGCCGGTGCAGTTCTCAGGGGTCGGGTTCCCGGGGGCGCCGGGGACGTGGTTGAGGTTCCACTCGGTTTCGTTGTAGTGCGTCCCCAGCGACGAGACGTACATCCGCTGCATCGACTCCAGCCGCACGGTCTGCTCCTGGAGGCGCGGGCCGGCGGCGTCGGGTAACGCCTCGTCGCCCGCTTGGGCCAGCGCCGGAAGCGAGGCGACTCCGAATGCGGCGAGCGCGCAGGCCAACGCGCCACGGCGCACGGTGCAAGACATCCTGTCCATCGAGAACCCCTCTCAGCGTCCACGCCAAGGCCAGACCGCCGGAACCCCCGCAAGGCGCCCGGCGCGGCCAGAACAGACCAAGACCCCAACAGTCCCAGCCTGTCCATTGTCCACATACGCGGGCCGGCCGCAAGTGGCTCCACGCGATTCGGGACGGTTCGCGGACCATTCCGCCGGCGGTCGGGACGCCGCCCGGGGGTATCCTCAGGCGTGGAACCCGCCGATTACCCCATCGCGGCCCTGGATCTCGGGCGGATGGGCTACGCCGAGGCGTACGAGGTCCAGACACGCCATCTGGCCGCCGTGGTCGCGTCCCGCGAATCCGACGCCCCGAGCCGCGGCGTGATCCTGCTCGTCGAGCACCCGGCTGTGATCACGGTCTCGCGCCGCGGAGAGGCCGCCGGGAACGTGTTGGCGACGCCGGAAGCGCTGGCCCGGGCGGGCGTGGAACTGGCCCAGACCGATCGCGGCGGGGATGTGACGTACCACGGGCCGGGGCAACTGGTCGTGTATCCCGTCATCGATCTCAACGCCCACGGACTCCGCATCGTCGACTACATCCGCCTGCTCGAGGGCGCGATCATCGACGCCCTGGCGATCTTCGGCGTCGGGGCTATGGCCGATCCGACCGCCACCGGCGTCTGGGTGCCCGATCCGGACGTCCCACCAGGTGAGCCCGATTCGCCGCCCACGCCCCACGCCAAGGTCGCCGCGATCGGTGTGCGCGTGAAGCGGTGGGTCTCGATGCACGGCCTTGCCATCAACGTCGATCCGGACCTGGACCACTTCGGCCTGATCGTGCCGTGCGGGCTGCACGGGCGGCCGGTCACGAGCCTGCGCCGACTCCTGGGCGGCGGATGCCCCACGATGGGAGGGGTGAAGGCCGCGATCGTGGCCGCCTTGCGGGCCAGGCTGGACGCCCGCTTCGACGCTCGCCCCAACACGGGCGGGCGTATCATGGCGACCCCGGCGGGCATGGCCCCGCCGATCCCGACGCTTCCCGCACGGACGCCCCCGGAATCGCCCGCATGAGCAACGACGAGATCTTCCAGAAGGTGCGCGAGGTGCTGGTCGACGCCCTGGCGGTCGATGAGGAGGACGTCACGCCCGACGCCTCGCTGACGGCCGACCTCGGGGCCGAGTCGATCGACTTCCTCGACATCGTCTTCAAACTCGAGCAGGTCTTCGCGATCAAGATCCCGCAGGGCGAACTGTTCCCCGAGAACGTGTCGCAGGACGCGCGGTACGTGCAGGGCGGCAAGGTGACGCCCGAGGGGATGGCGACGCTCAAGGCCCGCCTGCCGCACGCCGACTTCGCGCGGATCCCCGAGAACCCGGACATTAAGCGGGTGGCCGACGTGTTCACGGTGAACTCGCTGGTGCAGTTCGTGTCGTCGAAACTGGCGGCCAAGGGGTGAACGCGGCGAGGACCGCCGCGCGGCCGAGCATCGCGGCCGACTCGTACCGTCGATGATCGCACGAACACCTGTTGACCACGCCGGGGATCGCCATGCGCTGGATGTGGATCGACCGGATCATCGAACTCGACAAGGGCACACGCCTCGTCGCCATCAAGCACGTCTCGATGGGCGAGGAGCACCTGCACGACCATTTCCCCGCGGGGACCGGCCCGCAGAGTGAAACCGCCGGCACAGACGCGAGAGCCCCGCGTCCCGCGCTGCCCGTCATGCCGGCCAGCCTCATCATCGAGGGCATGGCCCAGTCCGCCGGCATCCTCGTCGGCCACGCGAACCAGTTCCGCGAGAAGGTGCTGCTGGCCAAGATCGCTCGGGCCGAGCTCGACGCCGACGCCGGACCGGGCGACACGCTTCGCTACACCGCAACGATCCAGAGCCTGAGCGATCAGGGCGCCTCGACCGCGGGCATCGTCGAGCGACGCCGCGCCGACGAGGCCGAGTTCGCGCCGTTCGGGCGGATCGACCTGATGTTCAGCCACGCGGACAACGCGATGGACATGCGGGTCGGCGGCGTCACGCTGCCGCGCGAGAACTTCGTCTTCGGCGAGGGCTTCAAGACGCTGCTGCGGACGAGCGGGATCGAGTAGGCCACGGGAGCGTGCCCGTTGCCTCTGGCGCAGAGCCCGACGCGCGAGCGTCGTGGTCGGCTCGTCGCGTAGTCGTCCTTCCAACCACGACGCTCGCGCGTCGGGCTCAGCGCGCCAGCAGCCCTTTCAGGTACTTCCCCGTGTGGCTCTTCGGGTTCCTGGCCACCTCCTCCGGCGTGCCCGCGGCCACGATCGTCCCGCCGTTGTCCCCGCCCTCCGGCCCAAGGTCGATGATCCAGTCGGCCCGCTTGATCACGTCCAGGTTGTGCTCGATGACGACCAGCGTGTTGCCGGCGTCGGCCAGGCGGTCGAAGACGCTCACCAGTTTGGCGATGTCCTCGAAGTGCAGCCCGGTCGTCGGCTCGTCGAGCACATACAGCGTCGTCCCGGCGGCCAGGTTCGTCATCCGACGCACCGTCCGTGACGGCACCTCCCGCCGCTCGCCGCCTTCCTCACCATCTTCAACACCGGCTTCGTCGCCCTCATCCCCCTCCGTCGCTGCGTCGCTCGGTCGCTTCGTCGCTGCTTCCACAACCGGGTTGTTCCTCGTCCCCCCGCTCTTGCCCAGCTCCGTCGCGAGTTTCACCCGTTGGGCCTCGCCGCCCGAGAGCGTGGTCGACGGCTGGCCCAGTTCGATGTAGTCCAGCCCCACGTCGCGCAGGCACAGGGCGAATCGGTGGATCTGCGGGTGGTTCTCGAAAAACCCGCACGCAGTCTCGACCGTCATCGACAGCACGTCCGCGATCGACTTGCCGCGGTACAGGATCTCCAGCGTCTCGCGGTTGTACCGCTTGCCGCGGCACAACTCGCACTCGACATAAACGTCCGGCAGAAAGTGCATCTCGATCTTCTTGAGCCCCTGTCCTTGGCACGCCTCGCAGCGCCCGCCGCCGGACTTGGCGGGGACGTTGAAGGAGAAGCGTCCGGGCTGGTAGCCGCGGATCTTGGCCTCTTTGGTGGCGGCAAAGACCTTGCGGATGTCGTCGAAGAAGCCGGTGTACGTCGCGGGATTCGAGCGCGGCGTGCGCCCGATCGGGCTCTGGTCCACCTCGATGATCCGGTCGATGTGCGACAGCCCGTTGATCCGGGTGTGCGCCCCCGGCCTTGTCCTCGTGCCGTTGAGGTGTACCGACAGAGCCCGCAGCAGGATGTCGTTGACGAGCGTCGACTTGCCCGATCCGGAGACGCCGGTGACGCACACCAGCCCGCCCAGCGGGAACGCGACGTCGACGCCCTTCAGGTTGTTCTCGCGGGCCCCCTTGACCACGATCGCCCGTTTGGTCGAGACCGCCCGGCGCCGGCGCGGCACCTCGATCGATCGCCGCCCGCTCAGGTAGTCCCCAGTGATCGACGCCGGCGTCGCGCAGATGTCCGCGATGGAGCCTTGGGCCACGACCTGTCCGCCGTGCACGCCCGGGCCGGGGCCGATGTCGATCACGTGGTCCGCGGCCCGGATCATGTCCTCGTCGTGCTCGACCACCAGCACCGTGTTGCCGATGTCCGAGAGGTGGCGCAGCGTCCGGATGAGGCGCTCGTTGTCGCGCTGGTGCAGGCCGATCGTCGGCTCGTCGAGCACATAGCACGCCCCGACCAGCCCGGAGCCGACCTGCGTCGCCAGGCGGATCCGCTGGGCCTCGCCGCCGGAGAGCGTGCCGGTGCGCCGGTCCAGCGAGAGGTACTCGAGCCCGACGCTCGACAGGAACCGCAGGCGGTTGTTGACCTCGCGCAGGATCGGCTCGGCGATCCGCGACTGCTCCTCGGAGAGGATCAGCCCGCCGATGAACGCGATCGCGTCGGTGATGGTCAGGCGCGAGAGCTCGGCGATGTTCAGGATCGAGCCGTCGCCGCGCGGCCGCCCGATCACGCTGGTGCTGAACGCCTTGGCCGTGTCGGCCTTGTGGGCGCTGGTGACCAGCACGTGCAGGGCCTCGATGCGGAGGCGGTCGCCACAGCACGTGCGGCACGGCGACTGGCTCATGAACGTGCCGAGCCACTCCTTGACGCCGGGGTTCTCGGTCGAGCCCCACCACTCCGTGATGTTCGGGACCACGCCCTCGAACTTGGCCTTGTGCTTCTGCTGGTCGGCCTTCGACGCACCGTGCAGCAGGATGCGCCGCTGGTCGGGCGTCAGGTCGCGGACCGGATCGCCGAAGTCGGCCCCGAAGTCCTTGCAGAACTTCTTGAGTTTCCGGTTGAACCAGGCCCGCACCGGCCCGTTCTTGGCCCAGGCAGCGACCGCGCCCCCGGCCAGGCTCAGGGTGTCGTCGGGGATCACCAGCTTCTCGTCGAACTCGAGGATCGTGCCCAGCCCGTGGCACTCCGGGCACGCGCCGAACGGGGAGTTGAACGAGAACAGGCGCGGCGAAAGCTCCTCGAGCGCGATCTCCGGGTGCTCGGGATCGGCGAACTTGTCGGAGAAAGAGGTGTCCTGCCAGGAAGCGACCGAGCGACGGAGCGACGCAGCGACGGAGGGCTCCGAGGACGGGGGCTTC
>JACKHA010000024.1 GCA_020639215.1 Phycisphaeraceae bacterium
GCGCTGGCCGGAAAAGCGACCGATGAGCATCGTTCCGGGCCGGTGTTGGTGGATGTCAAGAGCGGCTTGGTGCATCTCCGGGATCAGGCCCCGCTGCACCCGAGCAACATGGACCTCCGGGATGGGATGTCGTTCCCAGACTACATCCGGCTGCTGAACGACCGGGTGTTCTTCTGGCCCGGCGACGAGCGCGGCCCGATCCCTTCCGGCAGGAACCACTTTGCACGCTATCGGGAGGAGGCGTGCCAGGTGATCGTGTGCCCCACCGAGAGCCTGTTCCGGGCCAACGACGGACGCCGCGCCGAGTTCTGTCGATTCAACTCCGGGGCGCCGCGATTCTCAGGCGGGAAGGCGCCGCCGCGGGGCAGGCAGACGTTCCGGCGCGCGTTCGAGTTCGACGGCACGGCGTCGGATGTGATCGAGGTGACGTGGACCGACGCTGCAAAGTTGCCGGCGGACATGCGGGTTGTTGATCCGCGGCGGTGGCGGGCGGAATGAGTGCCGTTCAAGCGTGGACGCGTTCGGCGGCCAGCGTCGCGTACAGGGCCTCGCACTCGCGCAGCACGCCGTGGAGCCGTTCCGGCACCGGCTCGTTCTTGGGGCGGTACGGGGCGAAGGCGGTGGACTTGTCGACGGCGTCGTACCAGTGCGGGGCCCACACGCCGTCGGTGTCGCGCGGGCCGGGCTCCCATGAGAGCATGGCGGGGTCGAAGGCGATGGCGAGGCGCGCGCAGAGGGCGCCCAGCACACCGGCGGGGTCTTCCAGGATGTCGCGCGAATCGACCACGGGCGGCGATTGACCCGTCGTTTCACGCAGCCAGTCGAACAGGGCGACCTGCTGCGGCAGGCCCAGGTCCTCGGGCGTGGGGTTGGGCAGGACCTTGATGTAGGACGTGATCATCTCGGCGGGGTCGCGGATGAGCAGGGCGTTGTTGAGGCCCGCCAGCCAGGCGCGGTCCACGTCGGGGGTGAGGTGGTGGGCCATGTGCTTCTGGTACCAGACGGCGCGCCCGCGCGGGATCGGGCCGGTGAGGAAGGCGGCGACCTTGCGCCAGTCGGGCTCGTGGGCGGCGATCACGTGCTGCCGCGCCGGGTGGTCGGCCTGGGTGGTCTTGAGGTAGTGGGCGTACAGGGGCTCGTCGGTGACGAAGCAGTCCGGGCGGCTTGAGAAGGACCGCATCAGGGCGGTCGAGATGTTCCGTGGGCCGGACCACATGGCGATGCGGATCGGGGCCTGGGCGTTGGTCATGGGCACCATGCTATCGGGGTCCCACTACACTCCGGCATGAACTGGGTGCTGCTCGTGGCGATGCCGGTGGCGTTCTTGGCGGGATCGGTCCCGTTCGGGCTGCTGATCGCGCGGCGCCACGGGATCGACATCCGCCAGCACGGCTCCAAGAACATCGGGGCGACGAACGTGCTGCGGGTGCTGGGCAAGAAAGCCGGGGCCCAATGCTTCGCGCTGGATGTGCTCAAGGGGCTGGTGCCGACGGCGGCGGCGGGGGCGATCGCGGGGCTGCTGGGGCGGTTCGATATCGCGTCCGGCGATGCGCTGCTGTGGCTGGGGGTGATGGTGTGCCCGATCCTGGGGCACATGTTCTCGCCGTGGGTCGGGTTCAAGGGCGGCAAGGGCGTCGCGACGGGGCTGGGTTCGCTGCTGGGCGTGTTCCCGGTGCTGACGATCGCGGGCGTCGGGGCGTTCGCGCTGTGGGTGGTGGTGGTGGCGCGGTGGCGGTACGTGGGGCTGGCGTCCTCGATCGCGGCGGCGAGTTTGCCGCTGTGGATCGCGGGGTCGTTCGTGGCGGCGGGGAATCTGGGATGGCTGGGGCGGGCGTGGTACGAGGCGGGGTGGGCGTTCCTGGTGGTGGGCGTGCTGCTGGCGGGGCTGGTGGTGTTCAAGCACCGGGGGAACATCAGGCGGACGCTGGCGGGGACGGAGTCGAAGTTCGGGGAGCGGGTGGAGGTGGCGCGGTGAGTGCGGCGGCGGCGGGCTGGTGCGCTCGCTTGCGCTTCGCGTTCGCTGGGAGTGGGGTGGGGATTGGAGCACTCGGCGGCTGCGCCGCCGACACAGGTTGGAAACCTGTGCCACCTCGACCATTATGGCGTCGGTCGTTGCTGGACGGCTTCGAGGCTGCGGAGGGTCTCGGCGATGACCAGCAATCCCATCGAAGTGGCTTCGGGCGGCTGGTCGTCGGTCCAGAGGGCGGCGCGGACGCCCCATGGCTGGGCGCCGTCCGCCCATGAGAGAACGCCCTCGTCGGCGCACAGTTGGCGGAGGAAGCGGAGCGAGGCGAGCAAGCGGATAACCTGGCCGTAGTACTCCTGCTCGGGGGTGAGGGCGGGGTCGGCGAGCATGGTGGCGATGTAGGCGAGCGGACGCATCGAGTGCCAGGTGGGGAGCGGCTGGCGGGCGCGGGTGAAGACGATGCCGCCGACGAGATCGCGGTCGGACGGCGCGACGTCGGAAGCGCCGATCTGGTGACGCCAGACGAGGGTGCGGAGTTCGCGGAGGGCGGCGGCGGCGGGGATGGCGGGGTCGCCGATGGCGAGATGCGCGCGGGCGTGGGCGAGCTCGTGCTCGGCCCAGCCGGCCCACGGGAGCAGGCCGACCCAGTCGCCGGGGGGCGTGCGGGCCAGGGCGCTGCGGAGGGCGGCGTCGGCGCGTTCGAGCAGCGGGATGTCGCCGATGGCGGCGGCGCGGCGGGCGCCGGCCCACGCGGCCATGACGGCCACGGGCGGGGGCGATTGGGCAGGGTTGGTCAGCGCGGCGACGACGGCCTGGCTGGCGAGGCCGCGGACGACGGCACGATCGGCATGGGGGAGCGCGTCGGGCGCGCCGGGCGGCTGGCTCGACGCGGGCGCGGCCCACTCGCTCTCGGCCATGAGCCACACGGCGGCGGTGGCGACATTCGCGTTGCTGTCGAGGATGGCCTGCCCCGAGCGGTCGAGGAGCGTGGCGGCCTCGCGTCGCCAGTCGGCGGCTTGCTCGTCGGAGCCGGCATAGGGGGTCGAGGCCCAGCGGGCGAGGGCGAAGGCGGCCAGGGCGTCCTCGAGGGCGTCGGCGCGCTGGGCGTTGTCGTCGGCGTGCATGGCGACGAGCGCGTCGGCCAGGCTTGCTCCGAGGTCTCGGAGCATGGGGGAGGTGACGTCGCGGGTCTCGACGATGCGCCCGCCGCGGTGCAGGATGGCGACGGCGCGGTCCTGGCCGAGTTCGGCGACGGCGACGCAGTCGAACGCGAGGAAGCGCACGCCGCGCTGGGTCAGGGCGGGCGCGTCGGCGAGGCCCGCCTGTCCATCTTCGAGCAGGGCGGCGGCGGCGGTGGAGAGCGCGGCGCCGGCGTCGAGGCCGGTGGCGAGCATGGTGAGGGGGAAGACGAGTTCGGTTCGCGCGGCGTCGGCGGCGCCGACGCGGGCGCCCACGCCGGCCATGCCGGGCGAGACGCTCAGGGCGGCGTCGCGGAAGGAGGCGACGTCGATGGGGAAGGGTGCGCCGGCGAGTTCGAGTGTGAAGGTGATGGAGGCGGCGATCTGGCGGCGTCGCTCGGGCCAGAGCGCGTCGCGGGGACCGGCGATGCGCTCGTCGGCCTGGGCCAGGGCGGCCTGGGCGGCGCTCTCGATGACGCCGCGCCCGTCGGAGTTTGGCGGGGCGATGGCCTCGGCGCGGGCCAGGACCTCGGCGTCGAGGTGCAGGGTGATGCACGCGGCGGCGACGGGGGGCGCGGCGGTGTCGACCTCCCAGTTGTTGATCCATCGGCGGACGGCGTTGAAGGCGCGGAGGGCGGCCTCCGGAGCGGGCGGCGTGAGCGGGGGCGCCGTCGCCGGCCCGGCGGGTGAGGTGGTCTGGTCGAAGCGCTCGACGATGCCGGGCTGGTTCGGTTCAGCGGCGGTCTGCGGGGCGTCGGCGCGGGGGCTGTCCGGCTGGCGGGCGGGGGCGGGGGGCGAGGCGATCAGCGTGGCGGCGGCGAGGGCGCACAGGAACCGGGCGGCGAGAGTGTGCGGGCGGCGGACGAGATCTCGGACGCTGGCGGTGGGCGATGGGCTGTGGCACGTACGCATCACGCAACGCTCCCTGTTGGCGTGGCACCACACGGGCGCCCTGCCCCACGATTGGCGGGGGAGTTCTAGGACGCGCGGGGCCGCGGCGTGGGGCGGAAATGGGGTCGGCAGGCTTTGCGCCGGCGTGGCATGGTGGTTGAATGGTGTCGGGCACAACCCAAGACCGGAGGTTTCCCATGGCCCGCGCACTCGTTCTTTCCGCGTCGCAGCAGCGCATCCTCGTTCTGTCGATCCTCTCGTTCCTGACGCTGTGCTGAGGCGGGTTGGTTTCTGATGCAGATGCAAAGCAGCCGCCCGGGTGGGCGGCTGGTTGTGCGCGCGGGATTCGAGACTGGAGCCGGAGGGGCGACGAGCGTCGGACGAACTGCCCCCTCCGCCAGACTCGCAGAGCCTCGTCTGGCACCTCCCCCGCGACGCGGGGGAGGGGCGCGGTCAGTTGAACTGGCCGCTGGTGAATGGGACGACGCCCGCGAAGTACACGGGGTTGGACAGCGCGGGCTGCGAGGACGAGCCGAGGCGGACGAGCTGGGCCAGGACGGGCACCGCGGTGGGCGTGGGGGTGCTGGTGTCGAAGGCCAGAACGGTGACGGTGTAGCGCTGGAACTGGTTGGGGTTCTGGGCGATCTTGGCGCGCACGTCGTTGAGCAGGGCGCTTCCGCTGACGGAGATGCTTGCGCGTGCGTTGCTGGCCAGGGTCTGGAGGCCGGTGGTGACGGTGGAGCCGTCGGTGAATCCGAACTCGAGCTGGTATCGGAAGGTGACGCCTGCGGAGAGGGCGAAGGGGTTGAAGATGGCAATCACGTCGTCGACGTTGGGCCCGCCGCCGCCGGGGAGGAACCCGTTGGAGAAGTAGGCGCCCGAGCCGATTTGGGTGGGCAGTGCGGCGGCGACGGCCTCGTCGATGTTGTCGTAGAAGATGGTTGTCTGGCTGGCGACGGCGGTGCTGGCGTTGACGCGGAGCGTGAACCGCACGTCGCTGGCGACCTGCGACTCGGTGAACGCGTCGCGGAGGTTGATCTGGCGATGCCCGCCGCTGGGCGACAGGACGGTGACGGTCCCGGAGTCGACGGAGGTGCCGTCGTTGAAGAACGCGGTGAGGGTGACGACGGAGCCAACGGTGGCGGCGTTCTGGAGGACGTCGAGGAACGCGACGCCGTTGGAGGGGATCTCGGCGGCGGAGGTGAACGCGCGGGTGGCGCCGTTGCCGGTGGAGCCGGCGGCGGCGTGGGCGCGGCGGGTGGTGCCGGTCGGGGGCTTGATGCCGCCATCGGTCTCGAAGGTTGTGGCGACGGCGGCGATGGGCTGGTCGGCCGAGGCGCGGACGGCGTAGACGCCGTCGGGGATGTCGAAGCGGGACATCTGGACGCCGCCGCGCCGGTAGGCGTCGAGGGGGCGGGTGATAGTGCGGATGGTGCCCGCGTTACCGAAGATCTGGATGGTGACGGTGGTGTTGGTGTCGGAGAGGTTGAGGAAGGTGACGAAGGTTTCGCGGCTGGTGTCGTCGATCTCGACGCGGGGCAGGAGCCACTCCTGCTGGTCCTCGTCGAGGGTCGAGGCGTCGATGAACTGCTCGGAGACGCGTCCGGCGTAGTCGGTGTGCTTGATGGAGGCGACCAGGGGGATGAACTCGGTGTTGTCGGGGGTGGAGACGGCGTCGCCGATTCCGCCCGAGTCGCGCGGGGTGGACCAGACCTCGATGGAGTAGGGGGTCAGGGGCAGGACGTCGAACTGGGCGTTGCCGTTGGTGTTGAAGAGGCGGAAGGTGTCGTGGGAGTTGGCGGCGAGTTCGCCGGTGGTGATGGTCTGGTCGCGGTCGACGACGCCCTGGTATCGGATGATGATCTGGTAGACGACGTCGAAGTTGTTGGCGTTGCCGAGTTCGACGTCGGTGAGGATGCCGGGGCCGCGGTACCCGCCGGGGTAGACCAGGCGGTTCTCGAAGAAGTTCTCGGCTCCCTGTGCCTTGGCCATGGTGACGGCGACGACGTAGACGGCGTTGTCCTCGGTGAGGCCGGTGGTCGCGTTGTAGGTGCCGCGGACGGGGGTGTCGCCGAAGGCGCCGGAGGAGGGGCTGGAGGAGATGTTGGGATCGCTGCGGAGGTCCTCGATGTCGAGGCCTGCGATGGCCTGGACGACGCCCCAAGAGTCGTCGTCGGCGACGCGGCCGAAGACGGTGAAGCGCTGGTCGACGAGGAACTGCAGGCCCGAGTTGTCCTCGAGGTTGATGAACCACTGGCTGGTGGCGGTGTTGGCGCCGGCCTTGGCGAAGGAGAGGGTGCGCTCGTCGTGGGCGCGGACGGGGCTGGCCTCGTCGGGGACGGCGTTGAAGGCCTGGACCGAGGAGAGGCCGCCCTCGTCGGTGAAGTGGAAGCCGCCGCCCTGGAGGACGGCCAGGCCGGAGGTGGAGACCTGGGAGCGCCGGTGGAAGAGCGAGTCGGCCCAGCGTCCGGACTCGAGGTAGTTGATGAAGTTGGCGGTGTAGGTCGGCGTGTCGTTCACGAAGAGTTCGACGTAGATGTTGCCGAGGCTGGTCTCGATGAGTGCGACGGGGTTGTCGACGTTCTCGAGGTCGCCGGTGGAGGGGACGGTGGAGGGGTCGAACGAGAGGACGATGCGGCGTTCGAGGGCCTCGAAGGCGGAGGTGAAGGGGTTGGCGGGGCGGGTGGGCGTCGTCCGGGTCATCCGCTGCTCTCCTGGTGCGTCCGTGCTGGGACGAGGTTGGATATGCGTTCTGGCGGGGCGTGTGGGCGCCGCGTGGTTGGTTCGGGGTGGCCCGGCTCGCGGGGGGCCCGCGGCGTGGGTCCATCGGGGATCGGGGGGCGTGTCCGTGAGGAACGCCGGGATGGCCCGATGGGGCGGGCCCGCTGGGCGGCGGGTCCGGTTCGAGGTCCGGGGTTCGAGGCCCGGGGCGGGGACGCCCCGGCTCGCGATTCCCGCGGTCATGGTAGCGGGATCGGGGCGCGGGTGGGGCGGCCTGTGTTGGATTCGGCGGGGTGGGGCGGGCGGTTGCGGGGCGTGGCGGCGAAGACTGCCCCCTCCGTCGGACTCGCAAAGCCTCGTCCGACACCTCCCCCGCGACGCGGGGGAGGAGGATCGACGCTACGGGGTTGGCTGGCGGGTTCGGCGGGGTGGGGTGGGGGTGTGGAGGGCGATGTCGCGGCGCATGAGCTTGCCCTCGAAGTTGATGAGGTCGGCGGCGCGGTAGGCGGTGTGGCGGGCGTCGGCGAGGGTGTCGCCCAGGGCGGTGACGCCCAGGACGCGTCCGCCGGCGGTGAGGATGTCGTTGCCCTCGCGCCTGGTGCCGGCGTGGTGGATGGTTGCGTTCTGGATCGCGGCGGCCTCGTCGAGGCCTGTGATGACGCGGCCGGTGCGTGGCTTCTCGGGGTAGCCCTGGCTTGCGAGGACGATGGTGCAGGCGGGGCGCGGGTCCCAGCGGGCGTGGGCGTGGTCGAGCGTGCCGCGGGCGGCGTGGAGGAGGATGTCGAGCAGGTCGGCGTCGAGGCGTGCCATGAGGGGCTGGGTTTCGGGGTCGCCGAAGCGGGCGTTGAACTCGAGGACCTTGGGGCCGCCCGGGGTGAGCATGATGCCGGCGTAGAGCACGCCGCGGTAGTCGATGTCGTCGCGTCGGAGGGCGTCGAGGGTTGGGATGAGGATGTCGCGTTCGACGCGTTGGAGGAGGTCGTCGTCGACGCGGGGGGAGGGGCAGAAGGCGCCCATGCCTCCGGTGTTTGGTCCGGTGTCGTTGTCGCCCAGGCGTTTGTGGTCCTGGCACGGGGGGAGCATGAGCAGGGTGCTGCCGTCGGTGATGGCCAGGACGGAGACCTCGGGGCCTTCGAGGCGTTCCTCGATGAGGACCTTGGCGCCGGCGGGGCCGAACTCGCGTTTGACGAGCATGCGCTCGAGGGCGAGGACGGCCTGTTCGAGGGTGTCGGGCACGACGACGCCCTTGCCCTTGGCCAGCCCGCTGGCCTTGATGACGGGCAGGTCGGGGCGGACGCGGGCGTAGGCCTGGGCGAGGGGGACGCAGTGGGCAGCGATGGCGGCGGCGTCGGGGGCCTGGTCCCTGAACAGGTCCTTGAAGTGGGCGGAGTTCTTCAGGAGCGTGATGTCGGAGGCGGCGATGGGCTGCGACGCGAGGCGGGCCTTGCCGACGCGGACCATGGCGTCGATGAGTTTTCGGCGCAGGGCGGCGTCGCGGAGGGTGGCGAATCGCTCGACGGCGATGGCGACGTCCTCGTCGTCGCTGGCGCGGCTTTCGAGGTGCTGGCAGGCGGCGTCGAAGTCGGAGAAGGCGCGGGCGTCGGCGGTCGGGATCGAGGCGGCGCGGAGGAGTTGCTTGCACCAGGCCTTGTCAGACTCGAGGCGGGCGCCGGCGGCGGTCGGGCCGAAGACAAGGGTTGTTGGCGAGGCGAGGCGGTCGGCGAAGCCCTCGGCGAGCGGGTCCTCGGGGCCGATGACGACCAGGCCGATGGACCTTTTCTGGCAGAACTGCTCGAGGCGGTAGAGCTCGCGGGCGTCGACCGGGACGTCGACGGGCTTGGCGATGGCGGCCAGGCCCGGGTTTGAGGGGTGGCTGGTCCAGAGCTCGCCGAGGTTCGGGGACTGGGCGAGGCGGAGGGCGAGGGCGTGCTCGCGTCCGCCGCCGCCGATGAGCAGGACGTTGGTGCGGGACGGGGACGGGTCGGGCATTGGCGAGTGTACGCGGGGGTGGGTTGTGGACCGGGGCGGGGACGCCCCGGCTCGCGCGCGCGTGGGGTGTTGGGGCGGTCAGGCCCGGACGCGGTTGACGAGGGAGGCGGACTTGACCTGGACGCCGCGGATCTGGGACTCGAGGGCCTCGCGGTTTGGAGCGAAGCCCATGGCGGTGGTCATGTCGACCCAGTCCTTCTCGACGAGTTCGGCGAGGCTGTTGGTGAAGGAGCGCATGCCGTCGGCGCGGGACTGGGCGATGATGGCCGGGAGGTCCTCGTCCTCGCCGTCGCGGATCTTGGCGCGGACGACGGGGGAGCCGAGGAGGACCTCGGTTGCGGGGACGATCTTGGTCTCGAACTCGGCGACGGCGGGGAGGAGCTTCTGGGCGCAGACGGCGCGGAGGGTGTTGGCGAGGCTGGAGCGGATGAAGTCGCGCTCGGAGGGGGGGAAGAACTCGAGCATGCGCGCGAGGCTCTGCATGGTGTCGGCGGTGTGGAGGGTGGCGAAGACGAGGTGGCCGGTCTCGGCGGCCTGGATGGCGGAGAGGACGGTCTCGGCGTCGCGCATCTCGCCGATGAAGACCACGTCGGGGTCCTGGCGGACGACGTAGCGGAGGGCGGTCTTGAAGGAGTCGACGTCGATGCCGATCTCGCGCTGGCTGATGATCGACTTTTTAGGTGTGAAGCGGTACTCGATCGGGTCTTCGATCGTGATGATGTTCATGTCCTGGATGGCGTTGACGTGGTCGATCATGGCGGCGAGGGTGCTGGACTTGCCGCAGCCGGTGACGCCGACGACGAGCACGAGACCGTCGTTGGTCTCTTCGACCAGTTTGCCGTAGATGCCGGGGAGGTGGAGCTGGGTGTAGGTTGGGATCTCTGCCTTGACGCGCCGGATGGCGGCGTTGACGTGGTTGCCCGAGCGGAACATGTTGATGCGGAAGCGGTCGCCGTCGGGCAGGTGCCAGGCGAAGTCGAGGTTGCCGGTGTCGGTGAAGCGCTTGGTGCGCTGCTCGTTGAGGAGGGGGTCGAGGAGGTGGTCGGCCTCTTCCTCGCTGAGCGGGCCGGAGCTGACGGGGCGGAGGTGCCCGCCGATGCGGTAGGTTGGCGGGACGCCGACCTTGAGGTGCAGGTCGGAGGCGTCGAGGCGCTTCATGCTGGTGAGCAGGCGCTGGATCGTGATGGTTCCCTCGAGCATGGACGGACCCCTTCTCGTCGGGCGACGGCGATCGTGGGGAACACCCACACCCCGTGGCGGGGCGACGCCGACCGGCGCTCGTGCCCGCACCCGACGGACGCGGATGCGGCGAAGGCGGGGTCCGCTGCTGAGGCGGATCCAGTCGAGAACAGTCTACCGAGTTTGGGGGGCGGCGGGGACCGGGGCGGGGGACGCCCCGGCTCGCGCGCAACGGTGGGCGCGGTCAGGCGGTGCGGATGGAGCGGAGCCAGGCGGGGAAGGTGCGGAGGACGTGGGCCAGGCCGGGCTGGGAGACTTCCGCGTGGGCGCGCGAGGATGGGACCCATCGGCGCTTGCGGAACTTGCCCTCGTCCCAGTCGTCGAGCAGGTCCTCGACGAGGAGGGGGAAGACCTCGACGCGGCACAGTGTGGGGCGTCCGGAGGCCCAGCCGCCGCGTTTGGTGTAGTCGAACGAGCCGAGGGGCTCGTTGACGAGCTGGCCTCGGACGCCGGCCTCTTCGAGTGCTTCGAGGGCGGCGGCCTGGGGCGGGGAGTGGCCCGGGTCGATGCGGCCCTTGGGGATGGCCCAGTCGCCGTTGCGTGAGGTGATGAGCAGAACCTCGCTTCGGCGCGACCGCACGGGTCGGAAGCACAGGGCCGCGGCCTGCGGCACGGGCGGGGATGCCAGCCAAGCGGTGGGCATGGGCGGATGGTAACGCCCCACCGGCGACGCACCGCTGGTCCACAGCAAACGACGGTCGGCATCCACGTCGTAACCACCAACAGCGATGGCCGGGGCACCCAGCGGATCAGCGATCGGGCTGGGGCTGGACGTCGATGGGCTCGCCGCCGAAGGCGTTGACGACGACGTCGCCGACGTTGAAGGAGACGACCTGGCTGGGGGCGCTGATGCGGTAGATGAGGTAGAGGTTCTGGTCGGGGCGGGTGCGGCTGGTCGTGGGCAGGTCGGCCAGGGAGGTGATGGGGTCGCTGGGGAAGTAGCGGATCTTGACCAGATCGCGGCCTTCCATGTTCACGGAGATGTAGCCGATGGGGTCGAAGCGGTCGTTCTGGTCGTTGACGAGCTGGACGCGGTCGGAGAGGTTCGCGCCGCGTTCGCGGGCGATCTCGAGGTCGTTCTCGGCGCCGATGGACACGTCGACCAGGACGATGGCGGTGGTTGTGGTGTTGAGGAACTGGTTGATGCGCAGGGCGCGGTCGAGGCCGCGGCCGTCGAGGGTGTTGGCGTTGAAGACGGCCTCGCCCTGGATGATGCGGCTGCCCTGGACCTCGAGGCCCTGCTCGGTGCCGCGCTGGATGATGTAGTTGGCGATGCCGTTGCGGGCCAGGACGCCGCCGCGCTGGCCGAAGACGCGGTTTGTGGTCTGGGTCTGGGTGGGGTTGCGGAGCTCGTTGATCTCCTGCTGGGTGTACTGGATGACCGAGCCGGTGAGCCCGCCGTTGGGGATGCGGGCGTCGCGGTCGCGGACGCTGGCGTACTGGGTGAAGGAGGCGCCGTTGTCGGCCAGGGGGCCGGTCTGGGTGTCGATGTCGTAGCGCGTGCCCTTGATGTAGAGGGCGACGGGGGTTGCGTTGGGCGGGACGGGGAACTCGAAGCCGAAGAGCAGTTCGGTCGCACCGCCGACGGAAGAGACGAACAGGTTGGGGGCGTCGAAGCGCCAGCGGCCGTATTGGCGCGGGGAGGCGTTGGCGAGGCTGACGGCGGCGACGGGGAAGATGTCGCGTGCGACGGTGCGGCCGAAGTCGTCCTGCTCGTGGACGAGCAGGCGGACCTGTGCGTGCCCGATGACGACCTGGCCGTTCTTCTCCTTGGAGTTGGCCTCGAACTGGATGACGTAGCCCTCGATGCGGGAGGTCGGCGGGAACTGCTCGCCGTGGAAGTCGACGACGGTCTGCTGGCTGCTGACCCACTGGTCGCCGCCGAGGAGCTGCTGGAGGGTGGTGCCCTCGGCGCCGACGCGGTATCGGCGGACGACGCGTGCGCCGGTGGGGACCAGGATGTTCATGGCCTTGCCGCCGCCCTCGGTGGAGCGGAGCATCTCGGGGACGTCGGCGAGGTTGGGGTAGTAGTGTGCGAGGGCGGTGGAGTTGTTGAAGACGCCGGTGGAGGCGCGTCCGTACAGGCCGGCGACGATGTCGTCGACGGGGATCCAGAGCTTGCCCTGGCTGACCAGCGCGTTGCCGGTGCCGGGGGCGATGCGCCGGTATCCGCCGAACTCGGTGTCCATGCGGAGCATGCCGATGGACATGACGGTGAATCCGGCGGTGATGATGCCGGCGGCGGCGCCGCAGAGACCCCCGCCGACGTAGTCGACCGCGGGCTCGACGACGACGTTGCTGGGCAGGAGCTTGTCGAGCCCGGCGCGGAGGAGGGCGAGAGAGGCGGCGAAGGGCAGGGCGAGGCCCAGGCCCCAGGACGACTGCTGCACGAAGTTCAGGAACCCGCGTGAGGGCAGGCTCTTGAGCAGGAACATCGAGGTCGGCTCCCAGAACGCCAGTGCCAGGGCGCCGGCGGCCAGGACGCAGATGAGGTTGATGAGGGCGGAGAAGAAGCCGCGGGTCACCCAGAGGTAGCCCAAGCCGAGGATGATGAGCACCGAGACGAGGTTCATGTACGGCATGGTCTGTCCCTGGTCGTCTGGGGGGGGGTCGTCTGTGGGGGGGCGGCTGGCTGGACGGGCTGGCCGAGGGGCACGGCCCGGTGCGGGTTGTGACGCTCGAGGCTGGCCCGGGTTCACGGGGCCGGGAGAGAAAGACGGGGGTCAGGCGCCGGCGCCGGCCTTGGCGGCGCCTTCCTGGGAGATGCGTGCGATTTCCTCGACGCTGGTGACGCCGTCGACGGCCTTGCGGAGGGCGACCTGGTTGATGGAGGGGAGGCCGGACTTCCGGAACTCGGCCTTGACGTCGTTCCAGCGTCCGCCGCGGATCATGTCGCGGATGGCGTCGGTGATCTCGTAGACCTCGAAGAGGCCCTCCTGGCCGATGTAGCCTCCGCCGTTGCAGACGGGGCAGAGTTCGGGCTTGTTCTTGATGAGGACCTGGCCGCCCTTCTTGAAGAGCTGTTTGACCTTGTCGGCGGGGAGGCCGAGCTGCTTGAGCATGTCGGGGGTGGGCTGGTAGGGGACGCGGCAGTTGGCGCAGAGGCGTCGGATGAGGCGCTGGGCCAGGACGCCGCGGAGGCCGGCGGTGGCCAGGTCGGGGTCGCCGACGGCCTTGGTCCAGCCCTGGAGCGTGGAGAGGGCGCTGCTCTGGCGGAGGCTGACGTAGATGCGTGTGCGGGTGTGGTCGGCCTTGCAGATCTCGACCGCGGTCTGCTGGTCGGGGACCTCCGCGACGGCGACGACGTCCGGGTCGCGCCTGAGGATGGAGCGGATGGTCTTGGAGAACTCGGCTTCGGTGTTCTGGGGATCGAAGACGTTCTGCTTGGAGCCCTCGATGGCGTCCTGGATCTCGAGTTCGAGGGTCTGGACGTTGCTGGTGTAGGCGTCGTGGAGTCGGGTGAGGGCGTAGAGGGTGGTGGTGCGCCCGCCGCGCGTCTGGCCGGAGGCCAGGACGACGCCGGTGCCGTCGGCGGCGATGCGCTTGACGGCCTCGATCTGCGGGTCGAGCAGGCCCAGGTCGTCGACGGCGCGGCGGACGGACTCGGCGGGATCGAAGGTGAGGGTGAGGCGCATGACGCCCTGTGTGCCCTGGCTGAGCACGCGGACGGTCTTCTTGGCCCCGGCGTACTCGACGCTGACATCGGCGAGCATCTTGCGTCGGCGGTCGGCGACGTCGAGGCCCGCGGCGGACTTCCAGACGTCCATGATGGAGAGGGCCTGCGGCCCGGGGAAGGCGTCGCCGGCCTGGCGGACGCCGTCGACGAGGTAGACCACGCCGTAGGTCCCGTCGGGCTTTCCGGAGGGGAGGACCTCGACGAGGCTGGCGCGGGCTTCGCGTCCCTTGATGTAGAGCGACTCGGCCAGGACGCGGGTCTCGAACTCGGGGGTCTCGGTGTCGGGAACCTCGAGCTTGCGCTTTCCGGGGCCGGTGAGGATGAGTTCGGCCTTGCCGGCCTGCTTGGCGGCGGCCTTCGCGGCGCGGGCCTCCTGCATGGCGGAGAGGTCGAAGCGGAGGCGGTGGGCCTCGGGGACGCGGTCGTCGCGGTTGGCGACCATGGGGAAGACGATGAGGTCAACGAGCAGGACGCCCATCATGGCCAGCAGGGCGATCCAGAAGGCGATCTCACCCTTCATGGGGATGGCGAAGAAGACGACAACGGCGAGCAGGCCGGCGATGAGGTGGACCATGTTCCACTGCTTGCGCCCGAGGTGGAAGCGGTGGGCGTGCTTGTCGTAGATGGTGGAGATGAGCCAGCCCCAGCCGACGAAGGGCAGGAGGACGAGGATCGGCTTCCAGAAGGACATGAGAATCAGGGCGTCGGCGAGCGTGAGCGTGCCGAAGGCGTGCGGGGCCGCGTCCTGGGCCAGCGTCAGGGTTGCGTCGATCGGGGTCACGGCGGAGGGGCCTTCCGTCTGGGACGCCCGCCCCGCGTTGGTGGCGGGGGGCGACAGGGTTCTGGCGTGGTTCCGGCGTGGGCCGGATCAGCACAATAGGTCGGCGTGCGGTGGCGGGGCGGGGCGACGCGGGTCGGGTCAGCCGAGCTTCTTGAGTCGCATGAGCAGCTCGTCGAGGTTGGGGGAGGCCTCGCTGGCGACGCGCATGTGGATGTACTCCTTCTCGACCAGTTCGACGAGGGACTGGTTGAAGTCGACCATGCCGGTCTGGCGGGCCTCGACGGTGTTGAGGTACTCGCGGAGCTCGCCCTCGCGGTTCTCGAGCACGTGCTTCTGGACGACGGTGTTGTTGATCAGGATCTCGAGGGCGGGGATGCGGTGGATGTTCTCGTGGAGGGTGGGCAGGAGCTTCTGGTAGACGAACGCGCGCATCTGGTAGCCCAGGATCTTGCGGACCTGGGGCACCTCGTCGGCGGGGAACAGGCCGTAGATTCGGCTGAAGGTCTGGGTCGTGGAGGAGGCGTGGATGGTGCCGTAGACCAGGTGGCCTGTTTCGGCGGCCATGAGTGCGGCCTCGAAGGTCTCGGCGTCGCGCATCTCGCCGACGAGGACGATGTCGGGGTTCTCGCGGACCAGGGCGCGGAGTGCGATCTTGAAGTCGAGGCAGTCGATGCCGATCTCGCGCTGGTTGATGGTGGCTTTCTTGTCGGTGAAGATGTACTCGATGGGGTCCTCGATGGTGACGATGTGGACGGGCTTGCGCGCGTTCACGTAGTCGAGCATGGAGGCGATGGTGGTGGACTTGCCGGAGCCGGTCACGCCGCAGAGCAGGACGATGCCCTGGGGCTGCATGGCGATCTCGGACATGATGGGCGGGAGGTGGAGCCCTTCGAAGGGGAGGATGTTGCTGGTGATGCGCCGGGCGGCGACGGAGATCTTGCCGCGGGCCATGAAGAGGTTGACGCGGAAGCGGCAGTGCTCGTCGTAGTCGTAGGCGAAGTCGACGGAGCCGAACTTGTGGAGGTCCTCGATCTGCTCCTCGGTGAGGATGTTGCGGGCGATCTCCCAGAACTCCTCGTTGTCGACGGGGCTGGTGTCGAGGGGCTTGAGCGCGCCGCGGAGGCGGATCTTGGGGGCCTGGCCCGTCTTCATGATGAGGTCGGAGGCCTCGAACTTCATGGTGGCCGAGAGGAACTTGCCCCAGCGGGTCGCGTGGGGGTCGGTGGCCTTCTTGCGCGGGAGGGCGACGTGGCCCACGTGGGAGGCGTCGTTGTGGGTTTCGGTCCCGACTGTCATGTGCGTCCTCGCCATCGCGCCGGGGGGCCGGCGGTGCTGTGGTCTTGGCCTGTTCCGGGCGGGGAGCCGCCCGGGCGCGGCCCGAATGGGCCGCAAGAATAGTCTCTCGCGCCGTTTCCCGCCCGCCAAGGGATTCTCGGGCGATGCGGCGGATGGAGGCGGGGTTGCCCGACGCCGGGCGATGGCCCGTGCCGATCCGCCCATCCGAACACGTCCGATACCCGCGGCGGGCGCGCGACAACGATGGCCCAAGGGGCTGGCGGGTCTGTTCGCAGGCGGGGACGGGGCGGTTCCGGGGAGGTTGGCGTCTGGGTGTCGGCGCGGGCGTCGTCGGGGGCTTCCGGCCTCAGTCGAACTCACCCCGGGCCGCGGCGTCGCGGGCGGCGACGGCCAGCTGGTCGCAGCGTTCGTTCTCGGGATGGCCGTCGTGCCCGCGGACCCAGTGGAACCGGACGGTGTGGGTCTGGATGAGTTCGTCGAGGCGTTGCCAGAGGTCCTGGTTCTTGACGGGCTGCTTGGAGGCGGTCTTCCAGCCGCGCTTCTTCCATGAGGCCATCCACTCACTCAGGCCGTTGAGCACGTACTGGGAGTCGGAGTAGAGGTCGACGGCCGAGGGGGAGGTGAGGGCCTCGAGGCCGTTGATGGCGGCCAGGAGTTCCATGCGGTTGTTGGTGGTCTGACGCTGGCCGGCGGAGTCCTCGCGGGCCTTGCCGCTGGCGGGATGGCGGAGGATGTAGGCCCAGCCGCCCGGCCCTGGGTTGCCGGAGCAGGCGCCGTCGGTGAAGAGTTCGACGTGGGGGAGGGTGGGCGGCATTTCGAGGCACGACGTTATGCGCCCGGACGCCGGACCTGAGGGACCCTTGCGACGAGGGTCCGGCGTCCGTCGCGCCGGATGTATTGTCGGGCGCTCAGGACTCCTCGCTCTCCTTCAACTTCGCGAGCACGCTGTAGTCCTCCAGCGTTGTCGTGTCCTGGTTGATCTTCTCCTCGCCGGCCGCGATCGAGCGCAGCAGGCGGCGCATGATCTTGCCCGAGCGGGTCTTGGGCAGGGCGGGGGTGAAGCGGATCTGGTCCGGGCGGGCGATCGCGCCGATCTCGCGGGCCACGTGCTCGGCGAGCGTTTTCTTGAGGGTGTCGCCCGCGGCCTTGTCCGCGGGCTCGTGCTCGGGGTCGAGGGTGCAGAACGCCGCGACGCCGGTGCCCTTGATCTCATGCGGCATGCCGACGACCGCGGCCTCGACGACGGCGGGGTGGGAGACCAGGGCCGACTCGACCTCCATGGTGCCCAGGCGGTGGCCCGAGACGTTGATGACGTCGTCGACGCGGCCCATGATCCAGAAGTAGCCGTCGGCGTCGCGGCGGGCGCCGTCGCCGGTGAAGTAGAAGGGGGAAGTGACGGAGTGACGCAGTGACGAAGTGACGGAGTGGGAGGCTGGAGACGGGCTGGAAAGCCCGTCCCCCTCGGGGAAGGAAGGGCGGTCTGCCTCGGCGACGTCGAAGCGGGAGAAGTAGGTGTCGATGAAG
>JACKHA010000025.1 GCA_020639215.1 Phycisphaeraceae bacterium
CTCCGGCGGCATGGAGAACACCGCCGCGACCACGCTCTATGAGGAAGCCTCACGCTCGACAGCCGACCGCGAGCGCGACCTGATCAGCCACGAGCTGGCCCACATGTGGTTCGGCGACCTGCTCACCTGCCGCACCTGGGACCACCTCTGGCTCAACGAGGGCTGGGCCGTCTACGCCGAGGTTCTCTGGCGTGAAGAACGCGCCCGCGCCGCCGCCGCCCGCGACGGCCTGCCCGAGGAGATTGTCGCCGACGAGGCCGAGTCGGCCATGCTCGAGTACGTCCTGCAACTCCTGCGTGCCCAGCGCCGCTTCAACCGCGCCCGCGCCCCGCACGACCCCGCGCTGGCCAGCAACCTCTATGACGACCCCGAGACCACCTTCGACCGAACCGACGACCCGTACAACAAGGGTGCCGGCGTGCTCCACATGCTCCGGGCCAGCCTGGGCGACGAGGTCTTCCAGCGGGCCACCCGCGCCTACATCAACCGACACCGCGACGGACTGGTCGAATCCGACGACCTGCGCCGCTGCTTCGAGGAAGTCTCGGGCCGCTCGCTCGAGCGGTTCTTCACCCAGTGGGTCTACCGCCCCGGCCTGCCGCGTGTCCGACTCTCCATCCGCTGGGACGCCGACGCCCACGAACTCGTGATCGAGGGCGAGCAGACCCAGCCCATCAACGCCGACAATCCGGCCTACACCCTCGACGTCCCCCTGCACATCACGCTCGGCGCCGAACGCGACCACGCGACCCGCGTCGAGTCCTTCGCACTCCACACCCGCACCGCCTCGGCCCGCATCCCGCTGCCCCTCGCCCCGGACGAGGTCGCGGTCGATCCGCGTCTGACTATCTTCGCCGACGTCCGCGTCGACAAGGACCTGGCGTGGTGGCGCCACGAGGCCGAGCACGGCCCCACGATCGCCAGCCGCCTCCTCGCCGCCGAGGCCCTCGCCGCCCACGCCGGCGCGACCCGCGGCGCGGACGAGCGCCTCACCGCCAGACCTACCGAATCCCAGAACTAGCCTGCCCACCCCGACGCTGCACAGCCGACTGCGACATAGTCAATCGCTCTCCAGGAGCACCCCCATGCGTCCCCACACGCTCCCACGCCTCGCCGCGCTTCCCCTCGCCGCCCTCCCCGCCCTCGCCGGCGAGTCCGCCCGCATCTCCCTGGGCACCTCCTGGCTCTGCGGGCACGAGGCCTGCATGGAATCCCACCTCGGCGCCGCCTCCAGGCTCGACTCCCGCGACCCGACCGGCCGTTTCGATCTGGAAACAGGGCGCGACCTGCTCAACTACCCCCCCTCCCGCCACGTCGACTACGACCACATGCAGGTCCGCCTCTTCATCGCGGACATGAACGAGCCCGTCGCCCAGGCCGTCCAGACGCTCCGCTTCACACCTATCGCCTACCCGCTCTCGTCGCTCACGCTCGACGCCGTCGGGCTCAACATCGCTCGTGTCGAGCACGCCGGACGCGAGCTGGCCTTCACGTCCGACGGCCAGCGCCTGACCATCGCCTTCGATCCGCCGCTCCCGGCCGCCGAACCCGCCGAGATCGTCACCACCTACACCATCTCCGACCCCCGCAACGGCCTCAACTGGACGCCCGAGACCCCCGACTGGCCCGGCCGCCCCGCCCAGATCCACACCCAGGGCGAGCCGCAGACCTCCTCCTACTGGTTCCCCTGCCACGACTTCCCCAACGAGAAACTCACCACCCAGCTCACCGTCACCGTCCCCGAGGGCTTCCTCGTCTCGGCCAACGGACGCCTCCTCTCCCGCCAGCCCGCCGAGGCCGCCGGACGCCGCTACGAGACCTTCGACTGGCTCCAGGACGATCCACACGCCAACTACCTGGTCACACTCGTCGTCGGAAAGTTCGACGTCGTCGACGTCGGTCGCGGCGACATCCCCATGCCCGTCTACGTCCCCCCGGGCCGCGGCCCGGACGTCCAGGCCACGTACGGGCGCACCGCCGACATGGTCGAGTTCTTCGAGCAGCGACTCGACGAGCCCTACCCATGGGACCAGTACGCCCAGCTCGTCGTCTGGAACTTCGCCTGGGGTGGCATGGAGAACACCTCCGCCACCACCATGTACGACACCGCCATCCTCTCCCCCGACGCCCTGGTCGACCACGACCTCGAGGGTCTGATCAGCCACGAGCTCGCCCACCAGTGGTTCGGCGACCTGATCACCTGCAACTCCTGGGAGCACATCTGGCTCAACGAGGGCTTCGCCACCTACCTCACCGCCCTGTGGTGGGAGCACTCGCGCGGCAACGACGCCTACCAGGCCCAGGTCCGCGCCAACTTCGACAGCGTCATCAACGCCGCCACCGGGCACGCCCCCGAAACCCCCGCCATGGTCTCCAAGGTCTGGTCCGGCCCGTGGGAGACCTTCCGTCGCCAGAACAACCCATACCCCCACGGCGCGTCGGTCCTGCACATGCTCCGCCGACGCTTGGGCGACGACGCGTTCTTCGCCGGCATCGCCGAGTACGTCAACCGCCGGCGTCTCCAGACCGCCGAGACCCGCGACCTCCGCCGCGCCATGGAAGAGACCAGCGGCGAGACGCTCGAACGGTTCTTCTGGCAGTGGTGCGAGCGCCCCGGCGTGCCGCGCCTCGATGTCTCCTATGACTGGCGATCCGACTCGCACGTTCTCGCCGTGACCGTCGAGCAGACCCAGCACATCGATGGCCCCAACCCCGCCTACGCCATCGACGTGCCCCTGTGGATCGGCACGCGAGCCCCCGACGCCGCCGGCATCGTGTGGACCCAGGTCCCGCTCTCGTTCGACACCCGCGAGGCAACCTTCGAGATCCCGATCGCCCACGAGCCGAGTATCGTCGCCCTCGACCCCGACCTGCACGTGCTCGCAGACCTCGACATCCACCAGCCCGTCGAACGCTGGCTCGCCCAGCTCGAGCACGGCCCCACCCTGGCCGCCCGCGTCCAGGCCGCCCGCGCCCTGGGCGATCTCGACACCGCAACAACCCGCAAGGACGACGATGGCGACTGGGGCGAGGACCTCAACGCCCTCAACGCCTGGGCCATGGCCCCCGACGCCCACGACTCGCTCCGCATCGAGTGCATCAAGGCGATGGCTCGGCGCGGCCGCCTCGACGCCGTGCTCGACCAGCTCAACGCCCCCAGCCCGCCCGCGGTCTGGGTCGCCGCCCTCGACGCCGTGCGAAGCCAGTCCAGCGACAGCGACCGCTTCGACGACGACGACCGCGCCTACGCCCACGGCGTCGCCCGCCTCTACGTCGGCGCGGATCACCCAATCACGGTGCGCGCCGCGGCCCTCCGCCTGATCGGCACACTCGCGCAGGACGACGCCTTCCCCATCCTCTCCACAGCACTGCTCTTCGACTCCCAGCACGACGCCGTCCGCCAGGCCGCCATCGAGGCCCTGGCCGACCTCGACGACCCCCGCGCCCTCCCGCTGGTGCTCGAACACGCGGCCCCGAGCGCCGATTCCCGCACCCGCGTCACAGCCATCAACGCCGCCGTCCGCCTCCGCCGCCACGACCCGGAACTGGCCTACGACACCATCGCCCCGCTCGTCCGCGACCGCCAGCGCCGCACCTTTCTTGCCGCCGGGCAGGCCCTGGTCGACATCGCCGACCCGCGCGGGCTCGACGCCCTCCGCGCCTTCCGCGCCCAGGTCGGCGACCCCGACTCGCAGTGGTCCATCGATGGATGGATCGATGCGCTGTCCACGAAACTCGACCAAGGCGAGTGAGCGCGCGGCGACGACCGATTCCCTCCTCGCCCCACGAGCCGCGCGGCGCAAGCCCGCGGTTGCGACGCCACCGAATCGACGTCTGCGCCCCTCAGAACAAACTCTGCTGCTTCCGATCCCCCTTCGGCCTCGTCGCCATCTGCTGGATCTCCTGCACGAAGTCGCTCAGCGTCTTGAACTGCTCGTGCTCCGACGCGAAGCGGATGTACGCCACCTCGTCCACCTCCCGCAGCAGCGCCATCACCCGCCGCCCGATCTCCGACGACTCGACCTCCTTGTCGAACTCCCGGTGGACCTCCTCCTCCACCCGGTCCACGATCCGAACCTTCACGTCCTCTGGCACCGGGCGCTTCCCGCACGCCGCCGCCAGCCCCCGCGCGATGTTCTCGCGCCCGAACGGCACGCGCGACCCGTCCTTCTTGATCACCATCAGGCGCGTCGTGTGCTCGACCCGCTCGTACGTCGTGAACCGGCGCGCGCATCCAACGCACTCCCGCCGACGCCGGATCACCCGCCCGCCCTCGGCCGAGCGCGAGTCGATCACCTTGTCGTTGTCCTTCTCGCAGAACGGGCAGATCACGCGGACCTCCGAGCCGCCAGTGTACCGCACGACCGTGCACGCCCCGGCTCGCGCTCCGAGTGCCACGAACCCGCTTGACTATCTATGCAATAGATCGTATATTTCCTCAATGGTCTCCCGCCGCGCCCGCCACGCCCGCATCCTCCGCCTGCTCGGCAAGGGACCGGTCCCCAGCCACGAGGCCCTGCGCCAGCTCCTGGCCCAGCAGGGCGTCGAGGCCACCCAGGCCACCATCTCGCGCGACCTCCGTGAACTCGGCGCCGTCAAGAGCCCCGCCGGCTACACCCTCTCCGCCCAGCACACGCCCGCCGCCCCCCTCGACGCCGCCCTGCCGGCCTACGGCGCCCACGCCGCCGTCCGCGCCTTCGTCACCAGCGTCGGGCACAGCCCGCTCATGGTCGTGCTCCACACCGCCCCGGCCCACGCCTCGCTCGTCGCGGCCGAACTCGACCGCGACCCCCCGGAGGGCGTGCTCGGCACCATCGCCGGCGACGACACCATCTTCATCGCCTGCCGCTCCGAGCAGGCCACCCGGCGCCTCGCCGCCGACCTAGCCGACGCCGCCGGCATCAGCGCCGCGGCCCACTCGCCCGCCTCCCACGGAAGGGGGAACCATTGACCACCCCCATCCGCGCCGCCGTCGTCGGGGCCTCCGGCTACACCGGCGCCGAACTCATCGACATCCTCCTCCGCCACCCGCACGCCAGCCTCGTCGCCCTCTTCGGCTCAGGCTCCAAATCGCGCGAGCCCCAGCCCCTGGCCGACCTCTGGCCCCGCTTCCGCGACCGCACCCCGCTCCACGTCACCCCGCTCCCCGAGCGCGACCCAGCCGCCGCCATCCTCGCCGCCGAGCCCGACGCTGTCTTCCTCGCCACGCCCCACGAGGCCAGCCTCGAACTGGCTGCGGCCTTAATCGACCGCGTTCCCGTCGTCGTCGACCTGTCCGCCGCCTTCCGCCTTTCCGATCCCGCCGCCTACCCCAAGCACTACGCCTTCGAGCACACGCATGCGAGCCTGCTCGAACGCGCCGTCTACGGCCTCCCAGAACTGAGCCGCGCCCGCCTCCCCGGCGCCAAACTCATCGCCGCCCCCGGCTGCTACCCGACCTCAGCCATCCTCCCCCTCGCCCCGCTCGCCGCCACCGGTGCGATCAGGCCGGGCTGCACACCCGTCATCGACTCGACATCCGGCGTCTCGGGCGCGGGCCGTTCGCCCTCCCAGCGCACGCTCTTCTGCGAGGTCTCCCAGTCGCCCTACGGCGTGCTCCGCCACCGCCACAGCCCCGAGATCGCCCAGCACGCCGGCACGCCCGTCCACTTCGTCCCGCACCTGGGCCCCTACGACCGCGGCATCCTCACCACCATCCACCTCGACCTGGCCGACGCTTGGACCGAACCCCGGGCCCGCGACCTGCTCACCACGAAGTACGCAAGCGAGCCCTTCGTCCGCGTCCTCCCCCCCGGCGCGTGGCCCAGCGTGGGCGCGGTCAGGAACACGAACACCTGCGACATCGCCCTGATCGCCTCGGAGGACGCCCGACACCTCGTGCTCTGTTCCGCCATCGACAACCTCGTCAAGGGCGCGTCCGGCCAGGCGGTCCAGGCCATGAACGCCGCTCTCTCCCTCCCCGAAACCGCCGGCTTGTAAGACCGGACTGAACATACAGGCACAGAGACACAGATAGGAAAGGAATCGCCAGACCCCGCGACTCGATGCCTCGATGCCTCCTGCCTCGATGCCTTCCCCACCTCTCCTCTCTCCTCTCTCTTCTCTCATCTCTTCGTCACTCAGTCACTCCATGACCCGCAACCCCACCAACCCCTCCCCCCTCATCGTCAAACTCGGCGGCGACGCCATCGACGCGCCCACGCTGCCCAACCTCTGCACCGCCTTGGCCGAACTCCACGCCGCACTCCCCGCCGGCATCGTCATCGTCCACGGCGGCGGCAAGGCCGTCGATCGCCAGCTCGACCGCCTCGCCCTCACCTCCGAGCGCCGCGACGGCCTCCGCATCACGCCCCCCCCCCTCATGGAGCAGGTCACCGCCATCCTCGCCGGCGTCATCAACACCACCCTCGTCGGCGCCCTCACCGCCCAGGGCGTCCCCGCCGTCGGCCTCACGCTCGGCGACGGCCTGCTCTCCGTCTGCGAGCCCCTCGCCCTGGACTTCGACCCCGGACGCGTCGGCGACGTCGCCCGCGGCGACCCGCTCCTGCTCACCACCCTCCTCGACGCCGCCTTCCTGCCCGTCCTCTCCTGCGTCGGGCTCGACGCCGCCGGCCAGACCCTCAACGTCAACGCCGACCACGCCGCCCGCTCCATCGCACGCCTCACCAACGCCTCCGGCCTGCTCCTGCTCACCGACGCAAAGGGCATCCTCGGCCCCGACCAGCAGCCCATCGCCCAGATCACCCGCCCCGCCATCGAGGACCTGATCGCCTCGGGCGTCATCACCGCCGGCATGATCCCCAAGGCCCGCGCCGCCGCCGACGCCGCCGATGCCGCGGGCGTGCCCGCCACAATCGCCTCCTGGAAGGCCCCGGCCGACCTGCTCGCCCTCATCCACAACCAACCCCTCGGCACCCGCGTCCTGCCGAGCGTTCCCGCCGAGCCCGCAACCGCGCGACGACGATGAACGCGACTCACCGCAGAGCCACAGAGACCACAAAGAAACCCAACGTCCCCTCTCCCCAACCCTGTCTCGCTGTCTCGCCCAATCGCTGTCTCGCTTCCCCCCACGAGCCCCCCATGGCAAACCTCCACACCGCCATCACCGGCCTCCACGCCGCACCCGCCGACCTGCTCACCCTCGCCGAAATGGACGGCGAGCACCTCCGCGCCCTCTTCGCCCTCACCGCCCGCCTCAAGGCCGACGTCACGCCCTACCGGAACGCCCTCGACGCCAAGTCGATCGTCATGCTCTTCGAGAAGCCCAGCCTCCGCACCCGACTCTCCTTCGAGGTCGGCATCGCCAAGCTCGGCGGGCACCCCATCTACTTCGACCACGCCGCCAGCCCCATCGGCCAGCGAGAGTCCGTCAAGGACTACGCCAGGAACCTCGAGCGCTGGGTCGATTGCATCATCGCCCGCGTCAAGCACCACGCCGTGCTCCAGGAGATGGCCGCCCACTCGTCCGTCCCGGTCATCAACGCCCTGTCCGACCTGGCCCACCCATGCCAGGCCCTGGCCGACTTCTTCACACTCCAGGAACGCCTCGGCACGCTCGAGGGCAAGAAACTCGCCTACATCGGCGACGGCAACAACGTCTGCCATTCGCTCATCATGGCCGCCGCCAAGCTCGGCGTCTCCATCACCGTCGTCGCCGCCAAGGGCTTCGAGCCCCAGTTCAGCGTTCTCCAGGAGGCCACCCGCTGCATCAGCGCCGACGCGAAGATCCGCGTCACCTCCGACCCCGCCCACATCGCCGGGCACGACGCGGTCTACACCGACGTCTGGGTCTCCATGGGCCAGGACGCCCAGACCGAGGCCCGCAACGCCTTTTTCGAGGACTACCAGGTCAACGACGCCATGATGGCCCGCGCCGGCTCGAACGCCCTGTTCATGCACTGCCTCCCCGCCAAACGCGGCCAGGAGGTCACCGACAGCGTCATCGACTCGCCCAACTCCGTCGTCTACGACCAGGCCGAGAACCGCATGCACGTCCAGAACGCCCTGCTCCTGCACATGCTCGCCGGCGTCGAACTCGAATCGTGACCCCCGCGCCCCTC
>JACKHA010000026.1 GCA_020639215.1 Phycisphaeraceae bacterium
GCTCTCGGGCGACTTTGCCAAGGTCATGCGCTGGGCCGACAAGCACCGCACGCTGCGGGTCCGCGCCAACGCGGACACGCCCAAGGACGCGACGCGGGCGCGAGACTTTGGGGCCGAGGGCATCGGCCTGACGCGGACCGAGCACATGTTCTTCGAGGGGGACCGCATCACGTCGATGCGTGAGATGATCCTGGCCGAGACGAAGGCGGAGCGCGAGGCGGCCCTGGCGAAGCTGCTGCCCTACCAGCGCGAGGACTTCATCGGCCTGTTCCGCGCGATGGACGGGCTGCCTGTGACGATCCGCCTGCTGGATCCCCCGCTGCACGAGTTCCTGCCGCACGACGACGAGAACCAGAAGGAAGTGGCGGACGTGCTGCGGGTGCCGGTGTCGAAGGTGCGCAAGCGCGTGTCGATGCTGCACGAGGCCAACCCGATGCTGGGGCACCGGGGCTGCCGCCTGTCGCTGACGTACCCCGAGATCCTGGAAATGCAGGTGCGGGCGATCGTCGAGGCGGCGATCGAGTGCCAGCGCGAGGGGCGCCGCCCGATCGTCGAGATCATGCACCCGCTCGTGGGCACGCGGAAGGAACTGGCGCTGCTGCGCGAGGCGACCCAGGCTGTGATCGACCAGGTGAAGGGCGAGGAGGAGTTCACGAGGAAGCTCGACGTCAAGATCGGCACGATGATCGAGATCCCGCGGGCCGCGGTGACGGCCGACGAGATCGCCGACGTCGCCGACTTCTTCTCCTTCGGCACCAACGACCTGACGCAGCTCACGTTCGGGTACTCGCGCGACGACGCGGGCACGTTTCTGCCGCACTACATCGACCACGACGTGCTCGAGTCCGACCCGTTCCAGACGCTGGACCAGGGCGGCGTGGGGCAGCTCGTGCGCATGGGCCTGGATCGTGGGCGCGAGACCAAGGCGGACCTGAAGGTCGGCATCTGCGGCGAGCACGGCGGCGACCCGAAGAGCGTCCAGTTCTGCCATGCGATCGGGATGGACTACGTCTCGTGCTCGCCGTTCCGCGTGCCGATCGCGCGCCTGGCGGCGGCGCAGGCGGCGCTGAAGGCGGCCAAGAAGGGCAAGTAGCACGCCGCGGCGCTCGCGCGTCGGGCCCTGTGTCCGCGTATCGTCGCGCATGGACCAGCGTGCGATCGGCGTTGATGAACTGACCCCGGCCGGCGCGCTCGAGCGACTGCGTGGATCCGGGCGCGAGTTCATCGAACTGTTCGCGCACGGCTCGCTCGTGGTCGAGGTCTACAGGCCCGACGGCGTGGACCGCCAGACGCCGCACACGCGGGACGAGGTGTACGTGGTCATCTCCGGCTCCGGGTGGTTCGTCAACGGCGAGCGCCGCCACCGGTTCGAGGCCGGGCAGGTGCTGTTCGTGCCGGCGGGGGTGGAGCACCGGTTCGAGGGCTTCACGCCGGACTTCGCGACGTGGGTGTTCTTCTATGGGCCGGAAGGTGGGGAGTCGCGCGCCCGCGCGGTGGCGTGAACGCGCCAGCCTTGCCGACGCTTTCGGGGCATGCATCGACACGGGCCATCACAGGGGCTGGAGCCCGTGGGAAGCTCCGTTCGTCTTTCGGGCGGAGAAGGAGCTGGGCGGCGATCGGCGCCGGCTGGCTTCGAGGACTCCGCAAGTCGGGAGCAGGGTCGGGAGGGTGTTGCGTTGGTCGATGCCGGCCCGGCGGTGTCGTTGGGCGTTCCGGGTTGATCGCATCCGGTCACGCGGCGGGGTTGGGGTGGGTCGGGGGTGCGGTGGTGTGGGGCGTGCTGGTCGTGGAGGAGGTGAGGCGGGGTAGGGGATGGAGGGGCGGAGCACGACCTTGCCCAGAGCGGCAAGGTCGTGGCACTTTTGGGTGTGGGGGTCTGTGGTTGGTCGCACCGAGTAACGCCGCCGAGCCGGCGTGACTCGGTGGCACAGTTTGGAGTCACCCTGTCGTTCGGTTTGTCGGCGTCGCGCAGCAAGATGATCTGGCGGGCGGCTTTGCGGGTGGTGTCGGGTGGGGTGTCGAAGAGGAGGCGGTTGAGTGCGGCCAGGGCGTCGGGGGCCGCGAGGTCTGCGGCGGCGGCGAGGCGGAGGCGGGCGAGGGCGCGGAGTCGCGCGATGGCGCGGGCGGTTGTTGGGAGGTCGGCCCAGTCGGCGAGT
>JACKHA010000003.1 GCA_020639215.1 Phycisphaeraceae bacterium
CGCTGGCGATCCGCACCCGACTTGATCTGCTGCGGGTCGCGCGCGATCGGGGCTCGGTCTCGGCCGGTGCAAGCGACGCCCCCTCCGCACAACCCGTCTGGACCGCGCGCGAGCGGATTCGGCGGCGTGCCGAGAGCGGATGGTCGGTCTCGGCGTCGGCCAGCGTCTCCGCGTCGGCGGTTGTTGCGCGATCAATCGTGATGGAGCGGGCGTCCGTCGGTGACGATGCTGTGGTGTCGTCGAGCGTGCTGCTCCCGGGGGCCGTGGTGCTTCCGGGAGCCATCGTGATGGACCGGGTTGTTCCGGAAGGGGCGGTTATCGGGACGGCGCCGAGCCCGGCTCGGGCAACCCGATCGGCCGCGTAGGGAGCGTCGCATGTCGCGTGGGCCCGCCTGGGGCTTCAAGGACGGGGTCTGGCTCGCGGGGCTGTGCGCCCTGGCGGTCGTGGCTTCGCTCCCGGCCTGGCGCGACATGGTCCACACCGGCATCCAGAATCCGGAGCAGTCGCACATCCTGCTCGCCCTGCCGCTGGTTGTCTGGCTGGCCTGGTTGCGCCGCGGGCGGGCCCGGAAGCACAGGCCGAACCGGTCGATCGTCGGCGCAGCGGTCGCGTTCGCGGGATCACTGGCGTTCCTGGCCGGTCCAAACCTTGGCTGGGACGTGGTCTGGCACGCGGGCGCCGTGCTGATGCTGATCGGCGCGATCGTGTCGATTCTCGGCGTCCGCGTGGCGATCGCGTTCTTCCCGTCGTTCATCGGGCTGGCCTTCTTTCTGCCCGTGCCCGGAACGATCCGCCAGGAGATCGCCGTGCCGCTGCAGGAGGTGTCGGCCCGGGCCGGCGAGTTCGCGCTGGACGTGCTCGGCGTCCCGGTCGAGCGCACGGGCAGCGCGCTCACGGTCAACGGCGTGCCGGTGATGATCGCCGAGGCGTGCAACGGCATGCGGATGGTCTCCGCGCTGGCGCTCGTCTCGTTCGCGTTCATCTTCTCGGTGCCGATGAGCAACCGCATCCGCCTGCTGATCCTGGCGATCAGCCCGCTCGTGGCGGTGCTGGTCAACATCATCCGCCTGATCCCGACGGTGCTGTTCTACGGCTACGCGGACGCCAACATCGCCGGCGCGTTCCACGACGCGTCCGGGTGGCTGGGCCTGGTGCTGGCCTTCGGCGTGCTGTGGGCGTTCCTGTCGGTGCTGCGCTGGCTCGAGGTGCCCATCGCGCCCTACGCCGTGCGGGGGGGTAGCTGATGCTCGAGGACTTCGAGAAACCGCGTGGCGTCGACCGGTGGCGGCGGGTGAGGCGACGAGGGGGTCGGCGCGGGGCGTCCGCCCTGCTGGCGCCGGCCCTGACAGCTGTGGTGCTGGCTGGCACGCTCGGCGTCGGGTGGGCGGCCCGCCCCGTCGCGCCGGACACCACGGCGTACTTCGCGCGCGTCCGCGATCGAGTCGAGAGCGTCCCCTACACGCTGGACGCGTACATCGGCACAGACGCGGAGGTCGTGGCCGCCGCCAGGGAACTGCTCAAGCCCAACGCCATCCTCCAGCGTCGCTACGTGCGGGTCCATGTCGGCGAGGAGAGCTGGTTCGACCTGATCATCGTTCACTGCGGCGACGTGCGCGACATGCAGGGGCACTACCCGCCGGTGTGCTACCCATCGTCGGGATGGACCATCGACGCCGGCGAGCCCGTGACAGTCGGGGGCTCCGACGGCACCGGCGTCCCGGCCATGGCGTACGTCGTGTCCTGGCCGCACGACCGCACCGTCGGCAGCAAGCGGATCGTGAACTTCTTTGCCCTGCCCGGCACCGGGGCCCACTACGCCCGGGAGATCGGGGGCCTGGAGCGGGCCGCGCGGCACGGCGCGACCGCCCAATTGGGCGTGGCGCAGATCCAGATCCTGATGCCGGCCGAGTTGGACCCGACAGCCCGCGCGGACCTGCTCGATCGGGTCTGGACCCTTGTCGAACCCGTGATCCAGGAAGTCGTTGGAGGACCCCATGCGAACGGCTGACGCGAGGCAATCGGGCGGCTTCGGACTCGAACCCGAGCAGACCACCGGCGCCAACCCGCTGATGCTGGTCCACCGCCTGCTGCGGGGGCGCTACGCGTGGGCGATCGCGCTGTCGGTCGTGCTGGGCGCGCCGCTCGCGTGGCTGGGGTACAGGTCCAAGACGCCGATGTTCACGAGCGAAGCGATCGTGCGCATCGCGCCCACGCAGAGCCCGATCCTGTTCCAGACGGAGCAGAACGAGGCGATCCCGTACTTCGACCAATACGTCAGCAGCCAGGCGGCACGGATGTCAAGCGAGGAGACGCTGCGGATGGCCCTGGCGCGCGAGGGCATGGAAACCGCCGGCTGGGAGGGCGGCAACATCGGCCTGGTCGCGCTGCGCCGGTCGGTGTCGGTGCAGGCTCCGGCGCGCGCGGGCATGCTGCGCCTGACGGTGTCGCACCCCACCCCGAACGCCGCCCAGGTCGCGTGCCGCTCGATCCTGTCCGTCTACATGGACTTCTACGACCAGGACTCGCGCAACGTGTTCTCGGAGCAGAAGCGGGCGCTGGAAGATCGCATCGCACTGCGGGAAGCCGAACGCGGGCGGGCGCTCCAGTCCGTGCAGGACATCGCCACGCGGCGCGGCACCGAGCAGCTCCAGCCGAGGATCGACAGCCTCAGCCGCGAGGTCGCCGACCTGGACATCCGTTTGGCCCAGATCCGGGCGGCCCTGACCGTGCGCGGCGTCGCCGTGGACTCGGGGGCGACGGAGCCATCGACCTCATCCGAGGCGACACGTTCTCCGGGAACCGACCAGCCCGAGGGCTCGGTGCAGGCGTCGCCGCCCGACTGGACGCCCGAGACCGTTCCCGTCGACGTGCTCGCGCAAGGCGACGCGGAACTGGCCGACCTTCTTCGGGTGCGTCAGCGCCTCGTGGCCGAGATCGAGGTGTTCACAAGCCAGTTCTCGCCCCGCCACCTCGAAGTGCGGACCCGCCAGTCGGAACTCGAGCGGACGGAGCGCCTCATCGAGCAGCGTGTCGCGTTCCTCCGGGGGCGGTGGGGGCAGGGGCCGGACCTGGCCGCGGCGACCACCGACGACCTGAGGCTCCAGTTCAGGCAGGCGATGGAACAGCGGGACGAGTTGTTCGCCAGCCTGTCCGAACTGGCCGGGGACCAGCGCCGACTGCAGGACGCTCGCGATCGTGCCGCGCGCGCCGAGGCCGACCGCCTCGAAGCCGCCCGTCGCCTGGACGAACTCGAGACCGAGCAGAGCCGCGACAGCCTCGGTCGGGTCAGCGTGCTGCAACAGGCAACGACGCCGATCGCGCCCTCCAGCGACAAGCGCCTCATGTTCGCCGCGGCCGGCGCGATGGCCGGCGGGGGCGTCGGCTTCGGCCTGATCGGACTGCTCGGGTTCCTCGGCGGCGGGTTCCGCTACATCGACGAGATCGACGAGATGTCCTCGCAGTTGCTGGGTGTGATCCCCGACCTGGGCGGTCGGCGCGAACCGACGCCCGAGGCGGCTCTGTGCATCCACCACGCCCGCGCGATGATCGACAGCCGGGTGCCCCGCGTGAAGGAGCGTGGTCGAATCATCGCGGTCACGAGCCCCACCGCCGGCGACGGCAAGACCACGGTCTGTTGCTCGCTGGCCACGTCGTTCGCGATGGCCGGATTCCGAACAGTCGTCATCGACGCCGACTTCGTCGGGCGCGGCATGACCTCCCGCCTCGAGATGGAGCAGGCCGTTGGGCTGGCCGACGTGCTGGCCGGAGACGACCTGGAGGCGGCCCTGTCCCCGGGCGGCACGGAGAACCTGCTCATCATGGGCGCGGGGCGCGAGGAGCGCCTCTCGGCCGATCGGTTCTCCGGCACCCGGCTGGCCCCGGTGCTCGACCGCCTCTCGCGCGCCCACGACATCGTTCTCGTCGACTCGGGCCCGGTGCTCGGGAGCATCGAGGCCACCGTCACTGTCGGGCTGGCCGACGCGGTGCTGGGCGTCGTCTCGCGCGGGCAGAGCAACAAGATGTTCGCGTCGATGCGCCGGAAACTGGCGTCGCTCGGGGCCGACCTCTCCGGCGTCGTGTTCAACCGGGCGATGCCGCGCGACTTCCAGCACAGCACGCACACGAGCGTCGTGTCGGCGCAGTCGCAGCGTTCCAGGACCGTGCAGGTCCCGGACTTCGTGACGATGGGAACCAGCGGCATGGCGGGGCGGGCGCAGGCGGGGTCGGGCACGCCCGCGAACACGAGCAACGGCGCGGGGCGGTGGGCCCCAAGCCGCGGGCACGCGAACGCGGAGTCCGATTGAATGCCGGCCCGCGTCGCTCCACACCCATGGAACCCGCGCGCGGGCGCCGCCCGCACGGTTCGGCACGCGCCCGTGCCGACGGGCTCGCCCATCCCGCGCGGACAATGGCGCGTCTGGGGCGCCGACGCGATCACGCTGCACGATCGCACCTGGGCGTTGCGCCACGTGCAGGTGATCCGCCCCGGGGGGGCCGCGCCTCGCACGCGGGGCCCCCGCGTGTTCCTGCTCGTCGGATCGCACGACCTGGTCGCGTTCCAGCCCAAGCCAGCACTCGACCGCCTGTACTGGTCTCGAGCACGCGCGGCCCGCGTGCGTGTCGTGCAGCCCAACGGCACGCCCTACGCCGAGGCGGTTGATTGCGACGGCCGCGGGCGCCTGCTCCGGATCCGGCGTGACTACTCGCGTGGAGCGAGCACGACCGCCCGCTGCTGGCTGACCAGCGACCTGTCGCTGGCCCGCCGGTGGCACGCCGAGAGCGAGCGCCCCATGGCGTGGAATTGGCTCGCGCGCCTGGTTGGGTCCGAGAGGAGCGTCGCGGTCCGGGCCGAGGGGCGCGTCGGCGTCGGCCGTGACGACGAAGCCGCCATGTCCTGGCTCGAAGCCGGGCTGGACGACCCGGGCGACCTCGAGCACGCTTTCGAGGGTGTCTACCAGTTCCAGCCGGGCGTCTGGGTGCACGAGTCCGTGGTCGTCCCGCCCGGCGTCCGGTTCGCCGGGCCGGCGCTCGTCGGGGCTGGAGTCCAGCTCGCTCCGACCGACGTGGTGATCGGGCCCGCGTTGCTCGCGGACGAGGCTCCGCTCGATCCGCCCGAGGACGTAGACTGGGACGACCTGGAAACCCCCACGCACCGCCTGATCCCGCGCCCGCGTCTGCGGCGCGGGTGGTGGCGCCGATCCAGCAAGCGGGCGTTCGACGTCGCGGCCAGCGGCCTGGCTCTGGCCTGCGCCCTCCCGCTATTCCCGATCGTCATGCTCCTGATCTGGCGCGAGGACGGACGCCCGTTCTTCTTCGCGCACACCCGCCAGACCCGCGGAGGGCGCGAGTTCCCTTGTTTCAAGTTCAGGACGATGATCAAGGACGCGGAGCGGGCCAAGGCCGCGCTCGCGGGCGTGAACCAGTCGGACGGCGCGCACTTCTTCATGAAGGACGATCCGCGTCTGCTGCGGGTCGGCAAGTGGCTCCGGCGCTTCCAGATCGACGAGATCCCGCAGCTCTGGAACATCCTGCGTGGCGACATGAGCGTCGTCGGGCCGCGCCCCAGCCCGGACAAAGAAAACCAGTTCTGCCCCGCGTGGCGCGAGGCTCGCCTGAGCGTCCGCCCCGGCCTGACCGGGCTGTGGCAGGTCCGGCGCACGCGCGAGCCGCAGACCGACTTCCAAGAGTGGATCCGGTACGACCTCGAGTACGTGCAGCGCGAATCCTGGAGGCTCGACATCTGGATCATCCTCGAGACGATCCGAACCGTCGTGCTCGGCAGCGGCCCGCGCCCGAAGTCGAGGAACAACTCTGCACACCAACCCTCTCGCCCGGCCCGGACGCAGGACGCGACCGCCGCCCCCGGCAAGGAGCAGCCATGAAGCCCCGCACCAAGAAGCGGATCGTCGCGCTGGCGCTGGTTCTCGCGGTCATTGCCGGCGGCGCGGTCGGCCTCCGCCACCTGCGCAGCGCCCGCAAGGCCGAGACCATCGCCGAGGCCCGCGCGCGAGGCATGGACGCCTACGACCGCGGCGAGTGGCAGGCCGCCATGGACGACCTCGGGCTCTATGTCCACCGGGGCGGGCGACGCGACGGCGCGGCCCTGTTCCGATTGGCCGACGCCCGCCTGCGCAAGCCGGAACCGAACGGCTCCCACCTCACGACCGCGATCGGCATCCTCCGGGACGCCATTGCCGCGCCCGATCCCGATCCCCGCGCCGCCCCGATGCTGCTCGACTGCTACCTGCGCACCGGCGGATGGGCCGACGTGCTGTCGCTGACCGAGCAGATGGCCCGCGCGGCCGACCCCGATCACGCTCTGTTCCGCGCTCGCGTGCGGGCCCATCAGGGCCTCGGCCGCCACGCCGATGCGATCGCCGAGTCCGACAGACTCGTGGCCGCGTTCCCGCTGGATCCCTCCGCCCATCGCGTCGCCATCCGGGCGAGGTTCGACGGAAGCGGGTCGCCCGACACCGCCGTCCGGCAGTACCTCGACGCCCCGGACGGACTCGGACGCCTGTCGGACCCGCTGGCGGGCGAGATCGTTCGGGCCGAGGCCTTGGAAGGCATCCGCGACCCCGCGGCGGCGCTGGCGGCGTGCCGTCGCGCCATCGATGCCGGCGTGCCATCGGATCGCGCCGAAGACATCGCGGCCCTGTTCGACGTGCTCGACTCGCTGTCGTCCTATCGAACCGATGCGAGCGCTCCGCCCGCCGTCTTGCTGGCGTCCGAACTACTCGAACGCCTGGTGGGGCGCGACGACCTGAGCCAGGCTTCGCGGGTCGCGCTCGTGTGCCGCAACTGGCGCGCGGGAGCCCGAAACGACCCCGCCGACTTGCTCGGTCCGGCCCTTTCAGACCCATCGCACGCCGACGCCTCAGCGTTGGGATGGGCCCTCGTCGCGGGTGCCGTCCAAGGCGAGGCCGCCGACCCGATCCGCGCCGCGCTCGAGTCCCGGGACAACGCCCAGGCCGCGTTCTGGTCGGCGATCGCGAACACCATCGCAGCCCTGGAGACCGGCTCCGCGGACGCGCCACAGGTCGCCGCGGCCTGCTTGGAACTCGCGTCGCGACTCGAGGGAGACCCTTCGCGCGAACAAGCGCTCGCGGCCTACTTGCGTGGCGCCGCCCAGGCGGTCGCCGGGCGGTACTCGGCCGCTGAGGACACCATGCTCCGCGTGGGGCGTCTGCCGGGCTGGCGGATCGCCCGCCAGGAGGCGCTCCGGTTGATGCTCCGCCGGGGTGACCACCAGGCCGCGCAGGCGGCGATGGCCGGATTCCCAGGCTTCGGGACCGGGCCCCGCGAGTTCCTGCTCGCGTGCCAGGTGTTCGTCGGTCTGGCCGAGCACACCGGCGGTGCCCCCACCGAATCGACGTCGGGCGCCGGGCACGCCGCCATCGCCCTGACCAACCTCCAGCGCTTGAAGGACGGGCCGACTCCGGCCCGGAGTCCTGAAGTCGAAGCGCTCCTGGCTCGGGCATACGCCGTCAACGGCGACCCCCAGGGTGCCGCCGCCGCCACCGACGAGTTCCTCCGCCTCGCCTCCGAAGAGGGAGCCGTGGGCGACAGGACGATGCGCCTGGCCCTCCAGACGGCGTCGTGCCTCCGCCCGCGTCTGCCCGACCAGGCCGACCGGCTCGTGGCCTTCGCCGCCGCCATCGCCCCGGACGACCCCGACGTGCTGTTCGAGCGCGCGATAGCCCTCCACCTCGCCGCCGCGTCCGAAGGCCAGGATACGTCCGTGGCGCTGCTCGAGCAGGCTATCGCCGACGCCGGTGCCGATGCCGATCGCGCCTTCGAGATCCGTCGGCGGTTGGCGCTGCTGCTGGACGCTCGAATCGAACGTGCCGAGCCCGCGACCCGGACAGAGTCGATCGAACTCGCCGCTGACACGTTCCGCGCCCTTGCCGACCTCGCGGCTGACAACCTGGACCTCCAGCTCGACGTGCTGCGTTCTCGATCGGCTTGGTCGGACGAGCCGCTCGTCCAGTCGTCGATCGCGCGCGTCCGCACGCTCGCGGGCGACGACGCGCCGGAGTGGCGGGTGTACGAGGCCCGCCGCCTGCTCGCGTTCGAGCCCGCGGCCCAGGGGCCAACCCGCCAGGACCGGGCCAGAACCGCGCTCACCGAGGTCCTCGCACCCGTCATCCGATCGGGAGATGACCCGCGCGCGTTCGAACTGGCCGCGAGGGCCTGGGACATCCTGGGCAATGGCGAGGAGAACATCCGGATGCTGCGCGAGGCCGTCGCGGCCTCGGATGCGCCGGCCGCGCTCTACCCACGCCTCATCGCCGCCCTGCGCGACGCCGGACGCCCGGACGAGGCCCGAGGCTTCTTGAACCAGTTCTGCGACCTGGGCGACGTGGGCCCCTTGCTGTCTCGCGACCGGGCCACACTCCTCGAGACCTACGCCGTGTACGACCGGGCGATCGCCGAGCGTGAGCGCTTGGCCGAGTCCGGCCTGTCCGACGATCTGCTCGCTCTGGCCCGCGTCTACGCGGCCGCGGGGCGCGGGCGCGACGCGAGCGCCGCGTTCGACCGCCTCGCCTCGATGCCCGACCCGACGCCCCAGGCGCTCGAGGCCGCCGCCGACTTCCGCGCCGCCACCGGCGACGTCGAAGGCGGTCTGGCCCTCCTTGAGCGTCCGGAGTCCTTCCGGGCGAGCGTCGATCGGGCCTTGGCCGTCGGGCGCTTCCTGGATCGCCACGCGTCTCGCGCCGAGGCCGTCGAGCGTGTGCGCGCGTTCGCGGATTCGGACGCCCCTTCCGATGATCGGGCCGCGGCCTGGCGCTGGCTGGCTCGCACGCACGCGCGCGCGGGCGACCTGGACGAAGCAGTCCGCGCCATCGACGCGGGCCTGGCCCTGTCGCCAACGGACGAGCCGTTGCTGGCCCTCCGAGCCCTTACGTCCGCGCGCGAGCCCGGCGACGTCTTCGGTGCCGCCCTCGCCGCCGTCGCCGGCGATTCGAGGGTCGGCGAGTCGATGTCGGCGCTGATCGACCTGCTGTCCGGGTATGCGGCCGGTCGGGTCGACCAGGTCCAGTTCGTCGCTCGCCTGACCGAGCAGACGCAGCGCTGGCCCACGTCGATCCCAACCTGGAGCGTCCTGTTGCAGGCCCGTGTTCTCGCGGGCGACAGCAACGCGGCCGCCCGCGACGCCAGCCGCCTGATGCAGAGTGTTGACGAGCCCGCCGCGATGGAACTCGCATCGCGCGTGTTCGCTTCGATCGGTCAGTCCACGTCGGCACGATCGGCCGCCGTGCGCTGGCGCGAGCAGACCCCGGGCAACCCGATCCCGGCCGACGTCCAACTGGCCACCCTCGACATCGACGCGGGGTCGTTCGCGCAAGCCCTCCGCACGCTCACGCCGCACCTCGACGCGATCCTCGCCGCCGAGCCCCCGGATCCGTACGCCGCCCGGGCCGCGGCCCTTGCGATCGTCTCCGCCGGAACGGCGCAGCAGCAGGACCGCCTCGCCGCCAAAGCGGGCGAGCAGGCCGACTGGGCCATCGCCGCGGCGGAAGCCGGGGCCCGCCTGCCCGACGCCGCCGCCGCGTCCCGGTGGCTCGAGCGGCTCGACGGCGACACGCCCGATCAGCGTGCGGCCCTGGCCCTCGCACAGGCCTGGGTCGTGCTGGGCGAACGCACCGGCACTGCCATCCACGCCGAGCGGGCCACACGGATCATCGCCTCGCGCCCGTGGGACGCGTCTCGCGTCGGAACCGCCCGGCGCCTGGAAGGCGGCGCCCTGCGTCTGCTGGGGCGGCTCGACGACTCCGAGGCCGCGTTCCGGGCCGCGCTCCAGGCCGACCCCAACGACTGGGGCGCGGCCGGAGCCCTCGCGGAAGTGCTGCTCGAGGGCGGACGCCCCGAAAACGCGATGCGCGAGGCCGCCCGCCTGCAAGCGCTCGTCCTGGGCGATCCGACCGCGCCGTCCCTCGCGCGGCAGACCTCCGCGGACCTCCTGGCCCGCTGCCAGATCGCCGAAGGGGCCCTGGACGAGGCGTGGCAGACCATCAGCGATGCGCGCGCGATCTTTGCCGGCAGCCCCGCGATCGAGTCACGCCGGATGGAGATCGCCGCCATGCGGGGCGACGCCCGCGAAGTCGAGAGTGCGATCCGGGCCATCCCGCCCGACGCGGGACGCATCGCCGCGGCCTTGATCGTTGCCGATCGCCTCGACGAAACGAGCCCAGATGCAGCGGCCCTGATCCTCCGAACGGCGATCGCACTGGCCCCCGCCGGTTCGTTCGAGTACGTCTCCGCGGCCAACAACCTCGCGTACCTGCTGGTGGTCAGCGGCGGGCACACCGAGGAGGCGATCGAGCACGCCACGAGCGCAAAGTGGGCGGCGGACGCGCTGCGCCTGCCCGCGGAGGTGCTCGCAAACATCCTGGAGACCCTGGGGCGGGCGCAGCTCGCCGCCGGCGACGCGGAGCAGGCCCGGGCCACATTCGACGAGGCCCTGCGGCTGGTCCCGAACGCGCCGGACGCGTTGCTCGGGCTGGCCGAGGCGCTCCGCGCCCTCCATCGGTTCCAGGAGGCCGAGGACGCCCTGGCCCGCATCGACCGGGCCGATCGCGACGCGTTCACCGAGAGCCAGCGCGTCCGATACGAGCGGCTGTCGAGTGCCGATGGCTCATAACGTTGCAAGTTGTCCGGCCTGCGACGCCTCATAATGAGAACTTTCGCCCGCGTCCACGACGCGGGCTTTTTCTTTTCTCGCCAGCGGGTACCTTTCCCGTAGCCGCCGGCGGGAGCCACCGCCGTCGGCCCGCCGACATGGCTCGAAGAGGGAAGCCGCCGCGGGAAACCGATGGCGGACGGATCGAGAGAACCAAGAGAGGGTGTGTCATGACGACCAAGTTGACGCTGACCGCAGGGACCGCGGGCGCACTGCTGATCGCCTCTTCCGCGATCGCCGGGCCGATCGCCGTTGACTTCCGGGGCACCGGGCTCGGGCAGTCGGCCCGAGTCAGCTTCGCTTCGGGCGACTCGGCCGCGTTCAGCGAACGAAACCTGTTCGTCGGGCAGCTTCGCCACCGCCTGGGCACCGGCGCGTCGGCCAAGGACTTCCTGACATACTGCATCGATCTGACCCAGTACGCCGGCGACGGCACGTTCAACCTCGTCGCGCTCCACGACGCACCGGTCACCAGCCCGGCGCCCAGCAACAAGTGGGAGCTCAACCACGGGCAGATCGACGCGCTCAACTCGCTCTACAACGCCTACGGCGAGGCGGTCGACTCCAACGCGAAGGCGTCCGCATTCCAGGCCGCCGTGTGGGAGATCGTGTTCGACTGGAGCACCGTCGACGGCGGGACGTTCACCGCGGCGAACGAGACCAATCTCCGCACGGGCGTGGTCTCGATCTCGAACAAGATCAGCAACGCGCTGTTCACCGACTACCTGAACGCCGCGGTCGACGGGGCCGACACGACGGGGCGTCTGGCCGCGATCGTGAGCGCCACCCGCCAGGACCAGATCATCGTCCTTCCCCTGCCCGGGGCGGGCGCCCTGGCCGGAGCGGGGATGCTGGTGCTCGGGGCGCGTCGGCGCCGCAGCATGTGAGCCCGCACGCCCCGTCGGCGGTCGAGCCAGGAATCAAGGCGTTTCCGACCGAGCCCCGGCCCGATCCGGGGCTCGTTTTTTGAACCGAACTCCATATTCGTCATGGACTTGAGCCACGCGGGCACCGACCGCCCGAACGGCTTGCCTGATTCGGCCCCACGCCCCTACAGTCTGTGCTGTTCGGAACGAGCCCGGGCCGGTCGCTCCGCGGCGGCTTTGTTCGGTACTCGCTCGGCGATCAGCGGCGCTCTTGGCCCGGGGTTCGCCAGCTTCTTTGGGGATTGGTGTAACGGTAGCACGAGTGACTCTGACTCACTTAGTCTAGGTTCGAATCCTAGATCCCCAGTTCTCTCGCCACGTTCGCGACCTCTCCCGGCGGCGCGGCGACTCGCCCGAGATCGCCCGCTGCGGGCACCGGGGTGCGACCACCCGCCGGACGACCAGCCGGAGGAAGAGATCCGTGCTCGGCGAGCCGAACGCCCCGGCCCGCTGGCCATTGGCTCGCGCTCGACGCCGGGGCGACACGACGAGGGACCGCGTTGTCGCAGAACGCACGAAGGACCGTGGAGATCGTCAACCGTCTTGGGCTGCACGCGCGCCCGGCGATGGCCTTTGTCGATCTCGCCGCCACCTTCCAGTGCAAGGTCACCCTCGCCAAGGGCAGCGAGGCGGTCGACGGCAAGTCCATCATGGAGCTCATGATGCTCGCGGCGACCAAGGGCACCAAGCTCGAGCTCACCTGCGAGGGCGACGACGCCGAGCCGGCCGCCGAGGCCCTTGCCAAGCTCGTCGCCGACGGCTTCGAAGAGGATTGAACCGGGCCACGCTCGTGGCCGCGAGCCTCAGTTGATCGCGTGCAGCATCGGGTCCACCCGGGCCTCGCGCGGTCGAGCGCCCATCCGCAGGAAGTTGGCCAGAAGCCCCGGCCCGTGCGATGTCAGAAACGACTCGGGGTGGAACTGCACGCCCTCGAGCGGCGCCTTGCCGGCATCGGCCCACACCCGCCGCAGCCCCATGACCACCCGAACCTCCCGCCCATCGTCGAGCCTGTCCGTCGTCCACGCCGAGATCGCCCACGAGTCCGCCCCGCCCACCGGCGTCTCGGGGACCGCATCCACCGGCACAACCAGCGAGTGGTACCTCGTCGCGTCGAACGGCACGGGAAGACCCGAGAACACGCCGGCCCCATCGTGGTGCACCGGGCTGGTCTTGCCGTGCACCTGGATGGCGTGGCGCGAGACCGCCATGCCGTGCATGTCGCCCAGGCACTGGTGCCCCAAGCACACGCCCAGCACCGGCACACGACCCGCGAAGTGGGCGATCATGGCCGCCGACACGCCCGCTTCCTTCGGCGTTCCCGGACCAGGCGAGATGATGACGTGGCTCGGCCCCCGACCGGCGTCGAGGGCCTCGGCCTCGCCCGGCTGGATCCTGTCGTTGCGGACCACCACGAGATCCCGCCCCGGCTCGAGGGTCGGATCGAGTTCGCCCAGGCGCTGGACCAGGTTCCAGGTGAACGAGTCGTAGTTGTCGATCAGCAGGATCAAGCCGGGAAGCGTAGAGGCCTCCGAGCGTCGGGCGTGCCGCACACGAGGCGTGCTCAAGCCGCCAGATCGCCGTAGAACTCGTCGTCCATCGCCCCGGCGACGGTCCCCGCGACGCCGTCGCGCGTCACGTAGAACAGGTGGGGGCTGATGGGGTACGGGAGGCGGTGGTAGTCCTGGGCGATCCGCTCGCGGAGCCTGGCGACGAACGCCGGCGGGCCGTCGGAGATCGCGACGAACATGTCGCGGGCGGGGATGCCGACGTAGAAGTTCCCCCCCATCTGCGGGGCCAGTCGCTCCCACAGGCCACCCAGCAGCAGGCGGGCCGCGTCGTAGCCATCCTGTTCCGAGAGCAGGATCGCCCGCCCGCCCTCCTTGCTCTCGATCACCTGGAACCGCAGCTCGGGGGAGTACTCCCCCAGATTCTCGCGGGCCAACTCGTCCAAGTCGTCCATCGAGAGGCTCCACTGGCGGGCCTGCTCGGTGGTGATCGAAACGGTCATCTGCGGCAGGTCGGTCACGAACACGACGACCGTCCCGTTGACGAACGGCACGTGGGCGACCAGGTCCCGGTTCAGGTGCTCGAAGATCGACTCCGGCTGGATGCGGGGCATCACCCGGGTACGGGCCGACTCGGGATTGAGCGTCAGGGCGTACTCGGCCTCGCCCGCAAAGAGCTGTTCGAGGTAGTGCTCGACGATCTCCCGCCCTCGACCGGGCTCATGGGTGACCATCCGGAACAGGTTGTCCAGGTCCAGGCGCCGACCGTTGACGGTCAACTCGCGCGGGCCGAGCAGTTCCACGGCGTAGTCGGGCTTGAGCTCCTTGAGGAGGCTCGCAACGGCCTGTGCGAAGGCTTGGGGCTCGCTGGGCATGGTCGCCATAACCCGATCTCCAATCTGTCGGCGGGCCGGGGTACCACCACGGCACCCGCTGCTGGGCAGTCATCGACTCCCGGCAAGGCGTGAGGGAGGACCGATGGAGTTCGGGGCACGCCGGGAACCGCACACCCCGCACAGCCCGCGCGGGCCTCGGCGCTTGGCGGTCGGGGGCGGGGCTTGCGGACGTGCCGGCGTGTGATCGGGCCAGCCCCGCCGGACCCGGGGCGGTGCGGGGACTGGTTCGCTGGCTTGGCCGCTCGGTCGGGCACGGGGTACAATCGTCGCTCGGGGCGGCGGACGTGGGTCCGCGAACCCCTCCCGCGGCAACCAAAGGCCGGACCCGGAGGTCGAAGCGTGACCGAACAAGACATCGAGGCGAAGGTCATCGAGATCGTCGCGGAGCAGCTCGGCGCCGATAAGGCCAAGATCTCCCGCACGACCTCGTTCGTGGACGACCTCAACGCCGACAGCCTCGACACCGTCGAGCTCGTCATGGAGTTTGAGGACGAGTTCGAGACCTCGATCCCGGACGAGCAGGCCGAGAAGATCAAGACCGTCGGCGAGGCCATCGACTTCATCAAGCAGGCCCGCGGCATCGAGTAAGGCGCCCCGGGCCGGCCAGCAGCCCTTTCCGGACCGGCGCGGGGATCCGATCGGATGCCGCGCGCCGGCGAGGGCACGCCCGTCCGACCCGCCCGGTCCCCCAGCCCACACCACGCAATGGCCAACGCGCGTCCAGCCCACCCCCGAATCGTGATCACCGGCCTCGGGGCGGTGACCAATCTTGGGACCACCGCCCGAGCGACGTGGGAAGGCATGCGGGCCGGGCGTTCGGGCATCAGCGCCATCGAGGGCGACGAGTTCAAGATCGATCCCAGCGATTGGGCCACCACCATCGCGGGGCAGATCAAGGGCTGGGAGCCCACCGGCGTGCTTGAGCCCCGCGAGGCCAGGCGCCTGGACCGCAGCACCGTCCTGGGCGTCGCCGCCGCCGCCGAGGCCGTCAAGGACTCGGGCTTCGACTTCGCCTCGGGCGATCCGGCCCGGCACGGCGTGGTCATCGGCTCGGGCATCGGCGGCATCACGACCATCGAGGACGGCTGCCGCACCATGATCGCGCGCGGCGCCCACCGCATCTCCCCGTTCACCGTCCCGCGCCTCATGGTCAACGCCACCGCGGGCAACATCTCCATCCGCTGGAACCTGCAGGGCCCGGCCTCGGCCCACGCCACCGCCTGCGCCTCGTCCGGGCACGCCGTCGGCGACGCGATGGGCTACCTGCGGCGCAACCAGGCCGACGTCATGGTCGTGGGCGGGTGCGAGGCGGCGGTCAGCCCCCTGTGCATCGGCGCGTTCATGGTCATGAAGGCCCTCTCGACCCGCAACGACGACCCCCAGCGGGCCAGCCGCCCGTTCGACAAGGATCGCGACGGGTTCGTGCTCTCGGAGGGCGCGGCCATGATGGTGCTTGAGACCGAGGCCCACGCCAGGGCCCGCGGCGCGACGATCTACGCGGAACTGCTCGGCTTCGGCAACTCGGGCGACGCCCACCACATCACCGCGCCCGACGCGGAGGGACGCGGGGCCTCACGCTCGATGCGCTGGGCCCTCGACGACGCGGGCCTGAACCCGACCGACATCGGATACGTCAACTCGCACGGCACCTCCACGCCGCTGGGCGATAAGTCCGAGGTCTCCGCGGTGCTGGGCGTCTTCGGGAACCACGCCCGCAAGTCTTCCGGCGGCAAACTGCTGATGAGCAGCACCAAGTCGATGCACGGGCACTGCCTGGGCGCATCGGGCGCGGTCGAGATGATCGCCTGCGTCCACGCGGTCCGCGACGGCGTGATCGCCCCAACCATCAACCTGGAGAATCCCGACGAGGGCTTCGACATCGACCTGGTGCCCCACGACGCGCGCGAGCGACAGGTCCGCTACGCCATGAACAACACCTTCGGCTTCGGCGGACACAACGTCACGCTGATCGTGGGACGGTACGAGTAAAGCGCCTCACCGACTCCGCGGGCCGATGGTCGAATCCCATGGTTGTCCTTGAGCGTGGCGTGATCCCCGAATAGTCTGGTGTGGTATCCGGAAGGCCGGAGCGCACGTGGCAAGGTGCCACGGCACGGCCAATCCACGCCCGGGTTCAAGGAGAGAGAGATGACGTCGACCAACCGACTCGCGCCCATGGCGCTGTGGGCGGGCCTGGCCTGCTCGCCCGCTCTGGCCCAGGTCTGGGGTAGCTTCGACGCCACGCGCGTGAACTACGCCGGCGGCGTGCTCAACGGCGGGAGCGCGCACACCATCCTTGCCGGTCTCATCACGTCCACCAGCGCGACGCTGGCCCCGACAACAAACGAGCTCACCCCCGCGTACCTGGGCACGGTCGACGTGTTCTACACGTCGCTGCTGACCAACAACAACGTCCCGCTCTCCGGGCCGGAACAGGCCGCGCTCCAGGCGTGGGTCGGGGCCGGCGGCACGCTGATCGTCACGGCCGACATCTTCAACCTGCCCGGCTACAACTCGTTCTCGTCGTTCCTGGGCGTGACGAACTACGTGCTGACCTCGGGGCCGAGCCCGGCCGCGGTGGTGGCCGCCCACCCGATCACCGCGGGCGTCGGTGCCGCATCGTTCACGACGAACTCTCGGTTCAGCGTGCCCGCCAATGGGCTGCGGATCATGGACGACGGAGCGGGGAACGTTTTCGCGGTCGTGCTCGATCCCTCGACCGGGCACGCCGGCCCCGGGCGGATGGTCGTGTTCGGCGACCACAACATGTTCTCCAACAGCTTCATCAACCAGGCCGACAACACGCTGCTGGCCCAGAACCTCATCGCGTGGGCCAACGCGGGCGGGGCGCCGGTGTGCCAGCCCGACCTGACGACCGGCGCCATCGCGGGCCTGCCGGGCTTCGGGGTTCCGAACGGCGTGCTCAACAACGACGACTTCTTCTACTACCTCTTCATCTTCTCCAACAACGATCCTGCCGCGGACCTCACAACCGGCGCGATCCCCGGCAATCCCGGCTACGGCGTCCCGAACGGCGTCGTCAACAACGACGACTTCTTCTACTACCTCGCCCTGTTCAGCGCGGGCTGCTGAACCGCCCGGCCCCCGGCAACTCGCCATCGCACAGCCGCCCCGGCGACGCTGATCGCCGGGGCGGCTTGCCAGTTTGGGGGCGACCGGAGCCCTGCGCGGGTTGCCCGGGTTGCGTACCACGACGCATCTCCCCGGGCAGGCACGTTTGGGCGCGCCCGATGTGTGGCATGCGTGCCGCTCGGGGCAAGCATGTCCGGAGCGCCGGACGCTCGCGGGTCTTTCGCCATGCTTGTGCCGAGCCACAAGCATGCCACACGTCGGACCCGCCCGTTGCAGTTGGACCGATTGGACTTGTTGGGGCCGTCCTGTGTCCTTGGTCCTTGGTCCTTGTGGTCGGTCTCCACCACGCCGGTGGACCCCCGGCGATCGGTTGCCCGACCTCCAGGACTCAGGACTCAACACTCAGCACCCAGCACTGTCTAAAACCCCGCCGCGTGCCCGTCCTTGCGGTGGTCCGAGCCGCCGACGTACACGCCGCCGCCCGCATCGGGCGTGTGGTTCAGGATGAGTTGGGCCCCGCCGAAGTTGATCTCGTGGGCGTCGGCGTCCACGCGATGCCCGCGCCGGGCCAGTTCCGCCGCCACCCCGGCGTCGAACCCGCGTTCAAGCATCAGCGTGCCCTCGGGCGTGCACTGCCAGCGCGGGGCGTCCGACGCGGCCTGCGGGTTCTGGTCGTGCACGAACATCCGCACCACCATCTGCAGGTGCCCCTGCGGCTGCATGTGCCCGCCCATCACGCCAAACGCCAGCAGCGGCCTGCCGCCGCGCGTCACGAACGCCGGGATGATCGTGTGGTACGGCTTCTTGCCGCCGGCCACCTGGTTCGGATGGCCCGGCGTGGTCACAAAGCAGGCCCCGCGATTCTGCAACGAGATGCCCGTACCCGGCGGCACGATCCCCGAGCCGAAGCCCATGTAGTTCGACTGGATGTACGAGACCATCATCCCGCGCGCGTCGGCGGCGGCGAGGTAAACCGTGCCGTGATCCGTCGCGACGCGCGAGGTGAAGTGCTGGGCCGCGTCGAGACGGACCTCGCCGGCCCGGCGGTCCAGGAACTCCGGCGCGAGCATGGCCTCGGGCTCGATCTCCATGAACCGCGGGTCGGCCACGTGGCGCGAGATCTCCGCAAACGCGATCTTCATGGCCTCGACCTGCAGGTGCACCGAGTCGGGCGAGTCCACCGGGAAGCGGGCGATGTCGAGGCGTTCGAGGATGCCCAGGGCGATCAGCGCGGCGATGCCCTGGCCCGAGGGCGGGATCTCGTGGAGCGTCACGCCCGCGAAGCCCTGGGCCAGCGGCACGACCCACTCGGACTTGTGGCTGGCCAGATCGTCCTCGCGCATGGCCCCGCCGCCGGCGCGGGCCGCGTCGCAGATGGCCCGGGCCAGGCGCCCGCGATAGAAGGATTCGCCGCGAGTCTCGGCGATGTCCTGGAGCGTGTCGGCGTGCCCGGAGGACTGGAACATCTCGCCGGGTCGGGGCGGACGCCCCTGGGGGGCGAAGGTCTCGAGGAATGAGGGGTAGTCGGCGTAGCGCCGGGTGACAGACTGCCACAGGCGTCCGGTGATGGGCGAGACGGGAAAGCCGTCGCGCGCGTAGGCGATCGCGGGCTGGAGCACGTCGGCGAAGTCGAGGGTGCCGAACTGTTCGTGGAGGGTGCGCCAGGCGTCCACGCAGCCGGGGACGGTCACGGGCCCCCAGCCGAGGGTGGGCATGGCGTCGCGCCCGGCGAAGTCCTCGGCGCGGAGGGCGGCGGGCGATCGTCCCGAGGCGTTGAGCCCGTGGAGCGACTGGCCGTCCCAGACGAGGGCGAAGGCGTCGGAGCCGATGCCGTTGCCCGTGGGCTCGACGAGCGTGAGCGTGGAGGCCATGGCGACGATGGCGTCGATGGCCGAGCCGCCCCGGGCCAGCATCGCCAGCCCGGCCTGCCCGGCCAGGGGCTGGGAGCAGGCGACCATGTTCCTGGCGCACACGGGCACGCGGCGAGAGGGGTACGGCAGGGCGTTGAGGTCCATGCGGGCAGCGTACCACGGGCGGGGGCGGGGGCCGAGGGGGTGTTCGAGGTGCGCGGGTTGGTTCAGTTGGACGAGTTGACCCGGGGCGGTGCGGTTGCTTGCGAGGAACGTGCCTTCTGCGGCAGCGGTTCGTTGTACAATCCGGCATGCCCGGCGAGCCCCGGATCGACGTGCCGACCGACGCCATCGCGGACTTCTGCCGCCGGTGGAAGATCGTGGAGTTCGCGCTGTTCGGCTCGGTGCTCCGCGAGGACTTCGGCCCGGAGAGCGACGTGGACGTGCTCGTGACGTTCGCGGCTGACGCGCCGTGGTCGTACTTCGAACTCTTCGACATGCAGGACGAACTGGAGGCCCTGTTCGGACGCCGGGTCGATCTGGTCACGAGCCCGTCGCTGAAGAACCCGATCCGCCGGGCGGCGATCCTGGGCAGCAGGCGGGTGCTGCATGCCGCGTAAGAAGCCCGACGCGGTGTACCTGCGGGACATGCTCGACGCGGGGCGGGCGGTGGCCCGCATGATCGCGGACGCGACGTTCCAGACATACGCGGCCAACGAGCAGATGCGCCTTGCGGTCGAGCGGGCGGTGATGATCGTCGGGGAAGCGGCCAGCCACGTCTCGCCCGAGTTCCGGGCCTCGACCCCGGACATCCCGTGGTCCAAGATCATCCGCCAGCGCCACCGCCTCGTGCACGATTACGACGACGTGGACGATGTGCTGATCTGGCGGGTCGCCACCGTCCATGTGCCAGTGCTGGTGGCCCAACTGGAGCCCCTCGTCCCGCCGCCACCCCCCGACCCGCCCGAGTCCAGTTGAACCAATTGGACCAGTTGACCCCGCGCCTCCTGCAGGCTCGCGCCCCGGCGGCCCGCCCACCGCCTCCTACCATCCGCCCATGCCCACGACCATCGACCACCCCGCCCTCGAGACCCCCGTCGAGCTGCCCGACTTCCTGCCCGAGGACCGGCTCCCCCCGCGCGACCCGCCCGAGGGCCAGGCCCGGATCATCCAGTTCCGCGAGGCCCTCCGCGAGGCCATGTGCGAGGAGATGCGCCGCGACAAGCGGATCTTCCTCTGCGGCGAGGAGGTCGCCCAGTACAACGGGGCGTACAAGGTCTCCCAGGGCATGCTCGAGGAGTTCGGGCCCAAGCGGATCATCGATCTGCCGATCTCCGAGAACGGGTTCGCGGGCATGGGCATCGCCGCCGCCATGTACGGGCTGCGACCCATCATCGAGTTCATGTCGTGGTCGTTCAGCCTCGTGGCCGCGGACCAGATCCTCAACAACGCGCCCAAGATGCTGTACATGTCCGGGGGCCAGTGGGGCTGCCCGATCGTGTTCCGCGGCAACGACGGGGCGGGCGGGCAGCTGGGCTCGACCCACTCCTGGTGCGTCGAGGGCCTGTACGCCAACGTGCCGGGGCTGAAACTCGTCATCCCCTCGAACCCCTACGACGCCAAAGGCCTGCTCAAGACCGCCCTGCGCGACCCCGACCCGGTGTTCTTCCTCGAGTCCGAGCGCATGCTGGGCGACAAGGCCCACGTTCCTGAGGAGGAGTACTACGTCCCCTTCGGGCGGGCCCGCACGGTCCGCCAGGGCGACGCCTGCACCGTCGTGTCATTCGGGCGTCCGGTCCACTTCTGCGTGGAGGCGGCCCAGACGCTCGCGGGCGAAGGGATCGAGATCGAAGTCCTGGACATGCGGTCCATCCGCCCGCTGGACATCGACTCGATCATCGAGAGTGTCAAGAAGACGAATCGCCTGGTGGTGGTGGACCAATCGTGGCCCTTCGCGGGCGTCTCGGCCGAGGTCATGGCCCAGGCGTGCGAGCGGTGCTTCGACTGGCTGGACCACCCGCCGGTCCGCGTGAACACCGCGGACGTGCCCACGCCCTACGCCAAAAACCTGGAGGCGGCGTACCTGCCCAACGCGAACCGGATCGCGGCGGCGGTGCGGAAGGCCGTCGGGGGGTGAGCGATCCTGCGTCCGGCGTTCTGCTCCTGGCACTCACGGGCTCATGGCACTGTTGGCGCTCACGGCACTCACGGCGCTCACGGGCACACACCCCGCCCCGTCCGACTCAGAACGCCCCCTGCGTCGCCGTCAGCAGCGGGATCATGATCGACATCAAGAGCGAGCCGATCAGCAGGAACATGATCACGATCAGCAGCGGCTCGAGCACCGCCAGCAGGCGCTCCGCCTTGCGGTCCACCTCGTCGGACAGGTCCTCGGCCAGGCTGTTGAACGCCGATTCCAGGTCGCCCGAACGCTCGGCCGCGATGAGCAGGCGGCGCGTCGCCAGCGGCAGCGTCTTGACCCGATCGATCAGGATGCGGAGCTGCCCGCCTTCCATGAGGCGGCGGCGCAGGTCCACCAGCTCGCGCCGCAGGCTCGGGATGCCGATCGCCTCGACCGCCACGCCCAGCCCGTCGGAGAGTGGCACGCCCGAGCGCGACATCGCCGCCATCACCGCGAAGAACCGCGCCGACTCCTGGGCCAGCACCACGTCCTTGAGCACCGGCACGGTGCGGCTGAAGCGGGCCAGGGCCGCCCCCACGCGCTTCCGCCCGATCACCATCAGCACCAGCCCCGCCCCCACCACGCCCAGGGCGATCAGCGCGTTCTCACGCAGGAACAGGCCGAACGCGACGATGGCCTTGGTGAACACCGGCAGCGTGATGTCGGCTCCCTCGAGGGCCTCGCCGATCTTGGGCACGATCCCCACGATGATGCCGATCGAGACCAGGATCGAGATCGTCAGCACGATCGCGGGATAGAGCATGAGCGTGCCCGCCTTGCCCCGCACCGCGAGCTGACGCTTCGCGGTGGTCGCCAGCTGCTGGGCCGCTCCGGCCAGGTCGCCCGTCTTCTCGGCGGCCCGGTACACCGCGATCGTCACCGAATCGAACACGCCCGTCCGCTCGCACGCCTCGGAGAACGACGCCCCGCTGCCGACGGCCTCACGCATGCGGTCCACCACGTCCTGGGCCTGGGCCCGCACCGTCGAACGCACGACCTCCAGCGTCTCGACCAGCGTCACGCCACGCCCGAGCAGCTGGGCCAGCTGCTGGTTCAGTTCCGCCTGGTCCTTGAGCCCCAGGCGGGCCTCGCTGGCGGCCCACGCGGGCAGCGTCCAGGCGCTGAGCAGGATCTGGCGGTCACGCCGCAGCGACTCGGACAGGGCCCGCTGGCTCCGGGCCTGACGCAGGCCCATCGTCCGCCCGCCCGTGGACTTGGCGGCCACGAACAGGAACGCCTTCGGGCCACGCGGCCCGGCGCCGTGCGTTGATCGCGGGGATGGACGGGCCAGCGCCCTGGTCATGGCAGAGTGTACCGGCGGGGGATTGCGGGGAGGCGAGCCCGGCCTCGGCGGGATGGACGGGCGGTTATGGGCCGGGGGGCACGGGTGCAACGGGTGTCACGGGTCTCATGGGTCTCATGGGGCCACAAGGGCCGGCATGCCCGTGCAACGCCGCGAGCATGCCGCGCGCCGCCCTACTCCTCCGCCGCCTTCTTGCCCGCCTTCCGCCTCGTCTTGCCCAGCAGCGTGGCGGCCATCTCCAGCCCCTTGCCCGCCGGGGACACGAACCGCTGGGTCAGGCCCTGGGCGGTCTCGAAGAAGTCGAGGAGCTCGTCCAGGCGTTCGAGCGTGGCCTCGGCCTCCTGGCTCTCGGCCCGCCTCCCGCCCGGGGCCGACTCGCGGATCTCGTAGAGGTTGGCCAGCAGGGGATCGACCTCGCGCTTCATGCGTTCGCGGACGATGGCGCGGAACATGGCCCAGACGTCCTGCTCGGCGACGAAGTACTCCTTGCGGTCGCCGCGCTTGTGCGTGCGGGCGACCACGCCCCAGTCGACCAGGGCCCGCAGGGACATGGAGGCGTTGCCGCGCGAGATCTGCAGGCGCTCCATGATGTCGTCGGTGCAGGCGGGCTGGGCGGTGATGTAGAGCAGGGCGTGGACCTCGGCCATGGTGCGGCTGATGCCCCACACGCCGCCCATCTGCCCCCACGAGGCGATGAACTGGTCCTGGGTGGCCCGGAGGCGCTGGTCCATGGGGGAGGGTAGTCGCGGGCCCAAGCGTCCACGAACGCCCAACCGGACGACCCGCGGCCTGCGGGCCGGCACGCGCGCGACCGGTCAGCAACCCTCGGCGAAGATCGCCAGGTAGTAGAAGAAGTCGTCGTTGTTGAGCACGCCGTTGGGCACGCCGTAGCCGGGGCTGCCGGCGATCGCCGTGGCGGTCAGGTCGGCGACCGCGAGGTTCCCCGCGGCGAACTGGGCGATGTAGTAGAAGAAGTCGTCGTTGTTGAGCGTCCCGTTGGGCTGGCCGTAGCCCGGCGTTCCGGGCACCGCGGTGGTGGTGAGGTCGGGGCGGCAGGCGGGCGCTGGCTCGCCATACAGGATGAAGTTGACCCCCGACTGCCCGCCCCCGCCGAGCATGGCCGGGACCATCGTCAGGTTGTTCGTCCACCCCTGCCCGCCGTTGGGGTTCCAGCGCCACCCGCTGTCGGGCTGCCCGCCCCCGACGGTGTGCGGGCCGAAGACGCTCCAGAAGATCGGGCGGCTGCCGAAACTGGTCCGCGTGGCGGCGTTGAACACGACGTAGTACTCGCCCGCGTCGAGCGTCTGGCCCGCGAAGTCCGCCGCAAACAGGTTCCAGCCCTGGAACGGCGCGACCGTGCCCGAGCCCGGGGTCGACTCGAACAGCAGCTCACCCTCCGGCGGCCAACCGCGATAGATGCGGACCGTCACGTCGAACACGAACACCGGCGCGGGGAACACGGTGCCGCGAGACTCGAACCGCGTCAACGCGACCGGGGCGTCGATCGAGAAGTCCTCGATGAGCCAGATGTCGAGCGGGTCCTCGGGGGGCTCGTACTTCACGCCCACCGACCCGGCCGTCTGCCCACCGGGTGGGAACTCGAGGGCCGCGACGATCTGCTGGGCATGGGCGGACCCAACCAGCAGCGCGAGGGCGGACGCGGGCACGGCGAACTGGTGCAAGGCGAGCGATCGACGCACGGCAACCTCCCGGACGGTCCGAAGCCCACGAGGGTCAATCGGCTTTGACGCGCCCGGCGGCCGCTTGTGCCGGACCCCGCCCGGAATGCGGGGCGAAAGCAGGATCGTGCCAGCCAAGGGCACTCACCACGAGTCCGTCGGGGCCAGCCGCTGCACCAGGGCCGCCGCCTCGTCGGCCCGAGGCGGGTCGTCCAGGTCGATCGGCAGGTACACGCCCCGCTCGTGGTCGGAGTTGATCACCAGCACCGCGGGCGGCACGAACATCACGCCGTGCTCGGCCTTCTCGTGACCGAGCACGAACAGGTTCACGCCCCAGCGTTCAACGAGGTCCTCGATCTGGTCGTGGTCGTAGTCGCGTCCCCAGACCATCATGTGGGCCGCGCCCTGGCGGGGGGCGTAGTCGTCCTCGGTCAGGTCGCGCGTGAGCACGCTGGCGTCGAACCGGGGCATCATCGCCGGGCCGGGGATCGAGTGGGCGCACAGGATGTCGCCTCGCGGCGTGACGCACCGCAGCGCCAGCGGCATCGACCGCACGAACGCCCGCACCGCGTCCATCACGGGCGCGGCCCGCGAGCCGAACACGTAGTCGATCCCCTCGTTGAACGCCTCCACCACGCGGATGCCGTTCTTCACGATCCCCGCGCCCACCATCTGGGCCAGCTCGTGGTTGGCCAGCAGCGTGTGCACACGCTCGGGGTGGGCGGCCTTGAGCGCGGCGACGCGGACCATCGAGCGGTACGAGAAGTCCATGCCGTTGATCAGCCGGTCCGGGTGGATGATCTCGTGCAGGGTGATGTGGGGCAGGTCGTGGGTGTGGTCGTCGGTCGCGCCGTCCTCGCCCGCGACGCCGGTCAGGCGGGCCAGCTCGATGAGCCGCTCGAAGTTGTCCGGGTTGTCGTGCAGGTCGCCCGTGGCGATCAGACGCCCCGGGGGCGTGATCTGGTCGATCGAGCCCACCCGACACGAGGCGAAGCGGTTGGCCGACGCCCCGCGGTGGAGCGCGTCGATGACCGCGTCGGCGTCCTGGAGTTGGGCGGGGGAAAGGGGGATGGGGTACCTCGAAGCGACGGAGCGACAAAGCGACGGAGGGAGCGCGGACGAGCAGGCGTGGGCCGGAGAGGATAAGCGGACCGCAGCGGACAGGCTCCGTCGGCTTTTGGCCCTTCGTCGCTTCCGGTCCTACTTCGACCCGCCGATCGCCAGCCCGTCGTCGTCCCCGTCGTCGTCCGGATCGGGCGAGGGCAGCCCGCCCATCGTCGACCCCTCGCTGGCCCGTGCCGCCAGGATCATCCCGTGGATCAGGTTCAGCCGGTCCGCCACGATGTCCATGCTCTGCGGGCGATTCTCCGGCATCGCCTCCACGCACTGCAGGATCAGCTCGCTGAGCTTGAGCGGCACGCGCGGGTTGATCTCGTGCGGCGGCTTCGGCTTCTCGATCAGGGCCGCGTCCAGCGAGCCCACGAGGCGATCGTCCTTCGGCAATGCGGTCGGGATGTGCTGGCGGCACAGCACCCAGTACATCGTCGCCCCGAGGTTGTACACGTCGGTCCGAGGGGTGATCTCGCGCCGGTGCACCTGCTCGGGCGCGATGTAATCCGGCGTGCCCTGGATGCGGGCCTTGACCGTGCCGATCTTGCACGACTGGCCGAGGTCGATGATCTTGGCGTGGGTGTCGCCGTCGACCACGATGTTGTTGGGCTTCATGTCCGCGTGCACCCAGCCCCGCTGGTGCATGTGCCCAAGGGCCCGCGCCACCTGCTCGAAGATGTGCACCGCCTGGGCCATCGTCCGCGGCGGGGCCAACTCGAGGCTCCGCCCGTCGACCAGCTCCATGACCAGGAACAGCTCGTTCGTCTTGAAGATCGAGCCCTTCTTGATGCACCGGGTGATCTTGCGGACGCCGGGATGGTCCTGGGCGCTGGCGGCCTTGTACTCGGCCTCGGCCTGAACCAAGAACCGATCATCCTTCGCGTCGCCACGCTCCACGTGCTTGAGGGCCCAGATGTGCTTCGTGCGCGGGTCCCACGCCAGGTAGATGATCGACGCCGCGCCGCGTCCAAGCTCCCGCTCGATGCGGAAGCCCTCGACCATGTCGCCTTTCTTGAAGATCTCCACGGGCGACGCTGCCTCCGACCCCGCCCACGCCGAGCGGGGAACGCCATTGAATCCAACCCCCGCCCCAACCCGGCGACGCGGGCCGTGACCCGCGCGGGCCGGAGGGAACCCGAACGGGTGCCCCGGCCGCCCGTGCCGAGCAAGGAGCGTATTCCCGATCACGCTATTCGGCGCGCCGGAGCGGCCGCTTGGCGGTTGATGTGGGGGTTTTCTGGGGGCGGCGTCGCCAACGGATGCCAGGGGGCCCAGACCGGTCGCCTATTCCAGCCCCGCCGCCAGCTCCCGGAACGCCGCTGCCGGGAACCGGACCCCGGGGTCCGGCACGCCGGTGGTGTCGCTATGCAGAAGCACCCGCTCCGCCGGGATGCCCAGTTCCCGGGCGAGCGTCAGCACCAGCTCCGCCAGACGCTGCATCTGGGCCTGGGTGAACTCGCGCCGGTTGCCGTCGCCCACCAGGCAGATCGAGATCGCGTGCCGGTTGTACCAGTCCGCCTGCTCCGGCTCGCCGACCGCGTGGGCCCCCGGAGCCTGTTCGAGCCAGCGGAGCCCGACGAAGACCTCGCCGTCGCCCATCCCGTTGCCGTTGCCGATCACGAAGTGGTGGCCCAGCCCGCGCAGGCCGATGGCCCGGGCGTCGCGTTCCAGGCTCTCGGCGGTCCCGAAGGCGGCCCCGGAGTGGTGGACCATGATCGAGAGCCACCGCTCCCGGTCGAGCGGGGCGCGCGTCTCGAGCACCGCCTCGATGGAGCGCGGGCGGTTGACCGCCATCAGGGCCGACGCGCCGGGCAGGCTCATGCCGTCCAGCGGCGACCGACCGCCGCCGTCCAAGGCCAGCAGCAGCCCGCCGGCCCCGGTCATCGAGGCGATCAGCGCGCCCCAGACGATCGCCGAGCGAGGGGGCTTGGCGCTGCGCCGCTGCGAACCGCGGGCCCGCGTCGTCGGCGCGTGGGCCGCCCGCGCCCGCGTGCGGGGCGACGACCGGGAAGATCTGGCCATGCGGGGAGCGGCCTGCCGCGTCGCCATCGTCAGCTCATCCGTGAGGGTTGGCGGCACACGCCGGCGCCGATCGGGCGTGAGTATAAAGCCCATCGGACGCACGGCGCCGATCGCTGCTGGTTTTGCTCCAAGTTGTCGCCGCGGCACTGGTTCACGAGCGCGTTAGTGTGCCACACGGAGCGGGCGAGGCACAACCGGTCTTGTGTCGTCCACGCCAACCGACAAGATATCGTGGGTGCTCAGAGCCGAGCGTTGCTCGCACAGCCACTCGCCGCTCGACGCGCGCGCCGCCGCGTCCCGCGCACGTTTGACGCGGGCCGAAGTCCCCCGTACTCAATCGTTGAGCAGACGCCCGCGCAGATTGATGCGCCTGGAGCGGAACTCGTCCTCGAACGAGTCGGGGGCGTGGCGGTTGCGGATGGTGTCGTAGGTCTCGAACTGGCTCCGATGCACGCCCCGCTTGAACAGCGAGTGCTGGCAGCCGCCCGCGGCGAACAACGCCCCCGTGAGGATGGCGACTGGAACGAACAACGCCGCCGCTGTGTTCCGTCGCCTCTGCTGCCGCACGCCGAGCCCTCCCAGGAAACGACCAACCGGCAGTGTATGGGCTGGGCCCAGACGCTGCCGGTTGCTCGGAGGAGAGAGATGAGTCAGGAGATGCATGGTTGTACGCCCGAGCAGGTGGCGTTGTTCACGGGATCGCTCTCTCAACGACCCTAACTTATTCCTATTCACTGGCACTCCCTGCCGGCGTGACGCCACCGCGTCGATGGGTGGGCCCGTCAACCCTATCAAAACTCGATCAACCTGTCTTCGGCGATCGCGATCGTCCGCCAACCGTCGGCCCGCGACCAGCCGCCGCCCGCCGCAAATCGGGTGAACGCCGGGAGCAGTCCCAGCCGCGGCCCAATCGCAAAGCACGCCAGCTTCAACGCATCGCCCCCACCCCGAATCCAAACGCCCGGGTGGACATGCCCGCACCAGGTGAACCGCACGCCGGGCCCGGCCTCGACGCCCTCGCAGGTCGCCGGGTCGTGCACGAACGCAAACGGGCCCTCGACGAGCCTGTCGCCGGCGATCTCGAGCCCCCAGGCATCGGCGACACTCGCGAGCGAGCGATCGTGGTTGCCCGGCACCACGACAACGCGCCCCGGGAACTTGCGACGCCAGGCCGCGACGCGATCGATCAGATCGGGCGTCAGCCCGACCCCGGCGTGGAGCAGGTCGCCAACCACGAGCACCCGCGTCGCCCCGGTCCGGGCGATGGCACCGCCCAGGCGAACAAGCGACTCGTCCAGCACCCCCGCCGGGACCGCCGACCCGCCAGCCCGAAGCGCCTGGCTCTTGCCCAAGTGGAAATCGGCCACGATCAGCGTCTCACAGCGGGCCCACCACACCGCCCGCTCGGGCATCAGCCAGAGGCGTTCGCCGCCCGCCTCGATCTCGAAGCACCCGACCATTGCCCGAGCGTAGGTGCGTGGGTGCGGTGCCAGCGTGGGCCTGGTCACTCAAACAGGCCGGGCGTTGAAGCCCGCCCTGGTCCCGACGCGCGGGACCGGCCGGTCGGTTCCTCGGCTTCGTCGGCATCCTCGTCCTCCCACTCCCCGTCGTCCTCTTCGTCCTCTTCCCAATCTTCGTCGTCGTCTTCGGAGTCATCCTCTTCGCCGTCGTCGTCGGACTCCTCTTCCTCTTCCTCTTCCTCTTCCTCGCCCTCGTCTTCCTCTTCGTCACCTGCCTCGTCTTCGTCCGAGTCCTCGTCCTCCCAGTCCTCTTCGTCCTCGTCCTCTTCGTCCTCGTCGTCCTCGTCGTCAGACCCCTCGCCTTCCCACTCTTCGTCGTCCTCGTCGCCGGCGTCGTCCTCCGCGTCCTCTTCGTCCTGTTCCGACTCCTCCTCGGCGTCGTCGGCGGCCTCGGCCTGATCCCACTCCTCGCCCGCGTCCTCGGCGTCCCCGTCCTCGATCCCGTCGAACTCGGCGTCCGGCTCATCCAACGGGATCGACCGCGTCGCCCGCCCCGCCTCCGCCCGCCGGCTCACCGGCGGCAGCAGCCCCACGAACACGCACAGCGCCCCCGACGCCAGCAGCCATACCCGCTTCGAGTCGTCCGTTGCCCACCGCGACAGCACCGAGTCGATCCGCACCCGCTCCACAGCCTCAGCCTCGCCCGGCTCCAGCGACGCGAACACGTCCGTGCTGTCGTACACCGGCGTGCCCGGCACCCTGGCCTCGACCGCGTCGACCACTGTCCGGTTGAGTTGCCCCACGACCAGCGACCGCACCACCGCCGGGTTCTCTCGCTCCAGGGCCGCCAGGTACGCCCGGTAGTGGTCGACCCGCTCGGCATGCCGGCGCTCGATCGCCAGGGCCTGATCGCGCCGGAACCGGGCCTCGTTCAGGTCGTCCTGGGCCGCGATGAGCAGCGCCGCGGCGACGAGCACCACGCCGGGCAGCATGAACAGCCACCCCAGGTCGACCCCACCGCGTTGGACCCCGCCACTGGGCACGTCGGCTCCTTGGTGCGTGCGGCAACCCCGGCGCGGCGGCGCACAGCAGCGGTGTATCGGCTCGCAGGGTGGAACGGGGGCCACAGATCGGGCTGGCCCGGCGGCGCGTCAGCCCGCCGCGTCGCCAAACCGCCCCCGGAACTCACGCGGCTCCAGCCGCCAGAGATAGAAGCGGCAGCGGAGCCACGTCCACAGCCAGCGGACCACGAACAGCGGGCGCGAACCGGGGATGTGGCGCTCCGCGCGGGCTCTTCGGGCACGGGTGTCGACGTGCAGGACTCGCGAACAGTGGAGCAGCGGCACATCCGTCCGCCCGTCGAACACCACCCACGCCCGGGGCGGGCTCAGCAGGAATCCGAACTGGCGACGGAGCATCGAACGCCGACGCCGGGCGTAGCGGACGACGCGGACGTCGGGCAGCCCCTCCATGCGGGCCAACAGCCGGTCGCCGATCGCGTCGGCCGCGATGAAGAGCACCCACTTCGGCGGCGAGGATGAGAGGACCCGAGCGGCCGTTCGCCGCAGGCGCAGGGCCTGACGCAGCGTTCTCTGGCTCGGGCACACGGCGGCCAGCGTCGCGCCGCGTCGATCCGCCCCGATCGCTCGCAGGGCGTCCTCGATCTGGACCGGCGCGACGCCGGGGCGTGCGGAGAGCTTCAGGCGCCCTCCGCGATTGGCGGCCGCGTCGTGGGCGGATCGGCGCATGATCTCCGCGTCGAGGGCCCGCCCGCGCGCGATCGCCTGCCTGGCCTGGCGCAGGATGAGCGCGACACGGGCCGAAGCCAGCCGTCGCAGGTCGTCGCGCCCCAGCGCCCGCTCCCACAGCCAGAACAGGTTCCGCCGGCGGTAGTAGTCCTGCAGCGTCGTCCGCTTGGCGATCCACGGCAGGTGGTGCACCACCGCGTCCAGATCGCACACCACCCGCAGCCCGGCCCGCCCGAACCGCAGGCACCAGTCCGCGTCGTCGCCCGTGATGAAGAACCGCGCATCCCAGTACCCCAGCCTCCGGGCCTCGCTCCACCTGGCCAGCAGCGAGCACGCGGCCACGCAGTCCACATCGCGCGCGCCGGTCATCGCGCTCCGGGCGTCGGGCGCGTCGTGCCGCCCCTTCGGCGAGCCGACGCGGGCCAGCCACGCCTCGTGCTCGGCGTGGCGGGGGTGCTCCGGCTCGGGCGGGCCGAAGAGGCCGGTCGACGGGTTGAAGAACACCGTGGACTCGAGCGTGATGGCGGTGTCGTTCGGATCGACCATCCGCGACCCGACGATGCCGATGGCGGGGTCGCTCTCGGCCGTGGCGACGAGGCGCTCCAGGCAGTCGGGCGCGGGCACCGCGTCGTCATCCACCAGCCAGACGTACCCGAGTGGCTCGGCCCTGGCCGCCCCCGGTGCTTCGGGCAGCGCGCTCAGGTCGCGGTGCGAGGCGATGGTCCGCTCGACGATCAGGAACCCGGTGTTGAACCCGCCGCACCCGCCGAGATTGGTCGCGTTCCGCACCAGCGTCAGCGACCGCCAGCCCCCCGCGTTGCGGGCCACCGCCGCACGCCCGATCTCGAACTGCGGACGCTCCGCGGCCTCGGCCCCGTTGTGGACCACGCGGCTCGGACGCCAGGCCTCGAACACATGGTCCGCCGTCCCGTCGGTCGATGCGTTGTCAACGACAACCACGTCCAGGCGTGCCGCGGGAAACGCCTGGGCCGCGATCGCCCGCAGGCAGCGGTCCACGTCGCCCCGACGGTTCCACGTCACCACGATCGCCGCAACCCGCGGCCCGGGCGCCGATCCCGAGCCCGACGACGCGCCGGCGACGGCCGCGGCTCCGGTGCGCACCACGTTGTCCGCGTCCGTGCCCAGGGTGTGCATCCGTGCCCAAGGGCGGCCCGCCCGTCCGGGGCGCAACCGACCAATCATGCCCTCTGCATCGCCGCGACCCGCATCCGCCGGCGATCCCGACGATGATACCAGCCGCGCCACGATCCGCCGGTTCCCCCGCCTCCCCCGCCCCCCCGATGGACACGCCCACGCCAATCGCGCCCAGCCCCGCTCCGTCCGTCCGCCGGACCGTGACCGGCCCGCGCTGGATGGCCGCGGCGTTCCTGCTCGTGCTCGCGGCGCTCGCGGCCCTTATGTACACCGCCCGCCTGCAATACCCCGGCCCATCTTCCGGAGAGTTCTGGTCCGACGCCAACATCATCAACGCCAGCCGCGGTTTCGACGACGCAGGCTTCACCACAACCTGGGGCCTGCCCCGAATCCAGACCGCCGCCCCGGTGGACGACACCTCGGCCCTCTACCTCTCGTACCCGCCCGGCCCGTACTGGCTCTCCTACGCCGCGTGGACCGTCGGCAAAGCGATGGGCGTCGAGCCCGTGCTCGCCGCCCGCCTATTCGCCCAAACCTGCGGGTTGTTGTCGGCCCTGCTGGCGTGGCTGGTCTTTACGCGCCTCTCACACAGCCGCGCCATCGGCGCGCTCGCCGCCCTGTTCTACGTGCTCAGCCCGGCGTTCCTGTCGTATTCGGCCGCCCTCCACCACATGGCCTACAGCCCCATGCTCCTCTTCGCGGCCATGCGGGCCTGGCTGGCCTTCGAGGACACGCTCGGCCCGCGCCGCCTCATCTGGCTCGCGCTCACCGCCCTGCTCTTCGCCGCCGACTGCTGGACCAACCTCGAGCACATGTTCTTTTTCGCCCTGTTCGTGGGCATGCGGACGGTGTTCCACTTCCGCTGGCCGGTGGTCCTAGGGGCCGCCCTCATCGGCCCGCTGCCCATCCCGATGATGGCCCTGCGCGTCCTCCACAACGCCCAGGTCCTCGGCGGGTGGGACGCGGCGATGGAGAAGTTCCGCTCATCGGCCAACCGGCGTTCCGGCGGCGGACTCGCGGGCATCGATCTGCACGAACTCCTGTCGTCGTGGCTGGCCCGCCTCGGCTGGCCCTGGCCCACACGCGACAGCACCAACCTCGTCTGGAACCAGGAGTTCGTCTATCCCGCCCTCGACCCGTGGGTGCTCGGGGCCATCGTCGCAATCCTGCTCTCGATCACGCTCCACGGCGCGGCCCGGTGGTTCGCCGCACGCTCGTCCCGGCGACCACTGGCCGTCTCGCTCGTCGATCCCACAAAGGGGCTCGTCGGTGTCGCGCCCCCGAACACGCCTCCCGCGTCCGGCGCACGGTTCCTCTTCTGGAACCTGCCACCGGGCGGCCCGCTCGCCAGCGCGCTGGCCGGTGGCCTGCTCCTTCTCGCGGGCGGCCTCACCTGGTTCGTCGTGATGACCCAGCACACCCAGCCGCACCGCTTCATCGTGCTGCTGCTCATGCCGGGGATCGCGATGCTGCTCGGAACCGTCGCGTGGTGGGGCGTGGCATCGGCTCGCCGGGTCCGCGAGGCCTCGGGCGGCGTGCTGGCGGCGCTGCTGCGGATGCGGGCGCTCGTGCTCGGAATCCTGCTGCTCGTTCTGTTCGCACGCCAGGTCGTCGTCGCCGACGTGCTCAACCAGTTGTGGCCCCTTGACGAGCGATCGCACCGGCGCACGATGTCGCGCGAGGAGGCAAACCAGCGGAGCGCCGTCGTGGGCCGGGCCCTGGCCGCCCGCGGCGTCACACGCCTGCACGTCTTCGACGGGGCCAACGTGATGCCCTGGCGTGCCGCCAGCCTGGCCCAGCCGTTCCTCTACGCCAGGATCGACATGCCCGAGACGCTGGGCCAGGGCGAGGCGATCTACGCCGAGGCCTGGGACGCCGCGGAAGCCGCCGCCTGCCTGGACGCCGCGGAGCGTTTCGGATTGCCGCTCCTGGCCGGCTCCCCGAGCCAGCGCGCGTTCGTGTTCCTTGATCGCGACGCGGGCGATGCCCAGCGCCTCATTGACGCCCCCCTGGCGTCGCCCGGCGACGGTGGCGAGCACCAGCCGCCCGCGCCGATGATCCGCGCCGTCGCCTGGTCGCCCACGCTCACGGGCCAGGAGTGGGTGCTGGCGATCCTCGTGGAGGGCGACCTCGAAGCCGACGCGGACGAGTCCATTCTGGCTCGGTACACGTTCACGCTCCGCGCCGACGCCCGCCGCGAGCCCCACGCCGACGCTCCGCCCCGCGTCGAAGCTCGGACCCGCTTGAACTGGTCGCCCATCCGCGACTCGCGACGCGCGCTCGTGCTCTTGGCGGTCCCGTCCTCGCAGCTCGCGCGCGGAGCCCCGGCCGAGCTAGCGGTGTGGGACCGGCGCTCGAGGACACCAATAACGTTCGAACTTCCTGCGAACAACCACGCTGCCCCCGGGGTCGAGCCGATCGCGGGCGGGCGGTGGCTGCGGATCGCCCCCGACCAGGTTGCAGGTCAATCTCCGATTCCATGAAGATTGGGTTGACACACCCTCGGCGATCAGTAGCATGGATTTGGGGTTGGTCCTGAAATCGGAAGCCCGTGACCCTGGGGGGGCGCGGGTGCAGCGGTTGTATTCTGCAATCTCTCGACATCAGGGCCGACAGGGGGATATCAAATGAACACCCGTCTCATTCGAGCCGGCGCGATGCTCATCGCGCTCACCGGTCTGGCCTGCTCCGCCAGCGCCCAGTGGTGCGACGACTTCGATTCCTACGGCGCCGGCGCGCTCGGCGGCGTCAACAACTGGCAGGGCTGGGACGGCGTCGCCGCCGCCCAGGGCGTCGTCAGCACCGCCCAGGCCCGCTCCGGCGCCAACTCCATGCAGATCGATCTGGGCATCGACGCCGTGGCCAACTACGGCGCCGGCACGATCGCCTCGGGCGCCTGGGAGTTCCGCGCCTGGCAGTACATCCCGTCGTCCTGGCTCTCGGCCCTTCCGGACCAGACGACCTACTTCCTGCTCCTGAACGAGTACAACGACGGCGGCCCATACTGCTGGGCCCTCCAGCTCGAGTTCGATTCGTTCACCGACACCGTCCGCGACTTCGACAACCGCCCGCTGAGCGTCGAAGTCCCCATCGTGCCCGACCAGTGGGTCGAGATCGTCGTTGCGTTCGACCTGACCGCCGACACCATCGTCGCCACCTACAACGGCACGCAGGTCTGCGACGGCCCCTGGAACTTCCCGGCCAACTGCACCGCGGGCGCACTCGACCCGAACGAGCTGCAGTGCCTCGACCTCTACGCCAGCAACTCGTCGCCCGTCTACTACGACGACCTCACCCTCCTGCCCGACGGCGGGGCCTGCCCCGGCGGCCCGGTCTGCGAGCCCGACCTCACCACCGGCGCTATCCCCGGCCAGCCCGGCTACTGGCGTGCCCAACGGCGTGCTCAACAACGACGACTTCTTCTACTACCTCGCCCAGTTTGCCGCCGGCAACCTCGCCGAGGCCGACCTGACCACCGGCGCCATCGCCGGACAGCCCGGCTACGGCGTCCCGAACGGCATCCTCAACAACGACGACTTCTTCTACTACCTGGCCATCTTCGCCGCCGGCTGCTGAGCCAACCGCTCACCTCCCTCGGCCAGTCACCGCTGCGCCGATACCCAACGCCCGAGACCCGCAATCCGTTGTGGGTCTCGGGCGTTTGTCCATGCGCTCCCGCCGTCCGACGTCTGGAGCACGCCATGACCTTGCGCCAGGCTTCCGCCCGTCTCGCCTTCGCCGGCCCCACCTCGGCGTCTGCGACCTGACCACCGGTGCGATCCCACCACGGCCCAGCGACGGCGTGCCCGACAGCCCGCTCAACAGCAGCGACTGCTTCGACGACCTGAACCTGTTTGGCACGGGTGCCGACGTGATCGCCCCGCCTTCGCCATCGCCGCCCGGGTCCGTCTTGCGATGATCCGGGACATGTTCGCACTCGCTTCGGCAGCTCGATCCCCGGAACCGGGTCCGATCGAGCAGATTGGCATTGTGTCTCGACGCCGCTGATGAAGCCAGGGTTGAGCGGGCGTGAAATCGCCGCTATCTTCCCGCCCCGCGCGACAGCGCAACTCGTGGGCCAGGGAAGGACCCGACATGCTCGTGCTCGTCGTCTCGACCGGACTGATCGTCATCGGCTGCGACGCCGTCCTCATCGACAACACGCCCTTCGCCGCCGCCCAGCACCGCCTCGGCGTCAACACCGTCTGGGTGCGCAACGACCCAGCGGGATACCGCATCCCGCTCACGCCCTGCGACACCCGCACCATCCGCATGTTCGGCCACGCCGCCGATCCCGAGTTCCCGAACCGCCAGGTCCGGCTCCTCAGCCAGTACACCTACCGCCCCGGCGACATCAACATGGACGGGCTCGAGAACCCAGACGACATCGTCGACTTCGTCAGCCGCCCGTACGACTACAACCTCGACGGCTTCCTCGACTCGCGCGACTTCGTCGCCATCATGGACGCCATCTTCCACCCCGTCCTGTGCGAGTGACGCCCGCCCCCGCCGGTGTGCCCCGGGGCCCGCCACTCCCGCCGCCGGAACCGGGCGACGCCGCGCCCAACCTACGATCCCCCCGAATGCCAGTCCCACGCGTCGCAATCGTCGGCCGGCCAAACGTCGGCAAGTCCTCGCTGCTCAACATGCTCGCCGCGCGGAAGGTCTCCATCGTGGACCCCACGCCCGGCGTCACGCGCGACCGCGTCTCCGCACTGGTCGAACTCACCTCCGAGGACGCCCTCTCCACCCGACTGGTCGAGTTCACCGACACCGGCGGCTACGGCGTCTACGTCGCCGAGGACGGACGCTACGACGAGGTCGGCAACGACCTGGCCAGCCTCACCGACGACGTCGAGTTCCAGATCGCCGAGGCCGTCGAGAACGCCGACATGGTCCTGCTCTGCATCGACTGCCAGGCCGGCATCACCCCCCAGGACCAGGAGATCGCCCGCCTGCTCCGCGAGCAACGCCTCGGGCAGCGCCGCACCCCCGGGCGACGCGTGCCCGTCCACGTGCTGGCCACGAAGTGCGACGGCCCGAAGTGGGAGACCCACGCCCTCGAGATCGCCGCCCTCGGCTTCGGCGAGCCGCTCATGTGCTCGGCCGCCAACAACTACCTCCGCCGCTCCCTGGTCGAGCAGCTCCACGACATCGTCCCGCACGTCGACGACGAGCGGGCCGAGCCCGAGGCCGACCTCAAGATCGCCATCATCGGCAAGCGCAACGCCGGCAAGAGCACGCTGGTCAACGCCCTGGCCGGGCGACCGCGCGTGATCGTCTCAGAGATCCCCGGCACGACCCGCGACGCCGTCGACGTCCGCATCGAACGCGACGGACGCTCCATCCTCGCGATCGACACCGCAGGCCTGCGCCGCAAGAAGTCGTTCCAGGGCGCCATCGAGCACTACGCCTACGACCGCCTCAAGCAGGCCGTCTCCCGCTGCGACGTGGTCCTGCTGCTCGTCGACGCGGCCGAACCGACCAGCCAGGTCGACGAGCAGCTCGCCTGGATGGTCCAACGCTCGTTCAAGCCCGTCGTGCTGGTGCTCAACAAGTGGGACATTGCCGAGGGCCGCAAGAACGCCAAGGGCCAATCCGTCGGCCCCGAAGCCTTCGAGGAGTACCTCCGCAAGGAGTTCAAGGGCCTGCCCTTCGCCCCCATCGCCATCATCGCGGCCCGCGACGGGACCAACATCGAAGAAACGATCGAACTGGCCTTCGACTTGAAACGCCAGGCCCAGAGCCGCATCGGGACCGGCGAGCTCAACCGCCTCGTGCGCGACATCGTCGAACGCCAGGGCCCCTCCAGCGGCTCGGGCGTGCACACCAAGGTCTTCTACGCCGCCCAGATCCGCAGCGAGCCGCCGACGATTGTGCTGGTCGTCAACCACCCCGACCTGTTCAAGCCGAACTACATGCGGTTCCTCGAGAACCGCCTCCGCGAGATCGTGCCCTTCGGCGAGATCCCGTTCCGAATCGTTGTCCGCGCCAAGCGCCGCGACGAGGATGGCCTCCGCGAGCCCGACCGAGGCCGCGAGGCCGAGGGCACGCCCGCACGCGACACGGGCACCATCGACGCCGAAGCCGTCCGCGCGGCCATCGTCTCCGGCGCCGCGAGCGACCCCGACGCGGGTGCCCCCGACGCGTTCGCCCTCGAAGGCGTCAGCCGCGAGGAACTCGAGGAGATCCTGGCGGACCTGCCGGACGATGCGGACGCGTACTTCGAGGATGGGGCGGGGGACGACGACGAGAAGTGAGCGATCGAGGCACGTTCGTTCCGCCGTGGCCTACGCCGCACCGCCCGATTGCGCATCCCGCACCCGTTGGATCGCACGCAACTGCGCGAGCGACTCCTGGTCCTTCACACGCTTGATGTGCTCCTTGACGCGGATCAGGTCGCGCACGCTCATCGTCGGCGTCTCGACGCCGTTGAGCGGATACGACTCCGCGCCCGCCGCCACCTGCTCGTAATCGCCCAGCGGCTCGACGTGCCCAAGCAGATCGAGCGGCCCAAGATCGGTCTCGAACGTGAAGTTCGACCCCATCTCCAGCGTCCGCGCGTCGGCCCGGAACGGCAGGTCCGCAGGCGCGCCCCGCAGCCGCGGGTGCAACTCCGCCAGCGCCGCCTCCAGGCGCCGAAGATTCTCCGGCGAGCGCCGGTAGCACAAGTCGGTGTCGTACGTGACGCGCGGGCTGCCGTGTAACGTCTCGGCCTGTCCGCCGATCACGACGAACTCAACGCCGTGGCGCTGCATGATCCGGCAGAACTCCTCCAGCGGGCTGAGGGCTTCGTCCATGGCTGGCTCCAACCCGAGCGGCCGTGCTCAGTCCGATTGTTCCCCGCGGCGCCGGGCCCGAGCCTCCTGACCGATCCGCTGCAGCCGCAATGCCGAGCGTCGCGCGCGATCCATCCGCCGCAATCGCTGCTCCGGCGTCAGCCGCAACGCCTCCCGGATCAACGTCAGATCAACCCCATTCTCATCCTGCTCGGGCCACGCCACAAACCCGCCGGCCGCTCCATCGCGCGAGCCTTCGGCCTCTCCACCCGCCGGTGGCCGCTCGTTCCCGCTTTGGCCGGACTCCGCGCTCATCACCCCCACTATACCTGACCCTCCGCCGTCGCCGCCATCCCAGTCGCCCTCTGCTTCACCTCCACCATCCCGCCGAACCCAATCTCCCTCACAATCCGCCGCTGCGGGCTCGACATCGCCAGCCCCATCGCCTCTTCCGACCCAACCCAACGCCGCTCCCCCGGGCCCCCGCCGCGAGCAAGCGCCGCCGCCCGCTCAGCCCCGCACACCACCCGGCGCACATCGAACTCGAACAACCGATGGCTCGTCTGGTGCTCGAACCCCAGCACCCGCCGTCCCACCGCACCGCTCGCCCACCGGCGCACCGCCACCGCGCTCGCCTTCGTCGCCCCCTCCAACGTCGGCGCCTGCCACATCCCCTCCCACATCCGCCCGCCCGCCGCCGCACCCTCGCGCTTCCCAGCCACGCCGCCCCCGCCCGAACCACGCCGCTCCACCAGCACCCGCCCCCTCCCATCGACCGCCACCAGCACCACCGCCCACACCCGCGGCGTCTGGCCCCGCACCTTCGCCGTCGGGATCTCTTCCTGTCGCCCATCCCGCCTCGCCTCGCACACCCCCGCCAGGGGGCACACCCCGCACCCCGGCCGCCGCGGCGTACACACCACCGCCCCCAACTCCATCAACCCCTCATTGAATCTGCCCGGCGACGCCGCCACGCCCACAAGCGCCTCGGCCCGTTCCCAGCACCACGCCTGCGACTCGCGATCACCGGCCGCCCCCTCCCGCCCACTCACCCGCATCAGCACCCGTGCCACATTCCCATCCACGATCGCCTCGCGCTGCCCGAACGCCATCGATGCCACCGCACCGCCCGTGTACCGCCCGACACCCGGCAGCGCCAGCAACTCGGCCAGCGTCCCCGGCACCCGCCCGCCGTGCCGCTCCACGATCGCCACCGCCGCCTCACGCAGCAGCCGCGCCCGCCGGTAATACCCCAGCCCGCTCCACATCGCCAGCACGTCGTGCTCGCCCGCCGCCTCCATCGCCGCCGGCGTCGGGAATCGCGCCATGAACGCCCCGAACCGCTCCGCCACACGCCCGATCTGCGTCTGCTGGGCCATGATCTCGCTGACCAGCGACGCCCACGCCTCCCGAGGCTCGGTCCGCCAGGGCAGCGCCCGCGCGTTCGCGCCAAACCAACGCTCGACCGCCCGAACCAACGCGACATCGCCGCGCCCCCGCGCGTCAACGCTCCCGCGCCGCCCCACTCCCTCACCCCTGCCCACGCAGCACCCGCTTCACGCCCGTCTTGATCGGCCCCCACGCCGCGTCGCCCGCCTTGCCCACCGTGATGAACGACCTGTGCACCAGCACATTCGTCACCCCGGGAATGGCGAACAGCGCCGCCGCCAGCGGGTCGCCCGCCGCCTGCTCGGCCCGGAAATACGACCGCGGCTCCTCGGTGGGCGCGGGGCTGACCACGCACTTGATCGCATTGGGGTTCGGCGTGGGCTCGAACGCCGTCACCGTGAACGACATGCGCCGATCGTACCAGCCCTTCAACCACCGATCGCACATGCCGCGAACCAGGCCTCTACGGGGCTTGAGCCCTGTCGCCTCGCGAGGGGCCGTCCCGCCGCACGACTACACTGGTCCGAGCCGACTCGCCCCAGCGCAACCGCCTTGTCGGGCCGGTCTTGGGTCCGGACCACACGCCCTCCCTCTGCCGCCCAACACACGTGAACTCACTGCTCGACAACATCAGAGGCGTCATCGCCCGCCTCGGGTCCTACGACCCGTGGGAGGTCGCGTTCGAGCTGCTGATCATCTGGGTCGGCGTCTACGCCATCACCCGCTTCGTCCAGGGCACCCGCGCCGCCGGCGCGCTCAAAGGCCTTCTTGTCCTGCTCGTCCTGCTCACGCTCGTCGGGCGCGTCCTGGCGGGCGACGACACCTTCCCACGCCTCCGGTTCCTCTACGACCGACTCCTGACCGTCGTCGCCGTCGGCCTGATCGTCATCTTCGCCCCCGAGCTCCGCCGCGCCGCCATCCGCATCGGCGAGGCCCCCTTCTTCCGCTCGACACCGGGCGAGATCGCCGCCCTGGTCGACGAGGTCGCCGAGGCCTGCAAGTTCCTCTCCAAAGCCCGCTTCGGCGCGATCATGGTCTTCGAACGCCAGATCGGACTCCAGGCCGTCATCGAGAGCGCCACCAGAATCAACGCCGACGTCACCGCCCGCCTGCTCCAGACCATCTTCTACCCCGGCTCGGCCCTGCACGACCTGGCCGTCGTCATCAAGGGCGGCCGCATCGCCGCCGCCAGCGTCCAGCTCCCCCTGGCCGACCCCGCGGAGATGCCCGATCCAAACCTCGGCTCCCGCCACCGCGCCGCCGTCGGCATCTCCCGCGACTGCGACGCCGTCGTCGTGATCGTCAGCGAGGAGACCGGCGCCATCCGCATCGCCGAACGCGGACGCCTCTCCGCCCCGCTCGAGATCGAGGACCTCAAGGCCCAGCTCTCCAAGCGCCTCGAGGCCCCCGCCGCCCAGAAACGAAGACGCCTGGCCGCCACCGACGACGACGCACCCACGGAGCTCGACGCGGACCGCCGCACCGAATCACCCGATTCATCCGAAGATTCGCTCAGCGGCGAGGCCGGTTTGCCCACGACGGCGGAGAAAGCCTGACCAGCCCGGATACCCCACATGCTCAAGGGCCTGCCCACCATCCTGATTGTCACCGCCGTCGCCTCCGCCATCTGGATCGTCGCCGAGGCCGAGAGCATCCGCGAGGAATCCCTCAGCCGAGTCGTCAGCATCAACGCCACGCCCGCCAGCGGCGCCATCGCCCGCGCCGACACGGCCCACCCGTGGACCGGCGCCGTCTCCATCACACTCGACGGCTCCACCAGCGCCCTGGACACACTCGCCCGCGCCCTCGAGCAGAACATCCCCCTCAGCCCGGGCCACGGCCTGCCCGTCGTCCCAGGCGTCTACCAGATCGACCTCCGCGACGCGCTCGAGTCACTCCCCATCTTCCGGGACGCCGGCGTCACCATCCGCCAGGTCGATCCCCCGGAAGTCTGGGTCGAGGTCGCCGAGCACGAAATCAGGCAGGTCCAGGTCGCCGTCGACACCTCCGACCTCAACCTCGAAGCAACGCCCACCATCGACCCACCCACCGTCACCATCGCCGGCCCCAAGCACCTGATCGACCGCCTCACCGCCGCGAGCGTCGCCACCGTCACCATTCCCGCCGAGGTGCGTCAGGGCCTCGTGCCCGGCCAGCCCCGCACGCTCCAGAGCCTCCGCCCACGCCTGCCCGCCGAGATCCCGATCGCCGAGTTCTGGGGGTCCGATTCCATCACCCCCTCGACCGTCAGCGTCACCCTCACCCCGCGCGTCATCCTCCGAAGCCACACCGTGCCCGGCGTCAGCGTCCTGCTCAGCATCCCGCCCGTCGACTACAACGAGTGGGAGATCCAGGTCCCCGAGAACGACCGCTTCCTCCGCGACGTCACCCTCACCGGTCCCAGCGACATCATCTCGCAATACGAACGGGGCGAGCGCCGCCTCGAAGCCACCGTCCGCCTCCTCTTCCAGGACCTCGAAGCCGCACTCGCTGCGGGTGGAACGATCACCAGAGAGGCCGACATCGGCCCCCTGCCAACCGGCGTCACCGCCCAGTGCGACGACAAGTTCGTCCAGGTCACGGTCCAGCGACGCGACCAGACCGCCCAGGTGCCCACCGCCAGCGAGAACTGATCGCTCGCCAACAGATCGCGGGTCAGCCGCCGCCCCGGTCGCCGTACAGCCGGTGCACACGCAGCCCCTGCGACTCGTACACCCCCCGCCGCGCCCACACCCCGTTCTCGTGCATCCAGGTGCTGATCACCACGTCCGTCGCGCCCAGCGTCGCCGCATCCTCGGGCCCCACGATCGGCAGGCCGCCCAGAGCCCCGCCGCGGCGCTGGCGATCGTCGTCGGTGAATCCCACAAGCCCGCCCGCCCCGTCCGACAGCACCCCCAGCAACGCCCTCGTGTGCGCCCCCGTTCCGTGCACCACAAACGCCCGACCATCGAGCCTCCCGATCACCTCCCCCATCCGCCGCGCCGCGTCCGCCGGAACCCCCGCCCCGACATCCGTGAACCACACCGGACGATCGCCCGCCCAATCGACGCATCCCGCCGCCGGGGCCCGCGACCCCGCCTCGTCGATCACCCGCGCCGCCGCCCGCGCGTGGGCCTCGATCGAGAACCGCTCCCGCGCCGTGCTCCACGCCCGACGCGCCAGCGCGCCGTGATCGCCCGCAAGAAAGCGCTCGACCGCGTCCGCCAGCGCCGCGCCGACCACCTCCTCACCGTCCTCCGCCGAGGCCTCCGCGATGAATCCGTTCGCCCCATCCTCGATCGCCTGCAGCGCCCCCGACGCCACCCTCGTCACAATCGGCACGCAACCGGCCGACAACGCCTCGAGCATCGCCACGCTCAGCCCCTCGAACCGCGACGCCAGCACGAACGCGTCGTGCTCCCGCAGCGCCGCCCGCACCCGCCCCGGCGTCGCTGCGCCAACCAGCCGGATCGATCGAGCCGCCACCGTCGCCGCCCCGCCCGCAACCGCCCCAGGCCGCTCTCCCATCCCCTCCACCAGCGCCGCGAGCTCCGCCCGCGCCGGCCCATCGCCCAGCACCGTCAGCTCGTGCCCGATCCCACGCTGCGCCAGGCACCGGCTCAGGTACCCCAGCGCCAGCACCCGCTTCTGATGGTGCTCCAGCCTTCCCGCGTACAGCAGACGCACGGGCCGCGCCCCGACCGGACCCGACACCGCCCCTGCCAGCGCCTCCCGCACCGGAGGCGCATCACCCACCTCCACCCCATACGGAACGCTGTCCACCCGCCGCCCCGCCATCTTCGCGCCCAACGCCGCGACGATCCGATCCGAAACCCCCACAAGCCCGCTCAACGCAGCCTCGTAGTGCGCCAGCACGCACCGGTCGTACTCGATGTCGTTGTGCTGCCAGCCGATCAGCCGCACCAGCCCCGCCTCGCGCCGCGCCGCCTCCACCGCAACGCCGTAGCAGTCCGCGTGCAGATTCGGGCTCAGCACCACCGGCCCGCCCCCGTCGCCCGCCAAGCTCCGCGCGGCCTCCAGGTACGCCCCAATCCACGCCTCTCGCGCCGCCCCCACCCGCGGATCATCCGCCGCCAACGCCGACACGTCCTCAAACCGCGCCAGCCCCGACGCATCGAACACCCGCACCCCCGGGTGCAGCGCAAACTCAAGCCGCGCGTGCCCGTCCGGCGGCGCGTGCAGGATCAGCCCCGCCGCCCGACCCGACGCCGCCAGCGCCGAGCACAGCCGCGCCGCCCACGCCGCCACCCCCGACACGATCAGGCCCGATGGCAGCGCGATGAGCAGCGGAGAACCGGCCACGGGGCAGGACGTCGGACCGACCGCCCACCCGCCTTGAAGAACCGCCGATTCGCCCGCGCACAACGCCCCGGGCTCACGCCAGCGACAGGCACGCCCCGAGTTCCTTGATCCGACCCTCCCCCACCAGCCGCCGCGCCGCGCTCGGCGTCACGCCGAACGCCCCCCGGAACGCCCGAGTCAGGTGGCTGTGGTTCGCAAACCCGCACGAGTCCGCCACCGCCTCCAGCCCCATCTGCGGCATCGACGCCATCCGCTCCAGCGCGCCCCGCAGCCGCAGCTGCGTCAGGTACTCGTGCAGCGAACGCCCCGTCCCCGCCCGGAAGACGCGGCACAGGTGGTACGCCGAGAACCCGATCCGCTCCGCGATCATCGCCAGCGACAGCCGCTCGTCCCACCTCGACGCCAGCAGCGCCCTCGTCGCCTCCACCGCCTCCCACTGCATCCGCCGACGCGCCGCCGGACGCCGACGCCCCGCCTGCGCCACCGCGGTATACGCCCCCCGGATCGCGTGCCGCACCAGCGTCAGCGTCGCCTCCTGCCACTCCACGCCATCAACCGCCTCGCCCGACATCGCCGCCCGCATGATCGACGCCTGGAGCAGGAACAGCCGCGGATCGCTCGGGGCCCGGTGCACCCGGAACGGCGCCTCCGGGTGCTCCCGCACCGACGGGTCGTGGGCCGCCAGCATCTCGACCGCCAGCGACGAGTCCACCGCGAACAGCGCCGACTCGTCGCCCCGGTCCGACACCAGGTCCCGCCGGAACACCTCGCCCCGGTTCCAGAACAGCACCGAGTTCGGATCGGCCACGAAGTGCTCGCGCGAGTCCGGCCTCATCATCGTCACCGACCACGGGAACACCACCAGGTGCCCCGTCACCACCTGGTTCTCGGTCTGCCACCGATGGTCCTCGGGCGGGCACCGATGGTGCGCCACGGCAAAAGCCCCCTCACGCAGCAGCACCCGGCTCGGCGCGGGCGAGCCGCCCGCGCCATCACCCGGCGCTCTCGACGGGGCGTGCGACGCATCGGAGTCAGAATGGTTGAGGCGCATGCGGATCTCGGACGTTGGACCACCAGCCCTCGACGCCGCGCACCCGCGCGACGCCACACGTCCCCCCGGACCCCTTGCGGCTTCCTTGGTACAGCCCCGATCGCTGCAAGGTTTCACCATCCGACCCTACCGCGGCACCATCCGCCTCGGCCCCGCCGAACTTTGGAACCCGAACACCCCCGCGATCGGGAACAGCACCAGCGCCTCGATCCCGCCCACAACCCCGGTGTACAGGCTCGACAGAATCCGCCGCCCGAACTCGGGCCCCGCCGAGAACGAGATCGGATCGCCGTAGAGCCCGCGCACCCCCAGCAGTGCCCACGCCGTCAGCCACGCGATGAGCGCCGCGACGACCGACACCGCCGCCACCGTCAGCGGGTTGTGCTTGATCAGCATCCCACGGATGCTCGTGGTCGCAGCCGCCGCCAGCAGCAGCCCGATCGCCATCGGCCCCGGCACCCGCACCTCACCCCCGCCCTCCAGCCCGATCGGGAACGTCAGGTCCAGCAGCAGCCCCGCCGCCACCGCCGCCCACGCCGCCGCCATTCCCGGCGCGTGCATCGCCACGAACACGACCAGCGGGATCACGATCGACGGCGCGATCCCCGTCGGCCCCAGCGCGAGCGCGGGCCGCAGCCCCAGCTCGAGCCCCAGCGCCACCCACAGGATCAGCCCGAACGCCAGACGGCTCATGGCCCGCCGCCTTCCGCCCCGCCACCAACCCCGCCCGCAATCGGGATCCGCAGCACCACCTCTCGCACACGCGACAGGTCAACCAGCGGCCGCACCACGATCTGCTTCCGCAGCGGCTGATCGGGGTTCGAGTCGATCCGCTCAACCACCCCGATCACCAGCTGCTGCGCGCTCGCCGGCCACGTCGGGTCCGCAAGCCGCACACGCTGACCACGCTCCAGCCCCTGCGACTCGGGCAGCCCCGCCACGTCCTCCACCGGCCCCGAGAGCGTCCCCGACCCCGTCGGCGACAGCGTGCACAGCAGACGCGGCGCGTCCCGCGAGTCACCCAGGATCACCACCCCCTCCAGCCGAGGCGACGACGCGTCCGTAATCGGCCGAACCTGGCACAAGAGCGCGCTCGCCGAGTCCACCGTCCCCAGCAGCTGCACACCCTCAACGATCGCCACCGTCGCCCGCGGCGTCACCCCCGCGCCCGCCGGCGTCCGCACCGTCAGCAGCCCGCTCGCCAGGTCGCTGCTCGCCGCCACCACCGACGCCGACAACTGCCGCACCGACACCCCCGGCGCGATCGCCACACCCGCCTGCAGGTCCTCCACCAGCGACCGCAGCCGCGCGTTCTCCTCACGCTCCCGCAGGTACAGCGTCTCGAACGCCTCGGCCCGGTCACGCCAGTCGTCCGCCGTCCCCTCCGCCGCCGCACGCGTCCCGCCCGGCGTCACCCACCCCACGACCCGCGACACCGGATGGCTCACCGGCGCGACCAGCGTCTGGGCCAGCGTCCCGAACCACCCCGCGAACGCCAGATGCCGCGCCGGCGTCAGCGACAGCACCACGAGCGCGGCCACGGCCGCGCCGAGCAGGCGACGGGGCTCCAACCAGCGTCCGACAACCCGGGCCATGACCGCACGATACCGCCTCCCGCCACGCCACGCCCCCATCCGCCCCGCGCTCGGGGCATAACCTCCCCTTCGCCACCCGCTCCCCCCGGGGTCGCCCATGCCCAAACGCCAGCTCGTCCTCGTCAAGCACGCCGACCCCGAACGCGACCCCGAGCCGCTCGGGTCCTTCGACGACATCGCAAAGGCCCTGGCCGACTACAACACCGCCCCCGACGGCGCCCCACCCAGCGGCCCCACCCGCTCCCTTTACGGCCCGGGCATGATCGTCGAGATCAACACCACCCAGCCCCGCGTCAACCAGGCCCTCGTCACCGTCATCGAGGAAGACATGGCCTGGCCCGTCCTCTCACGCCTCTGCCGACGCCTCGCCTGGAAACTCCAGGACATCAACTCCGGCCAGGTCTTCGGCTGACCCCGCCGACGACGCTCGCAGGTCCCTCGAACAGAACGCGAAGGCCGCGAAGGGACGCGAAGGCCGCCAATCGGCCCGAGCCGACTCCTTCTTCGCCCGCCCCCTCTCTCTTCTCTCTCCTCTCTCCTCTCTTCTCTCCCCGTCTCAAGTTCCGAATCTCAGATCTCAAACCCCTCCCCCTGCCCCCCTCTGTGAGTCCCCCTCTGCGTCTCTGTGCCTCTGTGTTCAATCCCCTCCGCGTCCCCTCGCACCCTTCGCGTCCCACACGACAAACGCCCCCATACCATCCCCCATGCCCACCTACGTCTACGAAGTCCTCGACAAACAAGGCCGCGGCACCGGAAAGACCTTCGAACTCGTCCAGTCCATGAAGGACAAGCCGCTCGCCAAGCACCCCGAAACAGGCCAGCCCGTCCGCCGCGTCCCACAGGCCCCCGCCATCACCACCAAGGGCCACGGCGACAACAAGGGCGTCCTCGCCAACAAAAACCTCGAACGCCTCGGCTTCACCAAGTACGAGAAACGCGGCAAGGGCTACATGGAACGCACCGTCGGCTCCGAAGGCCCACGCTCCATCGCCTCCGACGATTGAACGCCACGCCCCCCAACCCGCAGCCCACCCGCTCGGTCCACACCGCCGACGCCCGCTACCGCCTCGACCTCTTCGACACGGGCGCGACGGTCCCGGGCGCCTACGCCCGCCCGATCCCCACCTACCACCTCGTGCTCGTGCGTCTCGCCGACAACCGCACCATCGCCGACACACGACGCGCGTCCCGCACCGCCCGCATCGTCTCCCGCGACGCCATGCTCATCGAGATCGATCTCGCCGGCGACGAGGTCGCCGCTATCGATCTCCACACCAGCACCTGCGGCCTCGAGAACTACCGCGGCCCCACCGGCCCCACCCTCCCCCTCGACCGCTTCGCGTCCTTGCTGCGCTGACGCACGCACAGGTTCCCGCGCACGCCCCGGAACCAACCGACCCAACCCCCAATAATCACCCGCCCCGCCACCCCCGGGGCCCGCGATCCATCGGCCAAGGGGGGCCAGGCCAGCCACGCCGTTCGCCCCGTCCAGACTGTGCCACCGACTCGCGAGGCTCTGCGAGCTAGTCGGTGCGACAACGGACGGACCAACGCAAACACCGACCCGCCAGAAAGGGGATCCCCAATGTCCACCACCCCCGCCCCCAAGTCCTGGACCAAGGACGAGCTCCTCGCCCGCCCCGTCCGCCACGTCGACATCACCGCCTTCGACGCACGCCCCGTCATCAACGCCTACCGCCACATGGCCTACTCCAGCCGCACCCTGGCCCAGGCCGCCGACATCTACGACCGCATGCTCGCCGACACACCCTGCGCCGTCATCCTCACGATGGCCGGCTCCATGGTCTCCGCCGGCCTCAAAAAGGCCATCATCACCCTCCTCGAACACAACATGGTCGACGCCATCGTCTCCACCGGCGCGAACATCGTCGACCAGGACTTCTTCGAGGGCCTCGGCTACCAGCACTACATCGCCCCCGGCAGCCCGGAGGCCCCGCCCGTCGACGACCCCACCCTCCGCGCCCTCATGATCGACCGCATCTACGACACCTACATCAACGAGGACGACCTCCGCGCCTGCGACGAGACCACCAAGCGCATCTTCGACGACTGCCGCGACCGCTGGGGCCCCGGCGCCTACTCCAGCCGCGAGTTCATCGACGCCATGGGCGCCCACCTCGCCAAGCACCACCCCAAAAACGAGTCGATCGTCAAGACCGCCCACCAGCGCCGCATCCCCATCTTCTGCCCCGCCTTCTCCGACTGCTCCGCCGGCTTCGGCATCGTCCTGCACCAGGTCGAAAAGGCCGAGCAGGGCCTCGCCCCCGTCGCCTTCGACTCCGGCAAGGACTTCCGCGAACTGACCGACATCAAACTCGCCTGCAAAGACACAGGCCTGCTCATGATGGGCGGCGGTGTCCCCAAGAACTTCGCCCAGGACATCGTCGTCGCCGCCGAACTCCTCGCCGAACGACGCACCGGCAAGGGCGGCGCCGAACTCCGCGCCGACAACGAGATCGGCATGCACAAGTACGCCATCCAGTTCACCGTCGCCGACTCACGCGACGGCGCCCTCTCCGGCTCAACACTCCGCGAGGCCTGCTCCTGGGGCAAGGTCGACGTCGTCCACGAACAAATGGTCTACGGCGAATACTCCGCCCTCTTCCCCCTGCTCGCCTCCGACGCCTACCACCGCGCCTCCTGGAAGAACCGCAAAGCCTTCAAGTTCAACGACCTCTTTGAACCCGCGGGCGCGGCGACCCAAAAAGCCTAAGAGAGCCCCGAGCGCAAGCTCGGGAAGGCACTCCAGCGAACGCGAAGCGCAAGCGAGCGCCCCTCCCCATCGCGGCCCCAATCAACCGCGACGATCATCACTCCCTCGACACACCTTCTTCTACCTACTCCCCCCTGATACGCTCCCCAAATGCCCTCTATCCCCCCCGAAGTCGTCCTCGCCCTCCTCGGCGGCTTCGTCCTCGCCTACGGCATCTCCCTCATCATCCGCGCCGGCTCCGCACGCCGCGGCCCGCGCGCCAGGTGCCCCGACTGCCGCCGCACACGCCCCGCCACCGACGCCCCCTGCGCCTGCGGCCACACGCCACCCCAGCGCCGCCGAGGCGCCGCCGCATGGCGCATCGCCGGCGCCATCGTCGCCTGCGTCGGCCTCGTCCTCGCCGGCGCTTCCATCGCCCTCTACGAGTCGCTCGCGCAGGAGCGCTCCTTCTCCCACAGCCCCATGGGCCTCGTCGTCGGACCCCTCACCGCCCTGGGCCTGGGCGTCTCCGCCTTCGGCCTCTGCATCGCCTTCGTCGCCTTCCGCGGCCAACCCGCCAAAGGCCGCCGCCGCTGCCCAAAGTGCTGGTACCTCATCGACGCCGCCCTCGGCCTCAAGTGCTCCGAGTGCGGGCACCAGGCCAAGCACGAGCGCGACCTGCTCCGCCGACGCCGGCGTTGGGGCCTGGCCGTCCTGGGCCTGGCCATCGCGCTGCTCGGCCAGATCGGCTGGCTCGAGACCCGCGTCCGCCGCGGCGGCTGGGTCGCCGCCGTGCCCACCGAAGTGCTGATCCTCGCCCTGCCGTGGATCCCGGAGGAGTGGATCGAGCAGAACTGGAACGCGCCGTCGTACCCCGATGAGGACTGGACACTCGACGGCCGCTTGAACGAGTACGCCGAGGGCCACGCCTGGGCCTGGCACCGCCGGTTCGCCATCTGGCGGGCAAGAACCATGCTGAGCCGCGGGGCGTCGCTCGAATCAGCCAGCCGCGCGGCGCTCACGCTCCAACGCCTCGATGACGACGGGGTTCTCGGGTCCGACGACGAGACCGCCCGCCGACGCGCGGCGGAACTCCTCCGCATCGTCGTCGCCAACATCGAGAGCACCGATCCGGACGACGCCGACGCCGCCGACTTTCTCTTCGACGTCGCGATCTACTCGCCCCGAGAGGAACTCGAAGTCTGGACAGCCATCGTCTCTCCACACACCGCCGAGGTCCTCGCGACGGCCCGCGACCCCGCGCACCCGCAGCAGGACATCGCGGTCATCCTGCTCGCCTACGCCGATCCCCTCCCCGAAGTCGTCGAATCACTCACGGCCCTCGTGCGCGACGGTCACGCGACCGCCGCGAGCCCGCTCCTGTCCCTGGTCCAACGGAGCCCACTGGCCCGGGACGCGGCCATCGAGTTGCTCCAGACGCTCCCGTTCGAGTCGCGCAGGCGCGTAGCCATGATGTTCGCCATCCACCGACCGGATGATCCCGCGATCATCGCGACCCTGCTCAACATGCTCGCCTCGGACGATCCGGACGACTACATCGCGGCCGCCTGGGCGCTGCACCGATACCCGGATCACATCGAAACCTCTCGCGCCCGGATCCTCGAACTGATCGATCGCGACCCCGAGTCCTCCGTCGAACTCACGCGGCTCTTCCGCCGCTACGACACGGACCTGTCCGCACACATCGAGTCGTTCACGCGCCGATCGAACTCGCCCGTGATCGAGCATCGGTCTGCGGCTATCGCCTACTTCGAGCTGCTTCTCTTCAGTCCCGACCTCGCCGAGCCGACACACCAGCGCGTGCTGGATCGCCTCCGCGACATGGCCGCGAACGACCCTGACAGCGGCGTTCGGCACGACGCCTCGTCAACACTCGACGACTTCATCCGACGACAAGACCTGTAGCGATCGCACGCCGGGACACCCCTATCCAGCCCCGATCGCACCCAACTGCCTGCCCCAAACCCAAAACCACAAATCATGGCGCACCCTTGTGCGCCAATTCCTGCCCGTTCCGCCCCCCACGCCGCCAACGCTCGCCCCGCCCGCTAGCGTCCCCCATGCCGCCCGACACCAACCACCCCGCCCTCCTCACCGACTTCGTCGAGGGCCTCATCCCACTCCTCGAACTCTGCAACATCCACGCCCTCGACCCCCAGCAACTCGCGGCCTGGGCAACCTCCGACCACACCCAGCGCGACCTGGCCGCCCTCGCGCACCTCGCCCAACTCCGCGCTGCCGCCATCGCCGCCCAGGCCCACCCCACGGCCCTGGCGCGCCTGGCCACCATCGCCCTCTCGCCGACCCCAACCGACCCCAACGCCGACGCCACCGGCCCCCGAGCCCCCGCCCTCGCGGCTCAGGCAACCAACCCCAAAGCCCTCGCCCTCTGCGCCCGCCTCACCGAAACCACCCGCAAAGCCGCCACCTTCCTCGCGGCCAGCGCGCTCCGAGAGAGCCGCGAGCGCAAGCTCGCGCCAACTCCCACCAACACCGATGAGCCCCCCACCGAAGCGGCAACGCCTCGCATCGAGGGGGCGGGGCCAACAACCGAGGGGGCGGGGCTCTCCAGCCCCGCTCGAACGCGGCCACAATCCCAATCCAAACACCAACCCCCCGTCGTCACGAGCCAATCTCCACCGGAACGCACCGACCCATCGGACACATCTATCGAATCCGTAGCGGTCACACCCGACCGCGCACACCGCGAGTTCGACCACGCGGAGCCCACCACCAGTGGAACAGTGCCCACGATGGAGCGAGCGGGGCTCTCTATTGAGGAATCGGGGCACTCCATCGATGGGGCGGGGCGCTCGATCGAGGGGGCGGGGCTTTCCAGCCCCGCTCGAACGCGGCCACAACCCCAATCCAACCAACGACCCCCCGCCGTCACCAACCACGCCCCACCACCACGCATCACACCCCACGCTGCGCTACGGACCTCAGCCGCCCCAATCTCTCAAACCGACTCGATTGACCCCACGCGATCACGGGCCGGGACCAAGAGCCACCACAGAAACACAGAAGCCGCGGCGGAACGCAACATCGCTGCCCCCGCATCCCTCAGCGCTCTCCGCGCCTCAGCGGTGAGTCCCTCCTACATCGATCAACAACCAGCAACGCCGTCGCCAGCACATCACCGCATCACCGCCGGCACATCCCGATCCGTCCGATCCCCGGAGAACAGCGCATTGCTCGCCCCGGCCGGGAACGCCTCGAACGCCCCGTCCCCCCGCTCCACGTAGCCCATCTCCGCCGGCGTCATCGCTTCCACATGCTCATCCGCGAACGCCACGTTCGCCTTCCGCCCGTGCCGCGCGTGCGGGGCCGAGCGGTGCTCGCCCCCAGGGTTCTGCGGGTCGCAGAAGTCGCCCTGCGTCGTCAATCGCGGCGGATCGAGCGAGTACCCGTGCCCGCCCAGCGCCGTCAGCATCGGATGCCGGCTGCCGTCGTTCAGGTTCGGCGTCCGCGCCAGGCGTGCTTTGCCCCCCGCAGACCCCATCGCATCCGCAAACAGCACCGTCCCCGACGGGTCAACGCGGCTCACCCGCACCGGGAAGTTCACGAACCCCTGCCCCTCATCATCGTTCACGAACCGCGCGTTGCCCAGGAACTGGTAGTTGTACCCGTACCCGTTGTTCCGAGTGCTCGTCCAGTCCGACGCATCCGGGCACAGGAACACCTCGTTGCCGATCTGCGCGTTGTGCTCGGCCGACTGCTCCGGCTGTGGGTTCCGCAGCGCGTAGAACCGCGTCTCAACGCCCAACTGCACGTACCACCGCGGGCGATACTGCTGCCCGTTGCCGACGTCGTAGATGTTCTTCTCGAACTGCGCGAACCGCCCCACCTGCCCCGGCACGCTGATGTCGTCGTTCGAATCCGCGTACAGACGCCACCCCACCGCCACCTGCTGCATCCGCGACAGGCACACCACGCCCCGCGCCGATCGCCGCGCCGCCCCCAGCGCCGGCAGCAGGATCCCGATCAGAAGCGCGATGATCGCGATGACCACCAGCAACTCGATCAGCGTGAAGCCACGCCGCCCCGGGTCAGGCCCGTCCAAGAGGTGCATCGCCCGCTTCTCCACGCCCCCGGCGGCGGCGCATCGCGTGCGCCGGCCGCCCAACCGCCCGCACCCCCAGGACAAACGCATCCTACAACCGCCCGCGCCGGGCGCGAAGCCAAATCCGCCCCGTCTCGGTCGCATCGCCCTCAACCCCGCCCCTCGACCGTCCGCAGATCATCCTCAACCGCCCCCGCCGCCTCGGGCGACAGCACCGACCGACCATATCGGACCCCGTAGTACGCCTCCACCACCCGCGACGCCGCCCCCCGCAGCCGCTCGTCCTCCAGCCCGCGCGCATGGTCCAGCGGCGGACGCCACCCCGGCTTGGCAACGCCCCGGCGCGCCAGCGCCGCCAGCAGCCTCGAATAGAACCCGGCGTGGGCCAGGCGGGCCGCCCGCTCCTCACGCCGACGCTCGCGCAGCCCAAGCCAGACCGCCAGAAGGCGCGGCTTCAGGCTCTGCCACACCACCGGCCCCCCCACCACCACCGCCACCCCGATGCACGCCACCACCATCATCGCCACCAGCCCGTTCCGCAACGCCGTGAACGCCAGCGACCGCCCGCCCGAGCGGATCCGCTGGGCGGCCTCCTCGGCCCACTGGTCGATCGCCGCCACGTCGATCCGCATCGCCGACACCAGGCTCGTCCTCGACTCGTCGTCGAACGCCACGATCGTGGTGATCCACGCGTAGTTCACCGCGTCGAACACGCCCCGGGCCCGCGAGGCCAGCGTCGGCTCCGGGCGATGGATCCGCTGGAACTCGCCCACCGGCGTCGGGTCACGCGTCTGCCACTGGTTCGGCCCGATCTCCACCTCCACCCACGCGTGCGCGTTGCTCTCCCGGACGATGTAGTGCTGCGTCGCCTCGTTGAACTCCGTCGCCACGTACCCCGTCACCACGCGCGCGTTGACACCGACGCTGCGGCACAGGGCGGCCATCGCGCTGGCGTAGTACTCGCAGTGCCCCTGGCGCTCCTCCAGCAGGAACCACTCGATCGGGTCCTGCCCGCGGCGTGGACGCTGGATGTCGAGCGTGTACGCGAAGCCCTCGTCGAAGTAGCGGTCGATCGCGCTGGCGATCGCCGCCGCCTCGCCCCACGGATCGCCGCGGTCCACCTCGCTCCGCAGCCCGGCCCGGGCCACGATGTCCCTGGCCAGGGCCCGGACGGCCTCGGACGGCGGGGGCTCGGGCGGCGTGTACGGTCGCAGCGAGGGCGTGCGATCCACCTGGTCGACCGTCACGAAGTAGCGCAGGCGCCCGGACTGGCCCGAGCGGGTCATGACGCCCGTGTCCGGGTCGTGGCGCAGGCGCGATGGATTCTCGAACCGCACGAAGCGGGGACGCCACGACGTGAAGATCGGCGTGTTGTCCGCGCGCGCGTTGCGGATGATGATCTCCAGCTCGACCTGGGCGCCGCGGGTCTGCTCGTCGGCGGGGCGGAACGCGCCCTGTGTCGAGAGGGCCGCGAAGTTGGAGCCGCCGGGGATCTGGATCCCACCGCCGCGGTCCCGCCCGCTGGTCCACGAGCCGTCTTGGTAGTGTTCGAGCACGGCCCCTCGGAGGTAGAACGTCTCGTCGGGGGCGCCGATGGTCAGGCGTCCGCCGGACTCGTTGGCCGGGTCGATCGTGCGGACAGTCAGGTCGAGCACGGGGGCGGAAGAGGTCGAGATGAGGCCGGCCTCGCCGAGGTTCACGCTGTCGGTGAACCCGGTGACCATGCCGACGCCGGCGTTGCCCCACTGCCCGAAGGCGTCGGCCCCCAGGCCGCGCGGGAACATGAGGAACACCGCCAGGCTGATCGCACCGGCGAGAAGCCACGCGGCGGTCATGGTGCGACCGAGCCCGGGGATGCGCTCGGCGCCGGGGCCGGGCCTGGCGGATCGCTTCAGGCCGGCGGCCTTGCGTGCGGCGGCCCGCCCGAGGTGGAACTGGAAGCCCACCGCCGCCCAGACGCAGATCAGCAGCGTGGGGATCAGGGCCAGCGCCATCCACAGCGAGTTGCTCGTGAGCAGCGCGCCGATCGAGAGGAACAGCGAGAGCATCACGAACTGGCCCAGGTCCGGGCTGGTCCGGCGGTCGAACGACTTGACCACAAGCACGCTGATCGTGAACCGGCAGAAGTGCGCGACGCTCAGGCCCTCGCCCATGCCCGAGACCACGGCCCAGGCGATGGCGATGAGGATGCCCAGCGTGACGACGACCCTGGGCACGGCCCGGTCGCCGCGCCGCTCGGTCACGCGCCAGCCGACGACCAGCAGCGGGATCGCCAGCAGGGCGGTCAGGATCGACTCGTCGGCGATGGCGTAGGTGAGGATGGCGCCGAGTGCGCCAAAGAACACCAGGAGGCGGAAGCCGCGATCGGAGTTCATGGCGACGCCCCTTCCCGCTGGCGCGACGGGGCGGGACGGGTGCGAGCCGACGCCGCGGAGCGGCGTCCGGCACGCCCGGGCCTGGCGTTCGACTCGTCTCTGGCAGCGTCGGGATCGGTCGCCTCGGTCACCACCTCGCCAACGGGATCGACCATGAAGAACTCGCGGGCCAGGCGTCGCCACTTGTCGCGCCGGGACTCGGGCGGCGCCGGGGGCAGCAGGATCTCGGGGATCGTGTCGCCCGGGGCCAGGTACGAGGCGATGTCGTCGGCATACAGGTGGCTGGCCCACGGCACACTGGGCGAGCGCTCGCGCGTGGCGTGGACGACGACGACGGCATGGTCGGGGCGGATGCGGGCGTGGTCGAAGGCACGAGCGGCGCCCGAAGGCGGTTTGGCCGGCCCCGCCGGCGCGCCCTTGGCCTCGGCCTGCTCTTCGGTGCCCCAGACGGCGAGCATGTGCAGCAGGCGGCGCGCGTGCCACGCGCCGGGGGCTGGCAGGCGCGTGGCCTCGCCGGGGCGGACGATCAGGCCGACGCTGGCGCCGCGCTGGGCGAGCAGCTCGATCATGGCCGCGGCCAGGGCGATGGCCCGTTCGCGCTGCAACGCCTCGGCGTGCTCGGGCAGGTCGAGGCAGACCCAGACGATCGTCGGCGGTGGCGCGCCCTGCTGGCGGACGATCAGCGTGTCGGACCGGGCCGAGGGACGCCACGCGACCAGGCGCGGGCTGTCGCCGGGCACGTACTCGCGGACGCCGAAGAACTCGTCGGCGGGCCCGATGGCGGTGGCGGTGGCGGCCCCGCCGTGCCCGCGCCGGGCGGGGCGGGGCACCAGGTCGTCACGCAGGCGCACGCGCGCGGGCAGCACGGTGATCGTCGCGGGCAGGTCGAACACCATGATCTTGCGCATGAGCCCGAGGGGGAACGAGGAGGCGACGGCGACGCTCTTGATCGAGATGACCCCGCGCCGGTTGGGCGTGGCGGGCGCCGCGGCGATGGGGCTTCGTCGCGCGGGCGCGTTGTGGAGGAACGCGACCGGCGCGCGGGCCAGCGGCGAGGCGCCCCTGGTCGACTCGGCGATGCTGAGGCCGAACATCGGCATGAGGCGGTTGGCGTTGCGGACCTCGTATCGGAACTGCATGGGCTCGCCCGCGCGGGCGGTGTGGGGCGTGTGTCGTCCGAGTCGCAGGCCCATCATGCCGCTGCCGGAGAAGATGCCCGAGACCAGGATGCCGCCGAGCCCGAGGCCGAAGGCCCAGAAGAGCAGGTTGTTCTGGCCGTTGATGGCGCCGATGGCCAGGAAGAGCGTGGTCAGCCCGTGCAGCAGTCCCGCCATGGTGACGACGGTGTGTCGCGACGAGGGCGGGCGCGTGCTGGCGGTCTGGCGTTTCATCTCGATGGCGTGGTCAGGCCAGGGCGAACTCGGCGGGGGGCGGGAGGTCCTTGAGCGAGGCCAGGCCGAAGGCCTCGAGGAACTGGCGGGTCGTGCCGTAGAGCATGGGTCGGCCGAGTTCCTCGGCCCGCCCGACGATGGTGACCATGCGGCGTTCGATGAGCGTCTTGAGGACCTCGCCGCAGGCGACGCCGCGGATCACCTCGACCTTGGCGCGGGTGATGGGCTGCTGGTAGGCGACGATGGCGAGCGTTTCGACGGCGGCTCGGGTGAGGCGGGTCTGGGCCCGCTGCCCGTGGAAACACGCGAGGACCTCGGCGTGTTCCGGGCGGGTCATGATCCGCAGCCCGCCGGAGGCCGGCTCGATCGAGAAGGCACGCCCGTGCTGGGCGTAGGCGGCGTTGAGGTACTCGACCGCGGCTTTGATCGTTGTGCCGGTGACGCCCGGGTGGGTCGGGGCCAGCGCCTCGGCGAGTTTGCCCGGGGCGATGGGGCGGTCGGCGGAGATGAGGATGGCCTCGAGGCTCGCCGCGATCGAGGCGGCGTCCGGCTCGGGCTGGGTGTCGTGGGAGGGCGCGTCGGGGGCCAGGACCTCGGAGGGGCGGCGGGCCCGCCCGCCCGGTTTGGGCTCCGCAGGGGTCTGGGTGGGCGCACCGTCCGTGTGCTTGACGCTGGTGTCCATGGTTCGATGCTACCCGCCCGGCGGCGGGCGGGGCCGGGGAACTGGAGATCGAGGGTCCGAGGCGGGGCGAGGGCCCGGAGAGGCGGTCCGCCCCGATCGGTTCGGCGGTTCCGCGGATTCCTACCCCGATTCGGGGGGCGGCCCGGCGGCGCTGGCGACCCCCGGGCCGCGACCGAGGGGTTTCGTGGGGAGGGCGTTCACGCGGCCTCAAGGGGGGCGGGGGGAGGTCCGATGTTCCGACGGGGCGCATCGGCGTGCGGCGCGTCCGCAAGTCGAGCCCGCTTCTTTCCTGCAACACGGGGGCCTCGCCATGCCGGCCAGTCGGTCACGGACAGAGCGTTGGCGCGAGTGCCTGGCGCAGATCGAGCAGCGCCAGGGCGGGATCGAGCTGACGCTGCCGGTCGAGCGGACCGGGGCGGACGTGCCGGTCGGTGCGCGCGGCAAGAACCTCCTGTGGCGGGTGCGCCTGCTGCGCGTCGCGGACACGGAGCTGATCGTGGAGCGCCCGACGGCTCTGGGGCACGCGATCGATCTGGAGCCGGGGCTGGAACTGGTCGGCGTGATGGCGATCGGGCAGAACCGCTGGACGTTCAAGACACGGACGCTGGGGCACATGAGCCTGGGCGGGTCCGGTCGCCCGATGATGGGGCTGCGGCTGGGTGCGCCGGAGGGCGTGGAGCGGTGCCGTCGTCGTGAGCATGACCGGTACTCGCTGGGCGATCTGTCGATGCCGCCGGTCCAGGGCTGGGCGGTCTTGGATCCGACGAGCGTGGTGGCGGCGGAGGTGGCGTGCCAGGCAACGATCAACGAGGCGCGTGAGGCGGCGCGCGAGGGTCGGGCGTACCAGGAGCCGGGGCTGGTGCTGCCTGAGGTCGGGCCGGGGTTCACGGCGCAACTGACCAACATCGGCGGGGGCGGGGCGGGGCTGGTGCTTCCGGCGAGCGAGTCGGGCGGGCTGGACCGCGGGCGGGTGCTGTACCTGCGGGTCGATCTGATGCCGCACGTGCCGGCGCCGCTGGGCGTGACGGCCCGGATCGTGCACCAGCACCTCGACAGCGGGATGAACATCCACGCGGGCGTGTGCTTCGACTTCTCGTTCAACCCGGGGCACAAGGCGTTCGTGAGCGAGCAGATCCGCCGGTACGTCGGGCTGCTGCAGGCGAGCCAGCAGACGCGGGCGCGGAAGGCGGCGTAGGCCAGGCCGGTTGATCGGCGCTCGGCTTCTCTGTGGAACGCGAAGGGCGCGAAGGGCGCGAGGTAGGGTAAGGGATTCCTCTCGGAGCGTCGCGCGTCGGCGCGCGTTGGTGCTCGAGCGCATGACGGTCGGCTGTCTTTGCACATCGCGTTCTTCGCGTCCTTCGCGTTCCTCGAACGGGAGTCGGATCAGATCACACCGGCGATCATGGCCGCGCCGAGGAGTGCCAGCAGCGCGGCGACGGTGCGGCGGACGTGGTGCATCGTGACCTTCTTGATGAGCTTGGCGCCGATCGCGGAGCCAGCGAAGGCGGCGACACAGGCGGCGGCGACGAGGGTCCAGGGGACGCCTGCGGCGGAGGCGAAGTCCTTGGTGAAGAAGGCGGCCCCCGCGGCGTAGATGGCCAGGCGGGCGATGTCGACCATGGCGGCGATGGTGGCGGAGGTGCCGGCGAACTGCCTGGGGTCGGTGCCGGACTTGATGAGGAAGACCGAGCGGAGGGCGCCCTGGTGGCCCGAGAGGCCGCCGAAGAAGCCCGAGAGCAGGCCGCCCCAGGGCATGGCGCGTTTGGGGACGGTGGTCGCGGCGAATCGCTCGGAGGATTCGAGGAAGGCAAACGCGATGATGAGCGTGCCGATGGCCAGGGCGACGGGGGTGATGCGGGCGTTGATTGGGCCGAGGGCGTAGGCGGCGATGGCGGGGAGGGTGGCGACGCCGGCCAGGAGCGTGGCGCCGAGGATGGCGCCGGCGATGGCGGGCAGGCCGAAGGCGAGGATGAGGGCGCGGTCGGCCCAGCGTCCGATGAGGGCGAGCTTGAAGAGGCTGTTGGCCAGGTGGACGACGGCGGTGGCGCCGATGGCGAGTTCGGGGGGGAAGAAGACGGCGAAGGCGGGCATGAGCAGCGTGCCGAGGCCGAAGCCGGAGATGAGCGTGAGTCCAGCGGCCAGGAGTGCGACGGTGCAGACGAGGAGGTAGTCCACGGGGGAGGGTACGGGGAGGAAAGAGGGGAGAGAGGAGAGAGGAAGTGGCAGAGTGACGGAGTGACGGAGTGACGGAGTGACGGAGTGACGGAGTGATTCCTACACGCAGGGTTGCTGGAGACGTGGGACGAGTATGAGCGTGAGCACGCGTGTGGGGTGCGGGTCGCTTGTCCGGGGCGAGGATGTCGGCGTTGGGGTCGGGGCGAGGGAGGCGCACCGGCCTAACGTGCCCGCATGGGCACGGCGACGCGGTTCTTTGATGCGCACCTGGATCTGGCGTATCTGGCGGGGTGCGGGCGGGACATGCGGGCGGGGGTGGATGTGTGCGGCGGGCCGCACTTGCCGGCGGCGGTGACGTTCCCCGCGCTGCGTGAGGGCGGGGTGAGGGCGTGCCTCGGGACGATCTTCACGCAGGCGTTGCCGGCGGGTGGGGCGGGGCCCGAGGTGCGCGAAGCGCAGATGTATGCGGCGGGCGATGCGGAGGCGGCGCACCGGGCGGGCGTTGTGCAGGTGGAGCAGTACCGGCGTTGGGCGGATGAGGGGCTGGTGCGGCTGATGGGGCGGCGCGGGGATGCGTCGTGGCGTGGGTTGGACGAGGCTGGCTCGGGCGATGCGCCCGGCGTCGGCATTTGCGCGCCGGGCGGCGAGACGCCGCTACACGTCGGGATCCTGATGGAGTGCGCCGATCCGATTCGCTCGCCGGATGAGCTTGGGTGGTGGGTTGAGCGCGGCGTGGTGGCGATCGGGCTTGCGTGGGCCCTCGGCTCGCGGTACGCGGGCGGGAATCACGCCGACCCGGACGAGGCGATCGGGCTGAGCGATCTCGGGCGAGACCTGGTCAAGGCGATGGACGCGCTGGGCGTGGTGCATGATGTGTCGCACCTGTCGCGGCGGGCGACGGACGAGTTGCTCTCGCTGGCGAGCGGGGCGGTGATGGCGTCACACTCGAACAGCCGCGGGCTGTTCGATCGCGATCCGTATCCGCACGCGCGGCAGCGGCACCTGGCGGACGAGACGATTTGCGAAATCGCGCGCCGGGGCGGGGTGGTGGGGATCAACCTGCTGTCGGACTTTCTCGATCCCGGGATCGCGAAGGGGCAGCGGGCCGATCTCGAGTGGGTGGTGCGCCACGTCGAGCGGGTCTGCGAGCTGGCGGGCGGGCGGCACGCGGTGGGGCTGGGCTCGGACATGGACGGCGGGTTCGGGGCGGAACGCTTGCCGAAGGGAATCGACGGTGTGGATGGCCTTCGTCGCGTGGGCGAGGCGTTGGAGCGTGCGGGGTGGGACCGCGGGGCGATCGTCGGATTCGAGAATGGCAACTGGGCGGGGTTCTGGGGCGGGGGCTGAGGTGGGGCCGGCGGCGCGGACGCGGTGTGACGTGGGGCGTCGGGAGTGGCGTCGGGATTGGCGTCGGGGTTCGCGATCTGCCGATCGCGGCTCTGACGGCCTCAGCGTGAACGCCCGGTCTGCCAGCCCCAGTCGAGCGAGCGATCCAGCACGCTGACGCGGGCCGAGGCGAGCATCTCGCGGGCGATCACGTCCATCTCGATGCGTTCCATCCGCTCGCGGACGCGTTGCTCGAGCGCGGGGCGGACGCTCTCGAAAGCCACGGCGTCGGGCTCGATGACGGACTCGACGTACGCGAGGGCGAAGCCCGTGTCGAGCGCGATGATCGGGGTCATCGAGCCCGGCGTCATCGTCGCGACGCTCTGGCGGAGGGCCGCGGGCAGGGACGAATCGGCAGGGCTGATCGGCCCGAGCAGCCCGCCGGCCGCGCCGGTGGGGTCGGTGGACCGGGCGACGGCGGCCTCTGCGAATCGGGCCCGGAGCGAGGCGGGATCGCCGGCGCGGAGCGAGCGTTCGAGGTCGGACGCGGCCCGGTGGTCGGGCAGGGTGATGAGGCGGGTGACGAAGCGGCGGCCGTGCTCGATGTCGTAGGCGCGGCGGAGCGCGTCTTCGGTCGGGGCGACCGACTCTCGGGCGATGGCGCGGAGCATGGCGTTGCGGCGGAGCAGCGCTTCCATGCGGTGGGGCCCGAGGGCGCGGGCGTCGGCAACGCGCCGGGCCAGGATCTGGGCCTGTTGGTCGCTCACGCTCACGCCCTCGACGATCGTTCGGGTCAGGGCCTGGCGCTCGTGCTCGATGTCGCGCGGGCTGATTGACAGGCCACGGCGCGCCAGGTCGGCCTGGAGCAGGGTGTCGAGGACGACCTCGGCGACGATGGCGCCGCCGGAGTGCTCGGCGAGCGCCGGCCACACGTCATCCCAGGCGACGCCCTGGCCGTTGACGACGATCGCGGGGCGGATGTCGGCGTCGGCGCTGCCCCCGGAGGTGCGGGGTCGGGGGGGCGGCGGGGTGTCCTGGGACATGGCGCTCATCGGGTCGCGCTGGGCGGAGCCGGCGCAACCGACGAGACAGGCCAGCGTGACCGCGCCGACGAGAAACAGGGCGCGGGGCGCGAGCGAACGGCGGGGACCGGCGGGCGGCGGGGCGGATTCCGAGAACTGGTCCATATCTGGCTCCGATGGCGGCGTCGCAGCGACGAGCGTATGCGGCGGGCACCGCTTGTCCCCGCGCCGGGCGGGCGCTGCGGGCGCGGGGTGTCACCGGGTTGTCACGCGCGCGGGCGATCCGCTGGGCGCGTCAACCCCGATGCGCGGTTTGGCGTACATTGGGAGGGGAACCGTCCCGAAAGGACGCCGCGTGCCCGAGCCGACCGAACAATCCGACGCCAACGCGGGTGGGGAGGACCGGGGCGGGGACGCCCCGGCTCGCGCGTCGGAGGTGGTGCAGAGGTCGGCGGTGGGCGTTCGCCCGCGTCCGACGCCGCAGCCGCGCGTGGAGTTGTGCCCGTACTGCGGGGCCGAATCGATCAACACGACGCGGTGCGACCGCTGCGCGGGCAAGTTCGACGCGCTCTCGAAGCAAGCGACGCAGAACGCGATGGGCCCGTGGTTCCTGCGCGACGAGGGGCGCCCCCACCGTCCCGGCTGCGCGTACGAGACGATCCGCGCCATGGTCGCGCGCGGCAGCATCACGCAAGAGACCATCCTCCGAGGCCCCACGACCCGCCAATTCTGGACCCGGGCCGCCCAGACGCCGGGCGTGGCCCACCTGCTGGGCGCGTGCCACTCGTGCCGGCGCGAGGTCGATCCCGGCGCGTTCATGTGCCCGGCGTGCGGGGTGTCGTTCCAGCCGGAGACGGATCGCCAGCATCTGGGTCTGTCGGCGGTCTCGCTGCTGCCTGGGCAGGCGACGCCTGAGCGGGTCGCGGCGGTCAGCGTGCCGACCGGCTCGCTCCAACCAATGCCGACCGGCGTGCCGACTGGGGCGACGGTCGTCCCGATCTCGCCACCGCAGGCCGCGGGCATGCCGGAGCGGGTGGCGGCCTTGAACGCCGAGTGGGGGCTCGGGCCGCGCGAGCTGGATCTGGGAGACACGCCGACGAGCGGTGGAGCGTCGCGACGACCGAGCGTGTCCGGCGCCGGGGTCGTGGCGGCGGCGTTGTGCGGTCTTGTGGTTGGGGTCATGGGCCTTGGCGGCGTCCTGGTGTGGGCCCGGGGCGGGCTCGAGCCTGCGCTGGCGTCGCTGGGGCTGGGGAACGGGGCACCGGGGGGGACTGTCGTCGCGGAGCGGGGAGTGTCCGACCAGCCGCCGAACCCCAGCCCGACGACGCCGACGCCAACGGCCGGTTCGCCCGCCGGGGCGTCGGGGGAGCCCATCGGGGCCATCGCGGCGGCTCCAACGGGGCCGGATGTCGCGGCATCCGAGCCGAGCCCGGCCGCCGCGGACCCCGCTTCCGCGGTCCGCCCCCCTGCGGCTTCGGCGGTCATTGGCGGCGTGCTGCGTTCGGGCGAGGCGGGCTCGCTTCGGGAGGCTCGGGCGTTGGTCGATCGCTTCGAGGGCGACGCGTCGCTGACGGCGGAGGGCGCGGCGGCGTGGCGGGCCGCTCTGGACGCCCGCGAGGCGTTGATCCGCCTGGGCGACATGCCCTGATCGAGGGGCTGTCGGGGCGGGAGGCGACGCGGTTTCCACTGCGGTTTCCACCGGTTCTTCGCCTTGCCCGTCCGACGGCGTTCGGGCATACTGGTGGATTGGACGTTCGCCCGGGCTTGCCACCCGGGCGGGCACTCCCGCGGGGCTGTCCCGCGGGTCGGGGGATCCAACTCGTGCCGGCGGTCGCGCCGGGAAAGGCATGGTTCACATGTGGACCGATCGTCTCCGGGGAAGCCGCGCGGCCTCGTCGCGGCGAGCGTTCACGCTGATCGAGCTGCTGGTGGTGATCGCGATCATCGCCCTGCTGATCGGCATCCTGCTGCCGGCGTTGGGTGAGGCGCGGCGTCTGGCCCGCCTGTCGGTGTGCCAGTCCAACAACGCGCAGCACGGCAAGGGCCAGGGCTCGTACTCGGCCGACTTCCAGGACGCCAACTACGGGTTCTCGTGGGAGGCCGGCGGGCGGCTGAGCACGTACAACGATCTGAACAACGCGCCGTCGTCGAATCAGGCGGCGTGCGACCAGGCGGTTGACATCTTCCGTCGGCGCGCGGGGCGTGAGGACATCCCGCGGATCACGGGCTGGACGCCGCAGGTGCTGTACTCGCACCTGGTGCTGCAGGACTACTGGGCCAGCCGCCTGCCGGAGAAGATCGTGGTGTGCCCGGAGGACCGCCCGCGTCTGACGTGGCAGGAGGAGAACGGGCGTCTGTTCGACAACGGGTTCTGGCTGCCCAACCAGCCCAACCCCGGCGCGACCGCCAAGCGCTGGCCGTACTCGTCGTCGTACATCGTGGTTCCGGCGACGTACGACCGCCTGCAGAGCCGCGACGTGCGGGCCACGACGGGCGCGACCGTGAGCAACCGCATCTCCCAAGCTGGCTCGAACAGTTACTATTCGTTCCCCGGCGGGCACAACGTGGGCTTCACGCTCGCGACCACGGTCGCCTTCCCGGGCTCCAAGGTGCAGCTGTACGACCCCATCGCTTGGCACTTCGGGCGCAACGGAGGCACGTACTACGCCTACCCCGACGCCAAGGTCCCGCTGACGTTCTTCGACGGCTCGTGCCGCGTCATCCAGACGGATGAGGTCAACACGGCGTGGTGGCCGAACTTCCCGACGGTGTCGGCGCCGTACACGATGGCGTACCAGCCGGACGTGTGGCAGCCGTGGGTTCGTGGCGGCCCTCAGCAGTTCCCCCCGCCCCTCGGCACGGAAACGGTCGGCACGTGGTACCGCTGGACGCGAGGCGGGCTGAAGGGCATCGACGTCGGCGGGGACCCGATCGACACCGGCCAGAACTAAATCCAAACACTTCGACGCTGGCGCCCCGACTCAGAATCGCCCCTCTCATGGATTTAGGAGGGGCGTTTTCGCGCGCCGATCCACACGCGGCTCACAGGCGGTCCACGGGATTGGGGGGCCGGGGGCCCAGAACGGGCATCCGCGCGCCGGAGCCCGTGGGGATGGACTGATCGTCGGATGGGCTTGACGCGGGGGTCGGAATTGCACACAATGGTGACGGAACTGGGTCGGCCGGGTCTGCGCCGGTCGGCGATGCCGCATTGGGGCGTCCCAAACGCAGGGGATCTCGTGGGCGAATCGGCCGCCAAGGGCCGCGAAAGGCGACACTGCCATGAAGATTGAGTTGGGGCGCCGCAAGGCGCGAGCGTTCACGCTGATCGAGCTGCTGGTGGTGATCGCGATCATCGCCCTGCTGATCGGCATCCTGCTGCCGGCGTTGGGTGAGGCGCGGCGTCTGGCCCGCCTGTCGGTGTGCCAGTCCAACAACGCGCAGCACGGCAAGGGCCAGGGCTCGTACTCGGCCGACTTCCAGGACGCCAACTACGGCTTCTCGTGGGAGCGCGGCGGGCAGCTGAGCACGTACAACGACCTGCGCAACGCCGCGACGCCGAACCAGGCGGCGGCGGATCAGGCGGTCGACATCTTCCGTCGGCGCGCGGGTCGCGAGGACATCCCGCGGATCACGGGCTGGACGCCGCAGGTGCTGTACTCGCACCTGGTGCTGCAGGACTACTGGGCCAGCCGCCTGCCCGAGAAGATCGTGGTGTGCCCGGAGGACCGCCCGCGTCTGACGTGGCAGGAGGAGAACGGGCGTCTGTTCGACAACGGGTTCTGGCTGCCCAACCAGCCGAGCCCGGGCTCGACGGCCAAGCGCTGGCCGTACTCGTCGTCGTACATCGTGGTTCCGGCGACGTACGACCGCCTGCAGAGCCGCGACGTGCGGGCCACGACGGGCGCGACCGTGAACAACCGCCTCTCGCAGGGCGGCACGACGAGCTTCTACCAGTTCCCCGGCGGGCACAATGTGGGCTTCACGCTGGCGACGACTGTCGCCTTCCCGGGCTCCAAGGTCCAGCTCTACGACGAGAACGCGTGGCACTTCGGGCGCGGCGGCGGCACGTTCTATGCCTACCCCGACGCCAAGGAGCCCCTGCTGTTCTTCGACGGCTCGTGCCGCGTCGTCCAGACCGACGAGACCAACACGGCGTGGTGGCCGAACTTCCCGACGGTGTCGGCGCCGTACACCATGACCTACCAGCCGGACGTGTGGGAGCCGTGGGTCCGCGGCGGCCCGCAGCAGTTCCCGCCGCCCCTTGGCTCCGAGGTCGTGGGCGCCTGGTACCGCTGGACGCGCGGCGGGCTGAAGGGCATCGACGTCGGCGGCGACCCGATCGACACCGGCCAGAACTGATCCGCTCTCCGCGGACACCCGGCCACGTCGAGTGACACCAACCACGCCCGCCTCCGAGATTCGGGGGCGGGCGTTTTTCTTTGGGTTGCGTGTGCAGCGGCGGCGACGGCGGACCGCGGGGGCATCCCGCGGGGCGTCGCCATCTACAGTGCGGGCTTGCCGCGTCCGCGTCGCACATGCCGGATGACACCAGCCGCGTGGACCGCGGCGGTCGCGCTGCTGCTGATGGTTGTGGGGCCCGCGCGGGCGCAGCTGTCGGCGTCACCGGCGGCGGGGTCGGTTCGGACGGATGCCGATCGCGCGGTCCATGCGTGGGCGGTGGTGCCCGAGCCGCGAGGCGGCGGATTCCTGCTGCTGCACCTGCCGCCGCGGGTTGGAGACGGGCTGGCGGGCGGGGCGTCGGCGTCGCCGGCGGGGCGGGGGCGGGTGGTGATGCGCCTGGCGGCGGAGCCGGAGGCGATCGCGGCGGTGGGCGGGCGTGTGTACCTGGCGATGGCGGCGGCGTCGGACGGGAGCCGCTCGCGTCGGAGCGTGTACTCGGTCCTGGCGGAGGCGGCGGAGGTCGGGGACCTGTGGCTGTATCGCCCGGAGCGTCGCCTGGCGGCGGAGGCGTCGCTGGCGGGGCATGGACGCCTGGCCGGGTTCGTGGGCGGGCCGGTGGGGCCGGTGGCGCTGATTGAGCGGGGTCTGCGCGAAGAGGGTGGCGTGCGGGCGCGCCTCGAGCTGGCGGTGCTGGTCGCGGGGCGATGGCGCCGAGTGCAGCTGCCCGAGGGCGTCGGTCGCGCCGAGGCGGGCGACCGGTTCACGCTGGCGCCGTGTGAGGCGGGCGTCGCGATTGTCGGCGTCGAGGGGGCGGCGGGGGGGTCGCTGTGGATCGGCGAACTGGGCGCGAGCCAGGTGGGCGACGCGGATCGGGCGCGGCGTGAGCGGATCGCGGAAGCCGTTCGAGCGCTCGAGGCGGGTGGCGAGCATGTGGATCGGCGTCGGGAGCGAGAGATCGAGAGCCAGACGCCGATCGGGGCGGTGCAGCCCGAGTGGCGCCGAGTGGACGTCGGGGCGAGCGGCGTGGGCGTCGGCGACGCGGCGACGCGGAGGGCGGTGCTGGTCGGCGGGTCCGGGCTGATCTGGGCCGGGCTCGATCGGAGCGGCGTCGAACTTGGAGCAACGCAGGGCGGGTGGGAGTCATCGCTGGCGACGGTCCAGATCGGTGACGCGGATGCGCAGACGCGGCCCCGGTTCGCGGGCGTTGCGGCGGGAGGGCGGCGGGCGATCGTGGTGCTGTCGCCGGCGGGGAGCCCCGAGAGCGGGCGCGGCTCGCTGATCGACGCGAAGCTGGAGCTCCGCCTGGTGGAGGTCTCGCTCGACACGGGCGCGGTGCTGTACGACGGGGCGATGCAGACGGGGGCTCCGCTGGGCCAGCAGGAGGTGCGGGCGCTGCTGATCGTGGTGATGGGCGTGAGCGCGGTGCTGCTGCTGTGGGCGATCCGGGGGGCGGGACAGGAGCGGACGATCCGCCTCCCGGAGGACGCGGCGCTGGCCGAGCCGGGGGACCGACTGCTGGCCGCGCTGGCGGACTATCTGGTGGTGTGCGTGCTGACGGGCTGGGCGCTGGGCGAGGGGCTGTGGGACATGGTGACGATGCGGGTGCTGATGGGGGTGCAGGGCCCGCAGGCGGCTCTGGTGTTCCTGGGGGTCGGCGTCGGGCTGGGCACGCTGATGGAGGGTCTGTTCGGGCGGACGCCCGGGAAGGTGATCTTCGGTGTCCGGGTGGTGGCGGCGGCGGGGCGTCGGGGCGGGACGTGGGCCCCGCCGGGGCTTGGGCGGGCGCTCGGGCGAAACCTGTTCCGCTGGGTGCTGGCGCCGGTGGCGTTGCTGGAGTTGACGAGGCGGGACGGTCGGCACGCGGGGGATCGGCTGGCGGGGACGGCGGTGGCGGTTGAGATCGAGGACGTGGACGAGCGGGACGACGGCGAGGAGTAGCGCGGGGAGCGGGGCGGGACGGCGGGCGGGCGCACTTGGCGCGCGTCGGGAATGTCCGGCGGGGGATCGCGCAAGATCAAGCATTTCGGGGCCGACCGACGATAACCGGTGACCGGCCCGGGACGTTGGCCGCGCATGGTGGCGCAAGGAGTGCGCCATCGGCCTTTCTCGGGCGGTTGGGGTGCGCGCGTGGCGGACGGCACGGGACCCAACTTGGACGCATCGGCCTCGGCGGAGGGCGGGGCGTCGGCGAGCCCTGGCGAGCTGCTGCGGTCGCTTCGGCGGTCGTGGCAGTTGCCGCTGCTGGGCGTGGGCGTGGTCCTGCTTGGGGCGGGGATCGCGGCGGCGTTCGCGACCAAGCCGAAGATCGACCTGATGGCCCGGATGGACCGGGCCGAGTCGATGATCCGTCGGGAGCAGTTCCGCTCGGCGGTGGAGTTTCTGGGAGGGGACGAGGGGGTGTTTCCGTTCGTCGACTCGGGGCGCGTGACGGCGGCCGAGGCGGCGCGGTACCACCTGCTGATGGCCCGGGGGATCTATCGGGGCCAGAAGGCTCTGTCGGTGCGTGATCCGAGGAATGACCTGTCGGTGCTGCGGGAGTACGAGGCGGCCGAGCACCTCGGGGCTCCTCTGGACGAGGGCGACCGCGAGGCGATGGTGGACACGCGTCTGCTGATGGGCGATCTGGACGCGGCGGAGCGCGAGATCGCGCACCTGCCGGAGGCCATGGGCGAGCAGCGGGTTCGGTGGCTCAAGCGGGTTGTTGATCAGGGGCTGCGTCGCCCGGTGGCGGAGCAGGATCGGGCGCTGCGGATCATCGCGGGCATGCTGTCGGACCCGTCGCTCGGGGAGGAGGATCGGTTGTGGGCGGTTGGGGAGCAGGCGCGGCTGTCGCTGGCGCGCGGCGCTCCGGAGGCGGCGATCACGCAGATCCTGCGGGAAACGCCGCGGCTTGAGCGTCCGGCCGGGGACGGGCTGGCGACGCTGCTGACGCTGCTGGGGCGGGCATACATGCAGCTCGACCCTCCCGAGGTTGACGAGGCGTACGCGCAGCTGGAGCGAGCGCTCTCGATGTTCTCGGCGTCGAATGTGGCGTCGGCGGAGGCGCTGCTGGTGACGGCGAGGATCGACGCGCAGCGTGGGCGTCTCGACGAGGCGCGGACGCGGCTGCGCCAGATCGGGGAGTGGTTCGGCTCGACGGAGTGGTACCTGCCGTCGCTGCTGGGGCTCGCGGAGGTGGAGGCGGCGGCAGGGAGCATGGACGTGTGCGTCGATCGCTACCAGGAGCTGGTCGACCTGGCGCGTGAGGGGGACCTGGGCCGCTGGATCACGACTGCGGAGATCGCCGCGAGCCTGACGACCGAGAGCGGGAACCGCCTGGCCTCGGGGGACGTGGGGCGTGCGCAGCGTTTGGCGCTGCTGGCGTTGGACCTGACGGGGATGGACTCGGCGCCGGCGGGCGTGCTGCGGGCGGTCGCGGAGGCGGACCTGGCGGCGTCGGACGCGATGCTGCCGGTGCGACGCGGGACGTCGGAGGCGGTGTTCGCACTGTCGTCGATGGAGCCGGGCACGCGGGCGCAGGTGCGTCGCCTGCTGGTGCGGGCGGCGACGTTCCTGAAGGAGTATTCGAGGCGGATGATCCTGGAGGATCGGGACGCGTACGGGCTGGCGCTGTGGCAATCGGCGGATGCGTTCGATCGGGCGGGCGACACGGAGCAGGCGATCCTTGGGTTCCAGGAGTACATCGAGTCGTTTCCGGATGAGCCGCTGCGGGCCGAGGCGAGGTACCGGCTGGCGCAGGCGCGGCAGGCGCGTGGCGAGTTCGAGGAGGCGGCGGCGTTGTACCGGGGTCTGGTGGAGGATCGGCAGAACCCGAACGCGCCCGATGTGGGGGAGTTCGGGGACCGCAGCGTGATCGCGCTGGCGCGGACGCTGCTTGGCGACAGCGACCCGTCGAACGACGAGGAGGGGGAGCGGCTGCTGCTGGGCGCGGTGTCGGGGCGAGAGGTTGGCTTCCCGGACTCGACGCACTACCGGGAGGCGCTGTTTGAGCTCGGGCTGATGTACTACCGCTCGGGGCGCTACGCCGACGCGATCGCGCGGCTTGAGGAGGCGATGGAGCGGTACCCGAGCGACCCGCGTCTGGTGCAGGTGCGGTATCGGCTGGGCGACGCGGAGCGGCGTTCGGCGCGGGAGGCGGCGGCGCTGCTGCAGACGGAGCTGACACCGGCGCGGCGGCGCGAGGTGGAGGCGCTGCGGCGTGAGCGGCTCGAGGGCGCGGTGGAGATCTTCCGCGAGGTGCGGGACGAGATCGAGGCGAAGGCGGCGCGTGAGCGGTCGATCCTGGACGAGGAGTACCTGCGCAACTCGTACTACTTCCTGGCGTCGTGCCAGTTCGACATGGGCGACTACCGCGGCGCGATCGAGGCGTATGACGCCGCCCGCGAGCGGTACCCGACCGACCCCGCGTCGCTCGTGGCGATGGTCCAGATCGTCAACGCCTACGTCGCACTCGGCGAGTTCGATCGGGCCAGGACCGCCAACGAGCGGGCCCGCCTGTTCTACGAGAGCCTGCCGGCGGAGGTGTGGGACGACCCGTACCTGCCGATGGGGCGGGCCGAGTGGCAGGGCTGGCTGGACTCGATGGCGACGCTGCACGCGAGTGCCGGCGACGGCGGGGGGAGCTAGGGCGGGAGGGTACGGGGCGTCGGGCACGGGGCACTCGGGCGGAGCGGGGCGGCGATCTGGTGGGGTCGCAGTGTGGAGCGTTGATGGCACGGCATGATGGGCGACAGGTTGGTGCGGGCGATGTCGGCGGGGAGGGCGCGCGGCTGTCGCGCGTGCTGGATGAGGTCGAGCGGTTGTGCGCCGAGCTGGACGTGCTGAGCCGGCGCCAGAGCGCGGCCCTGGACGACGGGCGCCCGGACGACGCGGCTGCGATCGTGGAGGAACGCGGGGAAGTGGTGGCGCAGTTGGCTGATGCCGCGGTGAATCTTGGTCGCGATCGCGATGGGTTCGAGCGGCTGCTCGCGTCGGGACCGGCGGGCGAGGCCGAGCGGGCTCGGGCGCAGGCGGCGGCGGTGGCTGCGGTTGTGGCCGAGGTGCTGGCGCGCGACGCGGAGGACGCGGCCTTGCTCGCGCAGGCGCGCGAGCGGATCGCGGGCGAGATGGCGGGCGTCGGGCGTGGGCGTGCGGCGATCGGGGCGTACGGCGCGGGCGGGGCCAACGAGCCGCGGATGCAGGATCGGAGGGGATGACGATGGGCGCGGCGGTCAGGAGCCCGGCGATCGAGGTGCCCGTTGCGGCGGGACGCGGTGCGCCTCCCCCGGGGGCGTCGGTCGCGTCCGGGGTGCCCGGCGGCGCGCTGACCGCGTCGGACCTGGCCGAGATCCTGTCACGGTTCAACGTGGCGAGCGAGGCGCTGCAGCGGACGCACGAGACGCTGCAGGGCGAGGTCTCCCGCCTGCAGGAGGAGCTGCGCGAGGCGAACGAGGAGTTGGAGCGGTCGCGTCGGCTGGCGGCGCTGGGGCAGATGGCCGCGGGCATCGCGCACGAGGTTCGGAACCCGCTGGCATCGATCGCGTTGGACGCGCGGCTGCTGGAGCGTGAGTCGGCGGGCAAAGCGGACGCGGCCCGTGCGGCGTGCCGCATCGGCGAGTCGGTGCGCGGGCTGAACCACGTCGTGACGGACGTACTGTGCTTCGCGAGGGAGATGTCGCCGCGGCTCGAACGGGTTGATGTGGGCGAGCTGTTCGAGTGTGTGGAGCAGGAGTGCGGCCCGCTGGCGTGCGCGGCGGGGGTGTCGATCGAGAAGTCGAGCGGCGTGGACGGGCGATTGTGGTGCGACGCGGACCTGGCGCGCCGGGCGATCGTGAATCTGGTGCGCAACGCGGTCGAGGCGATGGGCGAGGCGCCCGGGGGCATGCTCGATCGCATGGTGGTGCGCTTGGAGCACGGGACCGAGGGACGCGGCGGGCGGCGCGTCGGGGTTGTGCGGATCGTGGACAGCGGGCCGGGCATCGGGCAGCGTGTGATCGAGCGGATGTTCAACCCGTTCTTCACGACGCGGGCGGCGGGCACGGGGCTGGGCCTGGCGATCGTGCACCGGATCATGGACGCGCACGCGGGGCGTGTGGAGGCGTGGAACAACGCGGACCGATCGACAGAGAGCGGCGTTGGAGCGACGTTCGAGCTGGTGTTCCCTGAACCTGGCGCGCGGGGCCGATCCCGGCGGGCCCCGATGGAGACAAGCCGATGAGCATGGTGCTGGTCGTTGACGACAAGGAAATGATGCGGGAGAGCGTGGGGGCCACGCTGCGTCGGGCCGGGTTCGAGGTGTGCGAGGCGGGCGACGGGGGCGCGGCGCTCGAGACGATCGCGCGGGTGAGGCCCGACGCGGTCGTGACCGACCTGCGGATGCCGGGGCTGACGGGCATCGAGCTGCTCGAGCGGGTCCGGGCGATCGACGAGGACCTGCCGGTGGTGCTGATGACGGCGTTCGGGACGGTCGAGACGGCGGTCGGGGCGATGAAGGCCGGGGCGTTCGATTATGTGACCAAGCCGTTCGAGGGCGATGAGCTGATCATCGCGGTCAAGCGTGCGATCGCGCACGCGGCGCTGGTGCGCGAGAACGCGGTGCTGCGGGCCACCAGCGGGGCGGGGACGGGCGCGGCCTCGACGCTGAGCGCCGACGGCTCGACGCCCGGCGTAGGCATCGGTCGGATCATCGGCAACTCGCCGGCGATCCGGCGTGTGAAGGAGCAGGTGCTGGCGGTCGCGGGCTCGCACGGGACGGTGCTGATCTGCGGGGAGTCGGGCTCGGGCAAGGAGGTGATCGCGCGGGCGATCCACGAGCTATCGCCGCGGGCGGCGTCGCCGTTCCTGGCGGTGAACTGCGCGGCCTTGTCCGAGTCGCTGCTCGAGTCGGAGCTGTTTGGGCACGAGCGCGGGGCGTTCACGGGGGCCGATCGCCTGCGCAAGGGGCGGTTCGAGCTGGCCCAGAGCGGGACGCTGCTGCTGGACGAGGTCTCGGAGATCGGGGCCCCGATCCAGGCGAAGCTGCTGCGCGTCTTGCAGGAGCGGGCGTTCGAGCGGGTGGGTTCGAGCACGACGATCGGCGTGGACGTGCGGATCGTCGCGACGAGCAACCGCGACCTGCCGCAGTCGGTCAAGCGGGGCGAGTTCCGCCACGACCTGTTCTTCCGCCTGAACGTGCTGCCGATCCACCTGCCGCCGCTGCGGGACCGGGTTGAGGACATCCCGGCGATGGCCGAGTTCTTCGTGCGCCAGGTGTGCGCCCGCGAGGGGCGGGAGGGGCTGTCGTTCAGCCCGGAGGCGATGGCGCTGCTCGGGCGGTACCGCTGGCCCGGCAATGTGCGGGAACTCCAGAACGTGTGCGAGCGGGCGGTGGTGCTGTCGGCGGCGGGAGCGGGCGCGATCGAGCGGTCGCTGATCGAGTCGTGGCTGAGCGTGGGCGATGTGGCAGCGGCGTCGGTGATGACCGAGGCCAAGCCGAGTTCCGGCGCCACCAGCGGGCTTGGCGCCAACGGGCACGCCGGTGGGCTCTCGAACGGACACGCCAACGGCGCGGGCGGGACCAACGGATCGTCGTACGGCACGGTATCGGCCCCGATGGACACCGAGTACGTGCAGGCTGCCGGTCGGACGCTTGAGGAGATCGAGCGGGACGTGATCGTGCGGACCCTCGGACGTTTCAACGGGCACCGCCAGAAGACGGCGCGGTCGCTGGGCATCGGGGTGAGGACGCTGGGCCTGAAGCTCAAGAAGTGGAAGGACATGCGGATCGTGCCGGCGACGCTGTAGGCGGGGTTGAGGGTGGCGCGATGGGCGGCGATTGGCGTGTCCGGCGCTTCGCCCGCTTGAGGGCACGCGGGTTGCGGGGCGTCCGGCGATGCTGATCGATCAGGTCACCAGCGCGGGGGCGCTGCCGGCACTTGAGATGACACTCCGGTTCGCCGGGCAGCGTCAGCGGGTGCTGGCCCACAACGTGGCGAACCTCTCGACGCCGGACTTCCGCCCGCAGGATGTGTCGGTCCGGGGATTCCAGGACACGTTGCGGGAGGCGATCCACCAGCGCCGGGCCCGCAACGGCGGCACCCACGGCGGGCTGCAGTGGAAGGCGACGCGCGAGCTCGAAATCGGGTCCGACGGGGCGCTCCGCCTCAACCCCCGCTCGCCGGCCCAGAACGTGCTGTTTCAGGACCGGAACAACCGCGACCTGGAGCGGCTCATGCAGGCGGTGGCGGAGAACACGGCCGCGTTCCGCGTCGCCTCCGACCTGATGCGCCAGCAGAGCGGCATGCTGCGTGCGGCAATGGCCGAGCGGGTGGCGTAGCGCAGGGGCGAGTGCTGAGTGCTGAGTGCTGAATCGCCGCGGACAGGCTCTCGGACGCCGGTTGACCGACCCCCAGCACCAAGGACCCAGGACTCAGGACTCAGGACTCGATCGCGGGCAAACTCTCAAACCCGTCCCGGACCTACGACCCACGGAATTCCCTTTGTACGGCACCCTCGACATCTCGACCAGCGGCCTGATCGCCCAGCGGACGCGTTTGGAGGCGATCTCGGCGAACATCGCCAACAGCCGCGTGATCCTGGACGCGGATGGAAACCTCAACCCATACAAGCGGCGTGAGGTGTTCTTCGCCCCGGGGGATCCCTCGGCCGCGACCCCGGCGGGGCGGGCTTTGGGCGTGCACGTCGCGGCGATCGAGGCCAACGAGGATGCGGTACGCTTCGAGCCCGACCCGTCCAACCCGTTCGCGGACGAGCGGGGCATGGTGCCGTATCCGGACATCGACCCGGTGATGGAGCAGGTGAGCGCCATGGAGGCGATCCGGGCGTACGAGGCGAATATCACGGTCGCGGAGGCGACAAAGTCGATGATGGCACAAGCGTTGCGGTTGATCGCCTGAGCACGTGCGCCCCCCTCTTCTCCGGAGTGGTGTTGCGCCCCAGCGAGCAGGACCATGAGTGATCCCCTCGGACTCATCGGCGCGGCGGGCGGAGCCCTGCGGCTTCCCTCCGGCGTGCCCGCCGCGCGCGCGGGCGGGCCGGGACCGTCGTTCAAGGAGACCCTGCTGCAGAACATCGACCAGGTCAACCAGTTGCAGCAGGACGCCACCCGGGCCATCGAGGACCTGGCCACCGGCGACCGGGACGACGTCGAGGGCGTGATCCTGGCGACGCAGAAGGCCGACAGCGCGTTCAAGATGCTCCAGGCCGTGCGGAACAAGGTGGTGGAGGCGTACCAGGAGATCAACCAGGTCCGCGTCTGATGCCGGCAGCGGTCGCATAGTCTGAATCGAGAGTCCGCGCAGGAACGGCGCGTGCCGCGCAGGAGCCGCGCCAGTCGCATGGCCATGACCGGGCCCCAGCGCGCGGATCGTTCCTCACTTTCAAGTGGTTCTCGGCGTCGGGCCGACCAAGGCGATTCGGACCGTCGCCTTGGCCGCGGTCCGGCGCGCCGGGACGGCGCGCGAACGGGCTGGAGGCCCGCCGCATGGATCGTCTCGCCCAGGTTCTGGCCCAGATCCGCACCCAGTTCGCCAAACTGGGCGTCAGCCAGCGTCTGCTCATGCTCAGCCTGGGCGTGATCCTGGTGATGGCGCTGGTGCTCGTGGCGATCTATGCCGCCCGCCCCGCAATGGTCGATCTGATGCCCTCGGGCGGGAACCAGTCGCTGCTGGCGTCGCTGCGATCCGGTGGGTTCGAGGCCCAGGAGAAGAACGGGGCGATCGTGGTGCCCGCCGGGCAGCAGACCGCGGCCCTGGCGTACCTCGGGCAGACCGGGCAGCTGCCCGACGACACGACGCTGCTCTTCAACAACATCCTCGAGTCGCAGTCGTGGCAGAACTCGCGCGAGCAGAACCGCCAGATCTACCGCATCGCGCTGCAGAACGAGCTCGGGCGGATCATCGGCGCGTACCGCGGCATCCGCGAGGCCCGGGTTCTACTGGACAATCCCGAGGCCGCGGGCCTGGGTTCGATCGTCCGCCAGCCGACGGCGGCGGTGACGGTGTTCTCGGCGTCCGGGGCCGCGATCGATCAGGGCACGGTGGACGCGATCGGGAACCAGGTCGCGGGGGCGGTTGCGGGGCTGGACATCGCCAACGTCCGCGTGATCGACGGTGTGACGGGCCAGCAACGCCGCCCGCGCCGCGAGGGCGACCTGATCGCCACCACCTCGCTCGAGCTGGCGGCCCGGTACGAGCAGCTGACGCGCGACAAGGTCGCGGACATGCTGCAGTACATCCCGGGTGTGATTATCTCCGTCACCGCGCAGGTCGACGCGACCACTCGCGAAGGCCAGACCCAGCGGTACTTCAGCCAGGAACAGGGCGGCACGACCTCGTTCGTGACCAGCGAGACCCTGAGCGAGAGCACCAGCACGCAGTCGGCTCCGGGCGCCCAGCCCGGCCCCCGATCCAACGCGACGGCGAGCATCAGCCAGTCCGGCGGCTCGGGTGGAACCAGGACGGAAACCACGGACTCGCAGTCGACGACGACGCCGTTCGTTGGCAGCCAGACCGAGCGGTACGTCGACCCGCGCGGCGTGACGACGGGCCTGGCGGTGTCGGTCAACGTGCCCGAGTCGTTCGTCGCGGGGTTGATCGGCTCGGGTGACGACGGCGCGGCGCCCGACGCCTCGGCGATCGCGGCCAAGTGGACGGAGCTGTCGGACCAGATCAAGGCCGACCTCATCCCGCATGTGCGGACGCTGACCCAGCAGACGCAGCAGGCCCTCGGCCAGGCCGCGGCGACGCCGCCGGACGTTTCCGAGTTTGTCCGCGTCTCGATGATCCCCGGCGACGGGGCGCCCGCGCACGGCACGTCGGCGTCCGGTGGCGGGCTGGCGACGCTCGTTGGGTCGGGCGGGTCCTTCGGGGGTCTCGGGGGCCTGATCGACAAGGCCGTGCTCGCGGTGCTGGCGGTGGTCGCGGTGGGTTTGATGCTGACGCTGGTGCGGAAGGCGTCGAAGCAGGTCGAACTCCCGACAGCCGAGGAACTGGTGGGCGCCCCGCCGACGCTGGAAACGCCCAGCGATCTGATCGGCGAGGCCGACGAGTCGGACCTGGCGATGGCGGGGATCGAGGTCGGCGAAGAGCAGGTCAAGTCGCAGCGGATGCTCGAGGAGGTCTCGAGCATGGTCGCGTCGGACCCGGATGGGGCGGCCCGCCTCATGCGTCAGTGGATCTCATCGGAGTCCTGAGCCATGCCTCGAAAGCCGGGCGAGCGACTGCCGAGCAATCCGGCGGAATTGGAAGGCCTGTCCAAGGCGGCGATCCTGCTGCTGCTGCTGGGGCGGGACTCGGCGGGCAAGATCCTATCGCGGATGGAGCCCGACGCGGTGCAGGAGGTCTCGCGCGAGCTGGCCTCGCTGGGTCGAGTTTCTCGCGAGCACCAGACGGCGGTGGTTGAGGAGTTCTACAACATCACCGTCGCGAGCCAGTACGTCGAGGAGGGCAACCTCGACCTGGCCAAATCGATCATCAAGGACTCGCTCCCACCAGAGGTGGCCGGGCGGGTCATCTCGCAGATCCAGACGCAGGTGCAGAAGACGCCTTTCGCGTTCCTGCAGCGGGCCGAGGCGGCGAACCTGCTGACGTTCATCCAGGACGAGCACCCGCAGACGATCGCGCTGATCGTGTGCCACCTGCCGCACCACAAGGCCTCCGAGATCCTGGCGGGCCTGCCCCTGCAGAAGCAGATCGAGGTGATCAAGCGCATCGCGAACATGGAGCAGACCAACCCCGAGGTCATCCGCGAGGTCGAGAAGGGCCTGGAGAGCCGCCTTTCGAACATGCTCACGCAGTCGATGGAGAAGGCCGGCGGCGTGCCGACCGTCGCCGAGATCCTGAACCTGGCGGACCGCGCCACCGAGAAGGCGGTGATGGAGGGCCTCGAGGCCGACGACCCCGACCTGGTCGAGCAGATCCGGCGCCTGATGTTCGTGTTCGAGGACATCATCCACGTGAACGACAAGGGCATCCAGGCGGTGCTGAAGGAGGTCGAGAACGACGAGCTGTCGCTGGCGCTCAAGACCGCCTCCGAGCCGCTGAAGGAGAAGATCTTCCGGAACATGTCCGAGCGGGCCGCCGCCCTGATCAAGGAGGACATGCAGTACATGGGCCCGGTGCGCGTGTCGGACGTCGAACAGGCCCAGCAGCGGATCGTGGACATCGTCCGCAGGCTCGAGGAGTCCGGCGATCTGGTCATCGAAGGCCGCGGCGGCGAGGGCGAAACGCTGGTCTAGTTTGAACTGAGCCCGACGCGCGAGCGTCGGGTTGAAACGCGACCGCACCGCCGCGTACCGGAGCCAGCCCGATGGCGATGATCCGACAGGCCGACACGAGCTCGATGGCCAGGCCGTCGCTGGTTATGAACCTGGCCAGCATCCAGGCCCAGGCAGACGCGATCATCGACACGACCCGAGAGGCCGCCGCCGCGATCATCGCCGACGCCAAGGCCGAGCGCAAGCGAATCCTCGAGGGCGCGGCGGAACAGGGGCGAGCCGCCGGGCACGCCGAGGGATTCGCCAAGGGCGCTGAGGAGGGGCGCGAGCTCGGGCGACGCGAGGCCGCGGCCGAGCGGCGCGAGCGTCTGCAGGACATCGAACGATCCTGGAGCGAGGCCCTGGCCCGGTTCATCCTCGAGCGCGACGCGATTCTCCGCGAGTGCGAGGTCGGTGGCTTCGAGCTCGCCCTCCGGTTCAGCGAGAGAGTCGCCAGGCGCGCGGTCGCGCTCGACCCCCGCGCCGCCGCTGCGGCTGTCGGCGCGGTGCTGGAACTCGCCACGCGTGGCACGCGGCTGACCATCGGCGTCCACCCGGATGACGAGGCGCTCGTCCGCGAGTCCTTGCCGGGCCTTCTGGCCGCCGAAGGCGCGGCCCGGCACGCCGAGATTGTCGTTGAGGCCGGCATTCCCCGCGGTTCGTGCGTCGCGACGACCGCGGGCGGCGGCACTCTGGACGCCACGCTCGATGCCCGGATCGCCGCCCTAGTGGACGAGCTGATGCCGGCCCGACCCGACACCGCCGCATCCGGTCGCTCGTCCGCGGAGGGTCCGCCCACGTGAGCCTGGTCGCCGACGCCATCGCGACGCTTCAGCACGCCCAGCCCATTGTCGTGACGGGGCGAGTGGCCGCGGTGCGCGGCATGACCATCCTGGTCCGCGGCCTGCCCGCGCCGGTCGGCGCGCTGGTCGAAATCGGGCGCGACAACCACGTTCTGGCCGAAGTCGTGGGCTTCACCGACGACCAGGCGATCCTGATGCCGCTGGGAACGACGATCGGCGTGCAGACCGGCGATCCGGCCCGCGTTCGCCGCGTGTCGCGCATCGCCCCGGTCGGCGACGCGCTGGCCGGGCGCATCGTCGACGCCATGGGCCGCCCGCTCGACGACCGTCCCGTTGCGCAGGGCCTGTCTCCCCGACCGCTTGTGCCTCCGCCCGTGTCGGCTCTGAAACGCCCGCCCATCGGCACGCCCCTGCGAACCGGCGTTCGCGCGATCGACCTGATGATGCCCCTGGGGCTGGGCCAGCGGCTTGGCGTCTTCGCCGGGCCGGGCGTCGGGAAGTCGACGCTGCTGGGCACGATCGCGCGGCACTCCTCTGCTGACATCAACGTCATCGCGCTGATCGGCGAGCGTGGGCGCGAGGTCCGGGAGTTCGTCGAGCGGGTGCTGGGGGAGGAGGGGCTGGCGCGGTCGGTGGTCGTGGTGGCCACGGGCGACGAGTCGCCGCTGATGCGGGTGCGAGCCGCGCTGGCGGCCACGTCGATCGCCGAGCACTTCCGCGATCGCGGACGCCACGTCCTGCTGATGATGGACTCGATCACGCGCTTCGCCCACGCCCAGCGACAGATCGGCCTGTCCGCCGGCGAGCCCCCGGCGACGAAGGGCTACACGCCGAGCGTGTTCGCGTCGCTGGCGTTGCTGCTGGAGCGGGCGGGGATCGTCGAACCCGGCGAGACAGCGAGACAGCGAGGCAGCGAGACAGGGGGGAGCGGATCAGGACCAGCCCCGGTGAACGGGGGTTCTACCCCTGTCTCGCTGCCTCGCTCGATCGCTGCCTCGCTTCCCGCCCCCGGCTCCATCACCGCCCTCTACACCATCCTGGTCGAGGGCGACGACATGACCGAGCCAATCGCCGACGCGGCCCGCGGCATCCTGGACGGGCACGCCATCCTGTCGCGCCGGCTGGCCCAGCGCTCGCACTACCCGGCGATCGACGTGCTCGACTCGGTCTCGCGCGTCGCCGACGAGGTCAGCGATCCGCCGCATGTCGCCGCCCGGCGTCAGATCGCCCGGCTCCTGGCCCTCTACCGCGAGGTCGAGGACCTGGTCCAGATCGGGGCCTACGCGCGCGGCTCGAACCCCGAGACCGACGTGGCCATCGAGCTTCGCGCCCCCATCGAGGAACTGCTCCGCCAGGGCGCGGGCGAGTCCGAACCGTTCGAGGCGTCCCGTTCGCGCCTGATCGCCCTGGCCGTCAAGGCCGGCGAGGAGCTTGCCAGGAGGAAGAAGTGATGCCGGGGGACGCGACGCAGCGACGCAGCGACGAAGCGACGGAGCGGGGGCCAGCGACGCCCGCGTCGCCTCGATCGACATCACGCCCGCGCCGGCTCTCGGTCGCCGCGCAGTCATTCCCCCGTTCCCATCCCCCATCCCTTCGTCGCTGCGTCGCTGCGTCGCTCCGTCGCTTCTCCCCCCTCTGACCCATGCCCTTCACCTTTTCACTCCAGCCCGTGCTCGACCAGCGCCTCCGCCAGGAGCGCGAGCACCAGCGCCGCGTCGCCGAGCTCGAACGCGAACGCCTCTCAATCGAGGGCGAGATCGCCGCCCAGCAGCGGGCCATCGAGCAGGAGCGCGACGATCTCCGGGCCGCCCTGTTCCACGAGCGATCCGGCCAGGACCAGGGCGATCGACCCGCCGAACGGCTCCAACTGCCAGCCCTCCGCCACGGCGCCAGCGCAACGCTGGGGCTCATCTCCCGCGCCCAGCGGGCGGTCGTCCGCCTGGCCGGCGTCCACCAACGCCTCGACGCCGCTCGACTCGAGCTCATCAAGGCCACCGCTGCCCGGCGCGGCGTCGAGGTCCTCCGCGAGCGCCGGTACGAGGCCTGGAAACGCGAGCAGGACCGCGCCGAGGCCGCCGCGCTCGACGAGCTCGCGGTCATGCGGGCTGCCCGCCCCGATCCGTCGGACGACGGCCCCGCCCTTGCGAGAGGCTGAGTTCCGGGAGCGACCGCTCCACCACGCCGACACCCGGGGCTCGCTCGGAATACCGACATGAAGACGATCTGGAACATCATCAGCGTTCTCGCGCTCGCCAACGTGCTGGCAGTCGCGGGCGTGGTGGGCTGGCTGTCCGGCTCCGGGCGCCTCGACGCGCAGCGTCTGCGCGACCTGCGAGAACTGTTCGCCGAACCGGCGGACCAGGAGCGGGCCCGCGAGGCCGAGGAAGCCGCGTCCGCCGAGGCCGCCCGTGCTGAGGAGGAGGCGGCTGCCCACGAGGCCGAGGCCCCGCTGAGCGCGGCGGAGCAGTTGCACGTCCGCCTGGACCTGTCCGAGGTAGACCACCAGCAGATCGAGCGGCTCCGCCTCGAGACCCGCGACCTGAAGGACACGATCGAGGCCGGGCAGGCTCGCCTGGCCCAGCAACGGGAGGCGTTCGAGGCCGAACGTACGGCGTTCGAGCGCATGCGGTCTGAACTGGAGGCGGTCGAGGGCTCGGCCCAGTTCCGCAAGGCCGTCGGCACGCTCGCGGGGCTCCGCGCCGACGACGCCGTGTCCATCCTGCTCGAAATCCTCCGCCGCCCCACCGGAAACGGCGCCATCCCGATCGACCCCGGCGAATCCGACGCCCCCGACGGCTCCATCCCGATCATGCTCGGCGGGGCAGACCAGGTCGTCGCGTATCTCGATGCGATGCCCGAGCGCTCGCGCAACCGCATCATGTCGTCGCTGGCCGGTTCCGATCCGGTTCTGGCCGCCGATTTGCTCGAACGGCTCCGGACGCGCGGCCTGCTGGCCCGCGCCCCGGAGAGTTCCTCGCCATGACCGCGCCGCAAGCCGCGATCCAGACCCCACAATCCGAGATCCGTCGCGTCGGAGAGGCCGTTCCTTCCGGCGGGCCGGCGCAATCCCAGCGTCGTTCCGGCGCGGGTCCTGCCGACGAACTGGCGTTTCTTGCGTTGCTGGCCTCGAATCTCGGCGTCGCCTCCGCGCAGACTCCCGCCGCGGCGATCGGGCGGGACCGGAACGGCACGGCCAATGGCAAGACCGGACTCGGCCCCGCGGGCCCGCACGCGACACGCCAACCGGGGCGTGCCGGCGCGTCGACAGAGGCGCTCACCAGATCCCAAGCCGACATGCTCCGAACCGTCGGACGCGGCGTGAGCCTCAGCGCACTGGCCCAGGCCCAACTGCAGGGCCGCACGCCCGGTTCGTACGTTCGCGCAAGCGACCATGCCAGCGAGGCGCTCCGGGGCGACTCCGCGATCGACGGCGAATCCGGCCCGCGCGCCAAGCCACACGAGCCCACACGCGCCGCGCCCCACTCGCCCGATCCATTCGCCACGCAGCGACAGCCTGCGGCCTCGCCGAGCCGTGACGCCAACGGAACCGGCAGCAACCCGACGCCAACGACCGCCGGCTCGGTCGTGACGGCGAGCGCCGAGGCGCAAGACGCCTCCGGGCACCGTGGACGCAACGGGGACCCGTCGACGCAGCGCGGCGACCGCTCTCCGGCTCCACCCGCTCCGGCGACGGGCGCGGCGGCGGGCACGCCAGGCGGAAACGCCGCACCCGCACCGACCAACACCTCACCGGGAACTTCAAGCCAAGGCGCACCGCCCGTCGCGGCGTCCTCGGTCGCGCGAGCGGGCACCACCGCCGCGCCGTCCAAACTGGCCACTCCGAAGCCAACGCCCACCGATCGCCAGGGCGTGATCAATCAGGCCAACCGCGCGTTGGGCCTGGCCCTCCGCGCCAAGGACGGCTCGGTCCGCTTCAATCTCGCGCCCGACCACCTCGGCTCGCTCCGCGTGGAGATCGTCCGCGGCCAGCACGGCGTGTCGGCCCGCTTCGAGGCCGCATCCCAGCAGGCCCGCGAGATCCTCGAATCCTCGATCGAGCACCTCCGCGCCTCGCTCGAGGCACGCGGATTGCGTGTTGATCGCCTTGAAGTCCGCGTGGCGGAGGCCGCCGGACCGGAACGGGGCGGAGCCCCCACGCCAAGGCCCGGCGGATCGGAGCATCCCGACGCGGGCGAGAGTGCGGAGCACGGGTCCGACCCCGACGCGGAGCGCGGGCAGGATGGAGGCCACGATCGCCGGCCCGGGAGCGGGGCGTGGGCGGATCGTGGAACGGACGCGGGAGCGTCCGGCAGCGAGCGGTGGAGCCGCGAAGAAGGAGTTGGCGGGGCGGAGCCTCCGTCGGGCGATCGCACGCGTGCCGCACGCGTCGTTCCGGGCTACGCGCCCTGGGACGATGGCGAGGGCGTCGCGCTGGTCGAGATCGTCGTGTAGCAGGTCGTCGCTGATCGGGTCGTGCGCTGCCGGGTTGTGGTCGCGCCGACGCGGTCGGCAGTCTGTCGTTGAGCGCGAGCCGCCGGGAGCGGTCGGGTCGCGCGCATCTCGCGGAGGCACCCATGTCGTCCGTCGGCGCGGTCGCGTCCACAAGTTCCAGGCTCAACGGCTTCTCGTCGCTGGGGTCCGAGGAGTTCCTGGGGATCATCCTCAAGGAGCTCTCGAACCAGGATCCGCTGCAACCGTCCGAGACCAAGGACCTGCTCGAGCAGCTCTCGACCATCCGGTCGATCCAGTCCGATGCGGACCTGATGGAGCAGCTCGACGCGCTGGTCGATGGCAACGAGTGGGTCTCGGCGGGCGGGCTGATCGGGCGTCACGTCTCGGGCCTCAATGACGCGAACCTCCGAGTCGAGGGGCGCGTCGAGGCGGTGTCGCGCACCAGCCAGGGGCCGGTGCTCACGCTCGAGGGCGGACGCATCCTGCGTCTGTCCCAGACCGACCAGGTGCTCGAGACGCCGCCCGAGCCGGAACCCGACCCCGAGTCCACCAGCGCCCCCGGCCCGCTCACCAACGCGGCCTGATCCGCGCGCGCCACGCCAGGACCACGCCGCATGCCCATCCCCGGCACCATCCTGCTCGGTTTGCTCTCCTCCGGGGTCCGGGCCATCTCGGGCGCGATCGCCCCCGACCGCGCGCCTCCGCACGGAACCACCGACTTCCAGGCCCTGCTGCGCGAGGCCCGCAACGGCACGGTCGAGACCGGCCTGCCCGTGACCGTGGCCCGCGGCGTCGACATCGAGCTCTCCGACGAGCAACTGGAGCGTCTTGCGCGGGCGGCCGATCGTGCCCAGAGCGCGGGCGCGACGCGTGCGCTGGTCGCCATCGACGGTCGCCTGCTCGAACTCGACGTGGCCACCCGCCAGATCACCGCCGAGCACGCCCCCGCCGACGCCGACGCCCAGGCCACCGCCAACGCCGCGGTCATCGTCGGCATCGATGGCGTGGTGGACGCGGGCGATCGGCGCGCTGGCACGCGCGCTGCGAATGCCGACGGACCGGCGCCGGACGCGCCGCCCACGAGCGGATGGAACCGCTCGCTGCTCGACGCCCTTGGCGGGCGCGGGACACTCGCGGAGCGAGAACAGCCAGCCTGACCCGGCGCGACCCGCGCGGCCCCTGTTCGAGGCCCCGCGCCGCACCGACGCACGATCGCCGCGCGCCGCCCCAGACCGCGCGCCGGAGGAGCCGCCCTATGGCCTCGCAGGTCGCCATGTTCACCGGGCTCTCGGGCCTCAACGCCAACGCCCGGTCCCTCGACGTCATCGGCAACAACATCGCCAACGTCAACACCACCGCCTTCAAGTCCAGCCGCCTCATGTTCCAGAACGTCTTCTCGAAAACGGTCGGCATTGGCGCCCCGCCCTCGTCCGAACTCGGCGGCTCAAACCCCTTCCAGATCGGCCTGGGCGTCACCATCGCCGGCACCCAGCGCGACACCAGCGGCGGCACCGTCACCACCACCGGCAACGCCACCGACCTGGCCATCGAGGGCCAGGGCTACTTCGTCGTCCAGCGCGGCACGTCCCAGATGTACACCCGCGCCGGCGCCTTCCAGCGCGACGCCTCCAACGCCCTCACCACCATCGCCGGCGACCGCCTCCAGGGCTTCGGCGTCGACGACGAGTTCAACATCGTCCCCGGCACCGTCGGCGACATCGTTGTGCCCGTTGGCGGCCTCACCCTGACCCAGCAGACCCGCAACGTCGCGTTCAGCGGGAACCTCAACGCCGCGGGCGACGCCGCCACCGCCGGCGCCTCCATCGACCTGCTCGCCGATGCCGACACCGGGTTCTCGCTCATCACCGGCGCCACCATCACGCCCACTCCCCCGAACGTCCTCGAGGGCACGAGCCTCCTCACCGAGATCGCCGACCCGGACTCGGCCGCGACCCCGCTGTTCGCCGCGGGCCAGTCGCTCCTGCTCACCGGCGCCCGCAAGGGCTCGACGACCCTCCGCGACGCGACGCTCGGCATCACCGCCGCCACCACCGTCGCCGATCTGCTCGCCTTCCTCACGTCCGCTCTGGGCATCGACACCTCGCTGACCAACCCCACCGGCCCGACCCCCGGCGTCGCCCTCGACCCGGCGACCGGGCGCCTCACCGTCACCGGCAACACCGGCGTCGAGAACGACCTCGAGATCGACGCGGCCGACCTGCGCCTGCTCGACTCAACCGGCGCCATCGTCGTCCAGCCGTTCGTCGCCGACAAGAGCGCCGACGCCACCGGCGAATCCGCCCGGACCACCTTCGTCGTCTACGACTCGCTCGGCCAGGAAGTCGGTGTGGACCTCACGATGGTTCTCGAGTCCAAGGCCGACACCGGCACGGTCTGGCGCGCCTACGTCGAGTCCAGCGGGCAGTCCGGCGACACGCCGCTGGTCGGCTCCAGCCTCGTCTCCTTCGACACCTTCGGACGCCTGATCTCGGGCGGTTCGCTGCCCGTGACCGTCGACCGCTCCGGCACCGGCGCCGCCACACCGCTGGCCTTCTCCATCAACCTCTCCGACGGCAGCAATGGCGTGTCGGCCCTGGCCGACGTCCGCAGCGTCCTGGCCGCCACCGGCAAGGACGGCGCGCCGATCGGCACCCTCGAGGCCTTCGGCGTCGGCGCCGACGGCACCATCTCTGGCACGTTCTCCAACGGCCTGGTCCGCACACTCGGCCAGGTCGCCCTCGCCACCTTCTCAAACCCGGGCGGCTTGGTCGACGACGGCTCGAACCTCTACACCACCGGCGCCAACTCGGGCGAGCCCGTCATCACACCACCGGCCTCCGGCCAGGCCGGGCGGATCCTCGGCGGCACCCTCGAACTCTCCAACGTCGACCTCGGCCAGGAGTTCACCAGCCTGATCCTGGCGACCACCGGCTACTCGGCGTCGAGCCGCGTCATCCGCACCGCCGACGAACTCATGCAGCAACTGTTGATCCTGGGGCAGTAGGCATCAGGCGTTAGGCACGAGGCACTAGGCACAAAGCGCTAGGCACTCAGCACTCAGCACCCCTCAACACCCCGCCGCGTACAGCGTCAGGTAGAAGAAGAAGTCGTCGCTGCTCAGGACGCCGTTGGGCTGGCCGTACCCCGGCGCGCCCGGCACCGCGCCGGTCGTCAGGTCGCACACGGCCAGGTTGCCCGCCGCGTACTGGGCCAGGAAGTAGAAGAAGTCGTCGCTGGTCAGCAGCCCGTTGGGCACGCCGTAGCCGAACAGCCCCGGGATCGCCCCCGTCGTCAGGTCCGCCGGGCACTCGCACTCATCCGGCACGCCGTTGTTGTTCACGTCGGCCGATCGCCCCGACGAGATGTCGCAGTCGTCCGGCAGCGCGTTGGCGTTGCAGTCGGTCCCGAAGTCCGGGTAGAACCCGATTCCCGACGCGTTGAACAGCTCCGTGTCGTTGCCGACCACAAACGCCTTGATGAACAGCCCGGTCGCCGCCTCGAACTGGAACACGCGGCACGTCGTCACGTGCAGCGGCGCGATCCCGCCGCCGACGCTCTCCGGCCCCAGCCCGCTGGCCGACGCGAACACGTCGCCGCGAGGCCCCACCACGACGTCCCACGGCTCGATCAGCACCAGCACCTGCCCGTTGCCCACGGTCTGCCACGTCCCCAGCGACGCCCCCGTGCCCACGTCGTACGCCAGCAGCTCGAACGTGTTGCTCGACGCCACCAGCAAGGTCCCGTCCGCCAGCACGCACAGCCCGCGCGGGGCCGACAGCCCGCCCGACATCGCCGCCACCAGCTCCCGAACGAACACCCCCGACTGCCCGTCGAACTCGAGCACCCGGTGGTCGTTCGACGACACCAGCAGCGTCCCGCTGGGCGACAGCGCCAGCCCGTACGGCTGGACGAGCCCGCCCGCGCCCGCCGAGACGAACGCCCCCATCGGCGCGCCGCTGGGCAGGTCGAACCGCAGCACCTCGTTCGTGCCGCGGTTGGCGACCAGCAGATCGCCACTGGCGTCAAGCGCCATAAACGTCGGGGCGTCCAGCCCCTGCGCCGGCCCGGCCAGATCGGCCAGGCGCGTGCCGTCGGCCGCGAACTCCAGGATCGTGCTCGTGCCGATGCTCGTCGCGAACACGCGCCCGTCGGGCGTGACCAGCACGTCGCCGTTCTCCATGATCCCGTCGTCGGACTCGCCCGTCCGCACGCCCGAGGTCGAGTGGAACTCGCGCAGGATGCCCGCCGACAGCGACCCCACCCACGCGTGGTGGCTGTGGGCCAGCTCGTAGCGGTCGATGAGGCCGTCCCCGTCGCAGTCCTGGCACGAGTCCAGGATCACGTCGCGGTCCACATCCCGCGTCATGTCGAGGCGGATGTCCGTGTAATCGGCCACCCCGTTCTGGTCGCAGTCCGATTCGCACTCGTCCGGGATCCCGTTCTGGTACACGTCCATGCTCGTGCCCAGCGCGATGTCGCGGTCGTCGGGCACGCCGTTCTGGTTGCAGTCCGCCTCGCACCCGTCGGGCACGCCGTTGCCGTTCAGGTCCGGCACCTGCCCCAGCCCGATCTCGATCGGGTCGAGCACCATGTTCTGGTTGCAGTCCTGGCACTCGTCGGGCACGCCGTCCATGTTGGCGTCCATGCTCGTGCCCAGCGAGATGTCGGTCTCGTCGTCGACGCCGTTGAGGTTGCAGTCGTCGGCGATGCAGTCCCTCGCCTCGAGCACCTCCCGGATGTCCTCGCGGATCACCGTCTCGAACCGCGGCTCCATGTTCCCGCCCGCACCGGACACGGTCTGCGAGCAGTACGCCATGAACCCGCCGCGCGTCGCCGGCGTGGTCGCGAGCTGGCACGTGTCCAGCCCGTAGTCGTGGTTGTGCCGGGCTCCGACGTTGTGCCCCAGCTCGTGCCCCGCGATCCGGACGTCCCGCGAGTAGTCGTCGCGCCGGTCCAGATCGCCGAACGAGCCGAGCACGTACCCGGCCCACGAGAACCCGCTCTGGTTGCACAGCCCGGGCAGGTACGCCACCCCGCCGGCCGACAGGTCCCGCCGCCCGAGCAGCAGCTGCGCCGTGTCCCGCGCCACGCCCTGCTGGGTGTTGAGCCACTCGTTGCGGAACTGGTTCAGCGGGCTCGGGCTGTTGTACGGGTCCTCCACCATCCACAGGCGGAAGTACACCACGTCGATCCGCGCCCGCACCTCGTCGATGTACGCGTCGCTCATCGCGCCGTACAGCTGGATGATGTACTCGCCCGCGGCCACCTCGTCGTTGAAGATCTGGAAGTACTCCAGGTCCGTCTCCACCGCGATCTCGATCTGCTTCAGCCCCAGGATCGTCCCCGTGTCCCACGTCGGGCCCATCACCGGCGGGCTCACCGCCCCGGCGGGCGGGATCGCGATCCGCGCCCGCGGGCCATCGCCCGCGCCGCTTGCCTCGACGCCGCACACCGACACGCCCAGCTCCCCGCCCGCCGACGACGCGGACGCGCCCGACTCAGAGCCGAAGGCCCGCATCGGCGGCGCGATCGCCGGGAACACATCCAGCACCATCGAGCCCGGGATCGCCGACCCCGCCTCGCCCTGGCCCCGCACCCAGTACCGGCGCGGCTGGCCCGTCGCCGCCGCCGCCGGGCCCAGGTCGATCCACCCGTTGCTCACCCGCGTGCCCAGCCCGAGGTACACCCGCGACTCCGGGTACCCCTCGACCTGCCCGCGAAGCAGCACGACGCTCGACGGGTCGAAGTCCATCGCCTCGACGCCCGCTTCGGTCACGACCTCGAACCGGGAGGTCGGCGTCGTCGCGTTGAACCGCGCCACGCGCAGCGTGACCGTCCGCTGAAGGTCCAGCGCCAGCCCCTCGATCCGCACCGGGCCGCCGACGGCCGCCGCCAGGTCCGCGATCTGGCGGGGCGACAACTCCTGACGCACGGAGTCGCCCGCCACATCGACCAGCGCCGGCGCCACGCCCGCCTCACCGAAGAAGCCGGCCGCCGGCCGCGCGCCCTGCCCAAGCGCGAGCCCCGCCGCACCCAGCACCACGCACGCCACGCTCGCCGCTCGACCCATCGCACGTCCCCCCGGCGCCCCGCGCCGAACTGGAATCCACGAATCCGATCCGCCCCCACGACGATCACGCGACACCGAGCACTCCACTAGCACCCGGCCGCGTACAGCCCCAGGTAGTAGAAGAAGTCGTCGCTGGTCAGCACCCCGTTCGGCACGCCGTACCCGGGCTGGCCCGGCACCGCCGTCGCCGTCAGGTCGCACACCGCCAGATTACCAAGCGAGTACTCCGCCAGGAAGAAGAAGAAGTCGTCCGAGTTCAGAACCCCGTTCGGCACGCCGTACCCGGGCTGGCCCATCACCGCCGAGCCCGTCAGGTCCGGGGCGCACCCCGGGGCCGCCGGCGGCACCCACACCGCCATCCGCCCCTCGGGGCGCGGCGTGCCGGTCGGCAGGATGTTGCCGATCTGCGTGAACGACCCGTCCGGGTTGATCTGGAACACGTACGCCCCGTACTTCCCGTCGATCGCCGTCGAGTCATCGGTCACGATCAGCTTGTCGCCCATGACCGCGATGTCGCCGATCGTGCCCTGCAGCCCCACGTCGAACGAGAACCCCGTGGACGTGAGCGCCCCCGTCTCGCTGTCGACCAGGAACGACCGCACCGTCGCGTCCGTGCCGTGCCCGACGAACAGGATCGAGTCGTCGTCGGTCATCGCCAGGTAGGCGGGCGACTCGCCGGGGCTGAAGAACGGCGCGCCATTCATGAACCCGAGGATGCCCGGCGCGCCCACCGCCTGCACCAGGTACCCGCCCACCGCGTGGCGTCCGCTGCTGATCCCGCCCGCGGTGTACAGCCACTCGCCCGACGCGCTCAGCAGCGGGTCCAGCGGGTACACGCCCCCGGTCGGGAACGAGCCCTCCATCGTCAGTTGCCCCGCGGCGTCCACCTGCCAGCGGTGGATCGCCTGCCCGAACGAGTCCTGCGTGTACAGCGTCCGCGCCGCCGCGTCCACCGCCAGCGCCGAGCAGAACCCGCCGACCGTCTCGGTCTCGACCAGCACGATCTGGTTCGCCTGGCGATCGAACCGGTACGACGACACCTTCGACCCCGCGCTCGAGTCCGTCACCGTCACCGCCACGAAGTCGTTGTCGATCCACTCGACCTCCAGCGGCGTCGTCGGCACCTTGCGGTACGCCACCTCCACCAGCGTCGAGTCCGCGTTCACGCGGAAGGTCCGGAAGTCCTCGAAGTTGCAGTCGCCATCGTCGCACCCCGCGGCGTTGCTCACCGCCAGGTACCGCCCGTCGGGCGAGAGCGCCGACGCCGTCGTCCACACCCCCGCCGGGTACGTCCCGATGATCGACAGCGACCCGTCCGGGTTCAGCACGATCGACACCACCGTCCCGCCCAATCCGTAGTAGTGCGGGATGAACATCGTCGGGCGGTCCGCCTGCGCCATCGCCCCGGGCGTCGCCGCGCCCACCGCCCCGGCCGCCACCAGCGCCGCCAGCGGCCCACGAATCGCACCCATCCTGCCAATCGCACCAGTCCGCATCAACATCTCCTGCGCAACCACAAGAACTCCCTCACCCTCGCGACTCGGCACTCAGTACTCAGCACTCAGTACTCCGTCCCACGCCTCACGTCGGCATCATCTCCTCGGCCACCCGCTGGTACTCCCCCACCGCTTCCAGGTACCGCACCTCGTCGCGCAGCGAGTCCAGGTCCGGGTCCACGAGCATCCACCGATAGTCCCACTGCAGTTGCTGGTCGTCCGGGGCCGCACGCAGGCGGGCGACGTACCCCGCCATGACGCTCTCGAACGCGTCCAGGGCCGCGTCCTCCTGGCCCGCGAGCGCCAGGTAGCACGCCGCGTTGTAGTCGCCCGCCGGGCCCATCTGGGCCGTCAGATTCCGGAACGCGTCCTGCGAGCCCGGCCCGTCGCCGAGACCCTTGAGGGCCCAGCCCAGGTAGTACCACGACATCCCGCCGAGCGGGCGCACGGCCCGGGGCATCTGCGCCGACTCGGCCAGCTGGGTCCACAGCTCTCGGGCCCGCTCCTCACGCCCGAGCCGCTCCGAGGCGATGGCCCGGAACAGCAGGGCCTCGGGGTGGGTCGGATTCGCCCCCAGCACGCGACGCGACTCGCGCGACACACCGCTCCAATCGCCCTGGGCCGCCAGCTGGCGGACGTGCTGCCCGAACGCCGGGAGGGCGGGACCGCCCCGGGCCGCCGCGGGCATGGTCGGCGTCAGCACCAGCGTCCCCACGAACGTGAGGATGCCGGCCAGCACCGACAGCACGAACACCAGCGAGATCGATCGCTCCATCGTCGCCCCTCGACCGCCCCACTCGCCCGTGCCGATTCCGGTGCCGATGTCCGCCGTTCGGTGGCGGACACCAAACCGCTCTACCCTACCGCCAATGCCCGAGCCGGACAATGCCAACTCGCCCGCCCAGCCGACAAACAAGGCGGCGAACAGGCCGTCGGACAAGCCCGCCGGCACGCCCGGGAACCCGCCCCGCAAGCCCGCCAAACGCTCGTTCCAGGCCCCCAAGGGCACCCGCGACTGGTACCCCGCCGACGCCAACCTCCGACGCTACATCACCGAGGCCTGGCGGAACGCCTCCATCCGCCACGGCTTCGAGGAGATCGACGGCCCAACCCTCGAAGACGCCGACCTCTACAAGGTCAAATCCGGCGACGGCATCCTCGCCGAGATGTTCGGCGTCTTCTCCGGCAAGAGCCCCGAGGACGTCGCCCAGGTCCGAGAAACCGGCGAGGCCCCCCTGGTCCTCCGTCCCGAGTTCACACCGACGCTCGCCCGCATGGTCGCCGCCCGCGCGGCCCAACTCCCCAAACCCACCAAGTGGTTCACCGCCGGGCCCTTCTTCCGGGCCGAGAGGCCGCAGCGGGGGAGATTGCGCGAGTTCCTCCAGTGGAACGTGGACTTCATTGGGCTGCCCGGCTTTGAAGACGCGAGTACGAGCGACGACTTTGCCAGAATCACCAGCCGCGCCGATTCGGAGTGCGTTGCATGCTGCGTGGACTTGTTGCGAAGCACGGGACTGGCATCGGCGGACGTGAAGATTCGCGTCAGCTACCGGCCGATGGTGGTTGCACTGCTCGACGAGACCGGCGCTTCCGGCCATGCGCGGGAGGCGGCGATGCAGTTGCTCGATCGGCGCAGCAAGCTTCCTGCGGAGCGAATGGCCGAAGCAGCTTCAGAGCTTGGATGGAACATCGATCGCTTTGACGAACTGGTCAATCAACAGACCTCTGCCATCATCCGCGGCAACCAATTCTACAAGAACGCTGGCTATGAAATCGACTTGTCCATCGTCTCGGAGCTGCAACGGCGGTTCGAGGAACTCGGGTGCGTGGACTGGATCGAGTGGGACCTCTCCATCGTCCGCGGCCTCGCCTACTACACCGGCATGGTCTTCGAGGTCATCGCCGACGGCGAGCGCGCCGTCGCCGGCGGCGGACGATACGACAACCTCATCGAGCTCTTCGGCGGCCCGCCAACCCCCGCCGTCGGCTTCGGCATGGGCGACGTCGTGCTGACCAACCTTCTCCGCGACAAGGGCCTCCTGCCCGAGGGCGCCGCCCTGCTCGAGAGCCTCTCCGCCCCGCCCGCCAGCAGCCGCCCCGACGCGTTCGTCTTCACCGCCGACGACGCCCTCGACCCAATCGTCCGGCGCCTCGTCGCCGACCTCAGACGCGGCACGGGCCACAACCCACTCCACGCCCGCCACCCCTACAAAGCCACCCGCAACATCGGCAAACTCCTCAAAGAAGCCGCCGCCCAGCACGCCCGCGTCGCCGTCATCATCGAAAGCGACACCACCGCCACCCTCAAGCCCCTCGACGCCGGCGAGCAAACCCAGTGCGCGCTCGCAGACGCCGCCGCTGTCATCGCCCGTCTGGTCAGTCGCTGAGTCCCACTGTGCCACGACCTTCGGGGCTCTGGCCGAAGGTCGTGCCGATCAACCCAGCACCCCCAACCCGCCGTGCCACCGACCTGCGCAGTCCGCGGAGCAGGTCGGTGCCGCACATCCCAGCAACCCCATCCCACTGTGCCACCGAGTCACGCCCGCTTTGGGGCGTTACTCGGTGCCGATCAACCACGAACGCCACGATCACCCTTGTGCGCGCAATCGCATTTCATAATGCACCGGCGCGCGCCAATTCCTGCCCATAACCCACCCACCCCTTGAATCCCAACTCCCGCGAAGCATGATCCCCCATGCCCCCGCGCTTCCCACTCCCGCCCGAAGACCTCTGGCCCGAGCTCCACGACCGCGACTCCTCCCTCTTCGCCGAACTCCTCGCGGCCTACTTCCACGACACCGCCAGCGCCCTCGAACTCGCCCAGGGCATCGGCCTCTCCCTCCGACAACTCGCCACCTGGCGCAACTCCGCCGTCGCCCGCGACGCCATCGACCAGATCCGCGCATTCGAAGAGCAGCGCGCCCGCGACCTCGCATCCCGCGCCGCCTCCGCCGCCGTCGAACGCCTCGTCTCCATCCTTGCTGCGAACACCAACACCGAGTCCGCCCGCAAAGCCGCCTCGCTCCTTCTCCGCCTCAGCAACATCGCGCGCCCACCCACGCCCCCTCCCCCGCGTGCGGGGGAGGTGCCCGCGAGGCCCGGCGACGCGGGCGGAGGGGGCGCGAACAACCACACGCCCCCACCCCACGAACACGACGCGCAAGCGAGTGCGCTCAACCCCACGCCACCACCACTCGATGCCTCGATGCCCCCTGCCTCGATGCCTTCCCAACCGTCATCCGCGCCACGCAACCCGCTCCCAGAAGATTCGCCGCGCGACGCTATGCCAATCGACGAATCCGCCGACACTCGTTCCCTCGCCGACCCCTCCGGGGTCGAAACCATCGCACCGCCGCTCCAGGGGCTAAAGCCCCTGGCAACACTCGTGCGCCCTCCGGGCGAAGAACATGCAACGCCCCGTGCCGAAAAGCAGTACGAAGCCGAGCCGCCGTATTCGGGTGCCCGGCGACGCCAGGCGCGGTCGCCGCCAGCGTCCCACCACATCATCTCGCGGATGATGCAGAACCCAGTCTGCGGGCCCACTGGCCCGCACCCGACATGGAGGTGAAACACGACGGCACGCACGTCGATCCGCGCGGCAATCGCCGTTGATCGGCACCGAGAAACGCCGCAAGAGCCGGCGTGTCTCGGTGGCACAGTTGGAGGCAGGTGCTGGGTTGATCGGCACGACCTTCGGCCCGAGCCCCGATGGTCGTGGCACACTTGGCCAGCCTCCCGGGGGGTGGGACCCCTGGGAACGGTCGTGCGCCCTCTGGGCGGGGACAGGCGTTGGTCGCGCGGAGCGCGGTCGTGGCGCAATCGCTACCCGCGCGGCCCGGCCGCGCGGACGTTCTCCGGCATGTCGAACGTCTTGTCGTTGGCGCGGAAGCGGGCCGCGAGGTCCTTGGCCTTGGCTTCGTACGCGGCCTTGTCCTTCCAGGTGTCGGCGGGGTTGAGGACGTCGGCGGGGACGTTGGGGACAGCGCTGGGGATGGGCAGGCCGAAGATCGCGTCGGGCTTGAAGGTGGCCTTGGCGAGCGAGCCGTTGAGGATGGCGGTGACCATGGCGCGGGTGTAGGAGAGTTTGAAGCGGGTGCCGGTGCCGTAGGGCCCGCCGGTCCAGCCGGTGTTGAGCAGCCAGACGTTGGCGTTGTGCTTCTTGATGCGGTCGGCGAGCATGCGGGCGTACTCGACCGGGGGTCGGGGCAGGAACGGGCCGCCGAAGCAGGGGGAGAAGTTGGGCTGCGGCTCGGTGACGCCGGCCTCGGTGCCGGCGAGTTTGGAGGTGTAGCCGTTGATGAAGTAGTACATCGCCTGCTCGGGCGAGAGGCGGCTGACGGGGGGCACGACGCCGAAGGCGTCGGCGGTGAGGAAGATGACGTTCTTGGGGTGCCCGCCCATGGAAGGGATGACGGCGCCGGGGATGTAGTCGACGGGGTAGGTGACGCGGGTGTTCTCGGTCCACTTGGGCGTGTCGTAGTCGGGGACGCGGGTGGCCTCGTCCATCGGGGTGTTCTCGAGGACGGATCCGAACTTGATGGCGTCCCAGATCTGGGGCTCGCCCTCGCGGGTGAGCTTGATGCACTTGGCGTAGCAGCCGCCCTCGAAGTTGAAGACGCCGTCGGGCCCCCAGCCGTGCTCGTCGTCGCCGATGAGGGCGCGGTTGGGGTCGGCCGAGAGGGTGGTTTTGCCGGTGCCAGAGAGGCCGAAGAACAGGGCGACGTTGCTGGGGTCGGCCTTGTCGACGTTTGCGGAGCAGTGCATGGGGAAGACGCCCTGCTCGGGCATGTCGAAGTTCATCGCGTAGAAGATGCTCTTCTTCATCTCGCCGGCGTACTCGGTGCCGAGGATGACCACGGTCTTGCGGGCCAGGGACTGGGCGATCATGATCGGGCTGGTGACGCCCAGGGCCTTCTGCTCGGCCTCGGTCAGTTTGTGGGTGCCGGCGTTGATGACGGTCCAGTCGCAGGACCAGTCGGTGGATCCGGCGGCGGCGGGCGAGCCCTTGGGGATGAACAGGGTGTGGGCGAAGAGCGAGTGCCAGGCGTGCTCGGTGACGACGCGAACGCCGAGGCGGTGCTTCGGGTTCGCGCCGGCGAAGCCCTCGAAGACGTAGAGGCGGGGCTTGGCGTTGAGGACGCGGCAGGCGATCTCATGGGCCGTGTCGAACTGGGCGGGGGTGATGGGGCGGTTGACCTTGCCCCACCAGATCTTGTCGTGGATGTCGGAAGTGTCCTCGAGGACCTTGTCGTTGGGGGAGCGTCCGGTGCGGTCGCCGGTGCGGCAGTTCAGGGCACCGTTGGCGGCGAGGCGTCCCTCGCCGGCGAGGATGGCCCGCTCGATGAGCTCGGCGGGGGCGAGGTCGGTCAGGGTGCGGGCCGCGGACAGGTCGAGCGAGGGCTTGGTGGGCGTGGAGGTGGGCATCGGTGACCTTCATCTGGGGCCCGGGACCCGGCCGGGAGTGGCGGGGATCGGCGGGCCCGGAGTGGGCGAAAACCGGCGTCGGGGGCGGGACAACAACCAGCCGCACACCGGGAGCAAAGGGTAGGTCGGGGTCCGTTGCGGGCAAAGTCCGGGCGGGGGCGGCGATGACCCGGGGAGGCTGGTGCGGGGGGTTGGCGGGAGGGCGGTTCCGTGGTAGAAGATTGGTGTCGGCGCGGCGGCGTGCGCCGCGGACGCAGCCAATCTGGAACGAGGCGGCCGACGGCCGCGAGGAGGACACGATGCCACGCAACGCGCAGGGTCAGCACTACGCCGCCAACGCCCGTGAGGGCAACGCGTATCTGCCGCAGGTCGCGCCGGTGGAGTCGTTCGCGCCCAGCGGTGCGGCGATCTACTCGGTGGAGTTCAACAACCTGCCGATCGAGGCCAAGAACATCATCAAGACGCTCAAGAGCGGGGGGAGCGTGTCGGCGTACCGGCGTGACGGGTCGACCCACCGCAACCGCGAGCGGAACCTGCCGACGGGCGGCTCGTACGACGAGTACACCGTCTCGACGACCGGGCGGGGCGACGCGGCCCACCGCGTGGTGCACCGGACCGACACCAAGCAGTTCTACTACACCGGGTTCCACTACGCGGACTTCAGCCTGGTGAAGAACATCCCGTGAGCCGGTGCGGGCCGGCGGGGCGGGTGCGGCCGCCGCGATTCCGGTCGCGTGACCCTTTGATTCGGCGCGCCACCCGCTTTATCGTTCGGGCGGATCGGGGCCGGGCTTCGTCCGCCGCCCCGATCGGATGGTGGCCATAGCTCAGTTGGTTAGAGCACCGGGTTGTGATCCCGGGGGTCGCGGGTTCGAGTCCCGTTGGTCACCCTTTGTCTCGGAACCGAGTGCAGCGCGGCCTCAGGCCGCCTGGATCCGCTGGCACGCCGCAACCAGCGATCGGACCTGGACCGCCGATTCCTTCACATTCCCGCTCGCGGTGACGGCGTTGACGGCCGCGTCGGCGAGCTTGCCGAGCGTCGCGAACCCCAGCATCGGGGCCGTCCCGCGGATCTGGAGGCAGATCGTGCGGGCGGCGCCGGCATCGTCACTCTCCAGGCACTTCTCCAGGCGCTCGGCGAACTGGCGAGCCTGCTGCACGAACGCGTCGATCAGCGCGGCGTTCGGGTCGCTCTCATCGAGCGTTGAACGCATCGATTGCTGGGAGTTTCCGACCATCAGGAACTCGGCGATGGCTCGGAGGAGCAGCGACTGCGTCAGGGGCTTGGCGACCAGGGCGCTCGCCTGGGCTTCCATGAGGTGCTCTCGGCTGAGCGCGCTCGTGTCGGCGGTCGTGGCGATCACGGGCGTCTGGAGCCCCATCGACCGCACCTCCTTGAGGATGTCCAGCACGGTATGGTCGCCCAAGTTAAAGTCGCAGAGCACCAGGTCGCAGCCCTCCGTGATCAGCGGCATCGCCTCGTCCTTCGACGTCGCGGTCCGGAGGCGGATCTGCGTGCCCCGGAGGTAGTGCTGGACCAGCTTCTGATCCATCGGGTTATCGTCGACGCACACGACGCACCCGGTCAGTTCCGCCGGGTCGACCCGCTCCAGGCTGAAGCAGTCGGAAAACGGGTCGCGTTGGACGAACTCGCGGGAGTCGATCGGCGCGTTGAACTTGATGCCCAGCTCGTGGACCATGCCCTTGACGTGGCGGCACCGCACGACGCTGCCCGCGATCGGGACCATGCTGCTCTCGCGGTTCTTGAGGAAGATCGTCACCGCCGACCCGACGTGGATGAACGAGCCGTGGATGATGCTCATCCCGCCGCGCGAGAGATTGCGGCACGCAACCTTGACGGTGCTGCTCGAGGAGATCCCGGTGCCGCCGGACTGGTCGATGCGCATCTCGACGCCCTGCGGTCGGAAGTTCCAGCGGACGAAGTCCCGGTTCTTCGAGGCGTCGCCCTGCGCGCCGGGTTTGCCGTCCAACTCGGTCAGGAGCTTCTCGAGGTCCCCGCCCGCCAGGTTGACCGAGTTCGGGCGCAGCCCGGCGGGTGCGGCCGACGTGGAACGCGGGGCGACGCGCTGGCGGACGATGCGTGAGTTCATGGCGGGTCCCCCGGGGTCGATGGCCCGCGTTCGGGCGCGGGCGGCGAGTCCTGTTCAGACCAGATCGGCCTTGCGGGGCCGGTTTGTGGGGCCGGGCGGGCGGACCGCGGGCGATTCGAGGGTTCCCCGAGCGCCCAGAGCGCATGGGTGGTTCAGCCGCCGCCCGAAAACCGGCACCGATCGAGGCGCGGAGGCTGGCACCCGCTTGCGTTATTGGACGAATGACGCACTAGGGGATTGCACTCCCAACGATTCTCCGTACACTGAACAAATGCACCAAGCCCCCCCCCCCCCGGCAGTTCGTCTTCCCTGAGTAGGGCCCGGCGGCATTCGCCCTCGTGTTCGGTCGGCAGTGTGCTGATCGCCGTGGCGGTGGTTCTCTGTCTCGCTGCGCCCATGGCCCGAGCGGACCAGGACTGGGCACCCGGACGCGTGCTGGTTCTCCCGCAGGTGCCGGAGCACGGCGCGACGGTTCGCCTCGCGGCCGAGGCTCTGGGATACAGGGTGGTGTTCCAGACGCCCATCTCGGGGCTTGTCTGCTTGGAGGTTCCGCCCGGGCGCGAACAGGAGCACTGCGCATTGCTCAGAGGTCGGGGTCTGCCCGTTCGCACGGTGTGCCGCGATCCAGCGGGGCGCGGGGGGATGCAGCCGTTCTACCCGACGATTCCGAACGACCCGGAGTTCAGCACGCAGTGGAATCTCAGGAACATAGGGCAGGTGGCGTTTGACGAGGGATGCCCCGCGCCGCAGAATGGATACACGGATTCCGACATCGACATCGAAGAGGCGTGGGAGATCACGCAGGGCAGCCCGGACATCGAGGTGGCGGTTTTCGATACCGGCATCGACCTTACGCACCCGCAATTCGTGGGTCGATTGTCCCCGCATGTGATCGACGCGACCGGTGGGACCGGCCAGGACACCAACGGGCATGGCACCGGGGTCGCGAGCATCATCGGAGCCAACGTGAATGACGGCCCTGGGCCCGGCGGGGAGGGGGCCGGGGTGGACCCGAACTGCACCCTCGTGGCGGTGAGGTTGAATCAGGTCTCCGGAGGGACGCTCTCCCAGACCCTCTTCGGCCTGGAGACGATCATCGCGAACCCGAACTTCGCCGGCGTGCGGGTCATCAACATGAGCTACATGTTCGTCTGCCCCGAGGAAGACCCTTCGGCGGAAGTGCTTGTCCCAGTCCGGGAAGCGTTGGGCCTGCTCAAATCGTTCAACGTGATCGTGGTGGTGATCGCCACAAACCTGGGGGACGGCGCCGCCGACGTGTTCTGTCCGTCGAAGTGGCCCGAGGTCATCACGGTTTCCGCGACGGACAATAAGGACTTGCGCGGGTACACCTGCATTGGACCCACTGGGACCGGCAACGCCGTCGACCTGGCCGCCCCGGGCGTCGCCGTCTGGGCGGCCCGCTGCGTGAACGTCCCGCCGTGCGAGCCATACTCGCCACATTCGAGCGGCACGTCGCTCGCCGCCCCCCAGGTGGCGGGAGCGGTTTCCCTGCTGATGGCGCGGGCGGACACCCTTGGGATCACGCTCACCTGGGACATGGTGTACTCGATCCTGACCAAGAGCGCCATCGACATCGGAGCGACAGGCCATGACCCCGTGTTCGGGTGGGGACGGCTCAACGTGGCGGCGGCGCTGCGACGGTTGGAGAACGACTACTACGACTGCGACGCCGATCTGACACTCGGAGACATGTGGGGTGTGTGGGGGTACGGCGTCGCGGACGGACTGGTCGACCAGTCGGACATGAACTACTACATTCAGCAGTACAATGCCAGCAACCTTGATATCGCGGACCTCACGACGACGGGTGCCGGGAGCGGCCAGCCGGGTTACGGGGTTCCCGATGGCGTCGTGAACTCGGACGACTTCCTCTATTACTCGTCGCTGTGGGTGGCTGGATGTCCCTGAATCGGAGATCACCATGAATACGCTCGTTCTGAGTGCCGGGATGTTGTGCGCGGCCATGGCGTCTGCGGCTGCGACCGCACAGACCGCGACCGTCATCGTGTCCCACGACGATCCCGACGGCCTCGTCGAGCCGGGTCAGGCTGTTCGCATCGGCGTGATGGTGGACTGGACGGGCGGGATCCAACTCGCCGGGCTGGCCGGGTCGCTGGGCCCGACGCCGGACGTGGGCATCGCGTCGAGTCCATCCTCCCCGTTGGGCGGACCGCTCGTCAATGTCGGCACGCCCCTCGGCGGCGGGATCGTGGGCTACGACGTGGCCTCCATCCCGCCGTTCTTCACCGCCGGCCCGAACGTCATCCCGAGCTGGGCGTTCCCGCCGATCCCGGTGCTGGAGTACACCTGGACCGCGCCCGCGACGCCGGGCGTGGTGGAGTTCGACTTCACGCCCCGGGCGCTGGCGCCGAACGTGCGGTTGTACACGTCGCTGCTGTCGATCGCGCCCGTTGAGGCGCAGACGACGTATGTGGGCACGAGCCTGACGGTGGTGCCGGGGGTGGGAGTGCTGTGGGCGTTCGGCGCGGCGGCGGTGGTTGTGGGGCGGCGGAGAAGGTGAGGGTCGGGCGCGGTCGTGAAACCGGGATGCACACCCCCTCCGTCATGCTCGCGGAGCCTCGCATGACACCTCCCCCGCGACGCGGGGGAGGGGCGCGAGGGCGGCCTGCTCAGACGTCCAGGTTCTTGACTTCGAGGGCGTGGTCCTCGATGTAGCGGCGCCGGTCCTCGACGTTCTCGCCCATGAGGGTGGAGAAGAGGCGGTCGGCCTCGGCGGCCTCGTCGGTGGTCACGCGGAGCAGCGTGCGCTTCGACGGGTCCATCGTCGTCTCCCACAGCTGGATCGCGTCCATTTCGCCCAGACCCTTGAAGCGTTTGACCTGCATGCCTCGGCGCCCGATCTCGAGCAGGGCCGGGACGATGGTCGCCAGGCCGGCGGCCTGGACGTAGCGTCCGTCGGTGCGGACGGTGGTGGCCCGCTCGTCGGCGTCGGCGGCTTCACCCGCTGAGTCTTCCGCGTTTTCGCCGGCGTCGGCTCCATCCGCATCGACTTCGCCCGATGCCGCATCGCCCGCCCCACTGGCGTCTTTCGCGTCCTTCGCGTTCCCGGTCGAAGTGGACGAGTCACCGCCCTTGGACCGCCCCTCGGTCGCCCACGCGTAGCGCGTGGCCATCCGCTCGCCCGTGACGGACTCTTCCTGCGTGAGGGCGTAGTCGTCGATGGACAGGCCCAGGTCGCCCAGTTCGGTGAACAGGCGGGCGAGTTCCTTGTTCTCGTGGAGCTCGCGGATGGTGGCGGTGGCCTGCCTGGGCGCGCCGGGCTGGGCGGCGTCGGACGCCTGGCCGTGGTTTTGGGCGGTCGCGCCGGGCGCGGTGCCGGCAGCGGCGGCCGCGGTCCCGTTCGCCGACCCGTTTGTCCCGTTCTCCGTCTCGGCGAGGCGAAGGTTGTGCTCGTCCAGGATGGCCAGGGATTGCTGCTCGCTCCAGGCGAAACGTTCCTCGGTGCGTCCGCCGTCCTCGCCCACGCCGCGCCACACGACGCGGTGGGTCGGCAGTGCGCCGTGCCCCGCGGGGTCGTCGGCGCGGGTGGCGAGCAGATCGGCGAAGCGCGTGCCGCGCCGCTCGGCGATCTCGACCAGCTCGTGCAGTCGGCGGAGCAGGTGGACCGCGCGGCGGGCCTCGTTGCCCTCGAGGCGCCGGACGATGGGCGGCTCGGCGGGGGCGCTGGGCCCGTCGTCGGATTCGATGTCGCGCACGACCAGCGTGGAGCCGTCGAGCCCGAGATCGACCAGCGTGTCCTGCATGGTCTTCTCGTTGAGGACGTACTGGGAACGCTTGCCGCGCGTGACCTGGTAGAGCGGGGGCTGGGCGATGAAGATGTGCCCGCGTCGGATGAGGTCGGGCATCTGGCGGAAGAAGAAGGTGAGCAGGAGGGTGCGGATGTGCGAGCCGTCCACGTCGGCGTCGGTCATGATGACGATGCGCCCGTAGCGGAGACGGCTGGGATCGAACTCCTCGCCGATGCCGCACTTAAGGGCCTGGATGAGGGTGCGGATCTCCTCGAAGCCCAGGATCTTGTCGAGGCGTGCGCGTTCGACGTTGAGGATCTTGCCCTTGAGCGGGAGGATGGCCTGGGTCTCGACGTCTCGGCCCTGCGTGGCCGAGCCGCCGGCGGAGTCGCCCTCGACGATGAACAGCTCGGAGCGTCCCACGTCCTTGGTCTTGCAGTCACGGAGTTTGTGGGGCATGGAGCCCGAGTCGAGCGCGCTCTTGCGGCGCGTGAGTTCGCGGGCCTTGCGGGCGGCCTCGCGGGCCTGGGCCGCCAGGATGCCCTTCAGGCACAGACGCTTGGCCTCGGACGGGTGCTCCTCGAGCCAGGACTCGAGCGCCTCAGAGACCGCGGCGGCGACGAAGCCCTCGACCTCCGGGTTGAGGAGTTTCTCCTTGGGCTGGTTGTTGAACGTGGGGTTCGGGAGCTTGACGCTGACGATGGCGATCAGGCCCTCGCGCAGGTCCTCGCCGGTGGGGACGGGGTCGGAGTCCTTGATGATCCCGGTCTTGCGGGAGTAGGCGTTGAAGACGCGCGTCAGGGCCAGCTTGAAGCCCTGGGCGTGGGTGCCGCCGTCGACGTTGTTGATGTTGTTGGCCAGCGAGAGCAGCGTCTCGTTGTACCCGTCGTGGTACTGGAACGCGGCCTCGCACACCAGGAACTCGTCGGGCACTTCCTTCTTGACGTAGACGGGGCTGGAGACGGGGGACTTGGGCCCCATGAGGTGCCCGATGTACTCCAGCAGCCCGTTCTCGGCCTTGAAGGTGTCGCTGCGCCGCTCGCCGCTTGGCCCGACGCGCTCGTCGGACAGGCGGATCGTGACGCCCGCGTTGAGGAAGGAGAGCTCGCGCAGGCGGGCGGCCAGGGTCTGGTAGTTGAAGTCGACGTCGGGGAAGATCGTGGGATCGGGCTTGAAGGTGACGGTCGTGCCGCTGGTCCGCGACGCGTCGGCGGGGATGGGGGCCACGTCGTGCAGCGCGGTGGCGACGCGCCCCCGCTCGAAGGTCATGGACGTGATCCGCCCCTCGCGCCACACCTCGACCTCGAGGAACTCCGACAGCGCGTTGACGCACGAGACGCCCACGCCGTGCAGCCCGCCCGAGACCTTGTACGCCGAGCCCTCCTGCCCGAACTTGCCGCCGGCGTGGAGCTTGGTCATCACGATCTCGACGGCGGGCTTGCCGTTGAGATTCGGGTCCTCGTGCTTCATCGGGTCCGTCGGGATGCCGCGCCCGTCGTCGGTGACGCGGCAGGAGCCGTCGGCGAGGATTGCGACGGAGACCGAACTCGCGAATCCCGCCATGGCCTCGTCGATGCAGTTGTCCACGACCTCGTAGACCAGGTGGTGCAGGGCGTTGATGCCCGTGCCGCCGATGTACATCCCGGGGCGCTTGCGGACGGCCTCGAGGCCCTCGAGGACCTGGATCTGGTCGGCGGAGTAGTTCCTGTTTGGGCCGGCGGGCTTGGCGCCAGGGGGCGGGGGCGGAGCGCCCTCCGGGGCGGCCTTGATGTTCGGGGCCTGGCCCTTGGCGGGGGGCGCTTTGGAGGCCGGGATCGTGTCGGTGTGGTCTGGCATGGTGGGGTGCTGGGGCGGGTCGGGATGGGCCGCGGCGGGCAGAAAAACGGGCCTGATCGCGCGGCGTGAGCCGCCCTGTTTTTGGACCCGGAATGGTAGGTTTGTCCGGGGTTCCGGGCGCGTCGGGCGGCGCGATTCGCGGGTCCAAACAAGCCGCGTTTTCAGGGCCAAATCGCCCTTTTTTCGTTCGCTCGCGTGGCCCGTGCGCCCGCCCGGGGGGCGGCGTTCCGCGCGGGATCCGAACGCCCCGTCCGTGTGCCCGTGGAGGGCGATCGGGAACATCCGGGGCTCGGGCACGATTATCGTTGGCCTATGCCCACGCCCCCCCGCACGCCGACGATCCTGCGCCTGCTCGCGATGCTGCTCGCCATCGCGATGGCCCCGCCCGCGCTCGCCCAGTTCGGGAGCGACGACCCGTTCGGCGGCGGTGGGCAGACCGCCGGCCCGCCCGGCTCGGCCCCAAACGTCGTGGAGGTCTCCGCGTTTGCGAACAAGACAGTCGCCAGCCCGGGCGACCAACTCGCGATCGCGGTCGTGCTGGACATCACCCCGCCGTGGCACGTGTGGCCCAACAAGCCCGAGCCTGTGCCGGGCGTCGACGGGCTGACGCAGGTGCCGACCGAGGTGCGGGTCACGTTCGTGGATGGCGACGAGGCCCGGGCCGTGCTCGGGCCCGTGCAATACCCCGAGATGCACGAGGTGTTCTTCGATGCCTCGTTCGGCGCGGGCACGCAAATCGTGCCCATCAGGGTCTATGAGGGGCGGGCCATCGCGTTCGTGCCCGTGGTGATCCCGGCGGACGCGCCCCTGGGCGATCTGGTCTTCACGCTCGACGTTTCCTCGCAGGCGTGCGACGAGTCGACGTGCCTGCAGCCGGACGGCTCGACCATCCGCCTCACGCTGCCCATCGTCTCGCTCGAAGAGGCCGCGGCAGCCACCGGCCCGAATCAGCAAACGCTCGCCCTGTTCCAGGGATTCGACGCCTCGATCCTCGCCCGCGTCGCCGCCGGCGAGTTCGTGGGCCTGGGCGGATCAAGCGACTGGACCTTCACCGACTTCGGCCTCAACCTCAGCCTCTCGACCGACGGCATGCTCGGCTTCGGCGCAATGCTCCTGGTCGCGGCTATCGGCGGGTTCCTTCTGAACCTGACGCCCTGCGTGCTGCCCGTGATCCCCATCAAGATCATGGGCCTGAGCAAGTCCGCCGGCGACAAGAAGAAGACCGCGATGCTGGGCCTGATCATGTCCCTTGGCGTGGTCGGCTTCTGGATCGCCATCGGGGCCGCCATCTCGTTCATCGCCGGATTCAACGCGATTTCCAGCCTGTTCCAGACCGGCTGGTTCGCGATCGTCGTGGGCCTGGTCATCGGCATCATGGGCCTGGGCATGTTCGGGCTGTTCACCGTGAAACTGCCCCAGGCGGTGTACATGGTCAACCCGCGCCACGACACGGCGCACGGCTCGTTCCTGTTCGGCGTCATGACCGCGATCCTGTCCACGCCGTGCACCGCGCCGTTCATGGGCTCGGCGGCGGCCTGGGCCGCGACGCGGGACGCGGGGATCACCATGTCGGTCTTCGCCGCGATCGGCGCGGGCATGGCCCTGCCCTATCTCATCCTCTCGCTCAACCCCGCGTGGGTGAAGAAGGTGCCCAAGACCGGGCCGGCCAGCGAACTGGTCAAGCAGGTCATGGGCATCTTCATGATCGCGGTCGCGGTGTTCTTCCTGGGCACCGGCCTGGCCCCGTTCCTGTCCGAGCCGACCAGCCCGCCGTTCCAGGCGTACTGGTGGGGCGTGGCGGCCCTCGTGGGCGCGGCCGGGCTGTGGCTGGCGGTGCAGACGTTCCGGATCTCGAAGAAGATCCCGCCCCGCGTCGTGTTCGGGGCCGGCGGGCTGCTGCTGGCGGGGGCCGGGTTCTTCGCCGCGGCCAAGGTGACCGACCACGGCCCGGTGGCGTGGGTCTACTACACGCCCGAGGCCATGGAGCAGGCACGGGCCGACGGCAAGGTGATCGTCGTGGACTTCACCGCCGAGTGGTGCCTGAACTGCAAGACGCTGGAGGCGACGGTGCTGCACTCCGACGCGATCGCGGGCCTGCTCAACAGCGACAGCGTCGTGGCCCTGAAGGTCGACCTGACCGGCGACAACCCGGACGGCCAGGCCCTGCTGCGGGCGTACGGGCAGGTCGCGATCCCGGCCCTGGCGATCGAGGGTCCGGGCCTGACGCAGACCGGCCCTGTCGTGTTCAACGCCTACACGCCGGGGCAGGTGTCCGACGCCATCGAGGCGGCGCGGGGGCGGGTGGCGGCGCGGTAAAGATAAGCCGCGATCCTGCGATCGCGGCTCTCATTTCGGACCCGATCTCGCGATCGCGGCTCTGACTCAGGCCTTGTCCGCCTTCGTCGCTTCCTTGAACGCGTCGGCGTCCATCTCCTCGACCTCGGCCTTGGCCAGCACCGCGTCCATCGCCTTGTGCTCGCGGATCTGCATCGCGATCTGCCCGATCTGGTTCCGGGCGTGCAGCTCGCTCCGCAGGCGCTCGGGGCGCATGTTCCGCTGGGCGGCCATCTGGGCGATCCGCCCGTAGACCTCCTGCTCGGTCACGCCGACCTTCAGGTCCTCGGCGGCCTGGTTCAGGATGAAGAACAGCTTGAGGTCGTTGCGGGTCCGCTCGTCCGACGCGTTGCGCCGCTCGGCCAGCAGACGCTCGGCGTCCATGGGGTCGAAGCCGCGGTACATGTACTCCATGCGGAGGCGCTCGATGTTCCGGGCCGACTGCACCTCGGTCATCCGCTTGGGCAGTTCCATCTCGGTGTTCTTGAGCAGGTGGTCGGCGACCTGGTTCCGCATGACGGTGGCCTGCTCGATCATGCCGCGCTGGTAGAGGCGCCCGCGGATGGCGTCCTTGAGCTGGTCGATGTTCTCCATGGCGTAGGAGGCGACCACGTCCTCCGGCTTGGCCGCGATGATGCGGTCGCACCGCTGGACGGTGAAGGTGATGGTCAGGTCGTTGCCGCGGATGCCCTCGATCTCGTGGTTGTCGGGGCCCTTGACCTTGATGGTCACGGTCTGGCCGGCCTTGGGCGAGCCCAACTGCTTCGTGAAGTCGTCCACCGCCACGCCCAGGATCATGCCCTTGCCCTTGTCGGACTGCTGGGGCACGCGGACGACGCAGCCGTTGAGGTTGTAGTACTCGGTCCCGTCCTTCCCGACCATGATGCCGTGTCCGGTCAGGTAGTCGCCCGGCTCGGGGTTCTCGCGTTCCTCGAGCTGGCCCTCGTTGATGCAGAGTTTCTCGACTTCCTTGTCCACCATCTCGTCGGTGATGTTGACCAGCGGCTTCTTGATCTTGATGCCCTCGATCGACGGCATCGTGAAGTCCGGCACCACCTCGACCTCGACGTCGAAGGCCAGGGCCTTGCCCTCGGCGATCTGCAACTCCTTGATCCCCGGCACCACGGGGTCGCCCACGACGCGGAGTTTCGAGTCCTCGATCGCCTTCGAGTAGGCCGCGGCGATCAGCTGGCTCTTGGTCTCCTCGGCCATGGCGGTGCCGAACCGCTTGCGGAGCAGGGCCTTGGGGGCGCGCCCGGCCCGGAAGCCTGGCAGGGCGGCCTCGGCCGAGAGGGTGTCGAGCGAGTCGGCCATCTGCTCGCTGACGGTCTCCGCCGGGATCTCGATGTGGATCTTCTTCTTGCTGGGGCCGGCGTCGGTGATGTCCACCTTATTCGGACGCTCGTCGGCGGGTGCAGCGGCGGTCGAGGCGGTCTGGGACATGGCCAACGCTCCGATGGGACGCCCCCCCAGGGTCGGGGGCGTCGGTGCTGTGCAAGGACCGGACAAGAACGGACGCGCCACACCCTCACCGCGGCGGGCGCAAGGAGAGGAGTTTACGCCGCCGCCGGGGGGCGTCCAATCGTGGGGCGGGCGTGGATCGATGGGGGAGCGGCCCGAGCCGAATCCACGCGGGCCAGCGATCCGGGCGTCGTGTACCCTGCCCGGTCCCGCCCCACCGCTGCTTCGGAGCCCGTCGATGCCCGCACGCCCCTCGCCCTTCGCCGCGATTGCCCTGGTTGCCCTCGTCGCCGCGGCCGGGCACGCCCAGACTGTCGGGGTCGTCGGCGTTCTGGGCGACGGCATCTATCGCTGGGATGCGTCGGAGGCCGCCCGGGGCGCGGCCGTGCCTTCCATGTCGTTCGAGAACCCGGCGTCCCGCGAGCAGACCCGCGAGATCGCGGTCGATCCCGCCGGCCTGGCCACACGCCCCCGCTTCCAGCGTGAGCCGGGCGAGCAGGCCGGCGAGGGCGGGCGGGCCCGCGTCGAGATCGACATCGCTCCCGGCACGTCGCTCTATGGCACGGGCCAGGCCGCCGGCCCCCTGCTCCGCAACGGACGCGTCACCGAGTGCTGGAACACCGACGCCTACGGCTACCAGGACGACGCCCCGAGCCTCTACACCTCCCACCCCTGGGTGCTCGCCGTCCGCGCCGACGGCACCGCCTTCGGCGTCCTGGCCGACACGACCTACCGCTGCGAGATCGACCTGCGCGATGGCATCGTGTTCCGGGCCGACGGGCCCGAGTTCCCGGTGATCGTGATCGAGGGGGCTTCGCCGCAGGAGGTGATGGTCGGGCTTGGCTCGCTGATGGGGACGATCGCGATGCCGCCGCGCTGGGCCATCGGGTACCACCAGTGCCGCTACTCGTACAACCCCGAGTCGCGCGTCCGCGAGGTGGCCCAGGGCTTCCGCGACCGGAATATCCCGGCGGACGTCATCTGGATGGACATCGACTACATGCACGGCTACCGGGTCTTCACCTTCGACCACGAGCAGTTCCCCGACCCCGCGGGACTCAACGCGTGGCTCGACACCATCGGCTTCAGCAATGTCTGGATGATCGACCCCGGCGTGAAGGACGAGCCGGGCTATTTCGTCCGCGACGAGATGATCGACCGCAACCTCGCGGTGCTGGACTCAGGCGGTGAGGTCTACCGCGGCGAAGTCTGGCCCGGCTGGTGCGTCTACCCGGACTACACCATGGCCGACACGCGCCAGTGGTGGGCCGGGCTATACCGCGATTTCATGGGCCTGGGCATCGACGGCGTGTGGAACGACATGAACGAGCCGGCCGTCTTCAACGTGCCCACCAAGACGATGCCCGAGGACAACCAGCACCGGGGCGACTCGGCCCTGGGCGGCCCGGCGACGCACGACCGCTTCCACAACGTCTACGCCATGCTCATGGTCCAGGGCACGCGCGAGGGCGTCGTGGCGGCCAACCCGAACCTGCGCCCGTTCGTGCTCAGCCGCGCGAACTTCATGGGCGGGCACCGCTACGGGGCGACGTGGACCGGCGACAACACCGCCAACTGGTACCACGTCGACGCGTCGATCCCCATGACGCTGAACCTGGGCCTCTCGGGCCAGCCCTTCTGCGGCCCGGACATCGGCGGCTTCGCGGAGAACGGCACGCCGGAGATGTTCCAGCGCTGGATCGGCTTCGGGGCGCTCTTCCCGTTTGCGCGCGGGCACACCGGCAAGGGCAACATCGACAAGGAGCCGTGGGCCTTTGGGCCGGAAGTCGAGGCCACCGCCCGGCGTGCCCTCGAGCAGCGCTACATCCTCCTGCCGCACCTTTACACGCTCTTCCACGAGTCCAGCGTCACGGGCATGCCCATCGCCCGCCCAACGTTCTTTGCCGACCCCACCGACCAGGCCCTCCGCGGCGAGGACAACTCATTCCTGCTCGGCGATGGGCTGCTTGTCGTTGCCCAGACCGCGCCGCTCATGGACCGCGTGCCAGTGATGCCGCGCGGCGTGTGGGAGCCGCTTGGCCTCGTCGCCGACGATCCGGCCCTGCCGGACCTGTTCCTGCGGGCGGGCGAGATCCTGCCGACCGGCCCGATCGTGCAGCACACGCGCGAGCGTCCGCTCGACCCGCTGACGCTCTGGATCGTGCTCGACGAGAGCGGGCGGGCCGAGGGCACGCTTTACGAGGACGCCGGCGACGGGCTCGAGTACCTCGAGGGCGAGTACCTGCTGACAACATATGAGGCGGTGCGGCAGGGGGACCTGGTGACCGTCCGCGTCCGAGAGACCGAGGGCCAGATGCCCCGCCCGAGCCGGCGGATTGTGGTCAACGTGCTCGGCGGCGGGCGGGTCTCATCGGCCCAGGGCGTGGACGGGCAGGACGTGCTGGTGCCGGTGCCCTGAACACTGGCTCATCGCCCGGCCTTGCCTCTCACTCCGCCCCCATCTTCTCCCTGATCCACGCCGCCATGATCTCGAGCGTGCCGGGGTCGAACGTCGTCTCGATCACCGCGTACTCGCTCATGCCGCCCGTCGTGGCCGGCTGGAACAGGTGGTTCAGCCCCGGGAGCACGTGCACCGTCACGTCGTCGTTGCCGCCCTCGTGCAGCGCCGCGACGATCTCCGGCACGTTCTGGTCCTGGAGCACCTGCGTGTCCTTGTCCCCGTTGAGCACCAGCACCGGGCAGCGCACCCGGCGCAAGTGCTCGCGCGGGTCGAGTGCCATAAACGTCCGCATCCAGCGCGACGTGAGCATGCCCAGCTGCGCGTCGACCATCTGCTCGACCACCGCCGGGTCGGCCTCGGGCGGCATCGAGTGGGCAACGAGCTCGAGCAGGTGCGATCGCGCCGCTTCCTCATCGTCCGCCGCGATCGCCTCGAAGATCGCCCGGCGCATCGGCGCCTGGGCCGCCACGTCCGCCGGGTCGCCACCCTCGGCCAGCGCGATCGCCTCGCCCTGGCGCATCAGGATCTCGTCGCCCGGCACACCCGTGCCCGCCAGCATGACATAGAACGCCACGCGCGGCTCGTCGGCCGCCACCACCGACCCGATCAGCCCGCCCTCGCTGTGCCCGATCAGCCCCAGACGATCCGGGTCGATCCCGTCCTGGGTCGCCAGGAACGCCAGGGCCGCGTCCACGTCCGTTGCGAAGTCCAGCGAGTCCGGGTCGTCCTGATCGCCAACGGTCGAGCCGCCCACGCCGCGATCGTCCCAGCGCAGCACCGCGATCCCGTTCCGCGTCAGATGGTCCGCGATCACAAGGAACGGCTTGTGCCCCATCAGCGTCTCGTCGCGGTCCTGCGGGCCCGAGCCGGTGATCATCACCGCGCACGGGAACGGGCCCTCGCCCTCCGGCAGCGTCAGCGTGCCCGCCAGCACGACACCCGCCGAGGCGTTCTCGAACGCGACCTCGCGCGACTCGTACGGGAACGGCGCCTCGGGGTGCTGCGGGCGGCGCGGCGGGGCGGGAGGCTCGTCGGTTTCCACCAGCCGCGCCGGGAACTCCAGGCCCGCCTGCCTCAGCGTGCCCGTCAAGGCGTCAACGCCCGGGCCCTCGCCCGATTCGTCGGCCGAGAGTGTGAACGCGAAGTGCGGCCAGACGTTCTCGCCCGCGCCCGGTATGGGCACGACGAACGAGAGCGTGTCGCCGGTCCACACCAGGTCCCGCAGCTCCCCGCCCATGAAGTTCTGGGCCGGGATGTCGATCGTGCCGGAGGGCGCGCCATCGAGCCCGCGCGTCAGGCGGAGGTGGAACGCCAGCTCCGTGCCGGGCAGCTCGATCGAGCCGGTGAAGTACGCCGGCTGGCCCAGCGCGGGAGCACGGTTGGTCGGCTGGGCGCCTGAGCCAGGCGCCTGCGTCTTCAGCGGGAGCACCTTCTCGTCGCGATCGTTCGATGCCGCGGCAAACACTGTCAGCAGCGAGGCGGTCAAGCCGGCGATGAAGCTGATGGCGGCGGCGCTCGAGCGAGTGGTGCAACAGGGCATGTTCGGCTCCGTTCTCGTGGCGGGCAATGGCGTGGGGCCGGTGCCCCGCCCGGCATCATCCCAGGCGACGGGACCGGCGCACAGGGGCCACCACCGACGAGTGACAAGCCTCTCACCTCTTCGGGGGTGCCGGTGGGCCTTCCATCGGTCCAAGTCCGGTCCCGCCGCGACCGATGACTATGCCGGACAGACACCATTTCAGCCGAGGCTCATTGGAGGCTCGCCATGCTCGTCGCCCAGTTCATGACCAAGAACCCCGTGACGATCTCGCCCGACGAGACCGTGGCCCAGATCCAGCACCTGCTCGAGCAGCACCACTTCCACCACCTGCTGGTGGTCGAGGAAGGACACCTGGTCGGCGTCGTTTCCGACCGCGACGTGCTGGCCGCCCTCAGCCCGTTCGTCGGACGGCGCGACGAGCGGGCCGCCGACGCCCGCCTGCTCCGGCGTCACGCCCACCAGATCATGACCCGCAACCCCGTGCGCGTCACCGAGTCGACCCCGCTCACCGAGGCCGCCTCTCTCATCCTGGCCCACCGCATCTCGTCGGTCCCGGTGGTGGACGCCGACGGCGCGCCCGTCGGCATCCTGACGTGGCGCGACCTGGTCTCCTGGGCCGTCGCCCAGATGGCCCGCAACAAGGCGGCATAACCGCTCCACGCGTCGCACGAACGCGACTGCAAGCGAGTGCTGCTCTCGCCGAGACACAGCAGGGGACTCGGCGACCCCGGACGGTGGCTCGCCGGCTCGTGCCAACGGCTCCCGGCCAATCGCACTCGCTCGCGCGTCGCGTTCGCAGGAAAAAAACCCGCGCCGGGCTGTGGGTGCTTGCCCGGCGCGGGTCCAACGAGGCTTGTTGCCGACGCAGCGCGGGCCCTACTCGCCCTGCTCCCCGCCGTTCTGGGTCTCGATCAGGCGACGAAGATGCTCGTTCTCGCGCCGCGTGGCCTCGAGATCGAACACGAGGTACTTCACCGACAGCCGCAGGTAGTCCAGCGACTCCTGCAGGCTCGAGATCGTCTTTCGCATCCGCTCGTGGCGGGCCTGGGTCTCAAGGGCAAGATGCTCGAGCTTGTCCTTCTCCTCGGGGGGAAGGTCGCCGATCTGCGCGATAAGCTCGCCGAGTTTCTGCTGGAACTCCTGCTCGTTCATCCGTCTTCCTCCCCTGCTCTTCATGCTTGGTGCACCGGTGAGCCGCGCTCGTTCGTGACCGGGCATGGGAAGATGGGAAGGCAACGGGCGCGCCAACGCGTGCCGCGCGGGCGTGCCGGGGCGAATGGTCCAATAAAACGTGCCCTGTGCGTCCGCGCGACGCCCCAGCGCAACCCATGCCGGGTCCGGCCGCGGGCCGGTCGTGCCGCGTGTGGCGTGCGGTCAACGCCGGGCGTTGAGCCGGTCCAACGCGCTGCGTGCCTGCGACGGGGCCTCGCCCTTGAGGCGGTCCAGCATCGCCGGGTCCTTCTTGGCCGCTTCCCGGACCAGCGTCACGAGGTGGGCGTCAAGCCGCACCCGGAACCGCTGGAAGTGGGCCTCCAGCTCGTGCCGGTTGCACTTGCTCAACGGGTCGGCCAGGCCCGTCTGCATCGCGGCCCAGTCCAGCAGCGACCCGCCGGTCGGCTGGAAACGGTACAGCCCCAGCGTCGCCTTCAGGCGGGCCTCCAGGGTCCGGAACGGATCCGTGGCGGGCTCGGGCAGCGTCGAAAGAACGTCGGCGATCGACTCCGACGCCCCGGCGAAGACGTCGCCGGCGTCGGACTCGGTCTCGGTTGCACTCAGTTGGGAACGCACGGCTTGCACTGCTCCTGCGGACTCCAGGCTCGCGAACGCCGTCGAGAGCGTCTTGAGCCCGGCCCTGTCGAACTTCACGGTCAGGCGTTGGCACGCGACGCCGTTGTGCGTCGCCCCATCCGCCTTGGCAACCTTGCCAATGCCCCACTCCGGTCGCCCGGCGTGGCGAACCTCGTCGCCGACGGTCCAGGTGCGTGGGGCCATATCAACAACACTCCATCGGTCGCTCCGCCCCTCGCCCCATCCGTCCCGGATTCGGGCGATGGGCCGCCCGGACACCGGAATGGACGAAACCAGCCACCCCGTTCGAGGGGTTGCCGGCACGGGCGGCGAGTTCTGATCGCCGACGGCTCAACGCGGAGCCTTCGACGCGGATCGGACTGCATGGTCCCGCACCCGGTCGGGGCTTCGGATCGCCCCGCGTCCTGCCCCTCGCGATCCCCGTCACGGGGCCGCCTGGGGCGCAGGGACACTCCTCCCGACCATTGTGCTGACCTAGTATACGCCCTGGTGTGGCGTCGGTATTCCCTGGTTCACCCCGTCGGTTGTGGGGCGGTTGGGGTCGATTTGGGCGAGCGCGAATACGATGCCTCGGGCGGCGGTGGGTGTCTGGCGTCGCTCGAGCCGTTGGAAGATCGGGCCGCCCGCCGCACCCGGTTGAGTTTTGCCGAGCCGCAAACCGCCCGTCCCGTCGGAACCTGATTCGCACGCCACGCCCCGGAGATGCAGCACGCATGATCGAAGCCCTCAAGAGCGATGAGATGGTGAAGAAGGCCGGCGGCCGATTCAAGCTGACCACGCTGATCCAGCGCCGCCTCGTGCAGGTCATGGAGGGGGCCCGCCCGCTGGTGGAGCGGAACGGTCGCTCCGATCTGGAACTGGTGATCGAGGAGATCCGCCAGGACAAGATCACGCTGGAGTTCGTCCAGGGCGCCGGCGCGGAGGGCGCGCACGAGGAAGAGGAAGCCCTCCTCTAGGCCTCGGCGCGTGACCTTCGACCCGGAACAGGATCAATCGCCGTGAGTTCCGACGCATCCGCAATCGCGTCGCACGATGCGCTCGACCCCGCGCGCTTGCGCACCGTCTTCGATGGCAAGAAGATCTTCGTCGGCGTCACCGGCGGCATCGCGGCGTACAAGGCCTGCACGATCGTCAGCCGCCTCGCCCAGGCCGGCGCGAGCGTGACGGTCGCCATGACCGAGTCGGCCACGCGGTTCGTCACGCCGCTGACGTTCCAGGCCCTCTCGGCCCGCCCGGTGTACACGAGCCAGTGGCAGCACGTGGAAAGCCAGGACCCGCAGCACATCGCGCTGGCCACGCAGGCCGACGCCGCGCTCGTGGCCCCGTGCACGATGGACTGCCTGGCCCGCCTGGTCACCGGCCGCGCCGACGACGTGGTGACGCTGATCCTCAGCGCGGTCGACCGCACGCGGACGCCCGTGCTGCTCGCTCCCGCCATGAACAGCGTCATGTGGGCTCAGCCGGCCACGCAGCGCAACGTCCGCCAGGCGGTTGAGGACGGCTACCAGATCGTCGGCCCCGGCGAGGGCTGGCAGGCGTGCCGGCACGTCGGGGCGGGGCGGATGAGCGAGCCGGAGCAGATCGTGGCGGCGCTGGCGGAGGCGGTTCGGGCCTCGTCGCAGCGCCGCCGGGCCACCACCGCGTAGGGCATATACTCGTGCCTCCCATGGCGATGAGCACCCCGAATCCCGCGTCGAGCCACGCCCCCGGCGTGTACCAGCCCGGCCAGCGCGTCCGCGTGACCCAGCAGGTGCCGCGCCAGACCGGCGGCATGACCATCGCCATCGAGGGCACGGTGGTCGCCTACGAGCAGCAGAAGACCGGCTCGTGGTACGCCCATAGCAAGGACAAGAAACTCTGGCTCGACCGCCTGCAACTCCGCAAGGACGACGGCGAGATCGTGTTCGTGAACCTCGACCAGTTCAGCCGGGTTGAGGGGCTGCAGATCGGGTATGCGCCCGACTCTCACTTGACGCGCGACGGACGCCGGACCTGAGGCTCTGCGAAGGTCCGGGTCGAAGAATCTGAACGCGTGTCGAGCGCTGGAGACTCAATCCGGACCTTCGTCGCAGAGCCTCCTCAGATCCGGCGTCCATCGCGTCGCCCACGCGACCCGCGGCTCACGGTGCCTGCAGCGTCACCTCGATCTCGATCGTCTCCCCGCCCCGCAGCACGCCCACCTTCACCACGTCCCCCGGTTCGTGCTGCATCATCAGCCCCATCCAGTGGCGGATGTCGGTGATGGCCGTGCCGTTCCAGGTCATCAGGCGGTCGCCCGTGCGGATGCCGGCGTTGGCCGCCGACCCGCCCGGCGTGGCCCCGCCGACGTCGATGCCGGCCCGCGTATCGTCGTAGTTGCCCGGCATGATGCCGAAGCGGACCCGCATCTGGCCCAGGCCCGGCGACTCCGCCGCGGGCGCGGCCGGGGCTTCGGTCGTCGTCATCGCGGCCCCGAGGCCCGCGGGCTTCGTGCTGGTCGTGCGCGCGATCCACAGCTGGCTGGAGGGGTGCCCGCTGGCGGTCACGTCCTGGCCCCGCTGGGCGGTCCACATCATCAGCGACCCGCGCGGGTTGAACACCGGCAGCCCGTCGAAGCCCGCCGCGTCGGTGATCCGCACCGGCTCGGTCGCCTTCGGGTCCGCCGCGTCGAACGCCATCGCGAACACCTCGTAGTTGTCGTGCCCCACCTGGCTGGTCGTGTAGATCAGATACTCGCCCGACGGGTGCCAAAACGGGGCCCAGTTCACCGAACCGTTGTCGGTCAGTTGCACTTCGCGCGCGATGCCGGTGGGCAGCCCGCGATCGTCGAAGGCCAGTTCGGCGACGAAGACCTGCAGCAGGTTGTCGCCTCGGCGGTCCGAGCGGTAGCAGATCCACTTGCCGTCGGGCGAGAAGAACGGCCCGCCGTCGTAGCCCGGCTCGGTCACGAGCGGGCGCATCTCGCCGGTCTCAACGATCCGGGCGTAGAGGTCGGCGTCGCCGGTCTCGGGGTCCATCCATGTGTGCAGCACGACGCGACCGTCCGCGGACCACGAGCCCTCGGCGTTGTACCCGTCCTGGTTCCACATCGGCTGGGCCGCGGCCACATCGGGGCGCGACAGGATCCGGAACTTCATGTCCGCGTCGCGGACTTCCTGATCGACCATCGCCGGGACGGTGCGGGTCACGATCTCCATCTCGCGCGGGAAGGACCACGAGTAGCGGGCCCGGTCGCGCGAGTAGCCCGGAGGCTGGTCGTCGCTCAGCGGGCCTTGGGCGCAGCCGAAGAGCACCACCCCCGGCAGCGTCGGGTGGAACCAGCCGCAGGTGGTGGCCGAGTTGGGCGGCGAGACCTCGGTGATCTCTTCCAGCCCGTTGATCAGCCCGGTGCGGGTGTCGCGCGTCAGGCGGGCGACGTACATCGCGTAGTTGCTCGTCGTCGCACCCGCGGGGATGGCCTGGAAGATGATCCAGCGCCCCGAGGGGCTGAAGTACGCCTCGCCGGCCCGCTGGAAGCGGTCGGGGAAGGTCAGCTGGGCCAGGTCGGCCAGGAACGGCTCGTCGCCGATCACCGAGGCGACGGGCGTCGCCAAGGTGGGCGATGCGCCCGCCGGAACCGCCGGAGCCGCGGCTCCCGCAAAGGTTGCCACGAGGGCCGGGATCAGCAACGGGGCAGTCGGCAGAGGCATGGGCTGGGAGCCTTTCGGTTCGTTCGGGGCGGGACTGGTCGGGGCTCGCAAGTGTAGGAAGGTGGGTGCCGAGTTTGGCATTGATTGAGAATGAGTCTCAGCTGCGATTACGAGCCAGCCGGCTCTTGGCCTGGATCCGCCACGGGACCGGGCGAGCCGGACCGCCCTGGTTCGGGAGTGCGGATCGAGCCATCCTGATCGACGCCGGTTCCGGGGTGTCAGGACCATGGCGCGCGGCGCGGTTGGGCAGTGGGGTGCGGGCGGGCGTCGTGGGCGACGCCTTGCTCGCCGGGGCGGCGCGCCGCGGGCCAAGGCCCGGCGTGCCGCGAGGCCCAGGGCCCCGGTGTGTGGCGAGCCGCGCGGCGGTCGCGCGGCGGGGTCGGAGTGCGCGCATGGGACGCCGAACACAGCAGCGACGCAGGCGACGCGTGGAAGAACTGCTCGCGCTGCGACACGACGACGCCGAACTGCGCCGGCGGTGGCTGGCCCGCGTTGATGCGTGGGCCAAAGGGCTCGCCGAGACCGGCCCGTGCCTGGGCGCCGATGGCGAGCCGACGCCGCGGGCGCTGGGCGTGATCGAGAGCGTGCTGGGTGAACTGGCGCAGATCGGCGAGTCGATGGACGGCGAGTTGGCGATCGAGACGCGCCGGCGCCTGGAGGCCGCGTGCCGCGCGGGTGGGTCGGTGGCGGGCAAGTCCGACACGCAGGGCCGCGCAAGCGAGAGCCACAACCACACCGAGATCGTCGTGAAACGCAGCGACGTGGCCGCGACGAATCGATCGAACGATCACGCGGCGTGACCGGCGACGGGCGAGCAACCCGCGCCCGTCACGTCAGCACCGCGATCGCGCGAACACGAGAGCCCCGCCGTGCCACCAGCTGCGGCTCGGAGCGGCTGGTGCGGATCACTGCGGGCGTGACGCGACCGATTGTTCGGCATCAGGCGTGCAAAGCCACGCCTGATGGCACCACGCCGCAATCTCACGATCGCGGCTCAATGCGTCACTCCGCGTCGAGCGACCGCAGCGCCAGCCCGAACTCGTGGAGCCGCTCCTTCACCTCGGTGAGCGACGTTGCGCCGAAGTTCTTGACGCCCATCAGTTCGGCCTCGGTGTGGCTGCACAGGTCGCCGAGGGTGTGGATGTTCAGCAGCTGCAGCGCCTTGCGGGCACGCACCGAAAGCTGCAGGTCGCTGACCGGCTTGTTGAGCGCGGCTTCCTTGCCCGAACCCTTGAGCGACTCCATGATCTGGCGACGCGCCTGGCGGTGCGCATCCTCCAGACCCTGGCCCAGACGCAACCCCTTCGACGCGAGCATCTTCTTGACCTCGGTCAGGCTCGACTCGCCGAAGTTGCGGCTCGAGAGGAGTTCCGCCTCGGTGATCCGCAGCAGGTCGCCCAGCGTGCGGATGTTCATCCGCTTCAGGCAGGTGCGGGCACGCACGGAGAGTTCGAAGTCCGTCACCGGCGTGTCCATCATCGCGCGGCGCTTGAGAAGGTCCTTGTCCGGGTCCTCTTCGACCACCATCTCGCGGCTGGCCTGGACGTCCTTCATGAACAGGCGGGCCCGCTCGTGGTTCGGGTTGGTCTCGAGGATCTGGCGCAGGCAACGCTCGGCCCGGGCGTAGTCGCCGTGGTCCTCGGCCAGCACCGCCAGGTTCAGCAGGGCGTTCACGGGCGCCGGCGGGTTCTCGCACACCCGCTCGTACAGGGCCGCCGCCTCCTCGTCCTGGCCCGCCAGGTCCAGCAGATACGCAAGGCTGAACATGGCGTCGTTGTTCGACGGGTCGGCCGACACCGCGCGACGCAGTTCGGCCACGGCCGCGACACGGTCGCCGGCTTCCTTGGCCTTGGCCGCGGCGGCCAGGTGCGTGCGAGCGGCCTCAACGTCGCGCCGGGTCTCCTCGGCGCCGATCACCATGTCCAGATCGCTGGGCATTCGAAACTCCTCGGGCGAGCGCGGCCCCGCGTCCCGCCCACCGATGGGCGAACGTCGGGCACACCCGCCGCTGGTCGCGGTTTCCACCATTCCCGCATGAACCGTTTGCTGGGGGTCCAAGTCTAGGCGCGGACGGAGGCCAAACAAAGCCCGGTACATCGGCGTCGCCTACCGCGCGTGCGGGTCCCCGCCCTCGCGCTTCCGGGCCGCCAGGATCGCCTCGACCAGCCCCTTGGGCACCTGGGCCCCGGCCTGCACGCGCTCGTCGCGACCGAGCCCCGCCGTCATCGCCGCCGCCTTGCGGTAGTTCTCGAGGTACACCTCGCAGTCGCGGCAGAACGCGATGTGCGAGTCGAACTTGAACCGCTGGTCCTCGGGCAACGCGCCGTCGATGTAGTCCAGCAGGAACTCGGCGCAGTCCTCGCACGAGATTGTCTTGGCCGCGTCGGGGCACGGCGGGCGGCACGAGGGCGTGCCCGCGTCGTCGGGCTGGTTCGGACGCCTGGGCTCGTTCATCGCGCGTCCTCCCCATCCCGGGCGCCATCGCCCGCCATCACCGGCTCGAGCATCTTCACGAGGGCCTGGCGGGCCCTGTGCAATCGCTGACGCACGAGCGCATCGCTGATCCCCAGCGCCGCCGCCACCGCCTTGGACTCCATCTGCTCGACATCTCGCATGAGCAGCACGTCCCGGAACTCCTCGGGCAAGCGGGCGATCGCCTCCCACAGGGCCCGCCTGCGTTCGATGCCGACGCCTCCCCCCTCCGTGACATCCCCGCCCGACCCGACCCCCGTCCACGCGCGAGGCGACGCGGTGTGGTGCCCGCCTTCGAAGGTCGGCAGCAGCGCCTCGATCGAGGTCTCCCGGCGCGTGCTGGCCTTGCGGGCCTTCATCAGGGCCGCGTTGACCACGATCCGGTGCAGCCACGTCGAGAGCGTGGACCGCCCGTCGAACAAGCCGATCGCCTTGAACGCCGACAGGAACGCGTCCTGCACCGCGTCCTCGGCGTCGGCCTCGGTGCGCGTGGCCCGGCGCGCCACGGCCAAGAGCCGCGGCGTGAGCGAGCGCACGAGTTCCTCGAACGCCTCGTCCTGGCCGGCCTTGAGGCGCCGCACGAGGTCCGCTTCGTCGGGGGCTGTTGGGGCCGGATCAACGACGCGCCCGGTGCCGATCGTCGACCTCGTCGCCGGTATGCCGCTTGACCCTTGCGATGGCGCGCCTCGCTCGATCGTTGATCCGGTGTCGGCCTCCACCATCTCACCTCCACACGCACCACCGACGCGCATCACGTCGTCGGGACGAAGCAGCGAAGCCGGCTCTCTGCCACCAGCCCTCGACCGTTCGACCGTTTCACCGCGTCACCCCTCCCACACCACCGCCGGCTTCCGCGCCGCACCCACCTCGTCCAGCCGCTCGATCGCCGCGTCCCCGGGGGCGCTGCGCACCACGTCCGGCGACGACTCGATCTCGCCCGCGATCCGCAGCAGCACGTCGCAGAACCGGTCCAGCACCTGCTTGCTCTCGGTCTCGGTCGGCTCGGCCATCAGGCAGTCGATCACGGGCCAGTGCATCGTCGGCGGGTGGATGCCGTAGTCGATCAGGCGCTTGGCGATGTCCACCAGCGTCACGCCCTTGTCCAGCAGACGGCGCGGCACCGTAACGAACTCGTGGGCGCAGTACATCCCTTTCTCGGGCTTGAAGTACGGCATCTCGAACACGCTCCGCAGGCGGGCCGCGATGTAGTTCGCGCTCAGCACGCTCGTCTCGGCGATGTGCTCCAGCCCCGCACCGCCGCAGGCACGGATGTAGGTGTAGCACCGCACTGCCACGCCCACCTGCCCGAAGAACGACCGCACCTTCCCAACCGACTTGGGCGCGCCGAAGTCCAGCCCGAACGCCCCGTCCGGGCGCTTCACGACCCGAGGCACCGGCAGGTACGGCTCGAGGAAGTCGCGCACCGCGATCGGGCCCCAGCCCGGCCCGCCGCAGCCGTGCGGGGTCGAGAACGTCTTGTGCGTGTTGTAGTGCATCACGTCGGCGCCGAAATCGCCCGGTCGCGTCTTGCCCAGCACCGCGTTCATGTTCGCGCCGTCGAGGTACAGCAGCGCCCCGATCCCGTGCAGGATGTCCGCCACCTCGGTGATCTTCGAGTCGAACAGCCCGGCCGTGTTCGGGTTCGTGATCATCATCGCCGCGATGTTCTCGGCCCCGTGGGCGTCGATGGCGCGCTTCAGGTCGTCGATGTCCGTGTACCCATCCTTCGTTTTGATCGAGACCGCCCCGGCCCCGCACATCGCGCACGACGCCGGGTTCGTCCCGTGGGCGTTGTCGGGTGCGAACACCACGGTCCGCTGGCTCTGGCCCTTGTCCTTGAAATACGCGCGGATCACCTTCAGGGCGGTGTACTCGCCGTGGGCCCCGGCCGCCGGCTGGCTCGACACGCACGGCAGCCCCGCCACCTCCGCGAGGAACCGCTGCGTGGTCCACAGCAGCTCCAGCAGGCCCTGGATCTGCGACTCGTCCTGCAGCGGGTGGATGTCGCGGAACCCCGGGAGCGCGGCGGCCCACTCGTTGATCCGCGGGTTGTACTTCATCGTGCACGAGCCGAGCGGATAGAACTCGCCGTCGAGCGAGAAGTTCCGCTGAGACAGGTGGGTGTAGTGGCGGATGACCTGGAGCTGCCCGAGCTCGGGCCACGCCGGCGCGCCGCGCCCGCGCAGACCATCCGGAACCGGCGCCTCCGGCACGTCCAGCCCCGGCAGGTCGATCGCGACCGCGCCCACCGAGTGCTTCTCGAAGATCGTCGGCTCGGTCGGCTTCTCGCCGCGCCGGAACACGTCCGAATCGGGCACGGCGGCGGAGGAGCCGGAAGTCACGGTGGGACGGGTGGGCTGGGTCATCGTGGACATTCTGACTCGCTCTCGCTTTCGTTCATCGCGCGCGGCAGCCCGCGCGATCATCGCTTCCTGCTTGTTCGACTCGGTTGCTCGGCCGCGCCCGCTCGGGCTCCGCCGGCGCGCGGACCCTTCCAACCCGGCTTCGCTCGGACGCCGCGGCCGAACGCGGCCCCGCGCCCCGCCACCCGCTCGCGCCGCCCGTCCAGAATCCCCGCAACGGAAAGGTCCAGATCCAGCCGCGCCCAATGGAACCCGACCCCCCCGCCGACCAGCCGCCAGTCCCGGCGTGCCGCCAGCGTCGCGTCCCGCAGCGTCGGATAGAACTCGAGCGGGGCCTCGTGCCTCGACCCGTCGGCGAGCACGACACGCATGTACGCACGCCCCGCGACCCGCACAAAGCGAAGGTCCACCGCAAGCCGGTCTGTTTCACTCCCCGAAGAACGCATCCCACGCCTCGCGAAACAGGCCGGCGTGCTCCTCGACGAGCCGCGCAACCTTCCGTTTCTCACCCGCCTTCAGCCCCTTCGACCACGCCTCCCGCGGCGGATCGATCCACCACTTCGCGACCCCGCGTCCCTTCTCCACATGGATGTGCGGGGGCTCATCGTTCTCGTTCGACCAGAAAAAGAAGCGGAATCCATCGATCTCCAGAACAGTAGGCATCGGCGATCCTCCTCCCGAACCGCCGCACCCTCACTTGCCCATCACCCGCTTCCACTCTCCCAGCCACTTGCCCGCGTTCGCCGCTGCCAGCTCCCCGATCTTCGCCTTGTCCTCGTCGCTGAGCCCCTTGGCCCACGCTTCCTTCAGCGGGTCCAGCCACCACTTCGCGCTGCCCGAGCCCTTGCTCACGTGGAAGTGCGCCGGCTCGAAACTCTCCTGCGTCCAGAAGTAGAACTTGAACCCATCGACCTTCAGCAGCGTGTGCATCCAACGGCCCCGTCTCCCGCGCCCGCCCCGCGCCCGCTCCAGCGGGACACGACGCCGGGCCGCGGGACCCACCATCAAACCGCGGCCAGCAGCGAGACCAGGCGGTCCATCTCCGCCCGCGTCCGCTTCTCCGTGACCGCCACCAGCAGGTCGTTGGCTCCGCCAATCCTGTCCATCCGCGCATCGCCCAGCGGCACGCCCGCGAGCACGCCCTCGGCCGCGCACCGGGCGGCCACTTCTTCCGCCGGCTTCGAGCACGACACCACGAACTCGTTCCAGAACCCGGGCGTGCCGCCCGCGTGCTTGAGCGAGTAACCCTTCAGCCCGGCGATCTTGCCGGCCAGGTACCGCGCCTTGTGGTAGCACTGCTCCGCAACCGTCCTCAGCCCACCCGGCCCCATCGCGGTCATGTACATCGTCGCACGCAGCGCGAACAGACCCTGGTTCGTGCAGATGTTGCTCGTCGCCTTGTCCTTGCGGATGTGCTGCTCACGCGTCTGCAGCGTCAGGCAATACCCCGTCCGACCCTTCCGATCGACCGTCTGCCCGACCAGCCGCCCCGGCATCCGACGCAGGAACTCCTTCTTCGCGGCGAACAACCCCAGGTACGGCCCGCCGAACTGCAGCGGCGTCCCCAGCGACTGGCCCTCGCCCGCCGCCACGTCCGCACCGCACTCCCCAGGCGTCCGCAGCATCCCCAGCGAGATCGGGTTGAACACCGCGATCGCCAAGGGTGCAGCGCCCTGCACCGGAGCCCTCTTCGCCGCCGCGAACAGCCCCTCCCAGTCCTCCACCAGGCCGAACACGTTGGGCGACTGGACCACCAGGCACGCCGTCTGCGCGTCGAGCGCCTTCTCGACATCCGCCGCCGACACCACGCCGCTGGCCCCCGCCGGCACCTCCACGATGTCCACCGGCAGGTCGCTGATGTACGTCTTGAGCACCTGCCGCGTGTGCGGGTGCACCGTCCCGGCGACCAGCACCCGCTTCCGCCCGGTGTGGTTCAGGGCCATCAGCATGCCCTCGGCCGCCGCCGTCGAGCCCTCGTACAGCGACGAGTTGGCGATGTCCAAGCCGGTCAGGCGGGCGACCTGCGTCTGGAACTCGAAGAACGCCTGGAGCGAGCCCTGCGACGCCTCCGCCTGGTACGGCGTGTACGCCGTCAGGAACTCCCCGCGCGAGATCAACTGGTCGATGAACGCCGGGATGAAGTGGTCGTACGCCCCGCCCCCCATGAAGCAGACCTGGCCCGTCGCCGAGCGGTTCTTCGCCGCCAGCCCGCCCAGTTCCCGCTGGATCTCGAGTTCCGAGATCCCCTCCGGGATGTCCAGCACGCGGTCGAACCGCGCGTGCTCCGGGATCGGGTCGAACAGACGCTCGACCGAGTCCACCCCGATCGTGGCAAGCATCTCGTCGCGCTGGGTGGGGGTGATCTGGACGTAGTTCATTCGGTGCCGATGCCTTCCACGCTCGTGCCGCGAACGGCGGGGGCGGAGACCTCGTCCCGAACCGGCCCCGCCGCCGGCCCAACGCCACTGCCTTCGCGAGAGCCGGACTTTAGGAGTCGCCCGATCGACGGGCGAGAGCCGCCGGAACCCGCCCGTGGCCCGCCCCACCCCGCCCCACCGGCGACCCGGAACAGAAAACGCCGCGCGGCCCCTCGGCCGCGCGGCGTCGATGCCCAACCCTCGCGGGCCGGCCTCCCTCAAAGAGACCCGCCCGCGTCATCGCCGGCGCGTGCCGATCAGCAACCCGCCGCGAAGATCGCCAGGTAGTAGAAGAAGTCGTCGTTGTTGATGATCCCGTTCGGCACGCCGTACCCCGGCTGGCCCGCGATCGCGCCCGTGGTCAGGTCCGCCGCCGGGTCGTTGTTCGAGAAGATGAACAGGTAGTAGAAGAAGTCGTCGTTGTTCAGGACGCCGTTGGGCACGCCGAAGCCGGGCTGGCCCGGGATCGCGCCCGTGGTCAGGTCCGGGTCGCACCCGCCGCCCACGGGCTGCAGGTCGAAGTCGAACCGCGTCGCGTTGATGTTCGCGTTGGCCGAGAAGCGCATGCCCGTGTACGACCGCGTCGACTCGCCGCTCGGCGCCGCGCGCGACACGTGCAGCGCCGTCGCCGTCTCGCTCGGCTGCACGATCTCGATCAGCAGATCGCCCTGGGCCGGGTCGTACACGAACGACCCGTTGAACCGCATCTCCGTCCACGCCTCGCTGCCGCTCAGCGTGATCGTGAACGCCGTCGGCGCGTCGTAGAACGTCGACATCGCGCCCGCCGCGTTCGGCGCGCCGCCCACGCCCCCGCTCGGGATCGCCAGCGAGCCCGGCGCGAACGCGCTGTACCCCATGCTGATCGTCACCTGACCGAGGTCAAAGAACCCCGTCAGACCGGGCGAGAACCCGATCGACGTGATCTCCACCGGGTCCGTCCCGAACAGCGCATCGTCGAACACCTGGTGCATCGTCGGCACGCCGCCCGCGATGCCCCCCCCGAACGGGATGAAGTTGCTCGCCGCGTGCCCCGTCGTCGGGAACACCTGCGCCGACGCCGACCCCGCAAGCGCGGCAACGGCCACGAATCCGATCACGCTCTTCTTCATTCCTGATTCTCCCTACGAGAGGCGCGACACGAAACGGTCGCACCGCACCCCAGACCAACCCAGCCTACCACATCCATCCGCCCCACCCAACCCAAAACCGCCCATTTACGGATGCTTCTCTCCCCAATGCCTCCGCCCGGACGCCACGGCCAGCGCGCCGCTCGCCCTCTCGCGCAAAAAAACCGCGCGGCCCCTCGGCCGCGCGGCTTGAACTCCCAACTCGCGCCGACCGGCCCCCCTCTCAGGGAGCCGTCGCACGCACGACGCCGACGATCAGCAGCCCTGGCTGAAGATGAACAGGTAGTAGAAGAAGTCGTCGTTGTTCACGATGCCGTTCGGCACGCCGAAGCCGGGCTGGCCCGGGATCGCGCCCGTGGTCAGGTCCGCCGCCGGGTCGTTGTTCGAGAAGATGAACAGGTAGTAGAAGAAGTCGTCGTTGTTCAGGATGCCGTTGGGCACGCCGAAGCCCGGCTGCCCGGGGATGGCGCCCGTGGTCAGGTCGGGCTCGCACGCCGGGGGCATGCCGCCGAGGAAGCCCGCGGTCGAACGCACGGCCTCCGAGCCGAACGACAGATTCGGGAACGCGAACCCGCCGCTGGGGAAGTCCGTGCGCACGTAGCCCGACGACAGGGTGATGCCCGCGGGCGAGACCTTGTCGTTCGAGAGCGCGTTGGCCTCGTTGCCCACGATGCCGGCCACGCGGTACGTGCCCGCCGGCAGGTTGATCGGGCTGATGTCCTCGAGGAACCACTGGCCGACGCCGCCCGCCGTCGGGGCGGTCTGGCTGCCCGGCGTGACCGTCACCTGGGCCAGCAGGGCCTGGGTGTTGGCGTCCCACAGGCCGATCTGGTGGCTCTCAGCCAGGCCGTCGCCCTCCACGTCGATGTAGCCGAGCACGTTGCACAACTTGGCGGTGCTGAGGGTGAACTCGGTGCCCGCGACGTAGTTGCCGCCGGAGAACACCTGGCTTGTCGAGGCCGCGCCCGCGTCCACGAACAGCTCGGACATCCCGCCGCCCGGGCCGATGATCGCCAGGCCTTCCCAGCCGCTCGTCGGCACGCCGCCGACGGTCACCTGGGCCACGAACGTCGCGGCCCCGGTCGTGGTGTCGATGGTGTAGATGTTCCCGTCGCTGAACAACGCGATCAGGCGTCCGGCGGGACCGAACGACGTGCCGACCTGCACCGAGATGTCGCCCAGGCCCAGATTGCCGACCAGGGTCGTGGCGCCCGTCGTCGGGTTCACGCGGTACAGCGAGTCGGTGAAGATCCCGTCCACGCCGAACGCCTCGGGCCCGCCCACGCCGTCGCGGGCCGCCAGGTTGTCGAAGAACACGCCCGGGGCGTTGGACACCAGCGTCGCCGCGCCCGTCGCCACGTTGATCCGCCCGATGTTCGTGCCCGCCGCGCCGCTGTCGGCGCTGGCGTACCACATGCTCCCGTTGTGGAAGTCAAGGCCCGAGTCGATGCCCCCCAGCGGGCCCGTCGCGCCCACCAGCGAGCCGGGCGGGCTGGAAATGTCCCAGAACTCCTCGACGGTCCCGCCGACCGCGAACAGTCCGCCCCCCGGCCCGTCCGACAGACCCTCGGCGTCGTTCAGGCCCACGAGGCCCATGTCCGTCGCGACGCCGGTCATCAGGTCGATCCGGTACAGGTGGTCGTCGCCGTTGGACTGCACGGAGTACGCGCCGGGGCCGACCGGGCCGCCGCCGACGGGCATCTGGTCGAAGTTGTCGACGTGCTGGAACAGCGTCTCCGCGCCGCCCACGCCGGGGATCGTGAACGGACGCGTGATCCGGACGCCCACGCTGTACGAGCCGTTCGCGCCGGGCGTGAACGCGCCGCTCACCGAGCCGTAGTGCGGCGCCGTGCTGCTGGTCGCGCCCGCCGCTGCGCTGGCGATCACGGCCCCGTCCACGATCAGCTCGAAGATGCCGCCCTCGGAGTTCGTCGTCGTGCTCGTCCGCGTCGCCGACCAGTCGAACGAGAACGTGTACGTCGTCCCGCCCATGAGGCTCAGCGGCTGGGTCAGCTCGATGCCCTGCGGACCCTGGTTCGGCGCGACCGCGTTGCCCACCGAGAAGTTCGCCGCGAAGTTCGTCCCCAGCGGGCCCGGGCCGTCGATGTCCCACATCTCGACGTTCTGCACGCTCGCCGTGCCGTTGGGCGTGTTGGCGATCGTCCACCCGGCGAAGGTCCCGGTCTCGAAGTCCCCGTTGGTGAACTGAGCGGAGGCGGTCCCCGCGAGCGCGGCGACGGCCAGGACAGCAGTGATGCTCTTCATGATTTCGATCTCCCTACGAGAGGCGCAACGCGAGACGGTCGCACCGCACCCCCTTAATCCACTGTACCGATGCGAGCGCGGCGAATCCAAGCACATCCCGCGGATTGACACCGCGAAAGCCCAGCGCACTCGCAAGCGAAACTGATCGCCGCGCGTGCTGTGCCCGCGAACGCGTAGAAACTCATTTGCAAACATAGTGTGAAAACAGCACCGAAACGACACGCTCGCCCCAGCTCGGAGTCGAGCGCAAGCGGTTGCATAACAATGTGTTACTGCCACGGTGCGGTGCTGCATCCGATGTTCGCACAGTGTCAGCAACATCCGTGCGGCAGCGACCACTTCGATGCAGCCCGCTTTCGCGCCGAATCCATCCAAGGGAAACCGTCGGTTCTCGCCGCTCGCACCCATGCCACTACCCTCCGCCCATGCCCCGACGCTACGACGCCGTGCTCTGCGACATCGACGGCTGCATCGCGCCCGAAGACGCGAGCCCGATCGACGCCCAGGCCCTCGCCGCGCTCGCCGCCCACAACCGCCGCGCCGCCGAGCACCACGACGTCCCGGCCCTGACCCTCTGCTCGGGCCGCCCCGCGCCCTTCGCCGAGGCCATCAGCCGCGCCATCGCCAACACCTCGCTCCCGATCATCTGCGAGAACGGCGTCTGGCTCTACGACCCCGCCGCCAACACCTGGTACCGCGACCCCGCCATCCGACCCGAGCACCTCCAGATGGTCCGCGACGCCGTCGCCTGGGCCGAGGACACGCTCGTCCCTCTCGGCGTGACCATCCAGCCCGGCAAGTCCGCCTCGATGAGCCTCTTCCACCCCGACACCGACTTCCTCCGCTCGCTGATGCCCGGGCTGGTCACCGCGTTCGACGACCGCCTCTGGCCGCTGCGCGTCTCCATGACCGTCCGCTGGATCAACTGCGACCTCACCCACGTCTCCAAGGGCAGCGGCGTCGAACGCTGGCTCACGCACACGGGCCTCCCGCCCGACCGCGTCGCCGCCATCGGCGACACGATGCCCGATCTGGCAATGGCCGAGCGCGTCGCCTTCTTCGCCTGCCCCGCCAACGCCGACCCAGACCTCCGCGCCCGGGCCCACCTCGTCGCCACCGCCCCCGAAGCCCGCGGCGTGCTCGAGATCCTCGACACCATCTCCCGAGGCCGCTGACGCCAACCCAGCGCCTCCCTCCGTGTCTCCGTGCCTCCGTGGTAATCGCCCGAGCGAATACCCTTCACCATGGAGCTCATCCGCACCCCCCACGGCCTCGCCATCGACCTGCCCGAGCGGGACCCCCTCCCCCTCCACACCATCATCGCCATCGGGCGCAACTACGCCGACCACGCCAGGGAGATGAAGGCCGAGGCCTCCGAGCACCCCACCGTGTTCATGAAGAACCCGATGGCCGCGTGCCTCCACAACGAGCCGATCACGATCCCCCCCGTCTGCCGCGATCCCGCAACCGGCGGCGATCAGACCGACTTCGAGGGCGAACTGGCCGTCATCCTCGGCAGCGCCACCCGCGACGTTGCCGAGCACGCCGCACTCCGCCACGTGCTGGCCTACACCTGCGCCAACGACGTCTCGGCCCGGTGGTGGCAGAAGCAGGGCTCGGGCGGGCAGTTCTGCCGCGGCAAGTCCTTCGACACCTTCTGCCCACTCGGCCCGCGCCTCGTCCCGCCGCGCGACCTGCCCGACCCGCAGGCCCTCACCCTCACAACCCGTGTCAACGGCGAGCAGATGCAGCACGCCTCCACACGCGACATGCTCTTCCCCGTCGCCCGCATCATCAGCATCCTCTCCCAGGGCACCACGCTCCTGCCCGGCACCGTCATCCTCACCGGCACCCCCGCCGGCGTTGGCGCCGCACGCACCCCGCCCCGCTGGCTCCGCGAGGGCGACAACGTCGAAGTCGAGATCAGCGCCATCGGCACGCTCCGCAACCCCGTCACCCACGCCTGACCGCCCAAGGAGCCGCCCATGGCACGCCTCCACCGCACGCCCGGCGGCCCGCCGCCGATCCTCAGACTCGTCGGCACGGCCATCGTCCTGCTCGTCATGGCCGCCCTCGGCGTGCCGATCGCGCTCAACTCGGGCGGCACGACCACAGCACCCTCGGCACCCGCCGCACCGGCGCAGACCCCGCCGACAACCCGGCAATCGACGCCGAACCCGCCCGCGTCGCGCCCGCCCGAACGCACCCCGCCGGAGCCTTCGACCCAGGACGACGGCCTCGCCACCCTCCGCGGCCTGGTCGAGTCCCGCGCCTCCGGGCGAATGCTCACCGTCACCACCACCGTCTATCGCGTGCTCGACGACGACAACGACGGCGCCCGCCACCAACGCTTCCTCATCCTGCTCGACCCCGACGACCGCCGCTCCGGCACCGTCAAAATCTCGCACAACATCGACCTGGCCCCGCGCGTCCCGCTCGAACAGGGCGACACCGTCACCATCCGAGGCCAGTTCGAGTACAACGACCTCGGCGGCGTCATCCACTGGACCCACCACGACCCCGACCGTCGCCGCGAGGGCGGCTGGATCGAGCACGCCGGGCGACGCTACGAATAGCATGCAGTCCGTCACGCCCCCGCCATCGACCCGACGCCTCGGAGCCCGCGCCATGCGACACCCGCTCTCCCTTTGCATCGCCTGCCTGGCCCTGAGCGCGGGCCTCGCGGCCTGCGCCTCCACCGGCATCGCCATCAACGAGGCCTTCGGCTACGCCAAGCGCGAGCAACTGGTCGACCGCGTCCAGGACGCCAAGGCCGGGCAGGAGGCCGCACGCGAGCAGTTCGCCGACGCGCTCGAGGAGTTCATGGCCCTGACCGGCGCCCGGGGCGGCGACCTCGAACGCATCTACCGGCGCCTCGACAACCAGCTCGACCGCTGCGAGTCCAGGGCCTCGACCGTCCGCAGCCGCATCGACAGCGTCGAGTCCGTCGCCAGCGCGCTCTTCCGCGAGTGGGAGCGCGAACTCGACCAGTACGAGAGCCAGAGCCTCCGCGCCGCCAGCGAGGCCCAGCTCATCGACACCCGGGCCCAGTACCAGTCGCTCCTGGCCGCCATGCAGCGGGCCGAGGGCACCATGGAGCCGGTCCTCCAGGCCTTCCGCGACCAGGTCCTGTTCCTCAAGCACAACCTCAACGCCCGCGCCGTCGCGAGCCTCCAGAACGAGGTGATCGCCATCGAGGGCGAGGTCCAGAACCTGATCGCCGAGATGAACGCCAGCATCGCCGAGGCCACCGCGTTTATCGACTCCATGTCCGGACGCGGGTGATCCGCTCGCCGTGCCACAGACCTGCGCAGTCCACCGACCAGGTCGGTGCCGATCAACCCGGCGCTCCGGTCCATTGTGCCACCGAGACACGCCGGCCTTGCGGCGTTTCTCCGTGCCGATCAACGCCAATCGCACGATCCACCGTGCCACGACCTTCGGGGCTCTGGCCGAAGGTCGTGCCGATCGGCGCCAAGCCACTAGCACCCTTGTGCGCGCATTCTCACTTCATGATGCACCGGCGCGCGCCAATTCCTGCCCATAACCCCCCCACCCCTTGAAACCCCACCGCCGCGACGCATGATCCCCATCATGCCCCCGCGCATCCCACGCCCACCCGAGCACCGCTGGCCCGAACTCCACGGCTTGTCCCACGTCGCCGACCTCCCCGCCCCATACGACACCGCCAGCGCCTTCGAACTCGCCACGCGCATCGCCCGCCGCCGGTTCCCGCGGGACCGGGACCGGATTCCGAGGGAAGATACAGGGCACCAAGCCAGAGCCAGCCAATGACCTCCCCCACCCCCCACATGACCCCCGACGAGTTCCGCCAGCGCGGGCGCGAGATGGTCGAGCTCGTCGCCCGATACTGGGAGTCGCTCGAATCGCTGCCGATCAACCCGGCCGCCACCGGCGCGATCGGGGCGGGCGATGTCGCCCGGGCCTTCCCCGCCCACGCCCCCGAGTCCCCCGGCGGCACGCACGACTGGGACCGCCTGCTGGCCGACATCACCGAGAAGGTGATGCCGGGCCTGACGCACTGGCAGTCGCCACACTTCTACGGGTACTTCCCCTGCAACGCCTCGTTCCCGGCCATGCTCGCCGAACTGCTGGCCGCCGGCCTTGGCCAGCAGGGCATGCTCTGGAGCACCAGCCCCGCGTGCACGGAGCTCGAGACCCGCGTGCTCGACTGGATGGGCCAGCTGCTCGACCTGCCCCCGGCCATGCGTTCGACGGGAACCGGCGGCGGGGTCATCCACACCACCGCCAGCGAGGCCACGCTCACCGCCATGGTCGCCGCCCGTGACCGGGCTCGGCGGGCGCTCCGGGCTGCGAACGACCCGCGGGCCGCGGCCCCGCACTTCACGCTCTACACCTCGACCCAGGCCCACTCGTCGGTCATCAAGGCCGCGATGGTCGCCGGGCTGGCCGACAGCCCCGAGGATCGCACGCACCTGCGCCTCGTCGACGTGGACTCCAACCAGCGCCTCGACCCCGCCCACCTGGCCCGCCTCATCAACGACGACCTGAACGCCGGACGCGTGCCGTTCTTCGTCTCGGCCACGATGGGCACCACCGGCACCACCGCCATCGACCCGCTGGACCAGGTGGCTCAGGGTTGCAGCCTGAGTTCGGGGCGCAGCCCCGACCCGAACAACCCCACGTCACCAATCCCCTGGCTCCACTGCGACGCCGCCCACGCCGGCGCCTGCCTCATCTGCCCCGAGCACCGCTGGATGGCCCGCGGCCTCTCGGCCTTCGACTCCTTCTGCTTCAACCCCCACAAGTGGCTCCTGACCAACTTCGATTGCGACCTGTTCTACGTCGCCGACCGGCGCGCCCTCATCGACGCGATGTCGATCACGCCCGAGTACCTCCGCAACGCCGCGAGCGACGCGGGGAAGGTCTTCGACTACCGCGACTGGCAGGTGCCGCTGGGACGCCGCTTCCGGGCCCTGAAACTCTGGTTCGTGCTGCGCCACTACGGGGCCGAGGGGCTGCGGGCCCATGTGCGCGAGCACATCCGACTGGCGACGCTCGTCGAGACCTGGATCCGCGAGGACTCACGTTTCGAACTCGCCGCCGAGCGCACGTGCAACCTGGTGTGCTTCCGCCTCCGCGCCGGCGACGAGCCGACCCGGCGCCTCATGGACACGCTCAACGCCGGCGGCAACCTGTTCCTCTCCCACACCGCGCTCGACACCCCCGAGGGCAAGCGCTTCGTCATCCGCATGGCCATCGGCGCCACGACGACGCAGGAACGCCACGTGCGACAAGCGTGGGCGTGGATCCGCGAGGCGGCGGACGGACTCTAACGAGCCGCGCGGCGCAAGCCCGCGGTTGCACATCGTTCCGAACGTCCACCAGAGCCAAACCGCGGGCTGGCGCCGCGCGGCTCGTGGATCGATCGAAACCTTCAATGGGCAGGCCGGGGGTCGAACCCGGAACCTTTCGCGTGTAAGGCGAACGCTCTAGCCGATTGAGCTACCCGCCCGCAGACGCACGAAACGGCGACAAACACAACGCCCTCGTGCGATCCTCACTCCATTCCTTCCCCCACTGCTTCTGCCCCCTCCGCGCCCTCCGCGTTCGCCTTCGCTCGATCGCCGCGGTCACGTCTCCCGCACCTCACCGATCTGCCCCAGTTCATCCCGCAGGCGTGCCGCCCGCTCGTACTGCTCGCCCGCGACCGCCTCCTCCAGCGCCTTGCGCAGCGACGCCACCCGCTTGGCCCGCTCGATCGCGTCGCCCAGGATCGCCGACATCCCCGCCTCGCCGGCCCGCCGTGAGCGGTCCAGGGCCGCCCGCGGCACCTTCCCGACGTGGTGCACCCCGCCGTCGTGGGCCCGTTCGAGCAACGGCCCGATCAGGGCCTCGTACGTCCGGTAACAATCCGGACACCCGAGCATGCCGCTCGCCTTGAAGTCGCCGAACGTCGCCCCGCAGGAGGCGCACGACGCGCTGGCCTGGGCGATTGCGGCCGCCGGGGCGGGCTTGCCCTTGGGCGTGCCTTTGGTCGGCCCCTTGCCCTGCTTGACCCCCGGACCAGTGACGAGCTTGCCGAGCAGGTCGGCCATCTGCGTCGGCGCGGGCGGGGCCAGCCCGGCGGCCCGGGCGCACTGTTCGCACAGGTGGCGCTCGGTCTTTTTTCCTTGGCGGATCACCACCTCGTGGACGGTGGCCTCGCGCTGGCCGCACTCGCAGAGCATCAACGACCTCCGAAGCCCAATCGTACGAGCAAGTCGCCGCCCCCGCCGCCAACCCCTCCCCAGCCGCGCCCGTGGCGCCCGGCACAAAAGGACAAACCCCCGCCGGAGCGGGGGTATTCGAGATCGGTTCGGGATGTAAACCGGCCCGCAACAGGCCGCGGGCACTCAGTGGTGCTCGCCCTTCTGCTGGGCGGTGTACCCGTACTTGCGCTTGAGCGGCTTGATGACCAGGCCCATGCGGATGGCCTTGGTCGAGACCTTGATCCGCTTGCGGACCAGCTGGCCGTCGCCGTCGTCGACCATGGCGTCGACGTTCTGGAGGTTGGGGCGGAAGGTGCGCCGGGAGATGCCCGTGGGCTTGAGGCCGAAGCCGCCCTTGGAGATCTTCTGGCCGGCCCAGGCCCGCTTCTTGCCGAAGGTGGTCTTCTTGCCGGTAAAGTGGCAGACGTACGCCATGGCGTGCCTTCCGATCCGGAGCCCGCGCCCGCCCCGAGGGGTCGAGCGAAGGGGGTTTCGCAGGAAATGACCCCGGCCAAAGGTCCACCGTGGGCCGGGCCGAGAGTTTAGGCGGGTCCCGGGCGGGGGTGAAGCCCCCGCAGGCCGCGAGGGAGAACCGTATCGATGGCGCCGACGACCCCGCTCATGACCGTCCTGCTATGGGGGTTGATCCGCGGCCCGCTGGCCTGCCCACCCGACGCCAGCCAGCCCGAGCCAGCGGACCCGGTCGCGGACACCGTCAGCGCCCCGGCCCCGATGCCGGTCGCCGTCCCCTTGGCCGACTACGAGCCGATCGACCTGAGCGGCTTCCCCGTGTTCGTCGAGCCCGACCTGCTCGCCGACCGCTCCTGGCCGCGCGTCCGGGCAGCCCTGCTGTTCGATCTGGAACTTGTCGCCGATCGCCTGCCCGCGCCGGCTCTGGGAACCGTTCGGCGGACGCCCATCCTGGTCACGCTCCGCACGCCGCCCCGCCCGGAGTGGGCCGGCGCGTCGGCCGCGTGCTGCCACGTCTCACCGGGCTGGCTGACGGCCAACGGCTACGACGCCGCGCGGGCCGGCACCGTCGAGATCCTCCACGCCGACAAGTACCTGCTGTGGCGGGCCGAGCAGCCGATGATGCTGCTGCACGAGCTGGCCCACGCCTACCACCTGCGGTTCGGCTACCAGGAGCCGCTCGTGCTCGCGGCCTATCGGGCCGCCATCGACACGGGGCGCTACGACGCGGTGGCCCACACGCTCCGCCCCGAGGGCGAGCCGCGCCGGGCGTACGCCGCGACCAACCAGCAGGAGTACTTCGCCGAACTCACAGAGGCGTACTTCGGGCGCAACGACTACTACCCGTTCACCCGCGAGGACCTGGTCCATCATGACCCGGCCGGCACGGCGGCGGTGGTCGCCCTGTGGTTCGGCGAGCCGCCGGGCGAGCAACGCGACGTCGACAATGCGAGAGCACGGGCCGGCAAGGCGCCGCCCGCACGCGAGCCCTGGCCCGCCAACGATTAGCCCTCCATGCTCCTGGTCTGCCTCCTGCTGATCCCGCTCGCGGCCTGCCTCTCGCTCCCGCTCTGCGCGCTGCTCATCCGACTCGGGCACCGCTACCAGACGCTCGACGGCCCGGGCGTTGCCGGGCAGGTCAAGGCCCAGGCCCGGCGCATCCCCAACACCGGCGGCATCGCCATCGTCGCGGCGTTCGCGCTGCCGATTCTCGGGCCGCTCCTGGTCGTCGTGCTCGCCCCCGGCGTGATCGACGCGCTCATCGACGCGTTGCCCGCTCTCGAACCCGCCCGCGCCCACATCCCCGGCCTGCGCGATCGCGCCCCGCTCGCGGGCGTGTTCCTCGGGGCCATCCTCGTGCTGCACGTGCTCGGCGTGATCGACGACCGACGCCCGCTCGGCCCGTGGCTCAAGCTCGGCGCGATCCTCGCCGCCGCTGCGGGTGTTGCGCTCACCGACCAGTCCCGCCTGCTCACACTGCTGGACCCATACGTCGGCGGGGCGTGGCTCTCGGTCGCCATCACCGTGCTGTGGATCGGCGTGGTCACCAACGCCTTCAACTTCATGGACAACATGGACGGGCTGTCCGGCGGCACCGCCCTGTGCGCCGCGGCCTGCTTCCTGGCCGCCGCCATCCTGAGCCAGCAGTGGTTCATCGCCTCGTGCCTGGCCCTGCTGATCGGGGCCCTGCTCGGGTTCCTGTGGTTCAACTTCCCGCCGGCCCGCGTGTTCATGGGCGACGGCGGCTCGCTGGTCATCGGCTTCGTGCTCGCGGTGCTGACGGTGCGGACGACGTACTACGACCCGGGGTTGCTCGATGGGGTGCGAGCGGCCGAAGCGAGCTTGATCGAGGGAGGCGCGGTCGCCGGGGGGCCGACGCGCTGGCACGCGGTCTTCATGCCGCTGGTGATCCTCGCCGTCCCGCTCTACGACTTCCTGAGCGTCACGACCATCCGCCTGTCGCAGGGGCGCAGCCCGTTCGTGGGCGACCTACAGCACTTCTCGCACCGCCTGGTCAAGCGCGGCCTGTCGAAGCGGGGTGCGGTGCTGGTCATCTGGGGCTTCACGCTCGTCACCGGCATCTCGGGCGTGACGCTGGCGTCGCTCGAGCCGTGGCAGGCGGTGCTCGTGGGCGTGCAGACCGCCCTGATCCTGGGCGTGATCGCGGCGTTCGAGTACGCCTCGAGCGACGCGCACCGGAAGCGCCGCGATGAGCGATCGCCTCCCGCCTGATCGTTGAAGCGGTTCAACACAGAGCCACAGAGGCACAGAGCAAGCCAAGGCACGGGCTGCGCGACCACGGATCGGCGCGGCCTCCCGCCACTTGTCCTGCTCTGTGCCTCAGTGGCTCTGTGTTCAATCCTGCGTCGAGTGCGTCGGAACTGCGATCAGGCTTTCGGCGCCTCGTCGGCCGCGTCGCCCCCGCGGCCGAAGGGCATCTTCGGACGCATCGCCATCATCTTGTTGAGGAACTTCACCATGATGAACACGGTGAAGGCCACGATGAGGAAGTTGATGACCTCGTTGATGAACGCGCCGTACTTGATCGCCACGGTCGCCACCTCGGCCACCTGCGCGCCGTTCGCGTCCACATGGGCCGGCACACCCTTCTGGAGCGTGAGCGACAGGTCCTTGAAGTCGACGCCGTTGATCAACCAGCCCAGCGGCGGCATGATCACGTCGTTGACCAGCGACTGGACGATCTTGTTGAACGCCGCGCCGATGATGATGCCCACCGCCATGTCCAGGGCGTTGCCCTTCATGGCGAACTCTTTGAACTCCTGCAGAAACCCCATGGCACACCCCTTCTTGCTGCGCGCCCACGCGACGGCGCGCCGGTCAGGCTAGCACGAAACGCAACCCCCTGCGGCGTCGCGATCACGGCGGGCTCCCGCGAACCGATCAGACCGGTGCCCCTTGGCGATCGAAACCCGATCCCCGCCGGGGTTTCCATCGGTGACGCCAGCCGCTCGTGCACCGCCCGTCGCCTTGGACGCTCATCCCAGCGCCGCCGCGATCCGTCCCGCCACCGCCGCGTTCGACTTCACCAGCGCCAGATTCGCCCGCAGCGTCGCCCCGCCCGACAACTCGTGCAGACGCTCCAGCACGCGCGGCGTCACGTCACGCCCCACCGCCCCGCCCGCCTCGTGCTCCGCCTGCTCCAGCCACCCCGCGAACGCCGCGGCATCGAGTTCATCCTCGGGCGGGATCGGGTTGCACACCAGGATCGCCGAGGCCCGCCTTGCCAGTTCCGTCCGCGCGAACGCCGCCAAATCGGCGGCCTCGTCGAACCGCGCATCGATCCCGATCGCCCGCTCGGCGACCGACGCCGCCGATCGCAGGTAGAACGCCGGGAACTCGTCGGTTCGGTAGCCCACCACGCACACGCCCAGCGTCTCGAGCACCTCGCGCGTGGCCGCGACATCGAGCAGGCTCTTGACCCCGCTGGCGACCACGACCATCGGCACGCGTGCCAGGGCCGCCAGGTCCGCCGAGATGTCGAGGCGCTGCCCGTATCCCTTGTGGACCCCGCCGATCCCGCCCGTGGCGAAGACCCGCACGCCCGCGCCCGCGGCGAGTTCCATCGTCGCGCTGACCGTCGTCGCGGCGTGCTCGCGCCGGTGCATGAACACGCCGAGGTTGGCCGAGTTGGCCTTGGGCACCCTCGGGGCCGCGAGCATCGCGCCGAGTTCCGCGGCGTTCATGCCGACCGTCGGTCGCCCGCCGACCACGCCGACGAGCGCGGGATTCGCCCCCTCGGCGCGCAAGATCGCGTCAAGTTCCGCCGCCAGCGCCAGCGCCGCCTCGCGCGGGACGCCATGCACCAGCAGCGTCGTCTCGAGCGCCACCGCGCGGGCCCCGACCCGCTTGACCATCCCCATCTTTCCGGGCCGTTCGTCCGCCACGCACACGCTCCCACTCGTCATTGGCCTGCGCTCAAGGCTCCCTACTCCGTCACTTCGTCACTTCGTCACTCCGTCTCTCCTTCTCTCGTCTCCTCCCGCTCACCCAACCACCCCCCGCCGCCGCAGCGTCCCCAGCAGCAGCCCGCCCACATCCTCATCGTTGGTCACGCGCAGGTACGCCATCGAACGCGCCAGGCACTCCCGCTCCAGCCGCTGCAGGTACGCCTCGAGGCGCCGCTTGTACGCCGCCAGCGCGGGGCGGGTGAGGGTCACGTCCAGCCACCGCCCCGTCTCGGCGTCCTGCAGGCGCAGGTCGCCGACCAGCCCGGCGTCGGTCTGGCTCGCGGGGTCGAGCTCGCCGCGCGACAGCACCTGGATGCAGTGCGAGTCGTACCGACCCGCCGCCGAGCCATAGGTCGTTCCACCGGCCAGGAAGTTCAGCCCGCGCGTCACGCCGCCGGGGGCCAGGAAGTCCGACACGACGACCATCACGCCCCGGGCCGCACGCGACAGCGCGATCGTCCGCATCGCCTCGTTCAGGTCGGCCCCCGACGCCGCCCGCGCCTCAAGCGGTTGGGCCAGGCTCGCCAGCAGGAACGCCGACGCCCGCGCCACCGCCCCGCGCCCCCGCAGCGCGCCGAGCGTCACGACCCCGCCCGCCCGGCGCGGCCCCAGCCCCGAGCCCACCACCGACACCTCCATCCGATTCTGGGCCACCAGCCCCAGATACGCCAGCGCCATGCCCAAGCGGTGGGCGAAGACCAGTTTGGAGGGCACGCCCGCTCCGCCGGCCGCCCCTTCCCCGGAGCACATCGACGCCGAGGCGTCCACCAGGATGTGGACCGCCAGATCCTCCTCTTCGCGGAACATCTTGAGCACGAAGCGGTCAAACCGTGCGTACACGTTCCAGTCGACGTGGCGGAGGTCGTCGCCGGGGATGTACTGGCGATAGTCGTCGAACTCGACGGACTGGCCGCGGCGTTTGGAGCGTCGCTCGCCGGGAAGTTTGCCCGAGAGGATGCGGCGCGACAGCACGTCCAGCCCGTCGAGACGGTCGCGGAGGGCCCGGGGCACAAGATCGTCCAAGGTGGCCGGCGGGGGCGAGCCCGCGGAGACGAGCATGGGCCATCGTTGGCCGGGTCTGGTGCGAGGGCCCGGTCCGGCACTGCCAGGCGTGCGCCCGACGCGACGCCTCCCCAAGTCAGCACCCTGCCGGCTCGCACGGGTAGAGTGTGGATGACCATCGCACGCCCAGACCGGCGACCGATCGAGGAACCATGAGAACCGGCATGACAACGACCGCCTGCTTCACAAGTCGCCGCCTGATTCCGGTGCTGACGCTCGCGCTGGCCCTGCTCGCCCCTTGCGCGCTCGCGCAGCCCGTCTCGCCGGCCGACCTTCGGCGCGAGATCGAGCGCCTCCAGAGCGAGAACCAACGCCTGGCGACCCAGGCCCAGGCTGCGGAGGAGCAAGCCCGCGAGGCGCTGGCCCGGGCCGAGGCCGCCGAGGTCCGCGCCGCCGAACTCGCCCGCACCGTCGAGCGCCTCGAGGCCCGCCTGGCGGGGCTGGGCGGGCCGATCGAACGCGTTCCGCAGCAGCCGACCTCCGAGGGCGCGCCTTCCGAACCGACCGCCGAGCCCGCCAAGATCCCGGCCGATCCGATGGCCTCGCCCTCGTCGCTCCTGCTCGAACTCCAGCGCCGCTTCGAGGCCGACATCGCCACCGACGTTGCCGACCCGGCCCACCCGCTCACCACCGCCGATCGGCGCACCCTCACCGACTGGTGCGAGCGCCAGGCCCGCGAACTCCGCGGCTCCATCGACTGGCGCGTCCGCCTCTGGGACCTCCGCCCCCTCGGGCGAAACGACCGCTCCGCCATGCTCGTCGTGCTCGATCCCGAGACCGACCAGCCCATCGGCGAGCCGCTGGAAGTGCTCGTGCCCCGGGCTCCCGCCGACCGCCTGGCCCGCGCCCTCGAGCGGGCCGACCAGAGCAACCAGGCCCCGCCGATCTGGACCCTGCGCGGGGCCATCGCCGCCGCCCCGCACGTCAACCCCGACCGCCCGACCGAGGGCGTGTTCAACCATCCGCTGCTTGTGGGGCGGTTCGTCGAGTTCGGGTTCGAACTGCGCTGGAACGCGCTGGGCGAGGCCGCGCCGCTCGAGTTGCCCCAATCCACGAGCCAGAACCCGAGCACCACGACCGCTTCGCCGGGCTCGAACCCGCGCGGGTGAGTCTCGCCAAGGACATGCCGCGCGGGGTGGGTCCTACCCGAACATCATCGAGACCCGCCCGATGAGGCCGCCGGCCATGCGGAGGATCGACACCCGGCGCCCGCGGGCGGCCCCGTCGCGCCGCGTACCGTCGTGCGTCCGCGCCTCGGCTCCGGGCTGCACCAGCCCCTCCATCTCGGCGTACGAGCGGGCGGGGCGGACATACAAGTCCTGGCGGCACTGGGGGCAGATCAGGCGTTCCTGCCCACGCCGACCCTGCAGTTCCCGCCCGCGATAGCCGCACGTCAGGCAGCATCGGTCGGTCAGATACTCGGAGCCGCGGGCGGAACGCAACATCGGGACCATGGTACCCGAGCGCGGTTCCCATGCAATCCTCATGTTTGTGAAGATGCGAGGCCGCGATGCTCGCCGCAATCCGGAGGCTTCGATGGCGTCAAGCCTGGCAGACTGGGAAAGACGCCTCGCCCGCCTCGCCGAGGGCTCCATCGGCGCGTCGCTGGCGGGCAGCCCCGCCGACGCCGCCGGGCTCGCCGACGCGTTCCGCGACGACCTTGGGCATCGACGCCCGGAGGACGGGGCGTTCCTCCGGGCCCACCTGGGTCTGCCGCCGCCCCCCACTCCGACGGCGACGCCTGAGTCCCGCCTCTGGGCCTTGGCCGGCACGCCCGACGCTGCGGCCCCGCCGGACCCACTCATCGGCCCCGCCAACGCCGAGGGCCCGCTCCTGCTCGGGCACGAGACCCGGGCGATCGAGGTCGCGACCGACGCCGAACTGTGCGCCATCCACGCGCTGTGGGCGATCGGCGAGCGGACCCCTGCCTGGCGAGACCGGGCTCTGGCCGCCGCCCGGTGGTGCGTCGACGAACTCCAGCCCGACAACGCGACCAACGAGCCGTGGGCCATCCACGTGTTCCTGATGATCGATTCGCTCGAGGGCGACGCGGCGGCGGGGCTGTATGCTCAGACCCTGCTGCACAACGCCATGGTCGCGGGCGCGGGCACCCGGGCGGGCGGTGCGTCGGGCGGCCCATCGGGAGGCCCGCTGCCCGCACGCAGCGCGTGGATCATCCGAGACGCGGCCATGCGTCTCCGGCGCGAGGTCGAGCGCGACGAACGAGCACGATCGGGGAGGCACGGACCGTGAGCCGCACTGTGACGACCTGGACCCGCACCGCACGACGAACCACCGCGGCCGGCCTGCTGATCGGGGTATCGGCGAGTCTCGCCGCCTGCTCGACGCGACCGGCGCGGGTTGATGCCCCGGCTGCCACCACCCGCCTCGACACGCCGCGCCTCCCGGAAGTCCAGCACGTCGTGCTCCTGCGCCTCAAGGACCCGCTCGACACGCCCGACCTCGTCCGGTCCTGCAACTCGCTGGCCGAGGGCGTGCCCAGCGTCCGCAGCGCGTTCGCCGGGCTGCACGTCGAGATCGGACGCAGCAACGTCGACCGCGACTACGACCTGTGCTTCATCGTCGGGTTCGACACGGTCGAGGGCTACCGCGAGTACCTCGACCACCCGCTCCACCTGCGGCTGCTGGACGAATGGCGCGACCGGCTCGAGTGGATCCGCGTCGTCGACGCGCGCGACGTGCCGGGGTGACCCAGGAGACTCACCACAGAGTCGCAGAGAGCGCTGAGGAAGGCAGAGAGGCGGGGGCTGAGGCACGAGGGACTAGGCACTAGGCATTGGGCACTGGGCGCGAGACTCTCGACGTGGGGCCAAGTCGTCGGCCGGTTCTCCAACGGCTTCGCCTCAGCGCCCTCTGCGCCTCTGCGGTGAACCCTCTTGGCGAGTCACCTTGTCGCCCGCTCGTCCCGAACCAGATCGCGCACCGCCCGCGCGCCCGTCACCGACAGTTCGCCCCGCTCCACCAGCGACGCCAGCAGCTCGGCCAGCGGGTCGGGCGCCCGTCCCTCAAGCACGCCGCGGAGGCGCTCGATCACCTTGTCCAGGCGCAGGCGGATCGTCGGGTACGACACGCCGTAGACCGTCGCCAGGTCCTTGAGCGAGCCCGAGTGCAGCACCAACTCGCCGATCAGGTCCAGGTCCTCGCGCGGCAGGTCGAGCAGCGGGTGGTGGCCCGGCGTCGCCGAGCGCGCGTCACCCTTCAAGTCCGCTCGCGATGGAGATCGACTCTGGGGCACGCGATCAGAATAGACTCTGCTTTTGATTTGTCAAGGTACACTTGACTATTATTCAATCGCGAGCCCCGCCCGCTGGCTCACACGCCGACCGCGTCCTCGACTCCGCCGGCCGCCCCGACGCCCTCCCCGAGCGTCACTCCGGCGCCGGCCGTCCCGTTCCCCGCCAACCCGACCACAATCTCGGCCGCATTCGACGAACCGCTCTCGCCCCGCAGCCGCGCCCCCAGTTCAGCCGACCGCGCCGCGATCGCCGCGTCCTCAACACACGCCCGGATCGCCTGCACCAATCGCTCCACCGTCAGGCGCCTGCGCCCCAGCGTCAACCCCACCCCCAGCCGCTCCACCCGCACGCCGTTGTTGAACTGATCGTGCGACACCGGCGCGACCAGCGTCGCCCGCCCCGCCGCCAACGCCTGCGCCGTCGAGCCGATCCCGCCGTGCACGACCGAGCACGCGGCCCGCGGCAGCACCGCCGAGAACGGCGCGTACTCGGCCGCGATCACCCCCGCGGGCAGGCGCGCCGGCACGTTCTCCGACCGCCCCACCAGCAGCAGCCCGCGCCGCCCGAGCAGGCGGCACGACTCGGCCGCGTGCCGATAGAACTCGCCCGCGACGTGGATCGCCGTGGTTCCCAGCGCGAACACGATCGGTCGGTCGCCGCGCGCCTCGCCCTCGTCCAGGAATCGCTCGACTTCCGGCGGGCACGCACGCATCGGCGCGGCGTCATAGAACGGGAACCCCGTGATGCGCGACCCCGCCGGGTCGTCCGGCATCGGCGCCCGGAACTCGGGCGACCACAGCCCCAGCGCCACGTCCCCGCCGCGGAACTCGCTCATCAGCGCCCGCGGCACCTTCGGGAACCCGCAGCGCACACGGAGCCGGTTCATCGGCCACGCCGAGAACATCCCGCCGATCGGGCCGAGCGCCCGCCCCAAGCGCCGGGCGACGCGCGCCGGCCCCTCGCCCGGCTCCATCTGCATCGCCGGCACCGGGTCGTGCGCCGAGAACCAGATCGAGGGCTGCAGCCCGGCGGCCGCGTGCGCCACGCCCCGCTTCTGGCAGATCCACCGTGTGCCGAAGCAGATCGAGTGGTGCAGCACCGCATCGGGGCGCAGGTCCGTCACCGCCGCGTCGAACTCCTCGATCAGCCCCGGGGCCGCCTTGAACAGCCAGCGGAACACGTTCAGCGGCCCCAGCACCGGGTGCATGAGGTTGTGCTCGCGGATGAACGAGGGCAGATCGATGTGCTCGCCGTGCGGACGGAACTCCAGCCCCGCGCCGCGCACGTCGGGCTCGAAGTACGGATTGGTCATCACGATCGCGTCGTGCCCGAGCGATTGGATCGCCCGCCCGATGCCCAGGAAGGGATGGACGTCGCCGTGGGAGCCGGCGGTGACGATCAGGATCCGCATGGGGCGATGGTAGTGGATGGGACGCTGATTTGGGCGTGTCGCGGCGTGCCTCGGGTTGCGGCGTTCGCGAAGCGACGGCCCCGAGTTGCAATCAGAAACAGTGCTCCCCCTCCATCCCCGCCGCCTGCCTGATCCACCCCGTCACCACCGCCTCATCGATCGCATCCCCCTCGTGGATGTGCCAGTACCGCACGCCCGCCTTCTTCGACCCCACCGGCGGCCGCGGCTCCAACGAGTCCCCGCGGAAGAACGCCACCTTCACATACCTCGTGACGCAGTGCATCGACAGGAACCAGCCCATCGACCCGTCCGCCGCCCCATAGAACGGCGCGTTCCACCGCACCGCCTTCCGCACCCCCGGCACCGCCGCGACGATCATCGCGTCGAGCCGCCGCCCCACATCCCGCTTCCACCCCGGCATCGCCTCGATGTAGGCTCGCACCGGCCCGTCGCCGTCGCCCTTGGGGACCTGCGGGTTGCCGCCGGAGAGAAGGCGGGGAGCCGGAGCGGAGGCGCCGGACGCGCTGCCGCGCGAACCCACCGATCGCTTCGCCACCCTCTGCGCCGCGCCCTTCGCCATCCCAGTCGCTCGCCACTTCGCCCGCCGCCATCGCCCACGCCCGCCCCGTCTCACCACGAGCATACCCGACCACAAGAACGACAACGGAACTCGCGCACCGCGAGCCCCTCCGCCACAATCACAGCAATTATCAATGGAGCCGGGGGGATTCGAACCCCCGTGCCAAGCGGTCGGAACGGCGCCTCTACGCGTGTATCCGATGGTTTGATCTCGGCCTCGGGTCGCGCATCGGCACGCTCCCCTTCGGCCCAGCACCCGGTGACCTCCTCGCCCCGGCGGCAGGGTGCGCCCCGCCGGAGCCAGCCTGAAAGTCATCGGCCGACGCACTATCAGACATCGTGCGCCGGACGTCGCGGCCTAATCAGGCCGCGAGAGCATAACCGCGGTTGTTGGCAGTTATTGTGTGTGCGTGCTTCTTACGAGGCCAGCACGCCCCTCGACGCGCCACGCCGAACCTACCCCGCCCGGTCGAAACCATTCGGCCCCAGGATGTCAAAGACCGGCCGGCTCAACGCCAGCCAACCAAAGTCTACGCCCAACTCGCCCCGCGTATTCCCACCAAGCCCGCGAGCCGGGGCGTCCCCGCCCCGGTCCCATCGCCGTTGAGTTGCTATACCCGCGCGCACAAACCTGAGCACGCACCCTTGTGCGCGCTTTCCACCAGTAGTCTTCCACCGCCTTTTCCAGCCCCAAACCCACCTCCCCCAGAATCGTCATTCACCGGCGCGCGCCCAAACCTGCCCGCAGGGGGGATGAGTAGAGCCCCGTGCGCGCTCCCGCCCAATCCCCACTCCTCCCACGCCTCCAAGCCGCACTCCCCGCGGCCACCACCCCCGCCGCTCGCCGAAACGCCGCCACCACCCTCCTGCTCAACCTCGCCACCCTCCCCCAACTCGATGCCTCGATGCCTCGTGCCTCTCCCCCTCCCCCCTCACCCATCAATCGCCACATCCAACTCCAGCCGCTGCGCCGAAAGGCACTCCCGCGCCGTGCACGCCTGGAACGACACCACCAGGAGCGGGCGACCCAGCGCCGCCCCCGCCGGGCGCTCCAGCACCACCGCCAACTCGAACTCGCCCTCGTACACCCGCATCCCCGCCGCGGCCTCCGACGGCCTGAACTCCACGCCCTCCGGATAGTCCGCGTACGCCGCGATCGCCGTGCCGCGCGTGCCCCGCCCGCTCGCGTCCGCCTCGACAATCGCAACGCGGAAAGGAACCAGCCCCAGCCCCGCGGCCTCTTCCCCCGGATCGGCCGCGACGATGTGGTACCCCGGCGCGATCCGCACCAGCAGCCGCAACTCCGCCGCCCCGCCCTCGCCGAGCGTCAGCCTTTCGTCGGGCGCGTAGACCTCGACGGTCGTGAAGTCCGCGTGGGTGCCCCCGTAGGAAGCCGCGGGGTCCGACCCCGCGGCTTCTTGAGCACCAATCGATCCACCCGCTCGCCCCATGCTCCCCGACGCACCGAACCCAAGCCTTCCGCCCGTCAACCCAGGCTCGCGCAGCATCGTCAGCAGCGCCCGCGTCCCGACCGCCGACCCCACGGCGTTCTCCGCCACGCTCGCGCTGATCGCCCGCAGCGCGCCGACCGCCCGATCCACATCCCCCGCCTCGCGCGTCCGCATCGCCAGTTCCGCCAGCCCCAGCGCCATCAGCGTCGCCCCGGCCGGCATCGCCCCGTCGTACGTCGCCCGCGTCCGCACGAACAGATCGGTCGCCCCCTCGCGCGTGTCGAAGAACCCGCCGGAGCCGTCGCCGAACAGCGCCTCGGCTTCCGCAATCAGCCGCCGCGCCTCGCCCTCCGCCCACGCCGGATCAACCGATGTTGACGCCGCTGGTTCATCGGCATGGCTGCCCAGAGCGGCAGCCATGCCACCCGTCGGACCCGCGTCCGCGCTGGCACCGGCCAGCGTCACCAGCGCCCGCACCATCGACGCGTAGTCCTCCAGCAGCGCCGGCGTCTGCACCACGCCGTTCCTGGCCACCCGCATCAGCGTCCCATCCGCCCCCCGCATCGACTCCAGCAGCGACCTCGCCACCATGAACGCCATCACCAGATCATCACGCCGCTCCGTATCCACCATCCCGCTCACCGCGAGCGCCCGCACCATCAGCGCGTTCCACGACAGCACCGCCTTGTCGTCCAGATGCGGCTGCTTCCGCCGCGACCGCGCCGCGAGGAGCACCCGATTGATCCGCTCCATCCGGGCCGCGAACTCGGCGCGTTCGACACCCAGCCGATCCGCCATCTCGTCCGGCACCAGGTCCATCCGCAGCACGTGCCGCGCCGCCTCATCGGGATGGTGCGGATCGCGGAAGTTGGGGCCGCGATTCAGCGCGTATGCGCGGATCGCCAGGTCCGCATCGTCAGGAGCCGGCGATGCACCGTGATCCAGCGCCTCCCGCACCTCCTCCGGCGTCCACAGATAGTTCAGCCCCTCGCGATGATCGATTTCCGCGTCCTGGGCCGTGTGGAACGCGATCGCCCGCCCGCTCCCATCCCGCCGCGTCATCTCGCGCAGTACATAGCCGATCGTCGTCCGCGCCACATCCCGATAGAACGCGCTCGCATAGACCGCTCCCGCCCGGGTGTACACCTCCGCCAGCATCTCGTTGTCGTACAGCATCTTCTCGAAGTGCGGCACCGTCCAGTGCCCATCGACGCTGTACCGGTGGAACCCACCGCCCACCTGGTCCCGCATCCCCCCCACCGCCATGCGGTCGAGCGTGTGGCGGACGACCTCATCGATCGCCGCCCGCGTCGCGTCGTCGCCCGCCCGGTCGCGCACGTCCAGCAGCAGGTCCAGGTACACCGGCTGCGGGAACTTGGGCGCGCCCCCAAACCCGCCGTGGGTCCGGTCGAACATCCGCAGCAGCGCGCCGACCGCCTCCTGCACCGTCTCGATCCCCAGCGGCGCGGGCTCGGCCCCGCCGGCCAGGTGCCCGCGAACCGCGTCCGCCAGCGACTCGGCCTGCTTGAGCACCTCGTCGCGCTGCTCGCCCCAGGCCCGCGCGATGCCGTCCAGAACCTGCGGAAACGTCGGCATCGAGCCGAGCCCCGGACGCGCCTCCGCTGGGAAGTACGTCCCGCACCAGAACGGGCGCAGCGATCCCGGCTCCAGGAACACGCTCATGGGCCACCCGCCTTGCCCGGTCATGATCTGCGTGGCGGCCATGTAGATGTCGTCAACATCGGGCCGCTGCTCGCGGTCCACCTTCACGCACACGAACCGCTCGTTCATCATCGCCGCGATCGACTCGCTCTCGAACGACTCCCGCTCCATCACGTGGCACCAATAGCACGTCGAATAGCCGACCGAGAGGAAGATGGGCACATCGCGTCGGCGTGCCTCAGCGAAGGCCTCCTCGCCCCACGGGAACCAGTCCACCGGGTTGTGGGCGTGTTGGAGCAGGTACGGGCTGGCCTCGCTCGCGAGGCGGTTCGTGTGCGCAGGCATCGGGTCAGGGTAGAGCCGGTCGCGCGAGCGATCGGTGCGGGCATCCCCAATGCCTCACCCGCGACCGATGACCTTGAACACCAGCGTCACGACCGGCGCGACGCCCGGATCCCACACGCTCGGCAGCGTCGAGCCCTCCGCGACCGCCGCGTGCCCGTTGCCGGGGGCGCGCCGGCGCGAGCCCATGCCGACCGCCCGCATGGCCGCCACGCTCGCGTCGAGCACCGCCCCGCCGGGCAGTCGCACGACGCTGACCGCCAGCGTGGCCGAGACCACTCGGGGCTCGTCGGGTCCGGCCAGGGCGCACAGATCATCGCGGAGGTCGTCGAACGCGCGGGTGTACGCACGGGCCGCGATCTCGACGTCGCCCATCGGACCGCCCGTCGGGCCGGCCAGCAAAGCCCCGCCCGAGTCGATCACCGCGCCAAGGGCCGCACGCAGGTCGTCGAGCACGTCGGCCAGTTCGTCTCGAAGGTCGAGGACGCGCTCGGCCGCGCCCTGCGCCAGGAAGGGGACCGCGAACGCGCCGAGGCGCTGGCCCAGGCGCGCCTCGGCTTTCTGCGACACACTGGCGGGGAACGCGCGGGCGACCGCCAGCCCGTGGCGGGCCGCGAAGCGGTCCATGCCCGCGGCGACCGGCACGCTGATGGCCGGGTCCGGGCCGCCCTTGAGCACGTCGCCCGCGATGGCCTGCAGGTAGTCGCGCTCGTGCTCGAACACGTGCGGCTTCATGAGCGGGCGAAGATCGGCGTAGCGGTCGTCGGCGCCGATGCGGTCGAAGGCCTCGCGGACGTCGCCGGCGGCGTCGAGGCCATCGACGCTCGGGGCCAGCACGCCGGCTTCCCACAGCGGGGCGGCCCAGCGCCAGGACTCCATGAAGGCCATGTACTTCGGGGCGGCGGCGACGGCGCCCTCGACGTCGCGCTTGGCCGTCCCGGCGAAGGGCGTGGGCATCATGGTGATGGCCCGATCGGCGAGCTGGAGCGCGGCCATGGCCGGCGCCTCGCGCGTCGTCAGGTGGTATGGGCTCACCACGATGTCCATCGACGCCCCTTCATCGGCCCCGGATCGGATGACACGCTCGCGAGGGTATCGGCCCGGCACGCGCCGGAGTCTCTTCGGATTCGACGCGAACTGTATCGGCCAGGCGACGCGCGGGGGTGCGCCGATCGCCCACGAGCCGCGCGGCGCGAGCCCGCGGTTTCGGTCGGGTTCCACCGCACGCGAATCGCCGGTTACCGGGCGCTCGGGCAACCACGGGCTTGCGCCGCGCGGCTCGTGGGGTGGGTGGGATTGCGGGCGCGTTCGGGCTCGATGGGACGCACTCAATCGCGGATTCGCGAAAACACGCAGGAACCGACGAACGTTCCGACCACGCCGATCCCGACCAGCACCGCCAGCGACACGGCCTGCTCGCCCCACGACGCCCCGCGGAAGACCGCGTTCTCGACCGCGACGACCGTCCATTTCACCGGGCTGACCATGCCCAGGCGCTGCATCCACGCGGGCATCATGAAGTGCGGCATCATGCCCCCGCCCATGATCGCCATCGTCAGCAGCACCGCGTACCCGATCGGCCCCGCGGCCCGGGGCGTCTTGCCGACGACGGCCAGCACCATCATGATGCCCACGAACGCGATCGCGGCGCACAGCAGGGCGGCGGCGAGCATCAGCGGCTGCTGGACCCGCAGGCCGAACGCCGCCTTTCCCAGGACGATCAGCAGGGCGCACACGAGCATGGTTGTGGCGACGCACGCCACGCCCTTGCCCGCCAGCACGTGCAGCGGCGCGAGCGGGGCGGCCCGGAGACGGATCAGCGTGCCGCCGGCCCGCTCGGTGACGATGGACATCGAGAACGTGGCGGCACAGCCGATGAGGCCCCAGACGACGCCCTGGGCGAAGGTGACCGAGAAGGCCGAGGCGTGCCAGTCGGAGGCCTCGTCGCCGACGATCTCGGTGACGGCGATGCTGACGGGGGAGAAGGCGGGAGCGGGGTCGGGCACGCTCTCGGACACCGCGGGAGTGTTGGGCGAGGGCTCACTCGGAGCGTTGGGGTTGGCGGTTGCGCCGGGGCTTGGGGCGGGATCGGCGTTGTCCCCATCACTTTCCAACTGCTCGATGGTCCCGGCGAGTTCCTCGAGGCGCGTCAGCATCGCCTCGGCCCCGAGGCGGTCCATCGGCGAGAAGCCCTCGTCGGCGCGGAGCCGCTGGCGGGCCGCGCCCACGAGGGCCCGCATGCGGTCGGGATCGCGCATCGACGCGCCGAGCTGCTCGAACGCGGCCTGGCTGAGCAGCCCCTCGATCATGGCCCGCTCGTGCGTGCGCGAGGGGTCGATGCCCAGCTCGATCTCGGGGGACCGCCCCGTGAGCAGCACGCCCGACATGTCGCCATAGCCCTCGGGCACGACGACGTACGCGCTGCGCCGCCCGCGCCGGACCAGGTCGCGAGCAACTTCAAGGCTCACAGCAGCGTCGACGGCGAGCACCTCGCTGTCGTCCAGTCGGCGAATCAGGGCGATTGACTCGGGCGTGCCGGCGTTGTCGACCGCAACGATGCCGACGTCGGCACGCTGCCCGCCCATGCCCGAGTACACCAGCCCGAACACCGCGGCGAACAGCACGGGGAAGCAGATCGTGAAGAACAGGGCGGCCCGGTCGCGGGCCAGCACTCGGGCGTCCTTGAGCGCGATGGCGAGGATGGCGTGCATGGCGGGGTGGACGGGCCTCGGAACCGGGCGTGGGCCGGGGGGCTTCGACCACTGTACGGGCGGGCTCACCACGCCACGGGCGTCAGGCCGGGGCCGGGGCGGGCCAGGACGGCGCGGGCGAACATGGGGGCAAAGCCGATGCGCCGGGCGTTGCGCTCCGTTGGGCCGTCGGGGTCGGAGGTGATGGTGGCGAAGGTGGCGCCCAGGCGTCGCGCGTGGTCGAGGCGGGCGAGCTGCATGGCCCGCTGGATGCCGCGGCGGCGGAAGGAGGGCAGGACGCTGAGGCCGAAGAGGGTGGCGTAGGGTGGCGTGAGCTCGACGATGCCGGCGGAGGCGGGCACGCCGTCGACGCGGGCCAGCAGGGCGATGGTGCCGGTGCGTTCGAGGGCGCGGGCCCAGACGCCCAGGTCCAGGTCGGTGGGCGGAAGGCCGGGGCGGGCGAAGCCGGCGGCGGCGGTGCGGGCGTAGGCCTCAACGGACGCGGGGTCGGCGTGATCGACCGTCTCGACCGTGAGCCCGTCGACCGCGGCGATGGCGTCGGCGGCGAGCCGGCCCGCGTCGGCGAGCGGGCGGACGAGCACGTTCGCGAAACGCCGGACGCAGAAGCCGGCGTCGCCCAGGGCGCGGACCCAGGCCATGTCGGCGTAGGCCGAGACCTCGACGCGCGGCTCGAGGGCGGCGGTCTCGTAGAACCGCGTGATGCGGTCGAGGGTCCCTTCGGGCACCGGGCCGTCGAGCCCGAACCCGACGCCCCGATTCATCCACGAGCCCGGCTCGGCGCGCGCGACGATGCCGCCGGCGAAGCGCTGGCTGTGCGGCGCGATGTGCTCGAGCGCGTCGGCCAGACGGCGTTCCTCGAGGCGGGCGATCTCGACGGGCTCGGGGATGGCGCCGGCGCCGGCGGCGGAGATGGGCACGTCCGCGGCGGGGTCCATCAATCGACTCCCGCGCCGGCGCGCCTGGCGAAGCGTTCCCTGGCCCACTGGCGGGCCTTGGCGGCCAGGCCGCCCTCGGGCGGGAGGATCGACTCGTGCGGGCCGATGGACAGGAAGCCGATGACGTTGGCGCCCTGTTCGATGAGGATGGTCTTGGCGTGGCAATCGCCCTTGAGCAGGGCGTTGGCGGAGATGTGGACGGGGCCGTCGGTCTCGACGGAGGACTCGAGGTTGCCGCGGACCTCGACGGACTGGATGGCGAAGATGCGCTTGGCGACGATGCTGGCCTTCGCG
>JACKHA010000004.1 GCA_020639215.1 Phycisphaeraceae bacterium
CGGCCGGTCCCGAGGTCGGCGGCGAGCTGCTCCGGAATCCGTTTCGATCAAGTCTGAGCCATGCTCGCAGGGTGCTGCCTGCTATCGCACGGACGGTCTTCAACTTGGGTGGGGTTGGATCGGGCGGGCTCGTTCCGACGGCGATGCAAGTGCACTCTCTGCATAGACCTGGTTTATGGAAGTCGTAATCCTGATCGATTCGACTCATGCCCCGCGCGAGCCGATGATTCCCCGCAGCGATTCGAAAGGAGCGACCCATGGCCACCCGTCAGGACCCGTTCAAGGCCCGCGCCACCCTCAAGGTCAACGGCACCACATACACCTACTTCCGCCTGGCGGCCCTTGAGGAGGCCGGGCTTGGGAAGGTGTCGCGCCTGCCGTACTCCGTGCGGGTGCTGGTCGAGTCGGTGCTGCGGAACCTGGACGGGTTCGTGGTGACGGGCGACGACGTGACTGGGCTGGCGGGGTGGAGCGCCAAGGCGGGGGCGGCCGAGGAGGTTCCGTTCCTGCCGGGGCGTGTGGTGCTGCAGGACTTCACGGGCGTGCCGTGCGTGGTTGATCTGGCGGCGATGCGGGACGCGATGAAGCGGCTCGGGGGCGACCCGTCGCTGATCAACCCCGACGTGCCGTGCGACCTGGTGATCGACCACTCGGTGCAGGTGGACGACTTCGGGACGCGTGTGGCGCTGACGATCAACGCGCAGAAGGAGTTCGAGCGGAACAACGAGCGGTACACGTTCCTGAAGTGGGGCCAGCAGAGCCTGTCGAACTTCCGGGTGGTGCCGCCGGCGACCGGGATCGTGCACCAGGTGAACCTGGAGTATCTGGCCAGCGGCGTGCTGACGCGCGAGGTCGACGGGGAGGTGCAGGCGTACCCGGACTCGCTGGTCGGCACGGACAGCCACACGACGATGATCAACGGGCTTGGCGTCCTGGGCTGGGGCGTGGGCGGGATCGAGGCCGAGGCCGTGATGCTGGGCCAGCCGGTGTACATGCTCACGCCGGAGGTCGTCGGGTTCCGCCTCAAGGGTCGCCTGCCGGAGGGCGCGACCGCGACGGACCTGGTGCTGACCGTGACCGAGATGCTCCGCAAGCACGGCGTGGTCGAGAAGTTCGTCGAGTTCTTCGGCGACGGGATGGCGGACCTGTCGATCCCGGACCGGGCGACGATCGCGAACATGGCGCCGGAGTATGGGGCGACCTGCGGGTTCTTCCCGGTGGACAGCAAGACGATCGACTACCTCAAGTTCACGGGGCGGCGCGACGAGGCGGCCCTGACCGAGGCGTACTGCAAGGCCAACGGGCTGTGGTGGGAGGCGGGCGCGCCAGAGCCGGAGTTCACCAGCGTGCTGGAACTGGACCTGTCGACGGTGCAGCCGTCGCTGGCGGGGCCCAAGCGCCCGCAGGACCGGGTGCTGCTGTCGGCGATGAAGAGCGAGTTCCGCAAGGCGCTCACGGCCCCGGTCGGGCCCAAGGGCCTGGGCGTCGCGCCCGACGCGCTGGGCGCGACCGCCAAGGTCACGTTCACGCAGGACCGCCCGCCCGAGAAGCCGGGGCTGACGGCCGACCTGAAGCACGGCAGCGTCGTGATCGCCGCGATCACGTCGTGCACGAACACGAGCAACCCGGACGTGATGGTCGCGGCCGGTCTGGTGGCCCGCAAGGCGCGGGAACTCGGGCTGACGCGCAAGCCCTGGGTCAAGACGAGCCTCGCGCCGGGCTCGAAGATCGTGACGGAGTACTTCGACAAGGCCGGGCTGAGCGCGGACCTTGACGCCCTGGGGTTCCAGACCGTGGGTTACGGCTGCACGACGTGCATCGGCAACTCCGGCCCGCTGCCGGAGGAGATCGAGGCGGCGATCAAGCAGGGCGATCTGGTCGCGGCCAGCGTGCTCTCGGGCAACCGCAACTTCGAGGGTCGCGTGCACCCGGCGGTGCGGGCCAACTACCTGGCCAGCCCGCCGCTGGTGGTCGCGTACGCCATCGCGGGCACGGTGGACATCGACCTTGGCAGCGAGCCGATCGGCGTCGCGACCAGCGGGGCGAAGAAGGGCCAGCCCGTGTTCCTCAAGGACATCTGGCCGAGCACGGCCGAGGTGCGGGACCTGGTCAAGCAGTGCATCACGCCGCAGCAGTTCGAGGAGAAGTACGCCGGCGTGTTCACGGGCAACCCGACGTGGAACCAGGTGCCGGTGAGCAAGAGCGAGCTGTACGGCTGGGACGACGCCTCGACGTACATCCAGAACCCGCCGTTCTTCGAGGGGATGGAGCCGACGGCGCGTGGGTTCGGGGCGATCGAGGGGGCGCGGTGCCTGGCGTACCTGGGCGACAGCGTGACCACCGACCACATCTCGCCGGCGGGCAACATCGCCGAGAAGAGCCCGGCGGGGCAGTACCTGCTGGGGCAGGGCGTTTCCAAGGCGGAGTTCAACTCCTACGGCTCGCGGCGCGGCAACGACCGGGTGATGACGCGCGGCACGTTCGCGAACGTGCGGGTGCGGAACCGCCTGGCGACGGCGGCGGACGGGAAGATCCCCGAGGGCGGGTGGACGCGCGACTTCACCAAGGCGCCCAAGGGGGAGCCGATGGCATCGCCGGTCGGGTTCATCTACGACGCGGCCATGTCGTACAAGCAGGCGGGTGTGCCGCTGGTGGTGCTGGCGGGCAAGGACTACGGGATGGGTTCGAGCCGCGACTGGGCGGCCAAGGGCACGTTCCTGCTGGGCGTGCGTGCGGTGATCGCGCAGAGTTTCGAGCGGATCCACCGGAGCAACCTGGTGTTCATGGGCGTGATGCCGCTGGTGTTCAAGCTCGGGCAGTCGGCCGAGGGGCTGGGGCTCGACGGCACGGAGATGTTCGACCTGCACCTGCCCGCGGAGATCCAGCCGCGGTGCGATGTGAGGGTGACAGCGCGGAAGATGGGCGGCGCGGACTCTGGTGGGGGCGCGGGCAAGACCGTCAAGTTCACCGCGCTGTGCCGCATCGACACGCGGATCGAGCTGGAGTACTACCGCAACGGCGGGATCCTGCAAACGGTGATCCGGAAGAAGCTGGAGACGAGCGGGGCCAAGGCGGGGGCGTAGAGATGCCCGCTCATGGCGCGAGCAAAGAGGGGCGGGCCGTGACGGCCCGCCCCTTCGTGTTTGTGCGATTGGACTGGTTGGTTGGACCCGACGCTCGCGCATCGGGCTCCGCTTAGCAGCCTGCGGCGAACAGGGCCAGGTAGTAGAAGAAGTCCTCGTTGTTGATCACGCCGTTGGGCACACCGTACCCGACGCTGCCGGGCACCGCCGAGGTGGTCAGGTCGGCCACCGCGGCGTTGCCGGCGGCGAACTGGGCCAGGTAGTAGAAGAAGTCGTTGTTGTCGAGCACGCCGTCCGGCACGCCGTAGCCCGCGCCCCCGGCGATCGCCGAGGTCGTCAGATCGGCCTGGCAGGGCGGGGTCATGTAGGCCACGGCGACGTTGTCGACGCCCATCACGACCGAGCCGGGGTTCGCGTTGCCGCCGGCCCGGATGCCGACGCGCTGGAGCGCCCCGGTGCCGATACCGGCCGCGCCGGCGAACCAGCCGGGATTCTCGAACACGAAGCCCTGGGCCGTCGAGTTGTCGATGAGCGTGAAGCGCAGGATCTCACCGGTCTGCGGCTCGATCATGAACGACATGTGGTGCCAGCCCTGCTCGATCGGGGGCAGCGGGAAGATCATCGGCAGCCCGATCGGGTCGCGGACCTCGAGCACGGGCTGGAACTGGTTGGGCCCGGCGGTCTGGAACTGCACGCGGACGCCCGAGTTCGGGGCCGAGCCCTGGACCTCCACGCCGCCCACGCCCAGGCCCGGGGGCTGGAGCACCAGGCCCTGCAGGTGCAGGTCGAGTGCGGCGACCATCGGGGGAAGCGGCAGCGGCAGCGACGGCGGGGGCAGGAGCGTGTCGAGCCCGTGCTGGAACCCCGGCGGGGGCACCTGGACCTCCAGGAACTGGTCGCGCCCGCCCATCAGGTACGGGATGCCGAAGGGGTTGGTGGGATACTCGACTACGCGCCACGAGTCGGCGAACGGGAGGTCGGGCGTGGCGGCCCAGCCGCTCGACGGCAGGATCAGGCCGGGGAAAAACGTGGGCTGCTCGAACTCGAAGAACGTGCCCTGGCGATCGGCCAGCGCGTTGTGGACCAGCGGGGATTCCTTCAGGTCGATGCTCCGCCAGTAGAAGTTGGCCGAGTCGATCAGGATCTCGCTGTTGAGCGAGACCCCTCCGGGGCCGAAGCGGGCCGACTCGTTGGCGCTGTCGCCCACGCCGTCCCAGAACGCGATGTCGTGCGCCATCGTGCCCTGGCCGCGGTTGACCAGCCCCAGCGAGTTCATGATGTCGTCCACGCCGCGGACCTCGACCTGCGGCAGGGCGGCGGCGCCGTTGACACGGCAGTCGTTCAGGAACTGCTGGTAGGCCTGGATGGTCAGCGCGTTGAACACCTCGCCGTCGAGCTGGCGGGGCGGGCCGCCGGCGAACGCGCTGATGTCGTCCATCAGCGTCATGGCCTGCTGCATCGCCGCCATCGCGTCCTGGATGAGCACCTGGGTCGTGATCGGGTCGGGCAACTGGCCGACGTCGGGCAGCAGCGACTGCAGCTCAATCATCGCGCTTTGCATCTCGGCCCGCGGGTCGGTCGTGAACGTCTGGACGCCGGCGAAGTGGTTGGCGAACTGCTCGGCCGTGGTCGCCTGCACGTCGGTCTGGTCCTGGAGGTCCTGGGCCGCCGCGAGCACGCCGTTGTAGTCCGTGTTCGTGTACGCCCCGATGCCACGGGCCGCGATCGCGTAGGTGCGAACCGTCTCCCGCAAGTAGTCCCACGACACGGCCCCGGTGCCGGGGAACGCGGCCTCGGCCCGGTCGAAGTCGGCCTTCGTGATCGCCACGCCCGTGGCGTTGAGCAGCATCTGCTCGACCCACTGGTCGACTTGCGTGTCGTCCGGGAACGCGTAGGTCGCGGCCCCGTCGAACTCGCAGATCGGGTCCCAGCACCAGGAGATCAGGTAGTTGGCCCCTTGGCCGACGCCCGTGCCCGCCAGGAACGCGGCGGCGGCGGCGGTGGCGACCACCACGGCCTCCGCGGCGGCGGCGACGACGCCCTCCGCGGTGGCGACCGCCGCGGCGGCCTGGGCCACGCGGGCCGCCAGCGCGGGATTGGCGATGGCCCCGCCCGCGGCGGTCAGCGCGGCGCGCAGCGCCGACAGCACGTCCTTGGCGTCGTCGAGGGCGTCCTTGGCCTCCTTGAGTTTCTCGACGGCGGCCTCGTAGACGCCCACAACCTCCGCCGTGTACCGCTTGGTCTGGTTCCACAGCTCATCGCCCCGGGCCTCGGGCGCCGTGGCGGTGATGCTGGCCACACCCGCCGCCATGCACAGGGCAAGGCCGGCGTGCTGGGTCAGGGAGCGGACGGTCCGATTCGTGCTATTGATCTGGCGAGACATGGTGCGACCTCCTTTGGGGGTGCGTCTGGTGTGGTTCCTGCCGGCACTCACCGGCACCAGCCCAAAGCGAGAACGCGGGCGCGGCCCTCACAGGAGATTCCGCGTTATCCCAAGAACTTTTTTCTTTCCAAACTCGCGTGAGCAACGCACCAGCACCCCCGGCCCTCACCCGGGCGCCCACGAGCCGCGCGGCGCGAGCCCGCAGTTGCGCGGGCGCGGGTACGCGGCGACGACTCCGTGAGTCATCGGCGCTGCGGAGCGGTGCCCCGGGTTGGGAAGCGTTGGCAGCGCGGAGGTTCAAACCGCGGGCTCGCGCCGCGCGGCTCGTGAGGTGAAGCAGGCGTGTGGGTCAAAGGGATCGCTCGCGCTCAGCACCCCGCCGCGAAGATCGTCAGGTAATAGAAGAAGTCATCGTTGCTCAGCACCCCGTTCGGCACGCCGAAGCCCGGCTGGCCGGGGACCGCGCCGGTGGTCAGGTCGCACACCGCCACGTTGCCCGCGGCGAACTGCGCGAGGTAGTAGAAGAAGTCCTCGTTGTTCAGGACGCAGTTCGGCACGCCGTAGCCCGGCGTGCCGGGCACCGCCCCCGTGGTCAGGTCGGGAACACACACGAACGCGGGCATGTGCCCCAGATAGATGCCCCGCCCGTGCGTCGCGATGAGGAGCGTGCTCGCGTCACGCCACACCAGCTCCTCCACCGGGGCCATCCCCACGCCCGGCAGCGTCGGCGTCCACGTCGCCCCATCGTCGACAGACTCGAACAGACCGATATCGGTCCCGGCGAACAGGCGCGGCGGGCACTCCGACAGCGCCAGCGCCGCCACGGGCACCTGCGGAAGATCGCCCGTGATGTCCTGCCACGTCTGCCCGGAGTCCGTCGTGAGCCACACGTTCGATCCGGTGTACCCCAGCAGCGCGACATACACCCGCGCGTGGTTCGCGGGGTCGATCACGATCCGCGACACCCACCGGTCCGGCAGCCCCACGCCGTTGGTGTCCACGCGGGTCCACGTCGGCGTCGCCGCCGTCCCATCGGTGGAGAAGTCCAGCTGCCCGTTGTTGTACCCCACCCACACCACGTCGGGGTTGCCCTTGGCCACCGCGATCGTCGAGATGTTGAACGGCGAGTTGCCCACGTAATGGTCCGGCGAAGGGTCCCGCTGCGGCGGGCCCGCCGGTGGCTCCGGCGCCTCGATGCTCGGCTTGATGATCGTCCACGTCGGGGGCGAGCCCGTCCGGACGTCGTTGGCCCTCCACAGGCGGCGTGCCGCGGCCAGCATCCGGTTCGGATCGTTCGGGTCGAGCATGAAGTACGGGATGAAGTTCGTGTTCTGCCCCCCCACGTCCGTCAGGCCCGTCGTGATCTGGCTGAACGACGTCCCGCCGTTGGTGCTGCGCCGGATGGCCAGCCGCTGCGTCTCGCCGTACCACACGTTCGGGTCGGTGGGGTCCGAGGCGCAGAATCCCCCGTCGCCGCCGATCGGGCTGGTCCACCCGTTGATCGAGCCGGCGTACCGCTTGGTCCCGTTGTCCTGGGTGCCGCCGATCACGACGCCGCTGGTCGGGTGCGCCGCCGCCCCGTAGAACTGCGTGATCCCCAGGTTGTTGTTCAGCGCGGTCACCGCGCTCCCGCCCGAGTCCGTCGATCGATAGATGCCCCCGTCGCAGCCGAAGAAGATGGTCCGGTTCGTCGTCCCGTCGTACTGCGGGTGGTTGACGATGATGTGGTGGTCGGCGTGGACGCCGTTGAACGTCTGCGACAGCGTCACCCCGGCGTTGATCGAGCGGTACATCTGCTGCCCGCCCATCAGGATCGTGCTCGCGTTGAGCGGGTCCACCCAGATCACGCCCGTGTACGCCCCGAGCGTGCTGATCCCCGAGCCGCTGGTCTGCAGCACGTACGTCTGGCCCCCATCCGTCGAGCGGTGCACCCGCAAGCGGTTCGAGTGGTCCGCCACCGCCGCGTACACGATCTGCGGGTCGCTCGGCGCGTACGCCAGCTCCGTCCGGTGCCCGGAGGCGCCCGTTGACGCCTGCCATGTCTGCCCGCCATCGAGCGAGTACCGCGGCGTGACCTCGTGCCCGCCCGCCACCGCACGCGCCGGGTCCGTCGGGTGGAACCGCACATCGAAGTACTGCCCCGACGCCGTCTGCGTCCACGTCGCCCCCGCGTCCGCCGACCGGAACAGGCCCGCGCTCGTCGCCGCGAGCATCACCGTACTCGATCCCGGCGCGAACACCAGCCGATTGACCCATCGCCACGCCGCCCCGCTGGTCGAGCCCAGCGCCGACCACGTCTGACCGCCATCGCCCGAGCGGAACACCCCCGCCCCCGGCGGCGCCGCCGTGTTCGACGTCCCCTCGATCGTCTCGAAGAACCCCTCACCGGTCCCCGCGTACAGCACGTCCGGGTCGTTCGGGTCCATCGCCATGCACGAGATCGTCAGGCTCGGCACGAAGTCGTCCAGCGCCTCCCACGTCGCCCCCGCGTCCACCGTCCGCCACACACCGCCCGTCACGCCGCCCACCCACATCGTGCTCGGCGTCGTCGGGTGGATCAGGATCGAGCGGATGCGCCCCCCCACGTTGCCCGGGCCGACCCATTCCACCAGCGGCCCATCCTGCAGGCCGCCCGCGCCACCGGCCCCCGCCAGCGCGGCCATCTCATCGCGCCGCAGCTTGGCGTTCCAGATCGCCCCCAGCGGCACGTCGCCGCTCGGGCCCGTCCGCGCCAAGTGCCGCGCCATCGCCGCGTGTGGAATCGCCCGGTCCTCCAGATCGTCGCGAACCGAAACGCACCCCACCAGCAACCCGACCGAAAGCCCGGCACAAAGCACCAACCCCAGAGCGCTGCGCATGGCGGATCTCCCCGGCCCGAAGGCCACCGCCAGCCTACCCCCGGGCCCCATCAACCGCAATGAAATGTTGACCGCAGCGGCCCCGCGCCACTCCTGGCCGGAGTCTCCTCACCCACCCGTCCGTTGAGCCCGGACGCCGCTCGATCCGCTCGTCAACACCCCGCGCTGAAAATCGTCAGGTAGTAGAAGAAATCGTCGTTGCTGATGATGCCGTTCGGCACGCCGTACCCCGGCGCGCCCGGAACCGCGCCGGTGGTCAGGTCGGCCACCGCCACGTTGCCCGCGGCGAACTGCGCGAGGTAGTAAAAGAAGTCGTCGTTGTTGAGGAATCCGTTGGGCACGCCGTAGCCCGGCTGGCCCGGGACGGCCCCGGCGGTCAGGTCCGGCGCACACCCGCTGGGCATGTCGAAGGTGAGCAGGCAGGTGATCAGACCCTGGTTGTACCAGTCGTTGTTCTGGGTGTACGACGAAACGCCCTTGGCCTGGGTGTTGGGGTTGCCGACCGTGTCGAGCGAGCCCGAGCCGCCGCAGTTGTTCCCGTCGTGCCGCACGGTCAGCAGCAGGTCGCCGCCGGCGTAGGTGAAGGGCGTGGTGAACTGCAGCGGCGTGCCGAAGGCGTTGACCGACGGCGACAGGCTCCCGCCGGGGAAGAACTCGCCCTGCATCACGATCGGCCCGGAGCGGACCAGCGTGTTGTCGGGCCCGAAGTTCTGCGTCGCGGTCGTGGACATCTGGCCCGGCGGCAGCGCGGCCGTGCCCAGATAGATGTCGTAGTTGGCAAACGCGCACGTGAACCCGATGCCCGGCCACGCGGGGAACGACTGCCACGTCGGGCGACGCCACGTGATCGACGTGAACCGCGCCCCGATCGGCACACTGGCCAGCAGCGACTCGCCGATGACCAGTTGGTACGAACGCGGCTGGCTGTTGAGCAGCGTCGAGTACCCGCCGGATCCGGCGGTCGTCGGGGCGTTGGGAGGGATGACCAGGTCGTCGCCCAAGGCGGGAACGGCGGCGAGAGTGGCGGCGAAGATCGCGACGCGGGCGGGCGTGAATCGCATGATGGAGGGTCTCCCTGTGCAGGGTGCAACGATCACTCTGGGGCAGATCAAGGCGCAGACCCCGCCCGACCGGCCCCTCCCGCGATGGATCGTACCGCGCGGTGAAGGCCCGAACCAAGGGGATTCTCGCCCGTCCCTCCGATCGACACATGAGAGATGGTCCTAGCACCCCGCCGCGTACAACGCCAGGTAGAAGAAAAAATCGTCGTTGCTCAGCACGCCATTGGGCACGCCGTAGCCCGGCGAGCCCGCAACCGCTGAGGCGGTCAGGTCGGCGACCGCGAGATTCCCCGCGGCAAACTGGGCCAGGTAGTAGAAGAAGTCATTCGTGTTCAGGATGCCATCCGGCACGCCGTAGCCGGGCGTCCCGGCGACTGCCGTCGTTGTGAGATCCGGGCGGCAGACCACCCCGCGGGTCCAAAGAATCGCCTCCTCGCGGTTGGTTTGGGTGTTGTAGCCGTGCCCGGCCACGTACGTCACACCCGCGCCGGTCCAAATGCTCTCGGCCTGCGACGTGAGGAACGTGGCCGGCAGGAACGAGTGCAGATCGATCCGTGAGGCCGCCGTGCCGGTCCAGAGGCTCGCGTGGAACCAGCCACCGACCTGCGCGTACCCGACCTGCTCGCCGCCCGCGACGTCCGTGGCGCGAGAGTTCAAGGTCGCGATCGGGTACAGGTCGACCCACGTACCGGGCCCGCCCGTCCACACGGCCGCGTGGCTCGACGTGTCCGGTACCCGCACCTCGCCGACAACCTGCGCCGCATCCACTCCGAACGCTTGTGAGGAGATGTTGCCGGGCGGGTGCAGGTTGATCCACGCCCCGCCCCCAACCCACAGGCTCGCGCTCATCACCCCACCCACATCGACGACGTACCCCGCGACACGGCTTCCGCTGACCGCGTACGCCTCCGACGTGTGCTGGTATCCCATCGTGGGCGGCGGGTTCAGGTCCACCCATGACGCCGCCGAACCGGTCCACAGGCTCGCGTGGTACCCGAGAACCAGAGCCCGCCCCACCTGTGTGCCAGCGTCCACGTCGAACGCCGCCGAGTCGGTCACCCCGCCCGGGTTGAGGTCCACCCACGACGCCGCACTGCCGGTCCACAGGCTCGCGTGCGACGGCGCCCCGAAAAATGCCTCGCCGACCTGCTGCCCGCCATCCGCGGCGTTCGCGAACGAGTACACCGCCGAGGCCGGGTGCAGATCGACCCAAGACCCCGCCGAGCCCGACCACAGGCTGGCGCGGATGGAGGCGACGGTTCCACCGGTCTGCACCCACCCGACCTGCTGCCCGCCACCCACGCCCTGGGCCTGCGCTTGGAACCACGCGGGGTTCTGGAAACTCGAGGCGGTCCACTGCGCGTGCGCGGCGATCGCGCACCCGCCAAAGACGAGAAACGCGGCAAGACGCACTGGGTTTCCTTTCGAGAACCGGGGCGGGTTTCGGTCCGCGGCACGCGCCAAACACCAATCCGATGGCGCAAGTCTAACAACCAGCAGCGAACAACGCCAGATAAAAGAAGAAGTCGTCGTTGTTCAGCACCCCGTTGGGCACCCCGTAGCCGGGCGAGCCGGGCACCGCAAACGTGGTCAGATCGCACACCGCCACGTTGCCCGCGGCGAACTGCCCGAGGTAGTAAAAGAAATCGTCGTTGTTCAGCGTGCCGTTGGGCACGCCGTAGCCCGGCGAGCCCGCAATCGCCGTCGTCGTCAGGTCCGGCCGGCACGTCGCGACCGGCTCGCCCTCGATCAGCCGCGCCGGCGTCGCGTTGCCGCGGAACGCGTGCGGGATCCACGTCGTGCTGCCCCACAGCCCGAACGCCGACGAGCCGTGCGCCATCCAGCCATCGCGCACGTGCGACAACTCGCCGATCGGCGGATCGGGGTCGAGCACCGCAGACGCCCAGAACCAGCCGCCCTCGATCTCATCCAGCGGCTGGATATCGATCCACCACCGCCCCGGCTGGAGCGTGATCGACGCCCCCGACACATCCAGCACGTGGCGGTACCCCTCGCGGGCCGCGAAGATGCCCAGGAACTCCGACGAGCTCGCCTGCACGACCACGTCGTGCACAACCGTCTCCGACGGCTCGCCATCGTCGTCGCCGTACACCTGCACGCGGAAGCCCTGGGCCGGGAAGTCGCCGGGGTCGAAGGTCGTGTAGTCGCACGTGAGCCGCGTGAGCGTGTGCGTCTGGGTGATCGTGAAGTCGTCGGCGAGCTGGCTGTCCGTCGTGCCCAGCGACGGGAACACGCGGGCCCCGCCGATGCAGTTGCCCACCCCCGCATTCACGGCCAGCGTGTTGGTGATCCACAGCGTGTCGTACAGAACATCGCCCCGGGCGGGCGCGCCCACCAGCCCGGCCCCCACCACCAGCAACGCGGACGAGACGGTTCGCACGGTCCACCCCCGTTCCGCCGAGCGGCCCAAACCGCCCGACCACACGAGTCTACCGCGCGGCGGCCACGGGCCAAGGGCGATTCCAGCCCCGCAACGGGGCGCCAGCACGCGACGCCGCGACGCACCGCCCCTCAGCACCCCGCCGCGAACAGCGTCAGGTAGTAGAAGAAGTCGTCGTTGTTCAAGACCCCGTTCGGCACGCCGTACCCCGGCGCGCCCGCCACCGCCGTGCTCGTCAGATCGCACACCGCCAGATTCCCCGCGGCGAACTCGGCCAGGTAATAGAAGAAATCGTCGTTGTTGAGCGTCCCGTTGGGCGTGCCGTAGCCCGGCGAGCCGGGGATGGCGGTGGTCGTCAGGTCGGGGCGGCAGGCGGGGGCCAGCGGACGCGACCACATCAGTGCCTCGGTGCGGTTGGTGGCGTTGTTATAGCCGCTCCCAACGACGTACAGCGTTGTCCCGTCGCTGAACATGCCTTGGGCAAACGCATTGCCCCACGAACCTGGAAGTGCGAGCGACAGGTCCTCCCAGGAAGCGCCTGTACCGCTCCAAATGCTCGCACGCACCTCACCGCCGACCTGCGCATGGCCGACCTGATGGACGCCGTCCGTTGCAACAGCGAATGAATAGCTTGCGCCGGCCGGGTGGAGATCCACCCAGGATCCGGCCGTGCCACTCCATAGGCCCGCGTGAAAGGCGCCGCCGATGCTCGCGCCCCCGACCTGTTGAGAACCGGATGTTCCACGGGCGGTCGACCAGGCCGCGCCCGCCGGATGAAGACTCACAAAAGAGCCCGCACTACCGCTCCACACGCCGGCAACCTGGCTGGCAAACCACGCCGTTCCAACTTGCTGCGCGCCAATAGTCCCATACGCTTGAGAGCCCTGCGAACCGGCGGGGCTCAGATCAACCCACGACCCCGCCGTGCCGGTCCAAACCCCGGCATGGGGAACGTTTCCACCGAACCAGGCAATGCCTGTCTGCTGCGCGCCCGAACTGCCGTACGCCGCTGAGGCTTCTGCGCCGACCGGGTGGAGATCGATCCACGAGCCTGCGGACCCGCTCCACGTGCCCGCTCGTCTTACTCCACCGAACTCAGCCTCACCTGCCTGTCCTGTGCCGGAGGTGCCCCGGGCAACAGACTTTGTCGCACCGGTCGGATGCAGATCGACCCATGAGGCCGCCGTCCCGCTCCACAGACTTGCATGATCGACGCCACCGATCGTGGCGGTTCCTACCTGCTGTCCGTCGTGCATGCCCCACGCGATTGATTGCGTGGCCCCCGCCGGGTGCAGGTTGGTCACGGTCCACTGCCCGCTGGCGGTCGAGGCGAGCAGGCCCGAGAGCAGACCGACCCGGACCAGGCGCGACGCTGGGTGCTGAGCCATGATGTACCCCCTGCGCTGGGTGGCCCCGCACAGCGACACCGACCCTGCCGCCAGTCTAACGGCGGGCGGGCCAGTGACCAACCCGGATTCCCGAGCAACCCGCTCGCCGCACCGAGACGGACGCGTCGCTCAGCACCCCGCCGCGAACAGCGTCAGGTAGTAGAAGAAGTCGTCGTTGTTCAAGACCCCGTTCGGCACGCCGTAGCCCGGCGCGCCCGCCACCGCCGTGCTCGTGAGATCGCACACCGCCAGGTTCCCCGCGGCGAACTCGGCCAGATAATAGAAGAAGTCGTCGTTGTTCAGCATCCCGTTGGGCGTGCCGTAGCCGGGCGAGCCGGGGATGGCGGTGGTGGTCAGGTCGGGCACGCACGCGGGCGTGAGCTCGCGGGCCGTCCACAGCAGCGCGTTGGCCATCAGGCGCGCCCCGTCGCTGGCCTGGTCCCAGTACCCCGCGGCCACCGCGTTCGAGACCGGGTGGAACCCGAGTTCGACCACCCGCGGGTTCGGCGCCAGCGCGATCAGCGTCTCGCCCGTCGTCCAGTTGGCGATCCGCGTCGAGCCCGGCGTGATGCCCATGATCACAGGGCGGTACCCGCCCCACGGCGGCGGGCCGACGCCGATCGCGGTGTAGAACGAGCCCACGCCGTCGAGGATCGGGTGGTTCGGCACGAACACCTGCCCGAGCCCGGAGAACGTGCCGTGGGTGTACCCGCCGTTCTGCGGGATGGCGATGTATTCCCCGCCCGGGCCGCCCACCTGCCAGCGACCCTGCAGGTATCGCAGCGTGTTCGTGCTCGTGTTGCTGAACAGCGCCACGACCACGCCGCCGCCCTGGTCCACATAGTCGGCCAGCAGATTGCCAAGCGCGACGGGGTCCTCGTGGCTGTCGTTGCTCCACGTCAGCACGGCGTCGTACGACCCGATGTCCGCCAGCGACAACTGCGCGCCGTTCTGGAACCGCGTGGTCGAGAAGATCGCGACCTCGCTGAACAGGCCGGTGCCGAGCAGCTTGTCGCGCGCGTCGGTGAAGCGGGGGTTCATCTGCGGGTCGGCGGTGTTCGAGGCCGCGGCGACGATCGCCACGCGCGGCTGGGCCAGCGCGGGCGACGCGAGCGCGGCCAGACCGGCCAGAACCAGCGAGCAACAGAGCGAACCGGGGACACGCATCGGAAACTCCTTGCGGGGCAGCAACATGGGGCACGCGAAACCTGGAGCGTAGGGATTTGCCGGGGCGGTTCAAGCCTCGCACCGTCGGTCGTCATGGTTCGAGACCAGCTCGGGTCCGCGAATCGCAACCCGATGACACCGGAACCAAAGCAAAGAGCCCCCCGCACGCGGCGGAGGGCTCGGAGAGCATGCGGATACAAGCCTGCGGAGCGATCAGGCGCGACGCCGACGCCCGCCCACCAGCCCGCCAAGGGCCAGGAGGGCGACCGAAGCCGGGGCCGGGACGATCTCGAGGTTGTCGAAGCCGAAGATGTGCACGTTGTTCGCCCCGCCGCCCGCGAAGAAGCGGACATCGGTCGGACGCGGGCGACCGGCGGTGCCGCCGGCGAGGTACCAGCCCAGGCCGGAGACGTCGACGACGGTCGGGCCGGCCGGATCGTGCAGGTTGTCGATTGAGACCGAGAGGATCTGGTTGGTCGCGAAGTTCCACGTGGTGGACTGGCGGTACCAGGTGTTCAGGCGGAGGGCGTCCCACTCGGCGCCGGGCAGGGTGCTGGCCTGCTGCACGCCGGCCGCGTTGAAGAAGATGTAGTTGGCGTCGAAGGCGTTGCCCGTGGACAGGTCGTCCCAGGTGTACAGCGTCTGCCAGAAGGCGCCCGAGCCAGAGGGCTGCAGCGAGAACGAGCCGAGGTTGTTCAGCGCGGGCAGCACGCCGCCGAAGCGATCCATGCAGATGTCGAACGCCGCGGTGTAGGTGTTGCCGGAGAAGTCGACCGCGTGCTGGGCCCGCCCGAAGCCGGTCGCGCCCTGGTTGCGGACCGCGCCGAACTGCGCGCCGCCGGTCGGGTTGTTCACGAAGCCCCAGGAGTTCCCCGAGTACTCGAACACGACGCCGTCGGTCGAGCCGTTGACGGGGTTGTACCACCCGTCCTGGCCGCCCAGGCCGAACCCGTTGGTCAGGGCCGTCCCGCCCGCGGAGCCGGCATACGTCGGCGCCTCAAAGTCGGAGAAGAACTGGGCGTTGGCTGTGGAAGCCAGAGCCAAGCCAGCGGCAAGAAGCAGAGTGCGCGTCATCTTCATCTCCCCCAAAACAGATGGACCCGCAAACCGACACAGCCCGGATCACGGGGGTCGGCTTTGCAAACAAATGGTCTCCGATCCCGCCACCGGAATCAAGGGGAGATCGCAAGATTTGACAACTTCCGCCCGGCCAACCCGCGCTCAGCGAAGGTTTTAGGACTCAACGCACCCCGCTGACCGGAAACAGGTCTGATAACACTGCCACCACCCCCTGTCCGGACGCCGGTATTGCGTAACGGGCCGTCGGCGGCCTCCCCGGTCCAAGGGATCGATCCACCATCGACACGCCCTCCAGAGCCCGGAGGCTCAGGCTCAGGGCCCGGTCCGTGATCCCCGGGAGGGCTCCGCCGATCTGCCCGAACCGCCGGCACCCCCGACCCACCGCGTCCAGCACCGGGATCGACCACTTCCGGAACGACACCGCCCGAATCGGTGCCGCGCTGAGCACCACATCCAGGCGGAAGCACGTCGAAGCGACCGGCTTCCCGGCGTCGGAAAGCACGTACTCCGGGCGCAAGGGGTGCCCGTAGCCCGGGTTGGGCGCCACGAGCCCACTGGCGATCAGGGCATCGAGCGACGCCCGGACCGAGGCGGGCGGGGCGTCGAGCGTGTGGACCAGGGTGGCGAACTTGGCCCCGTCCCGGCGGGCCAGCTCCGCCAGGATCGGGATGTTCCAGCGCCGGGCGCACAGCGCGACCAGGCGAGAAGCCCTGGGCTGCTCGGGGAGGGAGGGCGATGGCGGCGAGTCCGGAGCGTCCACGATGGCTGGCACCCGATTGCGGTCCCGCGGACGACGCCGGGACCCCGCTTGACACAGAAAGTATAGTTCCTATATCTTCTACTGCAAGCGGGTTCGGGCGTCGGCGGGCCAGGTAGGCTGGCCGCGCACCCGAGTGCGCCGGTGGCCGGCGCGGAACCCTCTCTCAGGAGACAGCCATGGCTTCGAAACTCGGATACGACGGCGGCATGACCCTGGCGATCCAGGTCGCCGACCTTGGGCGCGGGCGGGCGTTCTACGAGGGGGTGCTCGGGTTCAAGCATCTCTATACGGTCGAGGAGATCGCCTGGGCGGAGTTCGCGACGGGTACCGCCGGCGTGAACGTCGGGCTGTCGCAGGTGGAGAAGCCCAAGGTCGGGGCCGGGCCGGTGCCGACGTTCGGGATTAAGGACATCGCCGCGGCCCGGGCGACACTCGAGGGCGCGGGCGTGAAGTTCGACGGCCCGACGCAGGAGATCCCCGGGCTGGTGAAGCTCGCGACGTTCTTCGATCCGGACGGCAATGCGTTGATGCTGACCGAGTCGTTGCAGCAGGGGTAGGGAGAAGAGAGACAGAGACGAAGTGACGCAGTGACGCAGTGACGCAGTGAACGGATCATGGGAAGATGCGCTGACGGCGAGTCAAGCGCGCAATGCAAGCGAGGTGTGCGATGGTGAGCCTGGTGGCTGGTGTGTGCGTAGCGGTCGGGGCGATGGGCGGGGCGACGCACGACGCGCGCCACGCGGCGGCGACCGTGGAGGCCGCGGCGTTCCTGGGCGGCGACTGGTCGGCGGAGCACGACGGGGAGTTCACGCAGGAGGTGTGGTCGGCCCCGATGGGCGACAACATCATGGGGATGTTCCGGTGGGTGGGCCGGGACGGTTCGGCTGCGCTGTTCGAGCTGCTGACCATCACCGAGGAGGACGGCACGCTGGTGCTGCGTCTGCGTCACCAGGACGCGCAAGGGCGGACGTGGGAGCCGGTTGATCTGCCGATGACGCTGCACCTGGTCTCGCACGAGGATCGCGATTCCGGCGGCCTGCTGCGGTTCGAGGACACCAGCGAGTCGTGCGACCTGGCGGCGTGCCAGTACGAGATCAGGGACGGCACGCTGCACATCAACGTCGAGTTCGACGACGGGCGCGAGGTTCTGGAGTTCGAGATGGAGCGGGCGGGGGCGTAGGGCTGGTTCCGGTCCGCACGACGCTTCAACTTCGAGCCAGTGCGCGAGGGGGCGGGGCTTTCCGGCCCCGCCCGCATCGGGGAACGGCAGGCGGGAACCAACGATCTGCTCGCCGCGATCGCTGTGCGCGACGAGAGCGCCCTGCTCACGCACGACGGAACCCGCGATCGAGCGGGGCTGGAAAGCCCCGCCCCCTCGTCGGGAGCCGCGGGTGGTTTTGGGCAGCGCCGTTGGGGCGTGGCGCCTGGCTTGCGGCCCGCGCCCTCTGGCCTGCTACATTCCCCCGCGATGCGGATCCTGCACATCTCCACACGCCTGATCCTCGGCGGCTCGCAGGAGAACACCGTGCTCTCGTGCGAGGGCCAGGCCCGCCTCGGGCACGAGGTGCACCTGGCGTTCGGGCCGATCTATGGGCCGGAGGGCAGCCTGCTCGAGCGGGTCGAGGCCTTCCGCACGCCCGACGGGCGCGGCATCGAGACGCACGTCGTGCCGAGCGTGGTGCGGGAGATCGCGCCGATCAAGGACTGGCGGTGCCGGCGGGAGTTGCGGGCGCTGATCGAGCGCCTGCGCCCGGACGTGGTGCACACGCACTCGAGCAAGGCGGGGATCGTGGGGCGGGCGGCGGGGTGGGATGTGGTGGAAGCGACGGAGCGACGGAGCGACGAAGCGACGCAGGGGGGGCAAGAACACCGGCTGGCGCCGGGGATTGTCCACACGATCCATGGGCCGCCGTTCATGCCGGTGGAGGGTGGGGCGGTCGGGCGGGCCAAGGTGCGCCTGAAGAACTGGGTGTACGAGGTGGCCGAGCGGTACGCGGCCCGTCGGTGCCACGTGATCGTGTCGGTGGCCGACGCGATGACGCGCCAGTACCTGGCGCGGGGCATCGGGCGGGCCGAGCAGTATGTGACGGTGCGGAGCGGGATGGAGATCGGGCCGTTTGTGGAGGCCGCGGCCGGGGAGTCGCGGGACGAGGTGCGGGGCGCGCTGGGGTTCGGCGAGGCGGACTTTGTTGTGGGGACGGTGGCGCGCCTGGCCGAGCACAAAGGGCACGATGACCTGCTCGAGGCGCTGGGAGACGACTTGAAGAAGCACCCATCTTGGAAGTTGCTGTGGGTGGGTGATGGGTGGTGGCGCGAGCGGCTGGTGGCCAAGGCTCGGGCGATGGGGCTGGTGGTGAGGGAGATGGATCGGGAGGGAAAGAACGCGGCGGATGACGGCATACGTGCCAGCGATGCGGGAGCCCCCTCCGTCGTGCTCGCAGAGCCTCGCCCGACACCTCCCCCGCACGCGGGGGAGGGGGACGACGCACGAGAGGGAGGAGGCCCGGCCCAGGTGATCCTGACCGGCCTCGTGCCGCCGACGCGCGTGCCGGCGATGGTGCGCGCGATGGATGTGCTCGCCCACCCCTCGTATCGCGAGGGGTTGCCGCGGACGGTGCCGCAGGCGCTGCTGTGCGGCGTCGTTCCCGTGGCGTACGACGTGGACGGGACGGGCGAGGCGTGCCGCGACATGGAGACCGGGCGGCTGGTTCGGCTGGGGGACCGGGCGGGGCTGCGTGAGGCGGTGGCGTGGCTGGCGGCGAACCCGGAGCATCGGGGCGCGCTGGCGGCGCGAGGGCGTGAGGAGTGCGTGCGGGCGTTCAGCGCGGAGGCGATGGTTGAGGCGCTGGAGAGGGTGTACGCGCGGGCCGTGGCGATGGCGCGTGGGGGCGTGTGAGCGCGGCGGCGGGGTGGTTCCGGCTATTCTCAAGGGGTCCGACCACCGCCGCTCCTTCAGGAGGATTCGATGATGCCACGCCGCTCTCTGGCCCGCTCCGCACCGGCGCTCGGCGGGATCGTCGCTTCCGCGTTGCTCGCCGCGTGCTCCTCCGGCCCGGCCCTCCACGAGCCCGCCCCGGCGTTCTCCGCCACCGACGTGGACGGCCAGACCGTCACGCTCGCGGCGTACGAGGGCAAGGTCGTTCTGATGGACTTCTGGGCGACGTGGTGCGGACCGTGCCGCGCGTCGACGCCCAATGTGCAGCGGATCGCCGAGCACTACGAGGGCAACCCGCGCGTTGGGGTGCTGGCGGTGCACTTCGACGACACGGGCGATCCGGCGGCGTATGTCGCGGAACATGGCCTCGACGCGCGCCTGATCCCCAACGGGAACGCCGTCGCCCGCGCGTACGGCGTCAACGCGCTGCCGACGTTTGTGGTCGTTGGCACCGATGGGACCGTCGTGTACCGGCACACGGGGCAGATGGGCGATCGGGTCCGCGAAGAGGTCATCGCGGCGATCGACGCGGCGCTTCGGTGAGTCCGATGGTCGCGGTTGATGCCGATTGGCACTCCGGCAGGGGCGTCGAGATGGAGCCGATCGCGCGAGCGATCGATGCCTTGGTCCGGAGACTCGATCGCTCGCGCGATCGGCTCAATTGGGCAACGTCGTCGATGTGTCGCGGGCGATCCGCGCGCCTCACGGCCCCACGAACGCGTCGTCGGCCGACTCGGGGATCTCGACGCCCTTCAGGTCGACGCGCTGGCGCCCCGTGACCTGGTCGAGCAGGCGCTCGATCGGGCGGGGGAGCCAGATGTTGTCGCCGTGGGCGGTGCCGGCGGCGGACCAGCGGTCCTGGCCCTGGCCGATCTCGGGGAACGAGAGCCAGCCGACCGAGCCGTCGCCCATGACCACGTGCTGGCCGCGCCCATGGTGGTTCGGGGAGTTGGCCCAGGGGTCGATCACTTCGCGCCGAACGGCACGCAGGATCACAGGCGAGCGGTCGGTCATGACCACCGCGTCCGGGCTGCCCCAGGTGATGCGGACGGCGACCGGCATGATCTGGTACGAGTACGAGATCTCTTCGAGGCTCTTCCAGTCCTGCTGGCCGGGGGCGGCGACGGTGGGCGCGCCGGCGTTGCCGGGACAGGCCAGCGACGCGAGCGAGACGTAGTCCTGGCGGGCCAGGGCGTAGAGGTTGGCGGAGTTGGACTGCTGGGGCGACTGGCCGACGTTCCACCACGGCGTGCCGCCGCCGAAGCCCGCGACCATCGGGGGCGAGTACTGGTAGTCGTTCGCGTAGGTGGCCAGCGCGGTCGAGGCGATGCCGAGGTTCGAGTTGCAGGCCATCTGGCGCCCCTGCTCGCGCATGTGCGAGAGCACGGGCCACACGACCGACGCGGCGATGAGCAGGACCGCGGCCACCGAGACGATGTCGCGGATGGAGATGCTCGGGACCTTGCCGCGGCGCATGTCGAGGCGCATCCGCTGGCGCTCGGCGTCGATGGCGCGATCGATGCCGGAAAGGGTGGAGGCGACGAGGCGGTCGCGATCGGTGGATTCGAAGGCGGGGCCGGCGGAGAGCAGGGCCGCCAGGGCGGGCAGTTCGTCGGCGGGGGCCGCGCTGCCGGCGGGCTGGCGGGTGGCGCGGAGGAAGGCGACATCGACAAGGGCGCGGTTGGCGACGGGCACGGGGGTGTCGGCCAGGCCCATGAGGGCGGCGACGCGGGCCGCGCGTTGGCGGAGCGACTGGTCGGTGATGGCGTCGAGGTCGAAGGCGGCGTCGACGAGAGCGTCGAGGGCCGCGGCGTCGGCGGGGGTCAGCGATGCGGACGGCGCGGGCGTCGCACCGGCGCGCTGCGGCCCGTCGTCGCTGGGATCGGGTTGGATCGAGGCATCGTGCATTGGTTCGGTCCATTCATCGCGCGGCCGGCCGTTGGGCGGGCCGAGCGTCTCTCGTCTCTCTGACTCCGAGTCTTCGTCACTCCCCTCCGTCGCTCCGTCGCTTCGTCGCTCCGTCGCTTGTCTCCTTCCCAACCTCCGACCACCGCTTGGCGAACGACGCGACGGCCGCGTGGAGTCTTGACTTGACGGTGCCCAGCGGGATCGAGAGTTCCTCGGCGATCTGGGCGTAGGTCAGGCGGTTGAAGTAGGAAAGCAGCAGGATCTCCCGCAGCGGGTGGGACAGCCCCGCCAGTGCCTCCTGCACCTGGCGATCGCGTTCGCCCGCCTCCAGCCCGCTGGCCGGCGGCGGCACGTCGACGCGGAGCAGGTCGATGAACGAGGCGCCCTCGCCGTCCCCGCCCCCCGAAATCGGGGCGGAGAGTTCCATGACCTGCCGGCGTCCCTTTCTACGCAGGTAGTCCCGCCCCTTGTTCGCGGCGATCGTGAAAAGCCAGGGGCGGAAGCGGCGTTCGACGTCGAACGAGTCGCCGGAGGTGTGAATCTGGAGAAAGGTCTCCTGGAACACGTCCTCGGCGGCCTGACGCCCCCCGACCAGGCGGATCAGGAAGCGGAGCAGGTCGTCGTGGAAGCGGTCGATGAGGGTCCGAAAAGCGTCGGTGTCGCCGCGGCGGTAGTCGGCGAAGAGTTGCTCGTCGGTTCGCTGATCCAAGGCCGGCGGCCCTCCCGTGGGGAGAGTCTACGGGCGGGCAGGGGGGTGGTGTTCGGGCTTGGGGGGCGTTGCGAGGCGGTTGGGGCTTCTCGGAACCGGGCGGCTCCGACGCCGGCTCCGGCGAACGCGACGCGCGAGCGAGTGCGAAGAACCGGGACTCACCGCAGAGACACGGAGGGCGCTGAGGAAGGCCGGGTTGGGGTGGGGAGGTGAGGCGATCGCCGCGGGGGCTCGCGCTTTGGCTGTCCGCGACGAACGTGGCTCCACTCCCGCCGACGATCTCACATCGAGGGGGCGGGGCTTTCTAGCCCCGCTCGAACGCGGTGGGAGGTCTGAGCAGTCTTGGGTCTTCGGCGTGGCCGAGCGGGGTTGAACCGACCCAGTGCGCGGCTGTTCTTGGCGTCACCCCGATACGAGGCGGGCTGGAAAGCCCGCCCCCCTCGTTGGGGAGCGTCGGCGCTACTCGTGGTCCCAGCCCCACTGGCTGACCTCGTGGCGCTGGCCGTAGGCGTCGGTGACCCAGACGCCGGGCGCCTCGCCGGGTTCGAGGGCGCGGACGTGGCCGATGGCGGCGAGTGCGGGGATGTAGTCGGACAAGAAGCGGTCGCCGTGCGCGACGAGCAGCTCATAGTCCTCGCCGTGGCGAATCGCCTGGCTCCACACCAGGGTCGGTGCGCCCAGAGGCAGCTTGACGGCCTCGATCTCGATCATCACGCCCGACGCACGGGCGACTCTTCCCGCGTCTCGGCCAAGCCCGTCCGACAGATCGATCATGGCACCTGCACCGTGCCACGCGCACAACTCACCTTCACGCAAGCGCGGCTCGAAAGACAGGTGCTTGCCGGATGCCAGCGATCCACCGATCGATCCAGTGACGAACACGGAGTCCCCCGGCACAGCCCCCCCACGCGTGACCGGTTTGGGAGGTTGCTCTCTCCAACCCGCCCCAGCTTCCGGCGGCAAATCCCTCCACTCCTCAATCCACCGCGTGCCCATCACACCCCCCACCGTCACCCCCAGCACCACCGGCGACGCCTCATCCCCGAACGCCGCGATGTCGCCGCCAACCAGCGGGCAGCCCCAGTGCCTGGCCCAGTGGTGCATCGCGTCGAACAGCTCGTCGGCATGCTTGTAGCCGCGCGGCAGGCACGCGGTGGCCAGGCTCCACGTCGGCGTGCCGCCCATGGCCGCGATGTCCGAGACGCTGCGGGCGATGGCCTTGCGGGCGATGAGGTCGATGGGCGTGCCGGGCTCGTAGTGGCGGCCCTCGACGAGCTGGTCGGTGGTGAGCAGGATCTCGTCGCCGCCGGGCGTGCGGACGACGGCGCAGTCGTCGCCCGGGCCGACGACGACCTGCCCGAACGCCGCGGCCAGGCCTGCGGAGCGCTGGTAGATGTGGGAGAGGAGGTCCGATTCCCGCATAGTGGATCGTACGACGAGCGGGGTTCACCACGGAGACACGGAGACACGGAGAGAGGCACCTGTCTTGAACCCGTTCCTTGCCTTTCTCAGTGCCTCCGTGTCTCCGTGGTGAACTCGGCCGATCGACCCGATTCCGGACCCTCAGCGCATCACCGTCTCGGCCCGCTTGCGTTCGGTGGCGGAGCCCGCGTCGACGGGGATGGCATCGAGCAACGCGTCGACGATGGCGTCGGCGGAGACCTGGTCGGCCTCGGCGTTGAAGTTGGTCAGGATGCGGTGGCGGAGGACCGGCTTGGCCACGGCGCGGATGTGGTCGGGCGTGGCGTGGTAGCCGCCGCTGAGGATGGCACGGGCCTTGGCCGCCAGCACCAGGTACTCGCTGGCCCGCGGCCCCGCGCCCCACTGCAAATAGTCCCGCACCATCTGCGGACGCTCGATGCCGCCCTCCATCGCCTCGCCCACACGAGTGGCTCGCACGAGGCGCAGGGCGTACTTGATGACGTGGTCGGCCACCGGCACGTGCTGGACCAGGTGCTGGACCCGCGCGATCTCGGCCGCGGGCAGGACCGTCTCGATGTTGACCTCGCCCTTGGAGGCCGAGCGCCGGACGATCTCGAGTTCCTCGTCGGCGGTCGGGTACTTGATGAGGATCTGGAACATGAAGCGGTCCAGTTGCGCCTCGGGCAGCGGGTAGGTGCCCTCCTGCTCGATCGGGTTCTGCGTGGCGAGCACGAAGAACGGCGAGGGCAGTTTGTGGGCCACGCCGCCGACGGTGACCTGGCGCTCCTGCATGGCCTCGAGCAGGGCGGCCTGGGTCTTGGGGGGCGTGCGGTTGATCTCGTCGGCGAGGACGACGTTGGCGAAGATGGGGCCGCGGACGAAGCGGAGCTCGCGGTGGCCCGTGGTCTTGTCCTCCTGGATGACCTCGGTGCCGGTGATGTCCGAGGGCATGAGGTCGGGCGTGAACTGGATGCGTGTGAAGGCCAGGCCCAGCGTGCGGGCGATCGTCGAGATCAGCAGCGTCTTGGCCAGGCCCGGCACGCCGACGACCACCGCGTGCCCGCGGCACAGGATCGCCATGAGCGTCTGGTCGACAACTTCTTCCTGCCCGACGATGATCTTGCCGATCTCGCGCCGGAGGCGTGAATAGGCGTCCTTGACCTGCTCGATGGCCTGCTGGGCGGCCCGCTCGTCGATTGGGCCCTGGGCGCCGGGCGTGGGCAGGCCGGGCGGCGTGGCGTGGTCGCTGGACATTGGCATCCCTTCCGCCGGGGCTGGTTCCGTCGGGCTCGCGCGAGCCGCCCGGCGAGGGATCGTACCGGCGAGGGCGGGTGGGGATTCCGCCGACCCTTTGACGCGTTCAGACGCCGGACCTGAGTCGGCTCCGCGACGAAGGTCCGGGTCGATTCACCCTGCACGCGACCCCGCTCGGTGATCCGACCCGGACCTTCGCAGGGCCTCAGGTCCGGCGTCCATCGCCTCCACCCAGTACTCGGCACCCAGCACTCAGTACTCGGCACTCCCCACCCCATATCCTCCGCCCATGGCCCGGCGCAGCCTCGTCATCGCCGCTCTGCTTGTTGGGCTGGTTGTCTCTGCGTTCGAGCGATTGATGGTCGGCGGCTCGGGCTTCGGCTGGGCCGACGACGCCGGGATCGTGGGCCTGCGCGCCATCGCGCTGGCCAGCGGTGTGGTGGTCGGCGGGTGCCTGGGGCTGGCTGGGGCCCAGTTGCAGGCGCTGCTGCGGAATCCGCTGGCGTCGCCGGACCTGTTGGGGATGTCCGCCGGGGCGGGGCTGGCGGTGGCGATCGCGTCGCTGCTGGGCGGGGCCGCGGCGTTGGGGTCGCCCGTGCCGGCGGGGATCGGGGCGCTCGGGGCGCTGGCGTTGGTGTACGTGGTCGCGCAGCGCGGCGGGCTGATCGAGCCGGTGTCGCTGATCCTGATCGGCGTAATCGTGGCCGTGATGCTGAGCGCGATGACGCTGGTGGTGCAGACGATGATGCCTCGCGGCCAGGCGTTCGATACGTCGCGCTGGATGCTCGGGGCGCTCTCGCCAGATGCGACGTGGCAGCAGATCGGCCTGTGTGCCGCGGCGTTGGGCGGGGCCCTAACGCTGTCGCTGGTGCTGGGGCCGACGGTGGACGGCGCGGCGTTCGGCGACGATGAGGCCCGGTCGCTGGGCGTCCCGCTGGCCGGGCTGCGGGTCACGCTGTTCATCGCATCCGGCGTGCTCACCGCAGCGAGCGTGGTGCTCGCGGGGCCGGTGGGGTTCGTGGGGCTGGTGTGCCCGCACGCGGTGCGGCTTCTGCTTGGCCCGACGCACCGGGGGCTGGTGGTCGGCTCGGTGCTGGCCGGGGCGATCATGGTGGTGCAGGCCGATGTGGTCGGCGAGGTGGTGCGCCTGCGGAGCGGGCGGCTGCCCATGGGCGTGATGACGGCGATGGTCGGCGGCCCGGTGCTGCTGGTCTTGCTGCGGGCCGAACTCCGGGGGCGGGGGCGGTTGTAGCCGCGGCGACGCCTCAAACCGGTTTCACCACGGAGACACGGAGGCACGGAGGGAGGCATTGGTTCGGAACCATGCTTCCTGTCTTCCTCAGTGTCTCCGTGTCTCCGTGGTGATTCGTCTCAGTTCGTCGGCGGCTCGGACGGCTCCGCCCACGGACGCTCGCCCCGCAGACGCCGGGCCATGTCGACCAGCACGCGCTTGTCCGTCGTGATCGTGAAGTGCGAGAACGTCGCGGTGCCGGCGGTCCAGATCGGGTCGCGCCCCAGCGGGGCCGCGTTGCGGGCGCCCACGATCCGATCGTTGGTGTGGGCGTAGGGGATGAGCTCGTACTCGGCCCCGTCGAGCGCGCTGTCGAGCTCGGACAGGAACACCGCCCCGGGCATCATCTGGGCCACCGCGTTGTCGACCGCCAGGACCGCCGCCCGGGCCCCGCGGTGCGGCGTGCCGAGCGTGAAGATGCGCCGGGCCACAAGGCGTCGCTCCAGCCCGCTGCTGCCCAGGGGCAGGGCCGCGTGCCGGGCCACCAGCCCGCCCATCGAGAAGCCGATGACATCGACCTCGATTGTGCGGCTCGGGTCGTCGCTGGGCCAGCGCTGGTTGATGGCGTCGACCACGCGCTGCGAGACGCTGGGGATGTTCGAGGCCAGCGGATAGGAGACGACCATCACGTCGTCTCGGTTCTGGCTGGTGAGGCGCGCGATGTCGCTGCCCAAGTTCAGCCCGCGCAGGTGCGTGCCGCGATAGCCGTTGAGGACCACCACGGGGCGTTCGAGCGGCTGGGGGGTCTCGCGCAGGCGCCGGTACTCGGCGGCGATCTCATCCCGCGGCACGGCGAAACTGGGGTTGGGCACGTCGAGGGTGAAGCAGCCGGCCAGCGGGGCGCACAGCATCGCCCCCGCCATGACGGTGGCAGCAGACGACGCACGCGCGGCGTTGGCCATCCGGCGGGATCGCTCGGCGAGCAGACGGAACACGGGAGACTCCACGCACACGGGGGAACCGGCCACCACAAGCATAATGCCCTTGGTGGGCAATGGAAGGGGCGGATTGCGAAGAGTGCGCGAACACCCCGATTTGGGGCGGGTTCTGGGACCGGCGGGCGGTGCTGCGCCGGCGCGGAAGCGGGCGGGCCTAGTCCAGCGGCCTCACATAGATGTTCGCAAACTCGATCGGGTTGCCGTGGCGCTGCAGGGCGATCGGGCCCTGGGCGGCCACGCCCGGCAGCAGCGCGTCCTCCAGCACCGTCTGCCCGTTGAGCACCACCGTCAGGCGGTCGCCCCGCATCGTGATGTGGAACCGGTTCCACTGGCCGATCGGGTTGTCCGCCACGACCCGCGGCGTCACGCCCGCCCGCACCTCGGGCGGCATTGCGGCGTCGGTCCGGTAGCCGTAGACCTCGCCCGAGCCGATGGGCCAGCACCAGATGTTGACCTGCGACTTCGATGAGCCGCGGAGGTAGATCCCCGAATCGCCGGCGTCCATGACCGCCACCATCGCCTGCGAGCCGTCCTCGTTGGTCTGGACCGAGCCGTCGGGCAGGATGACCTGGCGCTGGGTCTCGACGGGCGTGTCGGTCCAGCGCCAGTCGCAGATCATCTCGAAATCGCCGAAGGACTCCTTGGACCACAGGTCCGTGCCCTGGCCATCGAACACGAGCCGCCAGTCGCGCGGCGTCCAGTGGCCCTCGTGCTCCTCGGTCGCGTTCCACTCGTCCAGATCGACGCCGTTGTACAGCGGGCGGAAGCCCCGGTCGAGCTCGGCGATCTGGTCGGGCGTGAGCCCGGTCGAGGCGGGCGGCAGTCGCTTGATCCGGATGTTGCGGAAGTGGACCTCGGTGCCCTCGGACTCGAGGCAGATGTAGCCGCGCCGGGGCGAGATGGAGTGCCCGCGCGTGATGACCTTTCCGTTGAGCCACAGTGTGATGGCCCCGTCGACGCACTCGACGCGGTAGTGGTTCCACATCGGCGCGGGGTTGGAGCGCCGCTCGGTCGGGAAGGCGCGGCTGCCGCCCCGCCCGTTGACCGGTGTCATGGTCGCGCCCCAGATCGGGAAGATGTCGCCGTCGGACGTGAAGCCGTTGCCCTCCTGCCCGTCCATGACCTGCACCTCGACGCTGCGCGTGAACGGCGCGCCGCGGACGGGCAGCGGGTCGGACCAGACGAACAGCCCGGCGTTGCCGCCGGGGACCATGTGGCGGTACTCCATCTCGAGCACGAAGTTCTCCTCGTGCCGGTCGGTCCGCATGACGCCGGTGGGGATGCCCGAGCAGCGGATGTAGGGCCCGTCGTCGTCGCGCGCCACAGTCCAGGTCGAAACATCGCCGTTGACGATGTGCCACCCGGCCAGATCCTGCCCGTTGAACAGGTCGACGAAGGCCGAGTCCGCGTCGCGCAAGGGGGCCAGGAACGACTGCTCGTCGCGCGAGACGGTCTGGGCGGGCCAGTCGTCGGTCCGGAACGGCGCGGCCGGGAGTCCCTGCGCGTTGGCCAGATTCGCCTCCGGGCTGCGGGTCCAGTTGAACCGCACGGCCACGGGACGCGGAACGTCCGGGCAACGCAGAACGACACTCGCGCCACGAACGCTCACACCGGTGACGCCGTGGAACCGCCGATCCTCGCCGGCCACCTCGAACCCGCTCAGGCCACCGGGGCCGGGCGTGTGCGCGAGCCCCTCGGCGTTCGCGAACGCGACGATGAGCTCGCCGCCCGCGCTCGGACGCATCCCCATGTACGTCGGCCCGGAGGCGACGATCTCCCGGTTGCCATAGGTGTCCCGCAGCGCCAGCAGCGCCAGGCGGTGCCCCACGTCGCGCTTGTTCCGCGGGTGGATGTCGGTGTTGTCGCCGATATCGGTCGTGACGACCATGCCCGTGTGCGGCTCGCCGGTGGCCCGCTGCTGGGCCTCCCGGAGGGCCACGGTCTCGCCCCGGTCGTTGGCGTAGCCGTACGGCGCGATCTGCACCCAATAGAAGGGCAGGTTGGGGTCGTTGAACGCGGCCCGCCAGTTGGCGATCCAGGCCCGCATCAGGTCGGCGTATCGCCCGGCGACGCCGCGGTTGGACTCGCCCTGGTACCAGATGACGCCGCGGATCTTGTACGGCGCGAGCGGGTGGACCATCGCGTTGTAGAGGGCCGTCGCGGTGTTCTGGTTGATCTGAACCGGTTGCGATTGCGGCGGGAGATCGGCAACCGCGGTGCCTCGGAGGTAACGCCACTCGCCAGCGAGGGCGATGGGTTGGAGCACCGCGGGGTCCGACCCCGCGGCTTCCTGTGGGGCCAGGCGCATCTGGGCGGGCTGGCCGTTGATGCCGCCGAGCCCGCCGGTGTCATACGCGCGGACACAGATCGCGTTGGGTCCCGCGCGGAGCACGCCGGCGGGGATCTCGTAGCGCCGGGCGACCTGCCAGGCCCCGTCGCGCCGCGTGCCGCCGATGTATGTGCCGTTGATCCACACGTCGTCCCGGTCGTCGATCGGCCCGAGTTCGATCACGCCGGGTCGCCCGTCCCACGCCGGCGGCAGTTCCACGGTGCGCCGGAAGCGGACGATGCCGTCGAAGTTCGCCAGGTCGCCGGTCCACGACGCCGGCAGGTCCATCGTGCCCCAGCCCGAATCGTCGAACCCAAGCGTCGTCCACCCATCGCCCGGCTGGCCCGCCAGCGAGTCGAGGCGGTTCCACCACGCCTGCTCGGCGTCGGCCATGAGCGGGGCCCGGGTGGCCGGATCCTTCAGCAGCTCGATCGTGTGCAGCTCGCCCGCGTAGGCCTCGAACGCCGACAACGCCTCGGCGTCCATCCACGCCTCGATCCGCGTGCCGCCCCAATCCGCGGCGATGATGCCGACGGGCACAGTCAGGCCCGCTCGGTCCGAATCAAAGCCGGAGATCCCGCGCGCGAAGTGGTACGCCACCGCCGACAGATTCGCCGCGGTCTCGGGCGAAACGATCGTCCACCGGGCATCCGCATCAATGCGCGGGTGCAGCGAGATCGTGTTCGGCACCGTGAAGAACCGGATCGTCGGGAGGTCGGCCGCGGCGATGTCCTGCGCCCCGGTGTCGGTGGCGCGGAGCGGCCATTCCATGTTCGACTGGCCCGAGGCCAGCCACACTTCGCCCGCGTACACATCGCGAAGCGTCGTGCCGGTGTCGCCGGTGATCGCGATCTCGTGCGGCCCGCCGGCCTCGGGCGTCCGGAGCGTCGTGAGCCAGCGCCCGTTCCCGTCCGCGGTCGCCGTGGCGCTCTGGCCCCACGAGGCCCGAATCGTGACCTCGACGCCCGGGCGCTCCCAGCCCCAGACCGGGCACTCGGCCCGCTGCTGCAGAACCATGTGGTCGGCAAACAGCGGCGCGAGCGTCAGGTCGCCCAGCGCCGGACTCGCCGACACGAAGCACAGGGCCAGCGCACAGGATGCGATCGCGCGGGGGGTGGGCATCGGCATGCGGCTCTCCTTCTGGGAAGCGCCATGGTAGTGGATCCGCCCGACCCGCCCCGGGCAGAGGGGAACAACGGGGGCGCGGGGCGTGTTGGCTCCGACCCATGGCCGCGCGCGAGGGAGAGGTCGGGACGGTGGAGCGGCGGGCCGAGCGTCCGCCACCCACGCCATCCGAGCCAGACGCCGCCGCCCAGGCACGCCGGGCCGCGGCCGAGCGATGGCTGGTCGAACACGGCGACGTGCTCTGGCGGTTCGTGCTCGGGCGGGTGCGGTCGCCCGTGGCGGCCGAGGACATCGTGCAGGAGACGCTGCTGGCGGCCATGCAGAGCCGGGAGCGGTTCGAGGGGGCCTCCACGGAGCGCACCTGGCTGCTGGGCATCGCGGTGCACAAGATCGGCGACCACCTGCGCAAGCGGGCTCGGACCACGCACCGCAGCGGGCGCGACGACGATGCCCCCTGCGCCTGCGAGGTGTGCCGGGCGCTGTTTTCGGGCAAAGGGATGTGGCAGACGCTGCCCCGGGAGTGGGATCGGGCGGGGCCGGGCGAGACGCCGGCCGCGGACGGGGGCGAGAAAGACGAGCGTCGCCGAGCGCTGGTGCGCTGCATCGACGCGCTGCCGGAGGGCCAGCGGGACGCGATGTGGATGCGGGACGTGCTAGGCGTGCCTTCGGAGGAGGTGCGCAAGGCGATGGGGCTGACGCCGACGAACCTGTGGACGCGTCTGCACCGGGCCCGGTCTGCCGTGCGGAGCTGCCTGGAAGCGAAGCTGCTGGGGCGTCGGGAAGGCGGCGCCGGGCGGAGCGGGTGCGGGAGCGATCGCGGGGGCGCGGCATGATCCGGTTCGTGCGCGACATGGTGCGGGTTCTGAACCTGGCGTGCGAGCAGCACACGGCGCTGTTCAGCCGCGAGCTGGACGAGCCGATTCGCCCCGGCGAACGGGCCGGGTTGTGGCTGCACGTGCGGGTGTGCGCAGGCTGCCGCCGGTTCCGGCGCCAAATGCGGGCGATGCGGGAGATGGCCCGGTCGCTGGCGTCCGGGCTCGAGGGCGGCCAGGCGATGCCCGCGGGCGTGCGCCGACGGATCGGGGAGTCCCTCGACGTGTCCGGCGCCGACGGCGGCGCTGAAGATCGCGCGATGGCGGGCGAAGATTCCGCCCCAGGCGTGTAAGGCGCGCCGGACCCGTGCGACAGACAAGTGAGGGCGCGATGCGCCGCCCGCGAGGGCGGGCGGGGAGACGGGACACCGGTCGGCTGGCGCGGGCCTCGCGCCCGGCGTGTCCGAGCGGGATCGCGCCGCGTGTGGGTTGCTGGTGGAGACGTTGTTGCCCGGGCGGTGTGGCCCGGGAGGTGGTTGGTGCGCGCGGGCGGGCCGGCCGGATGCCGAGGTGTCGTTCAGAGATCGGAGAACAGAGAATGCGTGCAGTGCTTGTGATGTCGGTGGCGGCGGGGCTGGCTGGTTCAGCCTCGGCGCAGGTTGTGGACCTGCGGGTGAGCGTGGAGAACCTGGCGCCGCAGAACAGTGTGGCGTTCGCGCCGCTGCGGGTCGGGTTCAACAACGGGACGTACGACTCGTTCGACAACGGGTCGGCCGCGTCGGCGGCGATCATCTCGATCGCCGAGGGGGGGAGCGGGAGCGACTGGTTCCCGGCGTTCATGTCGGCGGACCCGACGGCGACGCTGGGGAGCGTGGTGCCGAACCCGCCCGGGCCGCTGCTGCCCGGCGGGACGGCGTTCGCGGTGTTCTCGGTGGACACGCAGGCGAACCCGTTCTTCACGTTCGGTTCGATGGTGGTGCCGAGCAACGACCACTTCATCGGGAACGACGACCCGCAGCGGTACCGCCTGTTCGACGCGAACGGGGCGCTGCAGATCGGCTCGATTTCGCAGTTCGGGAGCAGCGTGTGGGACGCGGGGTCGGAGGTGACGGACCCGATGAACGCGGCGTTCCTGGCGGTGGGAATGAACTCGGGTCGGACGCCGGAGAACGGCGTGGTGAACTTCAACTTCACTGAGCTCGATGCGTACAACGGGCTGCAGACGGGGGCGGGGTACACGTTCGACCGCCAGTTCGGCGCCAGCGACGAGATCTACCGGATCACGTTCACGGTGGTGCCTTCGCCGGCGGGGCTGGCGGTGCTGGGCGTGGGCGGGATGCTGGGCCTGCGTCGTCGTGGGGCGTGAGGCCGAGTCCGTGAGCATCCGCCGCGGGTGCGGTGGTGGCGGTTCCCTCTTTGCACCGGCGTCGTCGTGAGAGCCGCGGCGCCGGGATTGGATGGAAAAACGCCCCGGGGCGTTTGCCTCGGGGCGTCGGGAATCAGGGTCGGTTTGGGGCGGTTTGGCCCCGGCTCGGATTAGCCGAGCAGCTGCAGCGCGGTCTGGGGCTGCTGGTTGGCGAGCGAGAGGATGGTGGCGGACGACTGGACCAGGATCTGCGAGCGGGTGAGGCCCGCGGTCTCGCTGGCGAAGTCGGTGTCGCGGATGGCGCTCTCGGCGGCGGCGGTGTTCTCGACCGCGACGTTGAGCGAGCGGATGGTGGCGCCGATCGTGTTTTTCTGGAACGCGCCTAGACGGCCGCGGAGGGTGGAGACCTCCTCGATGGCCGAGGAGATGACCTTCTGGGCCAGGGAGAGGTCGCCGTCGACCACGTTGAGGCCCTTGCCGGAGCCGAGGTCGTCGAGGTAGTACTCGGCGGCGTCGCCCGGATCGACGTACTGGCCGATCTTGCGGACGGCGACGTCGTCGATGCCGATGGAGACCTTGCCGGCGATGTTGACCTGGGAGGCGAGCTGGAAGTCCGCGCCGCCGCCGGTGATGTCGAACGCGGAGATCGCGCCCGCGGTGATGGCGTTGGCGCCGGATCCGGCAGACGCCGAGAGTGTGAGCTTGACGTCGAGGAAGTCGGAGTTGACCGAGACCGTGCGTCCCTTGGTGGTGGCGACGAGCCCGTTGATGGTGGCGCCGACGTTCTGGCCCAGGTCGCGGATGCCCTGGCTGGCGGCGGTGGAGTCGTAGTCCACGCCGGAGCTGGTGTTGACGGTGGTCGCGTCGTCGGACTCGAAGGTGAAGATGCCGACGTTGGACGAGACGGCCTGGAGTCCGCCGTCGTCGATGACCTTGACGGAGGTGTACTCGGCCGAGCCGTACTCCACGCTCTTGAGCGTGATGCCCGAGGCGGAGGCGGAGGCCGTCAGCCCGGTGACGTCGGTGAGCGAGTTGATGGTGGTGGCGATCTGGGCGGCGGTGACGCCGGAGGAGAAGGAGAGCTCGCGGCTGCCGAGCGAGCCGGAGATCTCGACGACGAAGGCCGAGGTCTGGCCGCCGAGGTCGAGGGAGGCCCCACCGATGTTGAGATAGAGCTGGCCCTGCTGGGCGGACTGGGTGACGACGACGTCGACGCCGAGGCTGGCGGTCTCGAACTTGGCGCCGCGGATGGTGAAGTCCTCGACGACGCCGGAGACGCCCTCGGTCTGGAACCCGAAGTTGCCGTTGATGAGCTTGGTGCCCTGGAAGTTGGTCGACTGCGAGATGCGGTCGATGGTCTCGAGGATCGAGTTGATCTGGAGCTGGGAGGCCTCACGCTCGGACTCGGAGAGACCGGCGCCGTTGGCGGTGGAGGTGACCAGGCCCTGGAGCTCGGTCAGCAGGCCGGAGATCTCGGTCAGGGCACCGTCGGCGATGGAGACAACCTGGTCGGCGCGCTCGGTGTTCTTGATGGCGGCGTTGGACGCGGCCAGCTCTGAACGGAGGTTCTCCGACGCGATGAGGCCGGCCGGATCGTCCTTGCCGCGGTTGACGCGGAGGCCGGTGGACAGGCGGGTGAGCGAGGTGTTGAGGGAGTTGTTGTTCTGCCCCAGCACGCGCTGCGCGATGAGAGACTGGACGTTTGTGTTGATCCGCGACATGTGATCCTCCGTGAACAGACGCGGGCGGCTTCCCTGGCCTACCCACCGACCGACCCTGTGAGAGGCCTGGGCCTCCCGTCTGCTCGCGGCACGACGCCCGAGCACCGTCGTCCCCCCACGCGGGGGACCGAACTCGGGTGATCGCATCGTCACGGGTTGGAGTGGACTTTGGTCCGCGCACAAGAAAACGGCGGGAACGCGGCTGGGGCAGACCCGTTGAGCGGACAAACTGGGTGAAGGCGGGTGTGTTGGCGCAGGATGTGCGCGTTTTGCCGGGTGTGGACGAGTGCCGGGGGCGCCGAAAGGCCCGAGAACAAAGCGGCCCCGCGTGGGACGCGGGGCCGCGGGTGGGCTGGATGCCGGCGAGTCTCGGGCGTCGACGCGGACCGGGTTCGGCTCCTAGCCGAGAAGCTGGAGCACGGACTGGGACTGCTGGTTGGCCAGCCCCAGGACGGTGGTGCCGGCGGCCGCGAGGATCTGGGCTCGGCTGAGTTCGCTTGTCTCGCGTGCGAAGTCGGCGTCGCGAATCACGGCGTTGGACGCGGTGAGGTTCTCGAGCGAGGAGGTCAGCGACCGGACGTTCGGGTCGAGCACGTTCCGCTCGAAGGCACCGAGTCGCCCGCGGAGTCGTGAGATCTCGTCGATGGCCGAGGCGAGGATCAACTGGGCGGGTTGCCAGTTGTTGGCCTGGTAGGACTCCTCGATCGAGTTGCCGCGCCCGGTCTCGAGAGAGTTGAGGAAGTCGACCACCCCACCCACGAGCGTGCCACCGAGTGCCGAGGCCGCAACGGACTGGATGCCCAGGCCGGCCTGCTGCTGGGATGAGATCTCCGGCCCGAGCTGGAAGAGGGCTCCGCCGCCCGTGATCGTGAACTCGGTGGGGGTGAGGGAGGGATCGGTGGCGAAGTCCTCGTCGAGGAGCAGATCGACACCGAGGGAGGCCGAGTTTGTCGAGATCTGGAGGCCCTTCCCGGAGGCAAGGATGCCGTTGACGATGGCCTGGACGTCCTGGCCGGTGTCGCTGGTCGCGGCGGTCATGATGGTGGACTGCCATGTGGCCCAGTCGAACCCGGCGGAGAAGTCGGGGATGGGTTGGGTGTCGAGGAACTTGTAGAGCTGGAAGGAGTCGGCGCCCTGGTCGGGCGGGTTGAGACGCTTGACGGTGATCATCCGGTCGTTGGATGAGCCGTACTCCACCGACTTGAAGATGAGGCCGGAGTTGGCGTTTCCGTTGATGAGTTCGGCTTCGACGCCGGTAAAGGCTCGGAGGGAGTTGATGGCGTTGGCGATGGTGTCGTAGGTCGTGGACTGGAGGAAGGAGACGACCTGGACGCCGTAGGGCCCACGGAGTTCGAGTTCGAGGGAGGAGAGGAGGCGTCCTTCCTGCCCGACGACGCCGTTGTCGCCGTTGAGGTAGAGGGCGCCGACCTGGGCGGAGGTGAGGACCTCGACCTCGACGTCGACACTGGTGGCGCCGTTGAAGGAGGCGTTCAGAACGCGTGCCTTGTCGATGGCCGAGTCGTCGACGCCGGAGAGGACGTAGTCCTGGTTCCCATTGAGGAGCTTGAGGCCGCCGAATGTGGCGGTGTTGGAGATGCGGGTGATGGAGGCGATGGCCGAATCGATCTGGTCCTGGTTGGCCCTGCGCTCGATCTCGGAGTTGGCGCCGGTGTTGGCGGCCTCGACGATGAGTGAGCGGATGGAGTTGAGCAGGTCGTTGATCTCGGCGAGTGCGGACTCCGTGGTCGCGATGACCGAGGAGGCGCGTTCGGCGTTCCGGATGCCCTGGTTGACGCCCTCGATGTCCGAGCGGATCCGCTCGGAGATGATGAGGCCAGCGGGATCGTCCTTGCCGCGGTTGATGCGGAGGCCGGTGCTCAGTCGTTCGAGCCGTGTGCTGAGGTTCGCGTTGGACCCCTTGAGGCGGCTCTGGGCGATGAGACTCGGGATGTTGCTGTTGATCCGAGCCATGGAAGAATCCTCCGTGATTCTGTTCCCGCGGTCGAGGCGTGCGCCGGCGTTTGTGTCCTCACTCGTGCCGGCGTGTTTGCGGACGCTGTGGTCTCTCTCTGGTCCCCCGGGGCTGGCAGGTTCCGGGTGTAGCGGGTTGTTGCGGTGCTAGGCGGTACGGCGCTCGTCGGCGCTGGGGATTCGCGTGCGTGGCGCGGCGGCTGGGGGCGAGGCGCCCGGGGGGGCGCCGGAGATTCGTGAGGCTCCGCCCTTGCGGCGGGCGGGGCCCGGGGAGATGGTTCTGGAGATGGCGGTGAGGTCGGACTCGGCCAATGCGTCGGTGACGCGAGCGGCCTGCTCGTTTTCTCTGCGGATGGCCTCGTACACCTCTTTGCGGTGGACGGCGATCCTGGTTGGCGCGGTGATGCCGAGGCGGACCTTGTCGCCCCGGATGTCGACGACGGTAATCTCGATCTCGTCGCCGATCATGATCGTCTCGTCGCGCTGCCGTGAAAGCACCAGCATGCGTGGGCTCCTTCCCTTCCGACCGGGGCGCATCGTGCGTCCCGCGCCCGCCCGGGTGAGGCGGGGCGATGGGTGGATTCGGACCCTTGGCGAGCGCCCCCATCCGTGGGGCCCGTGCGCTCGCCGGGACGCCGACCGGCTTCCATGCCAGCGATGGGCGTCCGGAGCGGACAAACCGGCGCGACGATCAGGCGGAGGCGGCCCGTGCGGGCTCCCCGACCTGCATGAGCACGTGCCTGGTGTTCCAGCGCTTCTCCGCGAGGACCACCTGCTCGCCCTTGCGGGAGAGCGTGTTGACGATGATGGGGCCCTGGAGGTTGCCGGTCAGGTTGTTCTCGATCTTGTTGACGATCACGAACACCTGGGCGTCGGCGAGTTTCTCCAGCCCGAGTTCGCCAATCTGGTCGGGCTTGATGGGCACGGCGTAGTCGGCGAAGAACAGGCCGGGGTCCGTGACGACGAACGCGAGGTTCGGGTCGTCGATGGACTGGAGCCAGAAGAAGACGGCCTCGTCGCCGGGCTCGAGGAGGCAGAAGCGGGTGTGGCTCGGGAATCCGAGCAGCCCCTTTGCAAAGGTGATCACGCGGTCCTCCGCGATCTCGACCACCCCGAATCGACTTGTCCGCACGTTCATGGTGCGCTCCAGACTTCGGCCTTCCTCCGATGACCCCCGGGCGTCCTGCCCGGGCGACGTCCTGTCGGCGTCGGAGGCGGCCGGCCGCGGCGCCGCCCCGACTGTGTGAGGCAATCCGTGTCTCGCGAGTGTCCCCGCGAGTCGGGCTCTTGGCTCGGTTAGCCGAGGAAGTCGAGCAGGGAGAGCTGGCTGCTCTGGGCCAGGACCCGGTAGCCGGCCTGGAGCTGGGTCTGGAGGAGGGTGAAGCGGCTTGCGACCTCGGCGAAGTCGGCGTCTCGGAGCAGGCTTCGTGCGGACTCGTCGAGCACCTGTCGATCCTCCTCGGTGAGCGTCAGGTCGCCGACGCGCCGGTCGTAGCCGCCGAACAGGCCACGCGTGCGGTTGAGCGCGGCGAGTGCCTGTTCGATCCGTTCTCCCGCAAGCTGGATGCCAATCGTGTCGTCGGTTTCAAGAGCCTCGCGGAGGTCGAGCAGGGCGGTGAACGCGTTGAGGTTCCGGGCCTGGGCCCGGTCGTCGCCGAGGGTGATGCCGGTGGCGGCGTTGTACGGGCGGTTGAGCAGGCCCAGGTCCTGTGCGGCCCGGGAGCCGTTGCGGGCGTCGATGGTGATGGGCCCGGTGATGGCGGGCTCGGCGACGTCCTGGACGAGTTCGAGGCCGCCGGACTCGATGGAGAGGCGGGCCTCGAAGGCGGTGGGCGGGAGGCCGTCGGCGGCGAGCTGGGGGGCGGCCTGGGTGTTGATGGCGTCGATGAGGGTCTGGACGGTGAGGATGTTGGCGGGCTGGAGGTTGATGCTCAGGACGGTGCCGTTGCCCAGGGTGATGTCGAAGTCGACGTCGCGGTCGGGGTCGGGCAGGCCGGTGACGGGGTCCTTGCCGCCGGTGGCGATGGAGACGCCGCGGTTGTCGTTGAAGGAGGCCAGTCGTGTGTCGGGTCCGAAGGTGCGGATGCCCAGTGCGGTGGCGGTGCCGAGCCCGCCGGCGGAGTCGTCGTCGATGTCGACGATGGAGAGGCCCTGGCCGGCGGCGGAGGCGAGTTCCTGGATGACGACCAAGGCGCCGGTGTCGCGGTCGAGTTCGACGCGCAGGCCGATGTTCTCGGCTTCGATGGCGCGCTTGATGTCTTCGACCGTTTCGGCGCCGGTGAGGTCGACGACGCGGGCCAGGCCGCCGTTGGTGATTCGGATGGAACCCAGGGGTGTATCGACGCCGGCGAGGGCGTCGATGGGCGTGAGCCAGGAGAGGCGTGGCTCGAGGGGGAGCGAGTCGGTGGAGGTGGGCGTGAAGACCAGGCCGGTCGAGTCGGTCAGGCCGAGGTTGGCCGCGACGCGGGCGACGCCGATGTCGCTGAAGGTAATGGTGGGGTCGGTTGCGGGGGGCGTGGCGGCGGGAACGTCGACGCGGATTCCATCGGCGGTGATAGTGACGCCTCCGGGGCCGAGCACGTCCTGGCCCGTGTCCAGTTCGTACTGGAGGAGGGCGGCGTTGATGCGGTCGGCGACGTCGGAGATGGTGTCGGCGTCGGTGAGGTCGATGCGCCGGGGGTCGGACCCGTCGATGGAGAACTCGATCTGGCCGGTGGTGATCCCGAGGCCGCGGGCTCCGGCGAGGTTGGCCAGACGGGTCTCGGGGGTCAGGGTGGGGTCGAGATCGACCGAGCCGTTGACGCGGGCGGTCGTCCCGACCAGGGGGTTGGACTGGCCGAGCGAGAGCGGGATGGCCTGGCTGGGCCCGAGGTCGGTGGTGATGCCGTTGCCGACGGCGCGGCTGCGGTAGCCGCCGAGGAGTTCCTCGACCGGTCGCTGGCCGGCCGCGGCCCCGCCGAAGATGAAACCGGCGACGGACTCCTCGTTGGCGTGTCGGAAGAGCGAGTCGATGAGGGACTGGACGACCAGGGCCTGCTGGCTGCGTTCCTCGGGCGAGGCGCCGAAGTTGAGCTGCTCCTGGGCGATCTGCTTGGCCGAGAGCATGAGGTCGTTGAGTTCGCCGAGGGTGGAGTCGATGACGCCCATGGCCGAGTCGGCGTGGGAAAGGTTGCGAAGACGCTGCTGGGTGTTCTCGAGTCGCTCGTCGAGGACGGAGATGGCGGCGGCCTTGACCGAGTCGTCGCTGGGCCTCAGGATGGCCAGGCCGGTGGCGAGCTGGTTGTTGGTTCGGAAGAGGGCGGTGTTGGTGCGGCTGACGTGCGCGAGCCCGATCTGCGAGGCGAGCAGATTGGGGACGCGGGCGTATTGGGAGGGGATGGAGGACATGGATGTTGCACCGGCGAGTCGGACGAACGCGGAGGTCGCGGAGGTGCCGCGGAGGGAGCGGAGTGAGGCTTGGGTTGAGAGTCGGGAACGAGCTCTTGGCGGCCTCCGTGTCTGGTTCTGAGTTCGGTTCTGCGTCTGGCTCCGCGGTCTCCGCGTTCTGCTCTTAGAGGATGCTCAGGAGTTCCTGGAGGAGTTGGTCGGCGACGGCGACAAGGCGGGCGGCGCCCTGGTACTGGCGCTGGAACGTGGTGAGGTTGATGGCTTCCTCGTCGAGCGAGACGCCGCTGACGGCGGCCTGCTGGGCCGAGAGCGACTCGGTGACGATGAGCGTGGCCTGGAATGTGTTGGAGGCGGTGGCGGCCTGGCCGGCGACGGTCTGGACCTCGTCCTGCCAGCGCTGGGTGAGGCTGCGTCCGCCGAGGGCGTCGAGGGCTCTGGTTCGGAGGTCGTTGATGGCCAGGGCGGTGGCGTTCTCGGAGTAGCCCTCGTCGGTCTGGCGTCCGACCATGAGGTTCTGCGGATCGGCGACGAGGGACTGGCGGACATCGATGTCCGTCGAGTTCCTGCCGGTGAAGTAGGTGTTGATGCCCAGGGTGGCCAGCACGCCGGAGGTGTCGTCCTCGAAGTTGAACTCGGTGCCGGCGTCGGCGGTGAGGCGGAGTCGCCCGGCGTTGTCGAACGAGGCGCTCAGGCCCGGGACGGCGTCGAGGGCGGCGCGGAAGTCCTCGGGGGTGGTGTCGTCGCCCGTGCCGCGGAGGCCCCCGTCGGTGAGCCCGTCCATGTCGATGTCGATGCGGACGCGGCGGGTTGTGTTCGTGGTCTGGTCCGTGACGGCGACGGTGAAGCCGCCGTTGGACGGGTGGAAGGGCAGGCCGGCCAGGGCGGTGTTGTCCGGGTCGTTGAGGGGACGCGTGCGGTCTTCGAGTGCGATGCTGAGGGTGCCGGTGGCGGACCGCAGGCCGGGGCGTGAGGCGCCGGTGGAGTGGAGGCGGTTGACCTCGAAGATGACGGTGGAGGCGATGTCGTCCAGGGCGCCGAGCGTGGCGTTGATGCTGTCGGTGCGACCGGCGAGCAGGGCTCCGATCTTGCCTGTGGAAACGTTGAGCTCGCGCTGCTCGGCCCCGACGAGGATCGCGACCTCGATGCCGTTCTCTGTGGAGCGGCGTTCGAGGCTCACGCCCCGGGGGTTGCCGGCGAGCACGACCGGGGTTGAGCCGACGAGCACGTTGACGGTGCCGTCGCCCTGGTCGACGGCGGTGACATCCATGAGGGTGGCGAGCTCGCCGATGAGGATGTCGCGCCGGTCGCGGAGCTCGTTGGCGGTGCCGCCATTGGACTCGGCGGGGGGGATCTGGGTGTTGAGGTCGGCGATGCCGCGGATGAGCTCGTCGGCGCGGGCGGCGTAGTCGTCGAGCAGGGCGTCGGCGCCGTCGCGCTGGGTGGCCAGGTCGGAGCGCAGGCCGCGGATGAAGGAGGCGAGCTGGGCGCCCTGCTGGACAACGACGGCGGAGGACTGGGTGAGGTTGGCGCGTTCGGACCAGGAGGAGAAGAACTGGCTGATCTGGGTGGAGAGGTCGTAGCCGGTGAGCTCGTTGAGGGAGGTCTCGAGGGACCCGAGCAGGGCGAGGCGCTCGCCGGCGGCGCCGTGGTTGCCCTGGCTGGTCCAGAGGCGTCCCTGGAGCGCGGTGTCGACCTGGCGCCGGACGCCGCTGATCGAGACGCCCAGGCCCAGGGATGTGTTGCCGATGCTCTGGCCGGGGAGCGGCGCGAGCGAGACGATCTGGCGGCTGTAGCCCGGGGTCGCGGCATTGGCGATGTTGTTGCCGATGACCTGGATGGCGGCCTGGCTGGAGGCCAGCGCGGTCCGTCCCACGCTCATGGCGGCGGTCAGACCCATTGGGGGCTCCTGGCGGTGAGAGACCGAGAGAAGAGAGACGGAGAGAGGAGAGAAGAAGGGAGGAGTGACGGAGTGACGCAGTGACGCAGTGACGAAGCGGAGGCGCGAGGACGCGCGCGGTTCGTCGGGCGTGATGTGTGCCGTGCAGTGTTCATTGGGAGCGATCGCGACAGTTCTGGCGTGTGCCTCGTGGCTGCTTCCTCTCTCCGTCTCTCTTTCTCTTCGTCTCTGCTCTCTGCCACTTCGTCACTGCGTCACCTGGTCACTCCGTCGCCCTCATCTGGACAGATCGAGCGTTCCGACTGGTCGTGCAGCGCGTTCGACGTAGCCGCGCCGGGTGTAGGCGCCCGATTCGCTGACGCGGGACGTGACGGTGCGCATGAGGCCCTGCATGTGCCCGGCGAGTGCGGCGGCGGCGTGGCCGAGGGCGGCCTGCTCGCGCTGGGCGGTGGCCGCCAGGGTGCGCACGCCGGCGGCGCGTTCGGACAGGCGCTCGCGTGCTTCCGGCGACACGCGCGCCAGCACGTCGGCGAACCTCGCGGGCGGGGCGTCGGGCGCCCGGCGGCCCAGGGTGCGTCCGGTGAGGCGGGCGCGCCGTTGGTCGAGGTCGCGCAGTTTCTCAACGGAGGTGTGGTGCAGGGCCAGGGCGCTGGCGATGGCCTTGTCGTCGGCCGCGGAGATCGCGGCCCGGTGTTGGCGCACCGCGTCGAGCAGGCGCTCGTGCTCGGCATGGAGGTCGGACAGGAGGGCGTCGATCTCGTGCTCGAGGGTCGCGGGGTCGGGGGGCGCGTCGGCGGGCACGGGCAGCACGGGCCTTGCAGGCGCGAGGGGTGTCGCGCGGGGCGCGGGACGAGCGTTGCCCGGGCGCTGCGGCTGCGGGGCTTGTTGGCGGGTTGGTGTGGGTGTGCCGCCCATGGTGGTCGAGGGGCGGCGCGCGGGTGCGATCAGAGTGGTGCGCGCCGGACCTGCTGCGCGGGTGTCGCAAGCGGCGTGCCATCTGAGGCGTCATCGGACGGTTGTGGCGCGTCCGGCGCGAGGCGATCGGTCGACACGCGCCGGAGGTCGGCGGCGATGCGATCGACCAGCGCGAACTGATGGGACTTGACCATGCGATCGGCGAGCATGGCGTCCATGAGCGGGCCGAGGGACTTCTCGGCCTGGGTGGGCCCGAAGGGAGCGGCCGCGTTGTTCTGGGCGCGGATCTCCTTGAGCACGGGCATGAGGAAGGTCGTGGCGACGAACTGCTCGGCGGCGGCGCGGGCGGGGTCGGCGGCACGCGTGCCGGCCACCGCGGGCAAACTCCGGTCCAGCGCGTCGGTGGGTGTGTAGAGAGGATCGGGGGCGGTCGCGAAGGGTGAGGAGGGGACAGCGGCGTCGAGGGCGGCGTCGTGGCGCCCGAGGGCCTGGAGGAAAGAGTCCTGGCGGTCGCGCAGGGGGGACGGGGTGGGGGCGGCCCTGGCCAAGGGGTGCGGGTCGGTGGTGGAGAGCGGAGTGACAGGCATGGCGGTGTGTTGAGGGAGCGGGAAACCGCGGGCTTGCGCCGCGCGGCTCGCGGGCGGCGGGCCGCCGGGCTCACGCGCCGTCGATGATGAGTTCGGCGTGGAGCTGGCCGTTGCGGTGGAGCTGGTGGATGATGCTGATCTGGTCGCGGACGGGGATGCGGAGGCGGTCGAACGCGCCGCGGAGGTCCTCGAGGCGGGCGAGCTGGCTCTCGCGCGGGCGGGTGGCCAGATCGGTCCAGGTTTCGGTGTCGACGCGCGGGTTCTGCGCCGTGGGCTCGACGGGCGGGACGGTGACGTTGATCGTGAGGTCGCCGTGGGTGATGCGGACGGGGCTGACGCGGACATCGCCGGTGACGATGATGCTGCCGAGGCGCTCGTTGACCACGACACGTGCGGGCAGGCGGAGGGTGGAGAGGTCGATTGGGGTGGACAGCACGTCGGCGACGAAGGGGGTCGTGTTGCGCCGCTCGGGCTCGGGGATGTCGATGCGGATGATGCGGTCGTCGATGGGCGTGGCGATGGCGGGGCCCTCGCCGTCGGGGCGGCCCCGGAGGCTGTCGTTGATGCGTCCGGCGATCTCGGCGGCGGAGGCGTGCCCGGCGAACTGGGGCTCGAGAACGAGGTTGAACGCCGACCCGCGGACGTCGTTGACCAGATCGCGCACGAGTTGCGCCCCCTGGCGGACGATGCCGATGGTCGGGCGGGCCGAGTCTTCGACCACAACTTCGCCGCTGGCAAAGGCATAGACACCCTGGCCGGGCAGCGGACCGCGGAGCGGGGCGACGAGCAGCGTGCCGCCCGAGATGTCGGTGGCGGTGTGCATAACAGAAACACGGACGTCGAAGTTGTCGCCGTTGCGTCCGCCGCCGGCCGGGATCTCGCAGGTGACCATGACGAGAGCGGCGGAGTTTGAGCGGGCGAGTTCGTCGATGTCGGCGACGGGGTTGCCCATGTTGCGGAGGACCTCGGCGACGACGCGGGCGACGGGGTGCTCCTTGCCGGAATCCCCTGTGCCGGGGAGTCCGACGACGAGCCCGAGGCCGAGGATCGTGCTGCGGGCCTCGCCCTGGATGCGGGCGAGTTCGCGGACGGTGGCGGCGTGGGCGGGGGAAGCGGCGGGGGTGAGCCACAGGAGGGCCGCGAGGGCGAGCGCGAAGAGGGTGGCGATGGGGCGGGAGGGGCGGTCGGCCAGGCGGCGGCGCGAGGCGGAGGGGGCGTCGGCCGGGGACTCGATGAAGGCTTCGAGGTCGCGCGGGGCGCGGTCCTTGCGCACGGGCTTGGGCTCGAGGGTGGAGGCGGGCTGGGGGCGGCGCGAGGGCGCGCGCCGGGGGTCGGTGTGGTGCGCGTGCTGGCGATCGACGCCGGTTGGTGCGTCGGGGTGGGGCGTGTCGAGCGAGTGCATGGACCCTCCGGGCCTGGTGGTGGGCGGCGCGGGCGCCGGAAACGGCGCAGCGCGGCGAATCCCGTGGGGTGGGTCGCAAGGCTGGTGCCAGGGGGTCGCGGGGGTTGGGGCGGCGCTGCGAGAGGCGCATCGGTGCGACGCTTGCGCGTCGGGTGGTGATGGGCCGATACATCGCGTGATGGGCACGCGGCATCTGCGCATCGGAGATCGGGCGATCGGCGACGGGCAGCGGGCCTACGTCATCGCCGAGATCGGGGTGAACCACGACGGGTCGGGCGAGCGGGCGGTGGCGCTGACGCGGGCGGCGGCGGGGGCCGGGGCGGACGCGGTGAAGCTGCAGGTGTTCCGGGCGGACCTGCTGATGGGGCGGGCCGCGCGCCTGGCGGGGTACCAGGAGGACGCGGGCGAGACGGACCCGGTCTCGATGCTGCGGCGTCTGGAACTGGGCTGGGACGCGTGCGCACAGGTCGTTGAGGAAGCCCACGGGCTGGGGCTGCACGCGATCGCGACGGTGTTCTCCGTGGAGCTGGTGGAACGGGCGGCACGCCTGGGGTTCGACGCGTGGAAGACGGCGTCGCCTGATGTCGTGCATCGCCCGCTGCTGGAGGCGCTGGCAGGGACGGGGCGATCGCTAATCGTCTCGACCGGGGCCGCGACGATGGAGGAGGTGGGGCGCGCGGTCGGGTGGCTGGATGGGGTAAAGGAACGGCTCGCGCTGCTGCAATGCGTGAGCGCGTACCCGACGCCGATCGGGCAGGCGGAACTTGCGGGGATCGCGGCGTTGCGGCGGGCGCACCCGGAGGTCGTCGTCGGGTACAGCGACCATACGCAAGGCGTGGAGACGGGCGCGCTCGCGGTGGCGCACGGGGCGGCGATCCTGGAGAAGCACTTCACGTACGACACGCGGGCGGCCGGGCCGGACCATGCGGCGTCGCTGGATGCGGACGGCCTGCGTCGGTATGTGGCGGCGGCGCGCGGGGCGCGTGTTGAGCTGCGGCTCGCGGATGATGCGGAAGCGGTGAAGCGGGTGCTGGAGATCGAGGCCGACGTGCGGGCGGTGTCGAGGCAGTCGATCGTGGCGGCGCGGGCGATGGACGCCGGACATGTGGTGCAGCGCGAGGACCTGGCGTTTCGTCGCCCGGGGGGCGGGATGGAACCGTGGCGGATTGGGGAGGTTGTGGGGCGGGTGCTCGGGAGCGGATGCGAGGCAGGGGAGTTGTTGGATGCGCGGGTGTTGGTGGCGAACGTGGCGCGGGCGGAGGCTTGATTGGTGAACGGTTCGTCGTCGCTTGCTTGCACCGACACGGCCGCTGATCCGTGGAGAGTTGCTCCCGATTCCGGTCGGGCTGGAAAGCCCGACCCCCTGGACTCGACGCCTCGCAGCCGAGTCGGTCGGACGCTGGACGGCTTGCGGGACATTGGATCCAAGGGTTGCGGCGTGCGGCGGCAATCGGGTACCTTCGGCTGCGTGCTCCCTGTGGAAGGAGGCGGTTGTGGAAGAGACGGACCTGTTGTTCGTGGCGGCCGGTCGGAAGGTGCAGGCCCTGGACCGGTACTCGGGGCGTCCGGTGTGGCAGATGCGGTTGCCGCGGATGCTGGGGGGCGGTGTGTCGATGCTGGTGCCGTCGGGGCGTGAGGTGTTCGTGGGGCGTGGCGGCTACGTGTACTGCGTGGACGCGCAGACGGGGCAGGTGCTGTGGGAGCGGGGTGTCGAGTCGGGCGGGCTGATCCTGATGGCCACCGGCGAGACGGCGAGCGGGCGGATGCAGCAGGCGTCGGCGGCGATGCAGCAGATGCAGCAGCAGCAGGCCGCGGCTGGCGCGGCCGCCGCCGTTGCGGCCGGCGCGGCGGCGGCGAGTGGGTGAGTGCCCCGCGAGTTGCGTGACGCGTCCGTGCGTCGGCTCGGGCATGACAGCCAGGAGCGTGCGATGGGCCTGATCAGTGTGGCCGCGTTCCGTCCGCGTGCGGGGCAGGAGGCGGCGCTGCTGGGCGTGCTGGACGACCGCCTGCCGCTGCTGCGACGCCTGGGGTTGGCGACGGAGCGGGCGGAGGTGCGGATGCGATCGGCGGACGGCGTGGTCGTGTCGGTCAGCGAGTGGGCGTCGCAGGAGGCGATCGACAGGGCGCACCAGTCGCCGGAGGTGCACGAGCTGTGGGCCCGGTTCGACGCGTGCTCGACGTTCGTGCGTCTGCGGGAACTGGGCGAGGCGGGGGAGATGTTCGCGACGTTCGAGGCGGTGTGATGCTCAGGCGGCGAGCGTCGGGCTGGCGATGTGCGACATCCACTCGATGGTGTCGGCGGGCTGGATGCGCTTGACCAGGAACTCTCGCCCGCGGGTCTCGCGGATGCCCAGGCGGATGGCCTCGTCGAATGAGGGCGGGGTGCCCAGCACGCGTTCGCCCTTGATGACGGCGAAGGAGCCCTCGAGACGGGCGCGGAGCCACTCGGCCAGGCGCAGGGTGTAGATGGCTTGCTCGGTCTGGTACCGTCCCATGGTGGCTTCCGGGGGCCGTGTCCTGGGTCTGGGGGCGTACCGGGCGTCCCCTACCATCGTCGGAAACTGTAATCGACAGGCTTGAGCCGGGCAAGGGTTTGTCGGGCGGCGGGCCTCCGGGCATCCGATCCGCGTGGCCCGGGCCCGGGGTTCCGAACCCGCCCGGGCGGTCGACCCGATAATCCACCCATGCACCCCCAGCCGTACTACATCACGACGCCGATCTACTACGTCAACGACCGCCCCCACATCGGGCATTGCTACACCACGACCGTCGCGGACGTGGCGGCCCGGATGCACCGCCTGCTCGGACGGGACGTGTACTTCCTGACCGGGACCGACGAGCACGCGGACAAGGTGGTGGCGGCGGCCCACGAGCACGGCATGACGCCGCAGCAGTGGGCCGACCGGTGCTCGGGCGAGTTCCGCAGAGCGTTCGAGCGGCTCGAGCTGTCGCCGGACGTGTTCTATCGCACGAGCGACCCGCACCACAAGCGGCTGGCCGGTGAGTACATCGGGGCGCTCAAGGAGCGTGGGGACATCTACCTGGGCGACTACGTCGGGTGGTACGACGTGTCGCAGGACGAGTACCTGACCGAGACGGTGGCGAAGGCGGCCGAGTACAAGAGCCCGGTGACGGGCAAGGCGCTCGAGAAGCGGACGGAGAAGAACTACTTCTTCCGCCTGAGCACGTACGCCGAGGTGCTGCAGAAGCACATCGAGGCGAATCCTGGGTTCATCCTGCCCGAGGCGCGCCGGAACGAGGTGTTGGGGCGCCTGCGTGGCGGGCTGCAGGACGTGCCGGTGAGCCGCGCGATCCGGGCGGGGGACGCGGACTGGGGCGAGTGGGGCGTGCGGATGCCGGGCGACCCGGAGCACCGGGTGTACGTGTGGATCGAGGCGCTGTGCAACTACCTGTCGGCGGTGGACCGGAAGGACCCGGGGGCCGGGGCGGGGCTGCGGGGCGACGCGGCGGGGCACACCGATCGCGGCGACCTGCGCCGGTACTGGCCGGCGAGCGTGCACGTGATGGCCAAGGACATCCTGTGGTTCCACGCGGTGGTGTGGCCGGCGATGCTGATGGCGCTGGGGCGTGGGCTGCCCGGGACGGTGTACGCGCACGCGTACTACGTCCGCGATGGGCGGAAGATGAGCAAGAGCCTGGGGAACTTCATCGAGATCGACCTTCTCGAGAAGTACTGCGAGCGATACTCGCCGGACGCGGTGCGGTGGTACCTGGCGACGCAGGGGCCGCTGGGGGCCACGGACGCGGACTTCTCGCACGCGCACTTTGTGGAGACGTTCAACGCGGACCTTGCCAACGGGATCGGGAACTGCGCAAGCCGCGTGGGGAACATGGTGGCGAAGTACTTTGAGGGGAGGGTGCCGGAGGCGAGTGGGCGGTTCGGCTTCGACTTGGCGGCGGAGGGACAGGCGGGCGCGCGGTTCGACTGGCCCGCGCTGAGCGCGGCGGCGGTTGGGGCCTACGAGAAGCACATGCACGCCTTCGCGCTGGGCGAAGCGCTGCGGGCGGCGATGGGCCTGGCGGGCGATGTTGATCAGTTCATCAACGCGACGCGCCCGTTCGGGCTGGCCAAGGGAATCGAGAAGGGCACGTCCGCGGACCCGGAGGGCGACCGGGCGACGCTGGCGGCGGTGCTGTACTGCTGCGCCGAGGCCGTCCGGATCGCGTCGCTGATGCTGTTCCCGGCGTGCCCGTCGAAGATGGCGGCGCTGTGGCGGACGTGGGGGTGCTCGGTCTTGAAGGACCCGCACGACATCGACTCGGGGTTCGTCGCGCCGCTGGCGGAACTCGCGCAGTGGGCGGGGGCGCACGGCCTGAAGGCCGGGCAGGCGGTGAGCAAGGGCGAGATCCTGTTCATGCGGGCGGATCCGGCGGAGGAGGCGCCGTCTCTCGTGTGATGAGGTTTGGAGTGTTCGACACGTGAGATCTGGGCGCGGCACGCCCCCTCCGTCATGCTCACAGAGCCTCGCATGACACCTCCCCCGCGGCGCGGGGGAGGGGCGCGCGTTCTGCTCGGGCGAGCGGGCCCGCTACACGCCCGCCTCGGCCGCGGCTTCCTCCTCGCGTCGGTGCTTGAGCTCGTCCTCGGTCAGCAGGGCCTTCTCCTGGCTGGCGATGACCGCGGTGACCATGGCGTCGCCGGTGACGTTGACGACCGTGCGGCACATGTCGAGGATGCGGTCGATGGTCAGGATGATGGCGATGCCGCGGGTCGGGATGTTCACGCTCTGCAGGACGATGGTGAGCATGATGATGCCGGCGCCCGGGACGCCGGCGGTGCCGATCGACGCGAGCAGGGCGGTGAAGACGATGGTGACCTGCTGCATGAGCGTCAGGTCGAGCCCGAAGAGCTGCGCGATGAACACGGTGGCGACGCCCTGGTAGAGGGCGGTGCCGTCCATGTTGATGGTGGCGCCGATGGGAAGCACGAACGACGAGACCTGCTTTGAGGCGCCCAGACGCTTGGTGAGGCAGTCGATGGTGACCGGGAGCGTGGCGTTGGAAGACGATGAGGAGAACGCCAGCAGTTGGGCCGGGGCGATGGCCTTGAAGAAGCGGACGGGGTTGACGCGCCCGAGCAGCATCAGGATGGCGGGGTAGACGCCGAAGGCCATGAGCATGAGGCCGAAGACCACGCACACGGAATACACGGCCAGCGAACGCAGGATGCCGAAGCCCAGGTCGGCGATGATCGGGGCCACGAGGCAGAAGACGGCAACTGGGGCGGTCCTCATCAGGAACTCGACGATCTTGATGATGACCTCGCTCATGCCGGAGAAGAACGAGGCGACGGGACGCGCGGTGCTCTCCGGCAGCGTGGCCAGGGCCAGGCCGATGGCCAGCGAGAAGAACACGACCTGGAGCATCGAGGCCTCGGCCAAGGCCTGGAACGGGTTCTTCGGGATGATGTTGAGCACGAACTGCCAAAGCGAGGGCGGGGCGACGGCGGCCTCGTCGGCCCCGGAGGCCGCGGCCATCGCGCGCAGGCGCTCGGCCTGCACGTCGGGGATCCACTCGCCCGGGCGGATGATGCCCGCCAGCAGCAGGCCGATGGTGATGGCAAAGACGGTGGTGGTGATGTAGATGCCGAGCATCTTGCCGCCGACGCGCCCGAGCTTTGCCAGGTCCTTGAGGGTGCTGGTGCCGGCGACGAGGCTGAACAGGACGATGGGGACGGTGATGAACTGCAGGCCGCGGAGGAAGAGCTCGCCGACGAGCACAATGGCGCGCCGGACGTACCAGGCGATGCCCGCGATGGCCGAGGGGTTCTGGTTGGCGTCGATGGTCTCGAGCTCGTAGGCGGCGATCTGGGCCGCGGTCATCTGGAACGGGGCGCGATCCTCGAGCAGCGGGTCGTCGTCGCGCCCGGCGAAGGTGTCGAGGTCCTCGACCGCCTCGACGCCGTCGGGCAGGATGGGCACGACGCCGGGCTGGGACTTGATGAACGCGGTCGGATGGTCCACGCCGAGCGCGGCCCACGTCGAAGGTCCCCATGCGGCGTTGAACACGATGCCCAGGGCCAGGCCGATCATGATCTTCCAGTGCAGGGCCATCTTGGTGCGGGCCATGGTGCCTCCCGTGGCGTGGCAATGTAGCAGAAACCGGCTTGGCGCCGGGCGCGGAAGAGCGGGCCGCAACTCGGGCCGCGGGAGAGTTCCACCATGTGTTGGCCGCGCGGCTCAGCGCGCTCGCGCAGGAACCTCGCGCCGGTAGCCAGGGGCGCGATCAGTCCTCCGCGGTGTCCTCGTACCACACGCCCAGCGTGGCCCGACCCTTGGGCAGGTCGATCTCCTCGACGCGCACGCGGGCGATGGGCAGGTGCGTGCGGGCCCGCAAGTCGGCGAGCAGGTCGGCCCGGCGCGCGGGGGCGAGCAGGTCGATCTTGTCGTAGGCGACGGTCTGCTTGCGCATCCGCGGGCGGCGGGCGGCGCCGGGCGAGCGACGCCGGACGCGTCCGAACAGACGCTCGCCCACGATCGCGGAGACCAGCAGGGCCGCGTTCACCGCGAGCAGCTCGACGTAGCTCGTTTTGTCGTTCGACAGCGAGTTGACCACGGCGATGCCGATGACGACGAACAGGTAGGTCAGGTCCTTGGTGCTGATCGAGGCCGTGCGATAGCGCAGCACCCCGAAGATCGCGAACAGGCCCAGGGCCATGCCCAGGCTCAGTTCGAGCTTCTTCATCGCGAAGCAGATGAAGAAGACGGTGATGTTGAGCATGACGGCGGCGAACGCGAACTCGCGGTCCCGTGAGTGCGGGTGCCACGCGAGACGCACGACCAGCGCCAGGAACACCAGGTCGTGCAGGAACCGGAACCCCAGCCTGATGAGGTCGTCGTTGTAGAGCGGCATGGCCAGCGCGTCGGGCATGAGAGGTTCCGGAGGGCGGGCGGTTGATCCGTCGGGGTCAGCGGTTCGGGGCGATGCCGCCGGTGCGGGCGTTGCTCGCCGGCTCTTCGCCGAGCAGGAACGCGCGTCGGCGCAGGGCGAACTCGCGCAGCGAGCCGGCGTCGGCGTCCGTGGCGTCGGGGCCCGTGACCCGCATGAACGCGTCGTGCGACGAGAGGCCGCGGGTCTGTTCGGCGACGCTGGACTCAAGGAGGTTTCGGTACCGCTCGATCCGCGGCCCGAGGCGGTCCCAGTCGAGGTCCACCTCGGCGATCTCGCGGACGTGCGCGAGGTATCGCTCGCGCAGTTCAGGCACCGCCAGCAGGCGGCTGCGCAACGCCATGCGATCGTCGTCCAGTCCGACGAGCGGGTCGAGCGTCACGCCCCCGCCGCCGGGGCCGGCGCGCGGCCCGCGGTTGCGCCCGCCCCCGGGCCCGCCCGCGGGCCCGCCGGGGGGTGGCGCGGCCCCATCCGGCGGAGGGGCAAACCCGTCCGGGCCGCCGAAGCCCGGGCCATGGGCGCGGACCTGGAACGCCTCGTTCATGTCGTGCGGGATCAGGTGGAAGCGTCCGTCGGTGTCGCAGAACATGCTGTAGTCGCTGGCCCGGGTCCAGTACCCGTCGCTATTGGCAAACACCACGTCATAGGCGAGGAACCACAATGCCCCGTCGATGTCGAGCACCGGTTCGAGTTCCTCGACCAGACGCTCGGGCGGCGTCTGGTTCAGGACGCGGCACAGGTTGATCAGGGCGAGCCAGGCGGCGCGCCCGTCGCTGGACTTCATGTCATAGCGGGACTCGTAGGGCTCGAGGTCCTCGCCCAGGTACCCCAGCCCGCCGTCGCCGCCGGGGCTGCCGGGCACCTTCCAGCGTGTGCCCCGAGACGATCCGAAGTGCTGCTCGGTGAAGACCCGGTCGAACTGCTGGACGCTGGCGTACACGCCCCAGTACTCGCCGTTGATGACGACGCGGACGAAGTTCGCCCGCGGCACGGCGAGGTGCTGGCTCGCGAGCGCGGAGTAGAGCACCGCGCTCATCATCGAGGCGTCGCCGTTGCAGTTGAGCAGGTTGAGGGTCCTGTAGCCGTCGAGGCGCCGGTCGTCGTCCGCCATGTCGAGCGAGACGTTGAGGGAGCGCTTGTATCCGGGCGGAATCATGAAATAGGAGGACGCGCCGCGGAACCCGACGCCGACATTGGGGTAGGACACGCCGTCGACGATCATGGTGGCGGGGACCTCGACGTCGGTGCCGTAGAAGTCCTGGAGCTCGGCCTCCCAGTCGTCGCTCTCGAAGTTCAGGAAGATGGTGCGGAGCACGGAATCGTCGTAGAGCGGCGTGTCGGGATGGATCGCCACGTCACGCGGATCGACGCGCGGGCCGGGGGAGGCGGGCTCGCGGTCCTGTCCGCGGGGTCCGAATCGCTGCCCGCCTCCGGGCCCGCGGCGCCCCGGCCCGGAGGTGCCCTGCTCGGCGCGGCGCTGGGCCAAGTCGGCCCTGGCGGCCTGGCGCTCGTCGGCGTTGAGCCAGCCGTCGCCGTTCCGGTCGTGCGTGTCGAGGAGCTGGATGTCCTCGCGCCGCATGGGGCCGAAGCCGCCGGGGCCGACGCGGGCAGTTGACTCGCGGCGCGGCGGCTGGGCGTCCGGGCTTTGGGCGTGGACGCCGGGGGTGGCCAAGAAAGCCGCGAGCAGCATGGCGGCAAGGACGGTGTGCGATGTGTGTTTCATGGGGAACCGATCGGCGAGCGCGGATGGACCGGAACAAGAGTACCCGCCGGGGATTGGCGGGCCCGATGGGCCGCGTTGGGGCCGAACGGGCGTGCGAACGCCGGATTGCGTCCCAGATCATGGCGTCGCGGCGGCGACCCTTCTGGCGCGGTTCCTGAAGCACGGAGCTCGCAAGGCGATTCGACGCGCGATGGCAACACGACGAGAGTCGGATCGACGCTCTCAGGACCGGATGTCACTCCTCATCCGTGTCCAGCACCGCCATGAACGCCTCCTGCGGGATGTCCACGCTCCCGATCGACTTCATCTTTTTCTTGCCTTCCTTCTGCTTCTCCAGCAGTTTCCGCTTGCGGCTCACGTCGCCGCCGTAGCACTTGGCCGTCACGTCCTTGCGGAAGGCGCGGATCGTCTCGCGCGCGATGATCTTGCCGCCGATCGCCGCCTGCAGCGGGATCTCGAACTGGTGGCGGTCGATCTGCTTGAGCAGTTTCTTGAGCAGGATCCGCCCGCGGAACGCCGCCCGGTCGCGGTGGCACAGCAGGCTCAGGGCCTCGACCGGCTCGTTGTTGATCAGGATGTCCACGCGGACGAGGTTGTCCTCGCGGTACTCGGTGATCTCGTAGTCCATCGTGCCGTAGCCGCTGGTCATGCCCTTGAGCTTGTCGTAGAAGTCGTAGATGATCTCGGCCAGCGGCACCTCGAAGGTGACCAGCTGGCGGTTCTCGCCGATGACGGTCTGGGTCTTGTAGAGACCGCGCCGATCCAGGCAGAGCTTCATCACGTCGCCCACGAACTCGTTGGGCACCATGATGTCGACGCGGCAGATCGGCTCGCGGATCGACTCGATCGTGCCCATGTCGGGCAGGTCGGCGGGGTTGTGGACCTCGAGTTCCTCGAGCTGCCCGCCCTTGCCCTTGACGACGACCTTGTAGGACACGGTCGGGGCCGTCTGGACGAGTTCGAGATCGAACTCGCGCTCGAGGCGCTCCTGGATGATGTCCATGTGCAGCAGGCCTAGGAACCCGCAGCGGAAGCCGAAGCCAAGGGCCGTCGAGTGCACCGCCTGGAACGTGAACGACGAGTCGTTCAGCGCCAGTTTCTCGATCGCTTCGCGCATCTCCTCGAAGTTCGGGCCCTTCGACTCGCCCGTGGTCGCGGGGTAGAAGTCGCAGTAGACCATCTGGCGCGGCGGCTGGTAGCCCGAGAGCGGCTCGGCGGCCGGGCTGTTCTCCAGTGTGATGGTGTCGCCGACGCGGACGTCGCCGAGGGTCTTCATCGTGGCGACGAGGTAACCGGTCTCGCCCTCGTGCAGCGAGTCGACCTTGACGGGCTTGGGCGTGTACTTGCCCAGTTCGGTGACGATGTGCGTGCGCCCAAGGCCCATCATGCGGATCTTGTCGCCGTGGCGCAGGACGCCGTCGAACACACGGACATAGACGATCACGCCGCGGTAGTCGTCGTAGACCGCGTCGAAGATCAGGGCGCGCGTCTGCTTGATCTTGGTCTCGCGCGGCGGGGGGAGGCGCTCGATGATGGCCGCCAGCAGTTCCGGGATGCCCTGGCCCGTCTTGGCCGAGACGGTCAGGCAGTCGAAGGGATCGAAGCCCAGGGCGGCCTCGAGTTCCTCGGCGACCTCGTCCGGACGGGCGGCCGGCAGATCGATCTTGTTGATGACGGGGATGATCGCCAGGTCCTCGTTGATCGCGAGGTACGCGTTCACGATGGTCTGGGCCTGCACGCCCTGAGTGGAATCGACGATGAGCAGGGCGCCCTCACACGCCTTGAGGGCGCGGCTGACCTCGTAGGTGAAGTCGACGTGCCCCGGCGTGTCGATGAAGTTGAGCATGTAGAGCTCGGAGCCGTGGGTCTTGATCCCCTCGCCCCCGGAGCCGACGGTGTCCGGATTGGTGTCGCGCGCCGCGGCGTCGCTCTCGAGCTCGTCGGCCTTCTCGCCGGGCGTGTGGTGGTGCATCACGGTGACGGCCGAGGCCTTGATCGTGATGCCGCGCTCGCGCTCGAGGTCCATCGAGTCGAGAAGCTGCTCCTTTGCCTCGCGCGCGGAGACGGCGTTGGTGGCCTGGAGCAAGCGATCGGCCAGGGTGCTCTTGCCGTGGTCGATGTGGGCGATGATCGAGAAGTTGCGGATGTTGGAGCGTGGGAAGGGCATGGTTTGGTGTGCTCGGCGTCTGCGGGGGCGATTCCGGGACGGGCCGGGCGCGAGAGCCGCGCCGCCGCGTGGGGCGGGTTTCCCCGCGCGGGCCGGTGGCGTGACGCCGGGGCGTCCGCCCGCGCGTGCTGGCCTTCCAGGAGGCGAATCGTACGCCCGGGACCGTGGCGAATCGTGGGTTTGTGGCGGAGCGGTGTGCCGCGCCACGAGCCGTCCGACGGCGCGCCGGACGGGTCGGACGCGGCGCGTTAGGCTGGCGTCCGATCGGGGTCGGACGGCTCCGGCGGAGGCCTCGACGTGGACCGAACCCCGGCGTTCTATCGCGAACTCCTCGGCGTCGCGGGGCTGATGGACGCCTCCAGCGCGATCCCCGCGATCTACCGGGTCGAGGACGCCCTCGCGGACGGGCGGGCATCGGCGTGGATGCTGCGACGCCTTCGCGAGCATCCGCCGACCGCGGCGATGATCCGCGAGCGGTACCTCCGCGCCGAGCCGGTGCCCCTGGACCGCCTGCGAACCCTGGACGAGGGCACGCTCGGGCGGGCGATCGCGCGCCACGTCGAGGACAACGGGCTCGTGGCAGAGTACTACGAGGCGGTCGAGGTCCGCGACGACCTGACATACGTGTTGGCCAGGGTGCGGGAGTGCCACGACGTGTGGCACGCGGTGCTGGGGTTCGCGCCGACCTTCGTGGGCGAGACCGGCCAGAAGGCGTTCGAGATGGCCCAGCTCAACCGCCCGATCGCGGGCGTCGTGGTCGCGACCGCGATCCTGCGGTACGCCGTCGGGAATCCGGACCAGCAGGCGGCGCTGGTGGCGGCCGTGGCCGAGGGGCACGCGATGGGCCTGCGGGCCGGGCCGCTGTTGGCCGAACGCTGGGAAGACGCGTGGGACGAGCCGCTCGCCTCGGTGCGCGAGCGTCTGAACATCCCGATCGAGGGTGCGCGGCACTCGGGGTGGGACGACCCCACCGGCATCCACCCCGCGGCCGTCGTGGGGGGTGCGGGACGAGGCGGGGCCAGACCGCGGCGATCAGATCCTTCCGCCGGCACGATCGAGGCCAAGGCGGACCAAGCGTGAGTGTGAATCCACGGGTCTTCCACTTGTCCACACGCGGCACACGCGCGGGTACCCTCGCAACCGGTGGACCCGACGCTGGACATCGCGGTGGTTGGCGCCGGCATCGGCGGGCTGGCGGCGGCGGGCCTGCTCGCGTCGCAGGGGCATCGGGTGCGAGTCTTCGAGCAATCGCCGACACCCGGGCCGCGCGGGGCCGGGCTGCTGCTGCAGCCGACCGGGCAGTTCGTGCTCGGGCGACTGGGTCTGGGCGAGACACTGCGATCGCTCGCGGCCCCGGTGCACCGCCTGGAGGGGCGGAACCACCGCGGGCGAACCATCATGAACCTGGCGTACGCCGATCTTGCCGGGCGGAACGAGCCGGGCGGTTCACGCCGCGCGCCCCACGGATACGGCGTGCACCGCGGGGCCCTGTTCACGATGTTGCTGGAGCGAGCCGAGCGGGCCGGGGCCGCGATCGTGCCCGACACACGGATCGACGCCATCGAACGCGATGCGACCGACAACCATTACTGGCGGTTGCTGGCGTCGGCCGGTGCGACCGGCGCGGGCGATCGGTCGGAGCGCCTCGACGGGCGGTTCGACCTGGCCATCGTCGCCGACGGGTCGCGTTCGGTCCTGCGCGAGCGCCTGTGCCCCACGTGCCGCGCCAAGCCATATCCGTGGGGCGCGCTGTGGTTCGTCGCGGAGGACCGAACCGGGGCCTTTGAGGGTGCGCTGCGGCAGGTGTATCGATCGACCACCTCGATGGTCGGCTGGCTCCCGACCGGGCTCGCGGCCGCCGACGGCGAGAGGACGGTCAGCGTCTTCTGGTCCGCGCCCGCACGCACACTCGAGGTGATTCGCGCGGGTGACATCGACGCCTGGCGACGCGGCGTGCTCGATCTCGCGCCCGAGTTAACGCCGCTCGTCGCCCAGATCGACAGCCCGGAATCGCTCATCCCCGCCACCTACATGGATGTGGACGCCACGCTCAGCCCGCGCCCGGGCATCGTGCTGCTGGGCGACGCGGCCCACGCCATGAGCCCGCAACTCGGCCAGGGCGCCAACCTGGCCCTTCTCGACGCGTGGGCTCTCGCACGCTCGCTCGACGCGAGCCTGCGTGTGGCCCCGGTGCCGGTGGCGATGGCCGCGATCCACAAGACGCTGGGCAGGTCGCGCCGGGGCCAGGTGCGGTTCTATCAGCGGGCGTCGCGCTGGATGACGCCGTGGTTCCAGTCCGGGCTGACCCCGCTTTCCTGGCCGCGCGACTTCCTGATGGGCCCGCTGTGCCGCGCGCCGCTGCTGCGTCGCCAGATGCTGCTGAGTCTGGCGGGGGTCAAGACTGGGCTGCTGCGATCGATGGTCGTGCCCGACGGGGCCGCCCAACCCCCGCCTACCCGCGCGCCCTAACCGCGCACCGTTGCTCGGCCGCGCCGAGCGCCTCGCCAAGCCTCCTCGCGTGCCCCTCCCACGAGTTGGCGGCGATGAACGCATCGACCGCCGGTGACTCGCTCGCCAGCACGCGGGCCTCCCGCCCCAGCCCGGCCGCCAGCGCCCCGCGAAGTTCCCCATCGGCGGGACGGTCGAGGATCCGGAGCGCGCCCGCCCGCACGAGCCCGCGCATCGCGTGCCGATCCGGCGCCATCGGGTTGATGTGGACCACCGGACGCCGGGCCGCCACGAACTCGTAGAGCTTGGTCGACGTCCCGTGCGACCCGGCCCGGTGCGGGCTCAGGGAGGTCACCAGCAGGTCGGCCCCGACGATCTGGCGCTTCGCCTCGTCGTGGCGCAGGTTGCCCGTGAACACCACGCGATCCGCCAGGATCGACTCGATCTGGTCGCGTGTCGCCGGCGGGATTCCAACGAACCGCAGCTCAATGTCCAGCGGACTTGCCTCGCGATCGACCAGCGACCGCACCGCCAGCGCCAGGCGCACCGCCTCCTCGTGGCCGACCGACCCGACCACCCGCACGCCAAGGCGCCCCCGGCCGGTCGGTTCGCCAACGACGCGCCCCGCGACGAGATCCTCGGGGCACATCGGCTCGAGCAGGTGCAGGCGATCCCTCTGCAGCGGGAACCGCCGGTGCATCCAGCGGGCGTGCATGGCATTCAGGAGCGTGACGGCGTCGGCGGCCTCGAGGCAGGCGGCTTCGAACGCCCGGTACGCCCTCGTCCGGACCGCCGCCGCTCCGAACGGGCCGTAACGCGAGTCCATGACCATCGGGTCGCGGAAGTCCGCCAGCCACGGGATCGCCGCCCGACGCGGATCGAGTCCGACGACGTGGACCGAGTGCGGCGGCGAGGACGTGACCAGCGCCTCGGCGCCGCACTCCTGCCCCAGACGCCCAATCCGCCCCACCCTCGACCGCCAGAACGCCACAGCCGCGTCCGGGACAAACGCCACCCGCGCCATCGCCGAACGGCCCACGGCCCGCTTGGCCAGCGTGGCGAGTGCGCCGCGCGGGACCGCGCCGTTGTGCTTGATCTCGACCCCCCGATCGCCCCGTCGCTTGGCCGCCTCGTCGCGCTGGGCCTGCGTCAGGCCCGCCCACGGCCCATCCAGGTACACCACGTCGCACGCCGGGGACACGTGCTCGTCGAGCAACGCCCTGGTTGCCGTGCCCCCGTACCAGCGGCACGCGATCGTCGGTTTCCAGCCCAGCCCAGGCAGCATCCGTGCCCAGTTCGACGCCCGCACCGACCCCACCCCCGCGTGCGGGAAGAACGTGGTCGTGACCAAGAGAAGCGGACGCATGACGCCGTGGGCCTCCGGGGCCTGTCGCTCGCGCGCGGTTGGCCCGAACCCCGAACCATCGACCGGGCTCACGGACGCATGGGGAACACCTGTCGGCGATGGTCGGCCCGCGACGCCAGCATCGTCGCAGGCGACAGGCGCGCTTGAGAGCCGATCGCCCTTGCCACCAGTCCGAGAACAACCCGAGCGCGCCCCCGCGCGCCAAGCGCGACTTCCCGACACGCCGCGCCCGCTCCGCCCCCGGGGCGCAAGCCCCCGCACCCCCCGTGCCTTGCGCCCCGTGATCCCCAAATCCCCAACATGCCAACAGCCCCTACTCCGACGACGACTGGATCTCTCTTCTATCTCTTGAAACCCGGGACCCCCGCCCGTCGGTCGTCTGCGTCCCGCCCTGTCGCCATCGTGCCCCGCCCCGCGCGATCGCCCCGCCAGAGCGTGCCCGCTCTCCCCCACCGCTCGCTAGAGTTCGCCCCATGCCCGCCCCAGATTCCAGCCCCCGCCCCCGCATCCTCACCGGCGACACCCCCACCGGACGCATGCACCTGGGCCACTTCGTCGGCTCGCTCGAGAACCGCCTGCGCCTGCAGGACCAGTACGAGTGCTACTTCCTCATCGCCAACATGCACGCCTTCACCACCCGGGCCGAGAAGCCGGGCGAGATCCGCGAGAGCACCTTCGAGATCCTCCGCGACTGGCTGGCCGTCGGAATGGACCCCCAGCGCTCGACCTTCGTCCTGCAGACGGAAGTCCCGGCCATCGCCGAGCTCTCGTGGTTCTTCTCGATGCTCATCCCGTTCAACCGCGTGCTGCGGAACCCCACGCTCAAGACCGAGATCGAGTCGAAGAACCTGGGCGACCAGTACCCCTTCGGCTTCCCGCTCTACGCCGTCGGCCAGTGCGCCGACATCCTGGCCTTCCGCCCCGAACTCGTGCCCGTCGGCGAGGACCAGGTCGCCCACATCGAGATGTGCCGCGAGGTCGCGCGACGCTTCAACCAGGTCTACGCCGGCGTTGACCCCCACACCGAGGACGACGACTACCCCGCGGCCGGGGCCATCTGGCCCATCCCCAAAGCCCTGATCGGGCGCGTCGGACGCCTCGTCGGCACCGACGGCAAGCAGAAGATGAGCAAGTCGCTCGGCAACGCCATCTACCTCTCCGACTCGCCGAAAGAGGTCAAGAAGAAGGTCGCCCAGATCTTCACCGGGCGACAGAGCCTCACCGAGCCGGGCGACACCTCCAACGCCCTGTTCCAGTACGTCCGCTGCTTCATCCGCGACGAGGCCCGCGTCGCCGAACTCGAGGACCGCTACAGCCGCGGCGACAACATCGGCGACGGGCACGTCAAGGCCGAGGTCGCCGACGCGATCAACGCGATGCTCGAGCCCATCCGGGCCCGGCGCGCCGAGTACGAAACCCCCGACGGCGAGGCCCGCCTGACCGAGATCATCCGCGACGGCACCCGACGCGCCAACGAGATCGCCGAGGAGACGCTGTACCTGGCGAAGGACAAGATGGGGCTGGGATTCGGGAAGCGCCGGCTGGGGCTCTGAGTTCGCGCTTTGCAGCGCGTTCAAGCCAGGCTTCGACCACCGCCCTCGCCAAGCACCCGGGACACGATTCGAACGTGCGACCTGCGCTTTAGGAAAGCGCTGCTCTATCCAGCTGAGCTACCCGGGCACGCGCGGATCGTACGCGCCGGGCCCGGAGCGAACCCCGCGCCCGCCCCGCCGCCGCTCGCCCTCGCCGCCCCCACACCCCCGCCCCGCTCGGCACCCGTTCGCACGCAGATTCCCTTGTGCGGTCCCCCCCTTGCCCGGTAGATTCGTGCGTTGGTCCTTACCTAGGGGGTTTCCAATGAACAATCGTCGGTCCGGTCTGGTCGTGGCGGCGTCGCTGCTGGTGGGCATCACGGGGCTGATCGTGGCCGTGGCCGGCCCGATCGACCCGCCCCCCGGCCCGGTCGGCTCAACCAACAAGCCGCTGGCGGACATCGAGCCTCGGACCGCGATCAACGCGACCAACACGCCCGGCGGCTCATTCAGCCTGTTCAGGATCACCCAGCCCGGGTCGTACTACCTGACGGGCAACATCACCGGCGTGTCGGGCCGCCACGGGATCGAGATCGTCGCCAGCGGCGTGACGGTCGACCTGTGCGGGTTCGACCTGGTCGGTGTCGCTGGCTCGCTCGACGGCGTCACGGCCGCCGGTTCCAACCTGGACTCCCTCTCCGTGCTGAACGGATCGGTCCGCAACTGGGGGCAGGAAGGCGTCGACCTCGGGCGATCCGACATCGTGGGCGGTCGTGTGCAAGGCGTCACCGCTCGCGACAACGGGAGCCACGGCATCGTCGTCGAGTCCGGCGTGACGGTCTCCGAGTGCGGGGCGCACTCCAACGGCGCCGACGGATTCAATGCCGGGTTCGGCAGCACGCTGGCCAACTGCGCCGCGCGAGGCAACACCGCCAACGGCTTCAATGTCGCCGCCGGATGCGTCGTCACCGCCTGCAGTGCGGCAGAGAACCGGGCCAACGGCTTCAACGCCGCGTCCAACTGCACGCTGAGCAACTGCAACGCCCAGACCAACACGCTCAACGGCTTCAAGGCCGACGACGCGTGCGTCATCACATCCTGCACCGCCTAGGGCAACCTCGCGTTCGGCTTCGAAGCCGAGGCGGCGAACACCATCACAAACTGCACATCAAATGGGAACTCGAGCATGGGCTTCTTGGTCGGTTCCTCCTGCACTGTGCAATCCTGTAGCGCCAACGCCAACACGAGCAACGGATTCTCACTTTCCCGGAGCAGTATTCAGGGGTGCACCGCGAGGTCCAACTTGGGGTCTGGCTTTGCTGTCTCAGAAAGCCGGATTTCCGACTGTGTGGCGCATGGTAACAGCGGTAGTGGGATTTTCACTTTCTTCGACGACAACGTGGTCCTGAACAACCTGTGCGGTTCAAACGCTTTCAGCGGGATCTATGTGCATTCCCGGCGGAACCTTATCGACGGCAACCAATGTATCCGGAACGGCCGTGGCATCACCTGCGATGATGCCGTCAACACGATCATCCGGAACATCTGCCACATGAACACGACCCTCAATCGGAGTATTAGCGCCTCATCGGCCAGGTATGGCCCGATCATAAACATCGTGAGCGGCAGCGGGCCTTCGGTCAGCGGCGATGGCCCGGCCGCCTCGTCCATGACGACGGCCGATCCGTACGCGAACTTCGCTCGATGAGTGGGCCGGCGTGGTTTCTGCGGGCCCGCCGGCAGCCCGAGCGAAACCCCCACGCTTCTCCGGAACGGCCTCCAACCCCAAGGGCCTAGGGAATGATCCGGGTGCTCCACGAACAGACCGCCCACCCCGCCCATTGAATCGCACGCCTCGTCCTGAGAGGATGACCACCATGCGCCGCACCCTCGCCGCGACCTCCCTGCTCGCCGCCGCCGCGGCGTGCACCCCCGCCCTGGCCCAGCTCTCCGACATCGACCCCAACCACAAGCACGCCTGGGGCGAGAACATCGGCTGGACCAACTGGCGCGACGCCAACGGCGCGGCCCAGGGCGTCCGCCTCCTGCCCGCCCTCAACGCCCCGCAGTTCCTCGCCGGTTTCGCCTGGAGCGAGAACTGCGGCTGGATCAACATGGGCGACGGCACACCCGCCAACGGCACCGCCTACGCCAACACCACCGGCGCCGACCACGGCGTCAACATCCTGGGCAACAACCTCCTCTCCGGCCTGGCCTGGGGCGAGAACATCGGCTGGATCAACTTCAACACCGCTCCCACCCTCATGGCCTTCGGCCAGGAGGCCCGCTGGGACCCCGCCGCCGGTCGCTTCCGCGGCTACGCCTGGGGCGAGAACGTCGGCTGGATCAACCTCGACCACGCCCAGCACTTCATCGCCGTGCCCCTCTGCGAGCCCGACCTCACCACCGGCGCGATCCCGGGCCAGCCCGGCTTCGGCGTGCCCAACGGCATCCTCAACAACGAGGACTTCTTCTTCTACCTCACCATCTTCGCCCAGGGCAACCCCGCCGCCGACCTCACCACCGGCGCCATCCCCGGCCAACCGGGCTACGGCGTGCCCAACGGCGTGATCAACAACGAGGACTTCTTCTACTACCTCTCGCTCTTCGCCGCCGGCTGCTGAAGATCCGACCGCTCCACCTCTCACCGCAAGCACAGGAGGCCAAGCCATGACACCGAGTTCCACAAGGGCAGTGGGGAGCGCGATCCTCTTCGCCATCGCGTCGCCCGCCCTCGCCGAGCCGATCGCAAGCCCGTCGGCCATGAGCCCGCACGGGCTGACCGTGGACTTCGAGTCCCAGCCGTTTGGCCCCGTCGCCTCCCCCCTCACGATCGCCGGCCTCACCTTCACCGCCTCCGGCGGGGATCTCAGCATCTACAGCGTGACCCAATGGGCCGCCAACGGCACCTTCGTCGAAGGGGCCACGCTCCGCCCGGCCATCGGCTCGAGCAGCAATCCACACACGGACATCGAGATCACCCTGCCCGCACCCGCCCGCGAGGTCGGGCTCGGCTGGTTCGATCCCAACTTCTCGGGCAACGAACTGCGGGTCTTCGGCACCGGCGCGTCCCCGCTCGAAACGCTGGCCGTGCCCTCCTTTCCCGCGGGCGGCTGCTGCGCCGCGTTCGTCGGCATCAGACGGGCCGAGGGCGACATCGTCCGCGTGGTCGCACACGTGAGTTCGCCGAGCGACTTCTACTCCATCGACAATGTCCGGATCACCTTCGCCTGCCCGCCAGACCTCACCGCCGGCGCCATCGCCGGCCAGCCGGGCTTCGGCGTGCCCAACGGCATCCTCAGCAACGACGACTTCTTCTACTACCTCACCATCTTCAGCCAGGCCAACCCCGCCGCCGACCTCACCACCGGCGCCATCCCCGGCCAACCGGGCTACGGCGTGCCCAACGGCGTGATCAACAACGAGGATTTCTTCTACTACCTGACCATCTTCAGCATGGGCTGCTGAGCAAGAGCCCCGGCGCACGCCCGAGGCCGATCCAACACCAAGAGCATCGCCTGCGAAGCCGTCTCACGCGCCACGAGCGCGTTTGAGCGCGCGCCGCTGCGCGCGCACCTTTGTGCGCGCTTTTCCAACCACAATTCCACCCGACAAACCAAGCCCTCCCCGCACCCCACGCCAGATCGTGGCGCACCGGCGCGCGCCCAAACCCGCTCGCACGGGGGATGGGTAGAGGGTCGCACGGAACGACCCCCGCGGGCCAGAGCCCGCAAACCCATCCGGCCCGCCAGGGCCTCCACCACACGCCCGCCACGCGCGGGCAAGCCCAGGCCCCCTCGCGGGCCGAATCGCCCAGGGGTGCGCCATGACCGACCGTCTCCTCGCGTCCGAAGCCGGGGCCTCCACCGACCCCGAAATGTCCACGCTCGCCCGCGCCATCGAGGCGCACCGGCGCGACGCCCTCCCGCGCCTCGAGCGACTCTGGACCTACTTCCGCAACGCGCCCGAGACGCTCGGCATAGCCCCTTGGGCCTTCCGCCGCACCCGCCACGGGCAGGAAACCGGCCTCCCGCCGCGACTCCGCCCCTCCGGCTCCGACCCCCGCCTCGACGACCGCTGGCAGGCCGCGCCCGAGATCGTCATCGAGAACGACATCGCCTGGCGCATCCAGACCATGGTCGACTTCATGGTCGGGCGACCCGTCCGCATCCTCTCCACCATCGACGACCCCGCACGCGCCGCACAGATCGACGCCGCCCTCGACGCGGTCTGGGAGGCCTCCGGCGGAATCGCCCTGCTCCAGGACATGGCCCTGCTCGGGCATGTCTACGGGCACGTCGACCTGGTCGTCCGCGCCCCCGAACCCACGCACATCCCCGATTCCCCCGCCGACGCCGTCCGCATCGAACTCATCGAGCCGACCCGCGGCCTCGCCCTCCAGAACCCCCACGACTTCCGCATCATCGACGCCTACGCCATCCTCACCGACGCCCCCGACACAAGCGAAACCGCAAACCGCGCGTCCCGCGCCGCCCGCCCGGCGCTCCCGCAATCCACAACCACCACCATCGAACTGCTCACCCCCACCTCGCGCCACATCCTCCGGCGCACCACCGACGCCTTCGAGACCATCGACGAATCAATCGAGACCGCCTTCGAAGGCCGCCTGCCCATCGTCCACATCCAGAACGTCGCCCAGCCCTTCCGCTACGAAGGCCTGAGCGAGGTCGAGCAGCTCATCCCGCTCCAGGACGAACTCAACACCCGCCTGTCCGATCGCGCGAGCCGCGTCACCCTCCAGTCCTTCCGCATGTTCCTGGCCAAGGGCCTCGACAACTTCGACGGCACCCTCATCGGCCCCGGACGCGTCTTCGCCACCGACAACCCCGACGCCTCCATCCTCCCCTTCGGCGGCGACACCGACAGCCCCTCCGAGGCCCGCCACATCGACGAGATCCGCGAGGCCATGGACAAGATCTCCGGCGTGCCCCCGCTGGCCGGCGGCGTCGTCCGCGCCAAACTCGGCAACCTCTCCTCCGCCAACGCGCTGCGCATCACGCTGCTCTCCCTGCTGGCCCGAACCGCCCGCAAGCGCTTCGCCTACGGGCGCGGCATCCTCGAGGCCTCGCGCCTCGCACTGGCCGCCCTCGACGCCGCCGGCATTCTCCGCACCACCCCCGCCGAGCGCTCGCTCCGCCTGGCCTGGCCCGACCCGCTCCCGCCCGACCTCACCCAGGAGATCGCCGCGGCCAAGGCCAAGCAGGACCTGGGCATCCCGCGCGACCAGATCCTCGCCGAACTCGGCTACGCCCCCGACAACGGCATCGAGTAGCGGGGCGCTCCGTTCATCGTCTTGATCCCAACACCGAGACACAGAGGCACAGAGCAGACACAAGCCGGCGAACGCCCATCACCAACTCCTCCAACCCAGTCTCCCCTCGGCCTTTCTCCTCTCTGTGTCTCTGTGCCTCTGTGTTCAACCAATCTTCAAGGACCACCCATGCCCGACACCACCGACACCGACGACCTCCACACCGCCCTGGCCGACGCACGCCGCGAACTCGACTCGCTCCGCACGGCCCTGGACACCGCCGAGCGACGCCGCCAGATCGAGCGCGCCCTGGCCGAGGCCGACGCGATCGACCTCGAAACCGCCTCGCTGCTCACCGAGGCCGCCGTCAGCCAGATGGACGAGGCCGACATCAACGCCGCGGTGGGCGAACTCAAGCGCCGCAAGCCCTTCCTGTTCGCCCGTCGCACGCCCCGCTCGACCGCCATGGCCCCGCGGACCCAGCACGACGCCCGGGCCGAGCACCTGGCCGGCGCCCGCGAGGCCGCGGCCAACACCGGCGACCGCGCCGCCCTCCTCCGCTACCTCCGCCTCCGCCGCAGCGCCTAGCGCAGCGATTCGAGTCCACCACGGAGACACAGAGACACAGAGAGAGTCAAAGCGCGCTCACCCCGCCACGCGCCCCACACCTCTCCTCCCCAAGCCTCCCTCCGTGCCTCCGTGTCTCCGTGGTTCACCCCGTCTTCGTCACTCCGTCACTCCGTCTCTTCGTCACCGAGAAAGGACCCGCATGCCCTTCACTGGCAAAGCCACGTACGACGCCGGCGCCACCCTCCCCGAACTCGCCGAGGACGTCTCCGACATCGTCTCCATCGTCTCCCCCTACGAGACCCCCCTGCTCGACCACCTGGGCGACCCCCGCGCCCCGGCCCTCTCCACCGTCCACGAGTGGATCGAGGACGCACTCCTGCCCAACACCGACCTCATCAACCAGACCACTTTCACCCCCTCCGCCACGACCGCCACCAGCATCACCGTCGACAACGGCGCCTACTTCCAGGTCGGCGACCTCGTCCGCCCCGACGAGTCCTCCGAGGTCATGCTCGTCACCGCCATCGCCACCAACACCCTCACCGTCGTCCGCGCCTATGGCGGCACCACCGCCCAGGCCCTGGCCGACAACATGAAGCTCACCATCCTCGGCAACGCCGCCCTCGAGGGCGCCGCCGCCCCGGCCGCACGCTTCACGACCCGCGCCCGGCGCAGCAACTACACCCAGATCTTCACCGCCACCGTCGAGGTCTCCGGCTCCATGCAGGCCGCACGCGCCGCCGGCGTCGCCGACGAGGCCGACTACCAGAAGGCCGAGCGCATGCGCGAACTCCTCCGCGACCTCGAGAACACCGTCCTCAACGGCGTCGCGCCCGCCGCCACCCAGCAGGGCTCGTCCTCCGTCCGCCGCTCCATGAACGGCATCATCAACTCCATCGACACCAACATCTTTACCCCCGGCGCCGGCGGCTTCCCCCTCGGCGGCGGCACCGGCGAGGACGAACTCACCGAGACCCTCATCAACGCCGCCATGCGACGCATCTGGGACAACGCCTCCGGGCCCGTCGACACCATCGTCGTCGGCGGCGCCCAGAAACGACGCATCAACGAGTTCCTCTCCGCCCAGCGCGGCTACGCCCCCAGCGACACCACCCTCCGCTCCCTCGTGTCCGTCTACGAGTCCGACTTCGGCGTCTGCCGAATCATCACCTCACGCTGGATGCCCGCCGGCGTCGCCCTCTTCCTCGACTCCTCACGCATCGACGTGCTCCCGCTCGCCGGACGCTCCTTCCAGGCACGCCCCCTGGCAACCACCGGCGACGCCATCAGCCTCCAGATCCTCGGCGAGTACACCCTCGAGTTCCGCAACGAAGCCGCCCACGGCCTCATCCGCGGCCTCGCGGCGTAGTCGAGCCAGGTGCCGAGTGCCAAGTGCCAAGTGCCAAGTGCTGAGTGCTGAGATCTCAAGTCTCGAATCTCAGATCTGAAATCCTCCCGCCTTCTCCCCCCACTTTCCCCTCTCTCCTCTCTGCTCTCTCCCCAGCACCCCTCCCAACCGCGTGCGGCCACACCACGGGGCGCCGCACGCGTCACCCCGCGGGGAACCAACCCACCCCGCGGGGCTTCCCGACCCGTCCCTCCCCCCCGCTCTGCCATCCGAAATCTCAAGTCTCAGATCAACAACCCCCCTCCCCGTCCTCGATCACTCTCCCTTCTCTCATCTCTCCTCTCTTCCTCTCTGTTCTCTTCTCTTCGTCACTCCGTCACTCCGTCACTCCATCAATCCATCACTCCGTCACTCGGACCCCCACCATGTTCACCAAAGACCGCGACCTGCTCGCCCTCGAACCCGCACTCTTCCGCGACGTCGCATGGATCGCCCAGCGACTCGTCCGCGGCACCGGCACCATCGCCGGCACGACCCTCACCCTCGCAACCTCCGACACCACCCTCGAAGCCGCAGGTGTCGCCGCGGGCCACGTCTTGTCGTACGACAACGTCGCCCTCGAAGTCGTCGAGCGCCTCAGCCCCACAACCGCCACCGTCTCCCGCCCACGCCCCGACCCCGACGATCCACCCATCCCGCCGGCTCCGTCCGCCGCCAACCTGCTCGCCGAGATCACCACCTTCGCCCCGCAGATCGCCATCATCCACGACCAGCTCCTCCGCATGCTGGGCATCGACCCCGCCGACCCCGAGGCCCAGGTCACCGAGGCCAGCATCACCAACCCGCGCAGCCTCATCCTCCCCGAGGCCCTGGGCGCCCTGCACCTGATCTACACCGCCGCCGCCGCCCCCCAGCGCCGCGACGGCCCGCTCGCCGAACGCGCCGACATGTACCGCCGCCGCTACGCCCAGGAACGCCAGCGCACCGTCGTCCGCCTCGACCTCGACAACGACGGTGTCGCCGACGCCACCCGCCGCTTCTCCGTCGCACAACTCTCCCGCTGAACGTTCACCACGGAGGCACGGAGACACGGAGAGAGCCCGAGAAACGAGGTGCTCGCGTCGCACAAGGAGTTGTGCCCCGCTCCCATCCCTCTCCGCCTCAACCCTTCGCCTCTCTCCGTGTCTCCGTGTCTCCGTGGTTCACCCCTCCGGACAAAACATGCTCATCCTCAACCCCCGCAACGTCCGCTTCGGCTCCGCCACCTGGCCCGACGTCACCCTCGTCGCCATCGACCGAGACGCCGCACGCCTCGCCCTCGAATGGTCCGACCTCGGCCCACACCCCGTCTTCGCCGACGCCCCCGAGCAGCGACTCACCATCCGCATCATCCAGGACGCCCCCAGCGACGACATCGACACGCCCCGCCCCGGCGACCAGGACACCCTGACCCTCTACACCTCCCCCACCGCCGCCGACGCCCGCAGGCGCAAGCTCACCACCACCGCCGTCATCACCTCCATCGCCCACGAACTCTCGCAGACCCGCGCCCACCAGCGCCGCATCACCCTCACCGCCCTCTCCACCGACGGCGCCACCGACCCCATCACCGTCTCGGACCCGGTGCTGGGCGAAGTGTGATTCGAGAAGGGGCCAAGGGGCACAGGGACAAAGGCGCAAAGAGACTCCGAGCCCGCAGTCCAACCCGCCATCTCGTCTGCCTCCCACCCCTTTGCCCCTCTGACCCTTTGCCCCTCAACCCCTTCCTCTTCGGAGCCCCCCATGCCCTCCTCCTTCAACGCCATCGACCTCTTCGGCCCAGGCCCCCACCGCTTCAGCCTCGCCGCACAGGGCAACGCCATCGTCCCCTTCAGCGAGTACGTCCAGGCCTTCGTCCCCGGCTCCATCGCCTACGGCCTGCGCGACCTGGACGTCATCGTCACCGGACGCCTCGTCGCCGACACCGAGGCCGCGCTCTGGGCCAGACGCGACGCCATCACCGCCGTGATCCAGTACCCGCCGGCCCCCGCCACCCTCATCGACCACCACGGGCGACAGTGGACCTCCATGACCCTGTGGAAATACACCGAGGCCGACCGCACGGACAGAGGCCGCAAACGCTCCCTCCAGTTCACCGCCATCTTCCGCCAGAACCTTCTCTCGGTCGCCGGCCAGAGCGGCGAGGGCTGACCATCCCCTCCCCCGCGTGCCGGGGAGGTGTCGGACGAGGCTCCGCGAGTCCGACGAAGGGGGCAGTCGGCATCGAAACACACACCCACCACGTCCCACGCGCGCGAGCCGCGGCGTCCCCGCTCCGCCCCCGCAACACGGAACGCCAATGGACCCCCTCTCCCTCACCAACCTCGGCGCCGCCGGCCTCATCGCCGCCATGTGGCTCGTCGAACGCCGCGCCGCCGCCGCACGCGAGCGCGCCCTCGAACAGGCCCACGACCGCCTCATGAGCGAGCGACAGGACGCCGACACTTTGATCCGCCTCGTCCGCGACAGCACCCGCGCCCTCGTCGCCGTCGAACGAACCCAGCGCGCCGTCCTGGCCCTCCTCGAACGGCTGGCCCAAAGAGAAGGTGCCAAAGCGTCCAGGTGCCAAGGTGCCAAGGGTGCCGAAACAAGCGCCCTCGACACCCCGACACCTTGAATCCTCGACACCTTCCCTTCGCCCCTCAGCCCCTCTGCCCCTCGACCCCTTCCACAAGCCTCTCCCCCTGCTGCTCCAGGATCTGGTGCGCCAGCTGATTCGGGTTGTACCCCCCCGGCACGCGCACATACGCCTTGCCGTGCTTCACGCAGAACGCCTTGATCCCCTCGTACGAGTGGCTCGACCACCGGATCATCATCAGCACCGCCGCGACGTCATCCCGCGCGATGTTCGCCTCGAACGGCGCGATCGAGTCGTGCGAGTCCGACGAGATCCAGTCCAGTTCCTTCAGCTCCAGTTCCCGCTCGATCAGCCGCTTCGACTTGTGCCGGCACTTGCCCCCCAGCAGCACCACCACCTTGCCACGCAGCAGTTCCCGAACCTTGAGCAGCTCGTCCGTCACACGGCGCGCCGCCGGCGCCGAATCGGAGTCCTCGTCTTCCGCCTCGCTCAGGCGCTCGTCCACATACGGCATCGCACGCCCGATCGCCGTGCCCTCCAGCATCGACTCCGGCACCCGGTCCGCGATCGGCATCAGCGCCCCGACCAGCGACCGGTCCGAAGCCTGCGACCCCGCCGCCAGGAACGCCGCCGCCGACTCCTCCACCTTCTTCCAGTCGTGCGCCAACGCACCGTCGCCCTCGTCCGCCTCCGCGATCCGCTCGGCGTGGTACTCCAGCGTCTTGAGTGACTGGCGTTTGGTCCGGTCGCCCTTGCGCGACTCCTCCATCCGCTCGCGCATCGCCGCCAAGCGTGCCGCCAGGCCTCGCCACGCCGACGCATCCACGTCCCGTGCCGCGTTGATCACCCGCGAATCGATCTCGCCCCGCTCGGCCCTGCCACGCAGCCACGCGAACGCCGTCCGCTGGTCCCGGTCGTCCCCACGCGCCTGCTCGATCCCGTGCAGCAGCTGGAACACCGCCCCCTGGGCCTCGGCCAGCAACTCCAGCACCGGCGCGTCGTCGGGCCACTCGTCCGCCAACGCCGCCGCCGTTCCCAGGTTCCGGTAGCAGCCCGCCGCCGCCTCCAGGAGCCCATCGTCGAGCCACTCCGTGTCCCGCTGGATCGCCCACAGATAGCACGGCTGCACCGTGTTGGCCTGGGCCCGCAGATCGTCGTACACCGCCTTGACCTCGTCGAACCCACGCTCGTTCCGAGCCCGCGCAAACTCGCACGCGTCCGCCTTGATCTCGCATCGCCGCGCGATCACCGACATCGAGATCTCGATCGCGCTGCCCTGCTCGGGCATCGGCCCGATCCGGGCGTCCGCGGTCCGCGGGCTGACCGACCCGCCCCCGCCCAGCCCCGCCGCCAGGGCCGCCATCGCCTCGACCGGGTCCATCGCCGGCACCGCCGGCTGGATCACCTTCGGCCCCGTGATCGCCTTGGGCCGCAGCACCGGCGTCCTGGCCTCGCCCCCCGCCTGCGCCTCGACAACAGCCGCGGCGATGCCGGTGCTCTGGATCGCCTCGTCCTTGACCTCGACCGTCTGGGCCGCGCCCGCCTCCGCCGTCCGTTCCGACTCTCCCGCACGCTCCTTGGTTACCTCGAGAAGCCAGGCCGCTATCGCTCGTGCCGCGTCTCTGGCCCTTGGTGATTCCGCCATCCACCGCTCAAGGGCCTCCGCCGCGCGCGCCAAGGCCGCGTCCGAACCGGGATGTTCCGACATGCTCTTCCTTTCGTTACCGGAACCCGCCAAGCGGGACCAATCCACCATTGTTCGCAGGCGTCCGCGCCCGGTCGCTCCACCCCGTCCGGACGCCGAAACGCGCGGGCCGCTCTTCCGTACCATCCGTCGTGGAGATCGTCGCGTCCATCCTGGTCACGGTGTTCGCGCTCGCGGGCGTGGCGCTCGTGCTGCTGCAGGGGCCGGGCATCTGGGTCGCGCTGGCGGTGGCGCTGGCGTGCAAGTGGTGGCAGCCGGAACTGCTGTCGTGGTGGACGATCGGACTGGTGGCGCTGATCGCGGCCCTCGCGGAGGTCGCCGAGTTCGCCGCGGGCGCCGCCGGGGCCGCCAAGGCCAAGGGCACAAAGGCCGGCGTCTGGGGCGCGATCCTGGGCTCGATCGTCGGCCTGATCCTGGGCACCGTGTTCATCCCGGTCCCGATCCTGGGCAGCGTCATCGGGGCCATCATCGGCGCGGGCCTGGGCGCGTTCCTGGGCGAGCGCGGCGTGTCGGGGCGGACCTGGAAGGAGTCGGCCCGGGTCGCCCAGGGAGCCGCGGTCGGACGCCTGCTGTCAACGGTCATCAAGACCGCGATCGCGGGCGTGGCGGCGGCGGCGCTGATCCTGGCGGCGTGGCTGTAGCGGCCCAGCCCGGGTGCTATCACAATGCTATCATGTGCTGTCTTGCAGGAGCATGGCATGAAGCAGGTGCTGGTCAGGGGTGTGGAGCCCGAGCTGCTCGAACGCCTCAAGGCGATCGCCAAGCGCCGCGGGCGGTCGCTCCAGGCCGAGCTGCGCGAGATGATGGCGACGCACGCGGCCATGCACGACCGCAGCCGCGCCGCCGCCGAGGCAACGCGCATCCGGGCCGCCATCAGCAAGGCCTCCGGGCGTACGCGTGGCCCAGACAGCACGGAGATGCTCCGCGAGCTGCGGGAAGGGCGATGGAGCCGGTAGTTCTGGACACCAGCGTTGCGCTCAAGTGGTACCTCGAGGAGGCGGGCTCCGAGGAGGCCTTGGCGCTGCACAGCACAGCGTCGCTCGCCCTGCACGCGCCGGACTTCCTGCTGCTCGAGTTCGACTCGATCATGTGCGCCCGCTGCCGCCAGAAGCGGGTGACCGAGCCGCTGGTCGAGCGGTCGCGCGTCGCCGTGCGCCGGTCGGGGGTGCTGTTCCACCCGTTCGAGAGTCTGCTCGACCCGGCGGTGGCCCTGGCCCTGGGCACCCGCAAGGCCGTGTACGACTGCATGTTCCTCGCCTTGGCCGAGCGCCTCGACGCGGTGCTGGTGACCGCCGACAAGCGGTTCGGGGCCGGGCTGGAGCGGACACCCCTGGGCGGGCGGATCCGCCTGTTGGCGGGCGTCTGAGGCGCGGGCCGCGTGCCGCTATGCTGGACGCCATGGGGACGCGGAGCGTCCCGGCGAGAGAGAGCCCGCACCCGCCCCGATCGGGGGGAGCGGGGACGTTGCGAAGGGACCACGGACGAACCATGGCCGCAGCCGCCGCAGCCCGTGCGCGTGACATCCTGCCCGAGGGTTCGGTGAAGCACTTCGTGCTCGACACGAACGTGCTGCTGCACAACCCCAACGCGCTGTTCGTGTTCCAGGAGAACCACGTCATCATCCCGTACCCGGTGATCGAGGAACTCGACTCGATGAAGCGCCGGGAGGACGACATCGGGCGGAACGCCCGGGAGACGATCCGCCACCTCGATCGCCTGCGGGCCGCCGGCTCGCTGATCGAGGGCGTGGCTTGGGGCGACATCGGGCCGTGGACGGGCGCGGCGGCCTCGGTGGGGGCCGACGGCAAGACCGGCACGGTCCGCGTCGACGTGGCCGAGCACGAGCGCCCGCCCTCGATCCGCGACGACACGGCCGACAACCGCATCATCGCCTCGGCGTTCTCGATGAAGAAGCGCGGACTGCCCGCGGTGTTCATCACCAAGGATCTCGGGGCCCGGATCAAGTCCGACACGCTCGGGATCATCACCGAGGACTTCGAGAACCAGAAGGTCGACGCGGACCGCCTGTACACCGGCTTCGCGACGGTGGAGGTGCCGGGCGAGCAGATCGACGAGCTGTACCGAGAGCGGATGCTGGCGATGGAGGCGATCGGCGGGGCGCTCGAGGCGGCCCTGGGCGGTCGCCCGCTGCACGCCAACCAGTTCGTGATCCTGAGGTCCAGCGAGGACGAGAACCACACGGGCCTGGGGCGGCGTCTGGCGGACACCGAGCACCTGATCCCGGTGATGAGCCAGCGGAAGCCGACCTACGGCATCATGGCCCGGAACCTGCAGCAGACGATGGCCCTGGACCTGCTGCTGGACGACGAAGTGAAGATGGTGACGCTGCTGGGCTCGGCGGGCACGGGCAAGACGCTGGTGGCGATCGCCGCGGGCATGACCAAGGTGTTCAGCGAGGAGCGGTACGACAAGCTGCTGGTGGCCCGCCCGATCATGCCGATGGGGCGGGACATCGGGTATCTGCCGGGCGACAAGGACGAGAAACTGACGGCGTGGATGCAGCCGATCTTCGACAACCTGAGCTACCTGCTGAGCACGCGCGGGGCGGGGGTGCAGAGCGCCGAGAGCCACTCGACCGAGCAGCGGATCGAGCGCCTGATCGCGGACCGGAAGCTGGTGCTCGAGCCGCTGACGTACATCCGTGGGCGAAGCATCCCGCACCAGTTCATGGTGGTGGACGAGGCGCAGAACCTGACGCCGCACGAGGTCAAGACGATCGCCAGCCGCGTGGGGGACGGGACGAAACTGGTGCTGACGGGCGACATCGGGCAGATCGACAACCCGTACCTGGACCAGTCGAGCAACGGGCTGAGCTACGCGGTGGAGAAGATGAAGGGGATCCCGCTGGTGGGGCACGTGACGCTGGCCAAGAGCGAGCGGAGCGAGCTGGCGAGCATCGCGGCGGCGCGGTTGTAGGAGTTCACCACGGAGGCACGGAGACACTGAGAGGGCAGAGAGGGATGTGTGTTGGGTGCGGAGCGTCACGGTTGTTCGAGTACCCCCTCCGCCAGACTCGCAGAGCCTTGTCTGGCACCTCCCCCGCACACGGGGGAGGGGTGTGTGGGCGCGGCGTGGGTGGTGAGCGATGAGTGACGTTGGGTCCAGCCTGGTGTCGGGTGAGACGGTGGTGCGGTGGGGGCGGGTGCACTGGTTCCCGGTCGCGTCGCGGTTCTTCTGGCTGGCGGTGTCGGCGGGGATGGGTTGGGCGCTGGTGTGGTGGCGGGAGTGGATCGCGCGCGAGGGGTTCGGGTTGATGGGCGAGGCGGACCCGGCCGCGGGGGTTGTGGCGCAGGCGGGGCTGGGGATCGCGGCGGTTGCCGTCGCGGCGTTTGGGCTCAAGGCTGTGGGCGTGCTGGTGTGGGCGCTGGGCGCGGTGGGGCGTGAGGCCGCGGTCACGACGCGGCGTGTGATCTTCACGTCGGGCGTGCTGCGGCGGAGGGCGTTCGAGGCGGCGCTGGGCGAGGTCTCGGCGGTGTCGATCCGGCAGGGGGTGCTGGGGCGGGTGCTGGGGTACGGCGTGGTGGAGGTGGGCGCGGGCGGTCGGCGGCGGCGGATGGAGATGGGCGGGGCGGTGGGGTTCGGGCGGGAGATCGAGAAGATGCGTGCTGTGCTGGAGAGCGGGGGGACGGGATTGAACACAGAGGCACAGAGGACACAGAGCCGGGAGGGCAGGAGAGCGAAGGCGTGAGTTGTGTGGGTTGTTCGAGTGCCCCCTCCGTCAGACTCGCGGAGCCTCGTCTGACACCTCCCCCGCACGCGGGGGAGGGGCGCGGGCGGCTGTCGAAGGGGGACGCACGACGGAGGCACGGAGGACACGGAGGGACGCGTGAATCGGTGGGTTGAGGTGGAGTCGCTTGGATGGGTGAGAGCGCGTTCGAGTTGCTTGTGCCGGGGTTGCAGCGGGAGTTGTTCCGGCGGGGGTGGCGGTCGCTGCGGCCGATCCAGGAGCGGGCGATCCGGGCGTATCTGGGCGGGGACGCGGATGCGGCGCGGCATCTGCTGATCATGGCCGAGACGGCGGGGGGGAAGACGGAGGCGGCGTTTCTGCCGGTGCTGTCGGCGATCAGCCGGGAGGAGGCGGGTTCGGTGCGGGCGGTGTATGTGGGGCCGCTCAAGGCGCTGATCAACGACCAGTTCGGGCGGGTGGAGGACCTGGCGACGTTCCTTGATGTGCCGGTGCACCGGTGGCACGGGGATGTGGGGGCGGGTCGGAAGCGTGGTCTGGTGGAGTCGCCCGGGGGCGTGCTGCTTATTACGCCGGAGTCGCTCGAGTCGCTGCTGGTGAACCGGACGGCGCACCTGGGGCGGCTGTTCGGCGGGCTGCGGGCGATCGTGATCGATGAGGTGCACGCGTTCCTGGATGGGGAGCGGGGGCTGCACCTGGCGAGTTTGCTGTCGCGTGTGCGGCGGTGCGTGCGCGGGGCGGACGGCGTGGGCGGCGGGGATGCGGTGCGGATGATCGGGTTGTCGGCGACGGTGGGCGATGCCCAGATCGCGCGGCGGTACCTGTGCCCGGGCGATCCGGAGCGCGTCGCGGTGATCAGCGATCCGGGGAAGCAGAAGGAGGTGCGGCTGCGGGTGCATGCGTATGTGGAGCGGGTGCCTGCGGATCGTGATGCGCGGGCCGATACCGCGCCTTCCGTTGATCGACCCGGACCTTCGTCGCGGGGCCTCCTCAGGTCCGGCGTCGGGGCCAGCAAGTTGGAGGATGGGCGCGATCCTGATCCGCGCGAGGAGGTGATGGGGCGGATCGCGGATGATCTGGTGGATCACTTCGCGGGGCGGACGGGGCTGGTGTTCGCCAACGCGAAGGGGGACATCGAGGTGTACGCCGATCTGGCGCGGCGTCGGTGCGCGGCACTGGGGCGGGAGGCGTCGTTCATCGTGCACCACGGGTCGCTGGCGCGGGACGTGCGCGAGGAGGCCGAGGCGGCGATGAAGGGGGAGGACGGCGGGCGGCAGGGGCCGCTGGTGGCGGTGTGCTCGAGCACGCTGGAGATGGGGATCGACATCGGGTCGGTGTGGATGGTGGGGCAGGTGGGGGCGCCGTGGTCGGTGGCGTCGTTCAAGCAGCGGATGGGAAGGAGCGGGCGGAAGGGGGGCGAGGCGCGGCGGCTGCGGGGGTACGTGGTGTGCGAGGCGGAGGCGGCGGGAATCGGCGAGGCGGGCGCGGTGCGCGGCGGGGTGACGGCGGACGGCCAGACGGATGTGGATGCGCTGGACCTGCTGCCGATCGAGTTGCTGCAGACGGTGGCGGTGTGCGAACTCATGCTGAAGAAGTGGGTGGAGCCGCCGGAGCCGTCGCGGCTGGATCTGAGCACGCTGGCGCAGCAGGTGATGAGTGTGATTGCGCAGGAGGGGGCGGTGGAGGCGGGCGCGCTGCACCGGGTGCTGTGTGTGGAGGGGGCGTTCGGCGGGTTCGATGCGGGGCTGTTCGCGCGGGTGCTGCGGGACCTGGGGGCGGCGGACGTGATCGAGCAGGGGGCGGACGGGAAGCTGATCCTGGGGCTTGAGGGCGAGCGGATCCGGGCGGGGCGTGACTTCTACGCGGCGTTCGCGGGGCGGCAGGAGTTCGCGGTGATCGCGGGGGATCGGTCGATCGGGTCGGTGCCGATGGATGCGCTGCCCAAGGCGGGGGAGCACATCGTGTTCGCGGCGCGCCGGTGGCTGGTGGAGGAGGTGGATGCGGGGCGGATGGCGGTGTATGTGCGTGCGGCGGGGCGGGGCGGGAGGCCGCGGTTTACGGGTGGGGTCGGGGAAGTGCATCCGCGGGTTCGGGAGGAGATGCTGGCGGTGTTGGGGGCGGGTGATGCGCCGGTGTATCTGGATGCGACGGCGGCGGGGGTGTTGCGTGCGGCGCGTGAGGCCGCGGCTGGGCTTGGGCTGGCGCGGCGTGGGTTGGTGGAGGTGTCGGACACGTCGTGCCTGTGGCTGACGTGGACGGGCACGCCGGCGCAGCGGACGCTGGAGGCGTTGCTCTTGATGCAGGGGGTTGAGTCGGTGGATCGGCGGGTTGGGTTTGCGTGCAAGGCGTCGGCGGATGAGGTGCGGGAGCGGCTGGTTGGGGTGTGCGGGGCGGAGGGGACGGGGATGCCGGCGGCGGTGGAGATCGCGGGGCATGTGTCGCCGCGGGCGGTCAGGAAGTACGACCATCTGTTTGGTGAGGCGTTGCTGGTGGAGTCGATCGCGGCGGATCGGTTGGATGTGGCGGGGGCGAAGGGGGTGGTGGATGAGACGATCTGATTGGGAAGTGGCGAAGTGGCGGAGTGGCGAAGTGACGGAGTGGCAGAGTGGCAGAGTGGCAAAGGGATCGTGGGGTGGTTGGGCCGATGTGGCGACTGGTTGGTGGGGTCTGACGCCGAAGTCGAGCGGGGCTGGAAAGCCCCGCCCCCTCAATTGCGAGGGTTGCGAATGGACGGCGGTGTGGGGGCCGCGCGTACGCTTGGGTTATGGCGGCTGGTGTGAAGAAACTGGGGTCGGAGGCGACGACCGAGGGGGTGCGGGTCGAGGTGTGGCCGGCGTTCATGGCCGAGCAGTCGCAGCCGGACGAGCGGCAGTGGATGTTCTCGTACCGGGTCCGGATCACGAACGAGGGGTCGGAGGCGGCGACGCTGGAGTCGCGGCACTGGCTGATCGTGGATGCGCACGGGGAGCGGCACGAGGTGCGTGGGCCGGGGGTCGTGGGGCAGCAGCCGCGGGTCGAGGTGGGGGAGGCGTTCGAGTACTCGTCGTTCTGCCCGCTGCGGACGGCGTGGGGGACGATGGAGGGCACGTTCCAGATGCGCCGGGATGATGGGCGGGAGTTCGAGGCGGTGGTGGCGAGGTTCTATCTGGCGGGGGGGTGAGGGGGATGGGGAAGAGACTGAGAGAGGAAGAGACAGAGAGAGGAAGAGACAGAGAGAGGAAGAGACGGAGTGACGGAGAGGCGGCATTGGGGTTGGCTTGGTGGCGTGGGGTTGGGTTCGGCGCGATCTGACGATCGCGTCTCTGTGTCGGGGCTGAATGGTCGATTGGCGGCGTCGGGGATGCGTCTCCGGTAGAGTTGCGGCCTGCGGCGGGCGTGGTCCCGCGGTATTGGATGGACTCGCAGGGATGCCCCGCCCATGCTGACCGTGCACGACATCACGATGCTGCTGCTGGCCCTTGGCGCTTTGCTGCTGGTGGCCCGAGCCTTTGGAGAGGTTGCGCGCCGGCTGGGGCAGCCGTCGATCGTGGGGGAGATCGCGGCGGGCGTGCTGCTGGGGCCGACGGTGCTGGAGCGGGTGCTGCCGGGCGTGTCGCACGCGCTGTTCCCGGAATCGGGGAGCGTGCACGTGGCGTTGCAGGCGCTGGTGAGCCTGTCGATCACGATGTTCATGCTGGTGGCGGGGATGGAGGTCAACCTGAAGATGGTGTGGAAGCGCCGGACGGCGGCGCTGGCCATCGGCCTTGGCGGGGCGGCGCCGGCGATGCTGGCGGGCGTGGCGCTGGCGCTGGGGGCCCCGGCGTTCGTGGGGATGGGCGAGGGCGCGGCCCCGGCGGCGTTCGCGCTGTTCCTGGCGACGGCGCTGGGGCTGTCCGGGCTGGCGGTGATCGCCAAGATGCTGATGGACCTGCAGATCAGCCGCACGGAGCTGGGGGCGACGATCCTGGCGGCGGCGGTGGTGATCGACGTGGCGGGGTGCCTGCTGTTCGCGGTGGTGCTGGCGCTGTCGCACGGCGGGCACGACGCGGTGGCGGCGGCGGGTGAGGCGGTGCGGGCGGCGGGCGAGGTTGCTGGCGAGTTGGCGTCGCAGGGCGCGGCGCATGGTGCGGCGGCGGACGGGCATGGCGGCGGGTCGGCGGCGCACGGTTCGCTGAGCGTGTGGCAGACGATGCTGGCCGCGGGGTTGTTCGTGGTGGGGATGCTGACGCTGGGGCGTTGGCTGCTGGGGCGTGCGATCCCGTGGGTGCAGGCGCACACGGCGTGGCCGGGCGGGGTGCTGGGGCTGGCGCTGGTCGGGTGCGTGTTCTCGGCGGCGTTCACGGAGTGGGCGGGGGTGCACGCGATCGTCGGGGCGTTCATCTTCGGGATGGTGCTGGGCGACTCGCGGCACCTGCGGCACTCGACGCGCCTGACGCTGGAGCAGTTCATCTCCTTCATCTTCGCGCCGCTGTTCTTTGCGAGCATCGGGCTGCGGGTGGACTTCGCCGGGGCGTTCGACCTCGTGCTGGTGCTGGTGGTGCTGGTGGTGGCGGCGGTGTTCAAGATCGGCGGGTGCCTGGGGGCGGCGAGGATCACGGGCTCGTCGTGGCGGGACGCGCTGGCGGTGGGGCTGGCGATGAACGGGCGCGGGAGCGTTGACGTGATCCTGGGGCTTTTGGCGCTGGAGATGGGGATCATCTCGGACAAGCTGTTCGTGGCGCTGGTGATCAACGCGCTGGTGGCCCTGGCGGTCAGCGGGGCGCTGATGCAGAAGGCGATGGGCAAGAAGCGCGAGGTGAAGTTCACGGCGTACGGGTCGGCCAAGACCTTCCTGGCCGAGATGCGGGCGACGGACCGGGGCCAGGCGCTCGACGAGATGGCGCGCCGGACGGCCGAGGGGGCGTGGCTGGATCTGGAGACGGTTCGCGACGCGATCGTGGCCCGCGACCTGTTGGTGCGCAGCGCGATCGGCAACGGGGTGGCGGTGGCGCACGCGCGCCTTGGCGGGCTGGAGATGCCGGTGGTGGGCGTGGGGTTCCCGGCCGAGCCGATCGAGTGGAGCGCGCCCGATGGCAAGGCGGTGCGCCTGATCGTGGTGCTGCTGACGCCGGAGGATGAGGCCCGCCTGCACCTGGAGCTGCTGGCGAGCGTGGCGCGGGCGCTGCGGGACAAGGACACGATCGACACGTGCGTGAAGGCGGAGTCGTGGACGGAGTTCCTGGCGGCGATCAACGCGGGGCAGGGCGAGGCGGCCGAGCGGGCCAAGTCGGCGGAGAAGGAGAAGGCGTCGGAGGGGGAGTGATGCGGGGGTGGCGTGCGTTGAGACGGACGGACCTCGGTGCTCGCCACCGCTTGCGTGTCGATGAGCATGCTTGTGCAGAGCCACAAGCATGCCACACGTCGGGGGTGGTCCGTTGATCGGCACCGGGAAACGCCGCCGAGCCGGCGTGTCTCGGTGGCACGGCGGAAGCGCGAGTTGGTTCGCTCGATGACGGGTGGCACGCCCACGCGGAGCGCGGGCGTGGTGTGCGTGTGGATGCGGACGAACCTGGCTGATCGCCACGCCCGCGCCCCGCGAGGGTGCGATTCGAGATTGGCGGCGTTGCGGCGCGGGGCGTGGGCGTGCCACCCGGCAGGGCGGGGGAGGGGGGCTTGAACGAGTGTTCAAGTTGTGGTACGCTTGGGTGAGCGGGGCGCGGCGTGCGTCTCGGTGACGCATCTCAAGCCAAGGAGTCCCCCATGGCCGCACCGGTGGTCCACTTCGAGATCGGGTTCAAGGACATCGAGAAGGGCAAGAAGTTCTACGGCCCGCTCTTGGGCTGGGAGTTCGAGTCGTACGGGCCGGCGGCGATGCTGTCGAACATCGGGCACCCGGGCAAGGGCGGCGAGCCGGCGATGGGGATCGGTGGTCATCTGAACGCGCTGGGTCACGAGCCGCACAACTACTGCGTGGTGTACGCGCTGGTGGAGGACCTGGAGGGGACGATCGAGAAGGCCGAGGGGCTTGGCGGGACGTGCATCGTGCCGCCGCAGGAGGTGCCGGGGATGGGGCACTTCTCGTGGCTGAAGGACCCGGAGGGGAATCTCTTCGGGTTGTGGAAGGCGGCGCGGTAGAGAGCAGAGACGAGAGACGAAGAGAGGGGAGTGACGGAGTGACGCAGTGACGAAGAGGGAAGGGCGAGCGGGCCTCGCGCGGTGATGCGCGGGGTCGATGCCTTTCCCTTCGTCGCTGCGTCGCTTCCCGTTACTTCTTCTGATCGATCCCGGTGCCGGCGCTCGGGGGGCTGAACAGGTCGAGGATGTGGGTGTCCTCGAGGGCCTCGGCGGCGTGGGGGAGGTTTGAGGGCAGGACGATGGCCATGCCGCCGGTGAGCACGTGCTCGGGGCGGTCGGTGTCGTCCGGGTCGCCGAGGGTGAAGCGGATGCGTCCGGCGAGCACGATGGAGATCTGCTCGTTCTCGTGGGAGTGTGTCTGGACGCGGAAGCCGCGCTCGAGGTGGATGTCCGAGACCATCATGCGTTCGCCCATGATGCGTCGGCGTTTGAGCAGGGGCATGGGCGAGTCGGTGGCCAGGTCGGCCATGCGGAGGACCTGCGCGTCGGTTGCGGTGGCGGCCATGGGCGCAGACTACCCGATGGGCGGCGTGGGACCGAGCCGAAAGCGTCGTTCGCGTCGGCGTGTCGGTTGCGCGCGCGGGGCGGTATCCTGCGTCGCGTGGTGAAGTACCTCGGGTCGAAGCGACTGCTGGTGCCGGCGATCCTGCGGGCGGTGGGCGATGTGTCGGCGCCCGGCGGGACGGTGCTGGACCTGTTCAGCGGGACGTCGCGGGTGGGGCACGCGCTCAAGCGGGCGGGGTATCGCGTGATCGCGTCGGACCACAACGGGTACGCGGCGACGCTGGCGCGGTGCTACGTGCAGGCGGATCGGGAGGATGTGCTCGATGACGCCGAACGCCTCGTGGCGGAGTTGAACCGAACGGCGTCGCGGGTGGTTGTGGGCGTTGGCGCGGGCGGCGAGGAGGTGGTCGAGGGGGGTGGCTGGTTTGCGCGGGCGTACGCCGGGGAGGCGCGGTTCTTCCGCGCCGGAAACGCGGGGCGGATCGAGGCGGTGCGGGAGGCGATCGCGGCCAAAGGGCTGGAGGCTGAACTCGAAGCGGTGCTGCTGACCTCGTTGCTCGAGGCGGCGGACCGGGTGGACTCGACGACGGGCGTGCAGATGGCGTACCTGAAGTCGTGGTCGTGGCGGTCGGGGCGGCGGCTGGAGCTGCGGGTGCCGGGGGTGCTGCCAAGGGCCGCGGGCGGGAAAGGGGAAGCGCACCTGCTGGACGCGGCCGAGGCGGCGCAGCGGTTCGAGGCGGACGTGGCATACATCGATCCGCCGTACAACCAGCACTCGTACCTGGGCAACTACCACGTGTGGGAGACGCTGGTGCGGTGGGACGCGCCGGGGATGTACGGGGTGGCGCGGAAGCGCGAGGATGTGCAGGAGCGGAAGAGCGCGTTCAACTCGCGCCGCGGGTTCGAGGGGGCCCTGCGCCGCCTGCTGGGGGCGGTTCGGGCGCCGGCGGTGGTGCTGTCGTTCAGCGACGAGGGGTTCCTGTCGCGCGAGCGGCTGGAGGGGCTGCTGGGCGAGGTGTTCGGCGTGGCCCAGGGGCTGGCGACGGTTTCGTGCGCGACGCACGACCATGCCAGGTACGTCGGGGCCAAGATCGGCATCCACAACCCGAAGGGGGAGCGGGTGGGGACGGTCGGGCGTCTGCGGAATCGGGAGTTCATCTACACGATCCGGCGGTACGGGGTGCCGGGGGCGGGCGATTCGGGGGTGCGGGGCGACGGCGTGGCGGTCGGGGCGGGGTGCGGGTCCGAATAAGCGGGGCAGGCTCGGGGTTCGCGGCGGCACGGGGGTTCGCCGCACGGGCGGCCCGCAAGAAACGGGGACGGTTCGGACATCAGGAGGTCGGATGGTGACGCGGCCGCAGGCCAGACCGCCCGTGGGGGGCGAGGCCGGGGAACGCGTCGGGCCGGTTTCGCCCGACGAGTTCGCCGCGCTGTTCGAGCGCGCCGGGCAGAGGCTGTGGTGCGTGGCGGTGGGGATCGTGGGCGACGCGTCCCAGGCGGAGGACATCGTGCAGGAGGCGGCGGGCATCGCGCTGGGGAAACTCGATCAGTTCGATCGCGCCACCAGTTTCAACGCGTGGATGGGGCAGATCGTGCGGTTCGTGGCGATGAACGAGCGGCGTCGGGGCGTGCGCCAGCGGACGCGGCCCGTGGACCCGGCGGCGTTTGCGGAGCGAGAGGGCAGGGATGGGGCGGCGATGGCGGAGCCGGTCGATTCACGCGGGAGGCTGGCGGGCGACCAGGGGGCGTTCGATGATGCGCTCACCGGGGCGCTGGGGGACTTGGGCGAGACGGCGCGGGCGTGCCTGCTGCTGCGGACGATCCTGGAACTGACGTACGCGGAGATCGCCGATGTTCTCGGCATCCCGCAGGGAACGGCGATGAGCCACGTGCACCGATCGCGGCGGGCGCTGCGGGTGGCGCTCGTGGGGCAGGCAGAAGGGGGGACGCGATGAGCGAGAAACCCCCCACTGGTTCCGGAGGAGTTGGCGGTGATGGCGGCCCGTTCGGCGAACTGCCGCGTGATGGCGGCAAACAAGGCAAGGATGGTGCGGCGCTGGACAGGTATGTGGATGGCCTGATGGAAGGCGATGAGCGGGCGGCGTTCGAGGCGCGCCTGCGCGGGGATGCCGCGCTGCGGGCGGAGGTGGAACTGCAGCGCCGGATCGATGGGCGTCTGCGGGCGATGTATGCGCCGCCGGCGCGGATCGAGATGGCGGGTCGGGGTGGCTCGGGTGCGGGGTCGGCGGGGCGTGCGAGCGGGTCGTCCGGGCCGCGGCTTGTGGGGGCGACGGGGCCGTCGCGGAAGCGCTGGGTGCCGCTGGCGGTGGCGGCGATGCTGGCGCTGGTGGTCGGCGGCGGGGGCGGGTACTGGTGGTTCGTGGTGGGCACGCCCGCGCCGTTCCGCCAGCCGGCGGAGATCTACGCGGCGGTCGCGTCGCGGGGCTTCGAGCCGGAGTGGGTGTGCACGACGGACGAGGAGTTTGTCGAGGCCGTGCGCGACCGGTTTGGGCGGGCGGTGCTGCTGCCGGTGGCGACGCCCGGGGTGGAGGTGATCGGCTGGGCGTACGGGACGCCGGTGCTGACGAATCGGACGGCAACGCTGATGACGCGGGTGGACGGGCACGAGGTGCTGGTGCTGATCGACAAGGGCGAGAGCGACGTGAACCTGCGACGGGTCGGGGAGGCGTCGGGCGGGTCGGGCTCTTCGTCGGGTGTTTCGTCGGGCCTGCACCTGTACAAGCGTCGGCTGAACGGGCTGGTGCTGTACGAGGTGTCGCCGCTGGATTCGGCGCGCGTGATCGGGTCGTTTGAGGCGGCGGGGCGGTAGGGAGCGCCGCTCGATCCACGGCCCTGCGTTCACGTCGCAGCCGGGGCGCTGCCGAGCGTGTAGAACACCTTGTCGAGCACGCGGAGTAGCGAGTTGCGGCATCGGCCGGGGCTGGGCTGGGACTCGGTGTCGATTTCGATGAGTTGCTCGCGTTGGCTCTGCGCGATCGAGCGGGTCAGATCGCTGTAGAACGCGATCCATCGCGGGTAGTCGTCGAACCAGTCCAGGCTGCTCGTTGGAATGCGTGGCTTGTGCCCCGATTGGCGCTGGAGATTGTTGATGGCGAGTCGTGCTCGGCCGTCCATGATTGGAAAGTGCAGGCGCGTCATCCAGTGCAGGTACTTCGTGGCGAAGGAGTAGGGACCGCCCGGCTCTTGGGGCGAGGTCCGAGCAAGAGCGATGGGCATGGCGACGCGGGCGGCGTCGAGAATCAGATCGGGAGAGTCTTCGAGCGCGTCGGGGGGGAGCGCGCGAATCGTGTCGAGAAGTCGCGGGGCATGGATGTGGAGCGAGTCGATCACGCGGTCGATGAGGCCGCGATGCCAGAACATCTGCGTGGCCCAGAGGCGATCGAGCAGGACGACGCGTTCGGCGATCGACTCGGCGTCCGTTGAATCCGGCGCATGGAACTGGGCGTGCATGAGGCGCTCGGCGGCGCGGAACTCGGCGCTGGCGTTGCACTGGCGGATGGCGCTGATCGCCTCAGCGATGTTCAATTGGAGTGGGCCCATCAGCCGGGAGGATACCGGGAGGAGGGGCTGAGATCGACGCCGACGTGGCCAAGATCGCTGCACGGAGCGAGCCGGAGCGTCCCCGCCCCGGTTCCTCGTGCGGACACGGTGACCTCGGGTGGTTCGGAGTCCGGGGCGGGGACGCCCCGGCTCGCGCACTCGCTTGCGCGTCGCGTTCGCGGAGGGGTGGCGTGGGGCTCGGGGCACTCGGCGGCTGCGCCGCCGGCACAGGCTGCAAGCCTGTGCCACCTTCGTTGCCGGCTCGCTATGCTCCCGCGTGCCGCGGTATCGGTTGACCATTGCGTACGACGGGTCGGAGTTCCACGGGTGGCAGAAGCAGGAGCCGCCGGACCCGGATGCGCCGGTGGCTGTGTCGCCCGGCGTCGACGGCGCGCCGTCGGCGCGTCCCCGGATCGAGATGCGGACGGTCCAGGGTGTTGTCGAGCGAGCGGTGCGCGAGGTGGTGCGCGAGCCGGTGGTGCTGCTGGGGGCCAGCCGCACCGACGCGGGCGTGCACGCGCGCGGGCAGGTCGCGGCGTTCACCAGCGTGGACCACCCGGTCGATCCCGAGCCGGGGTATGCGCACGAGCAGAAGGGCATCCGCGTCGGGTGGCCCGCGGAGCGCGGGACCGAGCCCCTGCTTCGGGCGATCAACAGCCGGTTGCCGGAGGACGTGCTGGTGGTGGCGGCGGCGCCGACGACACCGGCGTTCGACCCGATCCGCGGGGCGGTGCGGAAGTGTTATTCGTACACGTTCCATGTGTCGAAGCACCGGGCCTTGTGGGACCGGCGGTTCGTGCACCATGTGTGGACGGCGCTGGACGCCGGGGCGATGGCGGCGGCGGCGGCGGGGCTGGTGGGCACGCACGACTTCGCGGGGTTCGCGGCGGCGGGGCACGGGCGGCTGACGACGGTGCGGACGGTCTTTGCGTGCCGCGTGGAGGCGCGGCCTGCGCCCAGCGCGATCGACCCGGGGGCGGTGCGGGTGCGTGTTGAGGTGGAGGGCGACGGGTTCCTCTACAACATGGTGCGGATCATCGCGGGCACGCTGCACGAGGTGGGGCGCGGGAAGATCGGGGCGGAGCAGATCCCGGCGATCGTGGCGAGCCTGGACCGGCGGCGGGCCGGGCCGACGATACCGGCGAGCGGGCTGTGCCTGGAGTGGATCAGGTACGAGGGGGATGGGCAGTAGGGTGCGCGGACGGGGGTTCGAGGGGTGGCATGCTTGTGGCTCTGCACAAGCATGGCGAGCGACCGCGTGGCGGCGTGCGCCCCGGGTTGATCGGCATGTCTGTGCAAAGCCACAGACATGCCACGCGTCGGGCGGTGGTCGGTCGATCGGCACCGAGAAACGCCGCCGAGCCGGCGTGTCTCGGTGGCACAGTGGATGCGCGTATGCGAGAGGGGCGGCGTCGGGTGGCACGCCCACGCGGCGCGCGGGCGTGGTGCGAGAGGCTTGGGTGCTCGCCACGCCCGCGCCCCGCGAGGGGGCTCATAGCGGAGCGGTGACTCTCTGGCGCGGGGCGTGGGCGTGCCACCCGCCGGGGCCCGCACCACCCGTCAGGGCTTCTGCGTGACGCCGAGTTCTTCCTCGGCCACGTCGACCTCGGGCTTGTCGCCGGCTTGCTGGTGGGAGAGGGTCTTGCTCGGCGTCGTGGCGGGCTTGGGTTCGACTGATTGGCTTGCTGCGGGCGCTGCTGCCGCGGCCTTGGCCGCCAGGCGTTTCTCGCCGCTGCCAGCGACGCTGGGGCGGGCGTGGGTGGCGGCCTGTCGCCCGTCGGTCGTGGACTCGTAGACGATCCCGATGGTGGTCTCGGGCGTGCCGAGCAGGAGGCGGTCGACCGCCTCGACACCTTGCATCAGCGTGTGGTCGGTGTTGGCGACCTCGTACTTCCACATGCCGAAGCGCCCGCGGCTGTAGATGCCGCGGGCCTCGAGCCAGGGGATGACCTGGGCGAGGATCTCGTCGCGGTTGACGGTGGGCGTGGGGTACGAGTACTCGGCGTGGTAGACCCAAGTGGTGACGATGTCCTCGCGCTCGCCGGGCTCGAGCAGGCCTGCGTTCTCGAGGCCGCGGATCGTGGAGTCGATGATCGAGTCGGCGTCGACGGGCTTGAAGTCGCTCTGGCTGGTCTCGCAGAGGAGCGAGTAGCAGCGGTCCTTGTCGGGGGTCATGAAGGGCGAGTAGTTGGAGAGGTAGGTGACGCGGTAGAAGGGGCAGTTGTCCTCGGGGAAGTACATCCAGGACTTGGTGGACGGGCACGGGCGTTTGATGCCGATGCCGACCATGTAGCCGGCGGAGTGGCGGAGGCGTGCGGCCGCGTCGCGGATGGCGTCGGGCACGTCGCCGGCGAGCACGCCCCGGCACAGCACGTCGAGCGGCATGGCGGAGATGAGCGCGTCGTACCGCTCGGTCGAGCCGTCGGCGAAGGTGGCGACTCTCGCGTCCACGTCGATGGACACGACGCGGCGGCCGAGTTGGATGCGGTCGCCCAGGTGGGCGGCGATGCGGTCGTAGAACGCGCCGGTGCCGCCCTTGAGGGGGAACTTGAAGCGGTTGTTGGGGCCCCAGGCGAAGTCGTCCAGGCCCATGACGACGTTCCTGATGGCGCGGTCGACGTCGATCATGGCGACGCGCTCGCCGATCCACTGCTTGTTCATCATCTCGGGCGGGTGGGCCCAGACCTTGAAGTTGTACGGGCGCATGAAGTGCTTCATGATCCCGTCGCCGAAGATGGTGCGGCAGAGTTCGGCGAAGTTGGCGGCGCCCGCGACGCCGGGGCAGGGCGAGCTGTCGTCCCAGCGTCCGCTCTCGCGCGCGACCTTGGCCTTGACCAGGCCCGAGAGGCACTCGTAGGCGACCTCGGGCGGGAGGTAGCGGATGTTGTTTTGGAACGGGTACGGCACCCAGCGGTCGCACATCCGCACCCACGACTCGCGGTCGTTGAGGGTGAACTCGTCGCCCATCATGGCCTCGAAGACGCGGTCGTAGTAGTCGTAGTGGCTGAACATGACGTGCCCGCCGATGTCCCACGTGAACCCGGCGTCGTCGGTGAAGGAGTGGGCCAGGCCCCCGGCGTAGGGGTTGGCGTCGACGATGGCGAAGTTGGCGTGCCCGAGTTCCTTGAGGCGGTAGCCCGCGCCCAAACCCGTGGGGCCGGCGCCGATGATCAGCACCCGCCCCGGGGGCGGGGGTCGGTCGGCGGGCTGGGCTGTGGCCTGGCGTCCCGCCAAGGCGATCTCCTCTGCTCTTCGGCGGGGCGCGGTCGGGGGGCGGGGGGACGGTTCGGCTCCCCGGTTGTGGTGGGACCACCCCGGGCGAGTTCGCTCGCGGGATCGGAGGGTAGCGACGACGGGGACCGGCGACGACCCCCAACCCGATCCATGCCGGGTGACGATCGACGACCGGACCGCGCACCGGTCTCTCCGCACAGTCGAATGCTGTTCGGAATCGGCACGACGCCCGCTCGGGAGAATGGGAAAAGATCGGCGTAGGCGTTTCGGGGTGGCGGCGATAGGATCACCGATACCGGGAGGGTGTTTGACTGGCCTCGCGCAGGGACCACCGGGCCTCTTGGGGAGGTTCGGCGCGCCGGGGTCGGGCTGTCAGGCGGCGGGTCGCCAACGCGGGCGGGTCGCCGGGGCTCGAGGGGTTTCGCGCAGCCGACGCCGACGCGGGCCAGACCCCGAGGGCGGCATCCACGGAGGGCGCATGTCTCCGAACCTGACCGAACAGCAGTGGCTCCTGATGTCGAGCCGGATCACGGAACGTTTGTGCGCGCTGCCCGCGGTGGCGACGCCGGACTGGTGCGACCGCGCGGCCCGCTGCCTCGTGCCGCTGGTGGATCGCGCCGTCGTGGCGGTGATCCTGGCGACGCTGGACGCCAGCGGCACGATCAGCGAGCGTGAGGCCGTCGGCGCGGCGGTCGACGCGCCGACCGAGGCCTTCGCCGAGGGGCATGTGCCGAACGTCGTGCGGTCGCGGGCGGATCGCCTGGCGGCGCTGGGGTTCGGGCTGAGCGCGGGTGCGCTCGAGCGTGGGTTCTGCGGCAACGCGGATCGGTACACCCAGCCGGGCGACTGGCGCCACGGGACGCTGGGGCGCATGTGGTCGGAAGTGGCCACGGGCGACCTGCTGGTGGCGGGGGTCGGGCTGTCGCCTGAGACGCCGGGGCGTTGCCTGATCGTGATGGTGGCCCGGAGCGAGCCGATCGCGAACATGGTCGAGCGTGAGGCGGTGCTGCGGGTGGTGCTGCCGCTGCTGTCGCGCCGGGCGCTCTTGGCGATCGGGCCGACGCGGACGACGACGAGCGACTGGCTGACGAGCAAGGAGCAGCACATCCTGGAGCGCTTGACGCTCGGGCTGTCGGTGGCGGACATCGCGCAGGAGCTGGAGCGGTCGGCCCACACGGTGCACGACCACGTGAAGAGCCTGCACAAGAAGTTGGGTGCTTCGAGCCGGGGCGAGTTGATCTCGCGGGCGCTGGGGCACATCACGGAGGCCAAGCCGCGGGCGGCGCGGAAGTCGAAGAAGGCCAAGGCGGTGCAGGAGGCCGAGGCCAAGCCTGTCGCCAAGGAGGCGGCGGGGAAGGCGCGCGGCGGTGCCGGCGAAGACGACTGAACCCCTCGCGCGCGCGTGCGATCGCGGTTGCCTGATCACCCGATCCGCTGCTGCCCGCCCATGAACGGGCGTAGGGCGGCGGGGATGGTCACGCTGCCGTCGGCGTTCTGGTAGTTCTCGAGGATCGGGATCAGGACGCGCGGGCTGGCCAGCACGGTGTTGTTGAGCGAGTGGCAATAGACGGTCGCGGCCTTCTTCTCGCCGGCGACTGGCGATGGGCGGTACCGCAGGTTCAGGCGCCGGCACTGGTAGTCGTAGAGGCGGCTTGCCGAGTGGGTCTCGCCGTAGGCCCCGAGGGGGCGCCCGTCCTTGTCCACCTCGCCGCGACCGGGCATCCACGACTCGATGTCGATCATGTCGGCGTTCTTGGCGCCAAGATCGCCCGTGCAGCACTGCAGCAGGCGGTAGGGCAGGCCCAGGGTCTGGAGGAGTTGCTCGACGATCTCGATCATCTGCGCGTGCCAGCGTCGGCTCTCGGCCTCGTCGGCGCGGCAGATCACGACCTGCTCGACCTTGTCAAACTGGTGGATGCGGTAGAGGCCCGCGGTGTCCTTGCCGGCGGCCCCGGCCTCGCGCCGGAAGCAGGTGGAGACGGTCGCGTACTTCAAGGGAAGTTGCGACTCGTCGAGGATCTCGTCCATGTGCAGGGCCATCAGGCCGACCTCGCCGGTGCCGGTGAGGAACAGGTCGTGCGATGAGCCGCGCTTGGACTCCTCGATGTGGTAGGCCTGCTCGCGTCCGGCGGGGAAGAAGCCGGTGCCGACCATGGTCTCCTCGCGGACGACGACGGGGACGGACGTGGCGCGGAACCCGTGGCGGCTTGTGATGAAGTCGAAGGCGAACTGGAGCACGGCGTTGTGGAGGCGCATGCCGTCGCCGGTGAGGACGTAGGAGCGGCTGCCGGCGATCTTGACGCCGCGCTCGAAGTCGACCAGGCCCAGGTCGCGGATGAGTTCGATGTGGGTCTTTGGTTTGAAGCCGCGCTGGGCGTCGAAGGGCTTGGCGGGGTCGAAGGCGGGCAGGGCGTCGCGCGCGGGCGGGTTCCAGGTGCGGATCTGGACGTTGTCGTCGGCGGAGGTGCCGACGGGCACGTCGGCATCGGGCGGGAGCGGGACGGCCAGGAGCAGGGCTTCGAGTTCGGGCGTCAGGGCCGCGGCCTGGGCGTCGAGGGCGGCGATTTCCTCTTTCAGGCGGGCCGGGCGGGCCTTGAGTTCGGCCAGTTCGGCCTCGATGCGGGCGTGGTCCTCCGGGCTGGCTTTCTTCAGGGCGCCCTGGAGTTTGCCGATCTGGGGGCCGGACTCCTTGGCGATGCGGTTCTGCTCGGCCTTGAGGCCATCGGCCCGGGCCTGGAGAGCGCGGCGCTGCTCGTCGAACGCGAGGATGCGGTCGATGTCGGCGTGGATGTTCTTCTTGCGGCAGCCCTCGCGGTAGTGGTCCGGGGCCTCGCGCAGGTGTTTCAGGTCGATCATGGGGAGGGAGTGTAGTTTCGGGGGCGGCGGGGGCGCGAGCGGGAACCGCGGGCGGGGCGGGGCGTCGGAACGGGTGGCGCGTCGCGGTTCCCGCGGGCCGCGGGGAGGGCGTCTGTATGATCGTCCGCGTGCCGAGCAAGAACGCCAGACCAGCCGGGGCGAAGCGGGGCGGGGCGGAAGCGTCGCGTCCGGCGGCGGCGGGCGCGGGCGTGCTGGCCTGGGTGCTGCGCCAGGTCGGCTCGGACCGGATCGTGCCGATCGGCGTGTCGCCGGTCACGATCGGGCGGCACTCGGCGTGCGAGGTGGCGCTGCTGGAGGACCAGAAGCTCAGCCGCCAGCACTGCGTGGTCGAGCCGGGCGGGGACGGGGCAGGGCGGGCCGGGCATCCGCGACCTGGGCTCGCGGAACGGGACGTTCGTCAACGAGTTGCGGATCGAGCGGACGTTCCTGTCGCAGGGGGACGTGGTGCGGGTCGGGGGCACGGAGTTCGCCGTCGATCGGATGGCGGTGGCGCCTGAAGTGGTCGAGGCGGCGGGCGAGACCAGCGCCGCGGACGAGGTCGCGCCAGCGCGGAAGGGCCGGCCCGCGTGGCGCGGCTCGTTCGAGCGGGTGCTGCGGGACCTGCCGCCCAAGAACGCGCCGGGCGACGAGTTCGTGATCGTGTCGTCGGCGGGAAAGGAGAGCGATGCGCTGCAGGGCAAGGGCGAGGGCCCGCCCGCGCTGCTGCTGATCCTGCAGATCGCGGCCCGGGCCCGGGCGACGGACGTGCACGTCGAGCCGAAGGGCTCATCGACCAGCGTGCGGATGCGTGTGGATGGGCAGATGGTCACGATCGGGGAGCTGCCGGATCGGGTCGGCATGCTGGTTGTGGGGATGGTCAAGGCGGCGTGCAATATGAAGGCCGCGGCCGCGGACCAGGTGCAGGAGGGGCACTTCTCGTCGCGCCTGAAGCCGGCGGTCGATGGCGCGGCGGCGGCGGAGGTCGGGCCGGCCCGCCAGATCGACTATCGCGTGAGCATGACGCCCTCGGTGCACGGCCAGAAGATGGTGGTGCGGGTGCTGGACCTCTTGACCGCGCCGTCGACGCTCTCGGGCCTGGGCCTGCCGGGCTGGATGGAGCAGCGGGTGCGCCGGGTGTGCCGCCAGGACCAGGGCTTGCTGCTGGTGTGCGGGCCGACGGGTTCGGGCAAGACCACGACGTTGTACAACGCGCTTCGCGAGGTGGACCGCGAGGCCAAGAACGTCGTGACCATCGAGGACCCGGTCGAGTACCGCCTCGAGCAGACGACGCAGATCCCGATCGACGAGCAGCGGGGCAACACGTTCGGCGGGCTGCTGCGCAGCGTTCTGCGCCAGGACCCGGACGTGATCCTGGTGGGCGAGATCCGCGACGAGGAGACGGCCAGCACCGCGATGCGGGCCGCGATGACCGGGCACGTCGTGTTCACGACGGTGCACGCCAAGGACACGATCGCGGCGGTGTTCCGGTTGCTTGATCTGAAGGTCGAGCCCTACCTGATCGCCAGCGCGCTGGACGTTGTGCTGGCCCAGCGCCTGGTGCGGGTGCTGTGCGAGCATTGCCGCACGGGCGTGCGGGTCCCGCCGGGGGTGGCCACGCGTCTCGGGCGGTTCGTCGAGGGCAAGAGCGAGCTGATGGCCCCGGTCGGGTGCCCGCGCTGCCTGGGCACGGGGTTCCGCGGCAGGCGGGCCATCTTCGAGCTGCTCGACTTCACCGACGAGCTGCGGGACGTGATCCTGAAGGACCCGAGCATCCAGGCGATGAAGAAGATCGTCGAGGGCGGGCTGTTCGCGACGCTGACGCAGTCGGGCTGGAAACTCGTGGGCGAGGGGTCGACGAGCCTCAATGAGGTGGACCGCGTCGCGGGGTCGTGAGCCACGCGTCAGGCTGCGGCGCACACGTCCTTCCACAGCGCGCGGAGCGTGCGCTCGAGACGCTCGACGTAGACCCTCTGGTCGCACAGGGTCGAGGCCAGGATCTTCTCGCGCAGCCCGGCACGGCGCGCCGCCAGCCCGTCCAGGTCGCCCGTCAGGCGACGGGCGATCTCAACGAACCCGTCGTCGGTGTCGGCGGTGCAGTCGTCGATGCCGGCGGCGGCCAGGATCGAGCCGGACACGCGGGCGACGCAGCGGTCGCCCATGCGCGTGACGACGGGGCAGCCCATGAACAGGGCCTCGCAGGTCGTGGTGGTGCCGTGGTAGGGGTAGGTGTCCAGGGCGATGTCGACGCGCTGGTAGGCCGCGAGCGTGTCGAGCGTGTTCTTGCCGGGGGGGTCGAGCTCGATGCGGTCGGCGGGCAGGCCGGCCTTGACAAACCGCTCGATGATCGCGTCGCGCACGGGGGCCTGGGAGAGGGCGTGGTACTTGAGCAGCAGGCGCGAGGCGGGGACCGCCAGCACCGCCCTCGTCCACATGCGGATCGTGTCATCGTCGATCTTGGCGACATTGTTGAACGAGCCGAAGGTGACGTGCCCGCTGGCCTTGGCGGGCAGCGGGCCTGGCTCGGGCGCGCCGGCGATGGGCGGGAAGCACAGGAAGCACGGGTCCATGCGGACGAGGCGCTCGGAGGCGACGCTGTTGTATGAGGGGTCGTCGGGATCGGTGATCGAGTCGACGATGCGGGCGTCGATCGCGCTGAGCCCGGTCGTGTTGGGATAGCCGAAGTAGGTGACCTGAACGGGCGCGGGCCGCAGGTGCAGGGCGATCATGCGGTGCCCGGCGGTCAGGCCGGAGAGTTCGAGAACGACGTCGATCTGGTCGCGGGCCAGCATGTCCGCGAAGTCCTTGGCGTGCATGGTGGGCTCCCACTTCCACCGCACGGGGTGCCCGCGGAGGCGTTTGCTGGCCGCGTCCTCGCGGAACGCCACGGAGTAGCACGTGATCTCGAAGCCCTTGGAGTGGCTGGCCAGCCACGGCTCGATGAACGAGCCACACGGGTGTGCCCGCAGGTCCGCCGAGACCACGCCGACGCGCAGAGGGCGATCGGGGTTCGGGTCGCGCGGCTTCGGGCGGGGCGGGGTCGGGAGCTGGCGGTTGAGCAATGCGTCGTACATGCGATGCGCCTCGTACGACCGCTTGGGCGTGGCGTTGCCGGCGTAGTTCGTGCACGCCGCGTGGGCCGCGACGATGAGCTCGTGGTCGGGGTTGGCGGCGGCGGCCTGCGAGAGCACATCCAGGGCCTCGCGCGGGCGTCCGGCCTGCAGCAGCGAGACGCCCAGGTTGCACAGCAGCATGGGGTGGGTCGGGTTGTGCTCGAGCCCGGCCCGGGCGGTTGCGATGGTGTCGCCCAGGCGATAGGCGTGGAAATGCGAGCCGGAGAGCCCGACGCTGGCCGCCGACAGGGTCGGGTCGATGGCCAGGGCGGCTTCGAACAGCGGCAGGGCCATCTCGCCCTGGGCCTGCTTGGCGAGCAGGTTGCCTAGGTCCAGCAGAGCCCGGGCGTCGCCGGCGGACATGGCCCGGGCCTGATCCACGTAGTACTGGGCCTGCGGTGCCTTGCCGCTGCGGACAAGGCTGATGATCAGCAGGGCCAGGACGTCCGGGCGCTTGGGGTGCTGCTGGGCCAGGCGCTGGAGGAGGGCGGCGGCCTTGTCGAACCGCCCGGCGTTCATGTGGTCGCGGGCCGGGGCGAGTTTGATCGAGAGGTCCTGCATGGGCCAAGCGTAGCAAATGGGGCTGTACGATCGACCCGATGCGCGACGACGCCGCCCCAGCCACTGTCGAGCCGAACGCCGCACCCGGATGGGACGGCGCGTGGAACCTGCCAAGCCGCCTCGCCTGGCTCCGAGCGTTTCGCCGCGCGATCGCGGCACGCCACGCGGAAGTCACCGGCATCGTCGCCAACGAGATCGGCAAGGGCGTGTTCGAGTGCTTCGTGTCGGAGGTCGCGCCGCTGCTGCGGGCGTGCCGGTACGCCGAGCGCGCGGCACCGCGTCTGCTCCGCGAGCGGCGCGTCGCCGGCGGCGGGCTGTTCTCGCCGGGGGTCGTGGTGCGCGAGCGGCGCGTGGCGCTCGGGCGCGTCGGCATCATCGCGACATGGAACTACCCGGTCGGGCTGCTGGGGGTGCAGCTGGTTCAGGCGCTGGCGTGCGGCAACCGCGTGCTCGTCAAAGCATCGGAGCGCAGCCCGCGGAGCCAGGCGTTGCTGCTCGACATCGCCCGCGCGCCGACGCCGGACGCCGCGCTGCCCGCGGGCGTGCTCGAGGTCGCCGAGGCGACGCGCGAGGCGGGCGAGCGGGTCGTCGCGCTCGCCGGCACGCACGAGTCGATGGAGCACGCCGACGCCGACCGCCTCGACCACATCGTCTTCACGGGCTCGACCGAGGTCGGCCAGCGAATCGCCGCGGCCCTAGCCCCGGCCCTGACCACGAGCACGCTCGAACTCTCCGGTCGCGACTCGGCGATCGTGCTGCCCGACGCTGACGCGGCCCTGGCCGCCCGCGCCATCTGGGCCGCGGTCCGCATGAACGCTGGCCAGACGTGCATGGGCCCGCGCCGGGCGATCGTGTGCGCCGGGGCGTACGACGCATTCGCGGCGGCGCTGCAGCGGGAGGTCGAGAACACGCCGCGCTTGCGGATGGTCCACGAGTCGGAAGTCGCCAAGGCCCAGGCCGCGATCGACGCGGGGCGGCGCGATGGGGCCAATGTCGTGCAGGGCGGCGACACCGCTCCCATCGCCATCGCAGCGGAATCGGATGCGTCGGGGCGGGAATCCAACCCTCGCAGCATCCCCCCCACCGCCCTGCTCGGCTGCCCGCCCACCAGCGACGCCGTCGCCGGCCGCCACTTCGGGCCGGTGCTCGCCGTCGTCAAGGCCCGCGACGAGGGCGACGCGCTGGCGATCCACGCGTCGGTGGACCAGCGCCTGGCCACTTCGCTGTTCACCCGCGACACCGCCAGGGCCCGGCGCGACATCGCCCCCCGCCTGGGCTCCACCATCGTCACCATCAACGACTGCGTCGTGCCCACCGGGCACCCGCGCGTGACCCTCGGCGGCGTGGGCCCCAGCGGCTGGGGCCTCTCGCGCGGGCGCGACGGGCTGCTGGCCATGACCCGCCCGGTCGTCACGACCACCACGCACCCCAGGTTCCGCACCCCCACGACGCTCCTGGAGGGCAAGGCCGCGGCCCGGTTCATGGCGCTTGCCGCCCGGGTGCTCGGTCGGTAGGGCGTGCCCCTCCCATCCAACCACGCGTCGGGCCGCGCCGCCCGGTTCTGCTGGCGGTACGCTTGGGCGTATGCCAAGACGCCCCCAACCCGCGGCGTGCCGGCTCCTGGCCGCGTCCGTGCTCGTGCTGCTGCTGGGCGCGTGCTCGTCGCGACCGACGCTGCTGGAGCCCCTGACCAGCACGCCCGGCCCGCGCCTCTCGGCGAGCGACTTCCGCCAGCCCGACGCACCCGCCGCCGTCGGACCCTTCGTGCAGACGCCTGGCGTGCCCGTGAGCGTCCCGCCCCCGATCACCGATCCGGTCGGCGTCAGCCCCACCGCCCCTTCGAACTCGGCCGCCGCCGCCCAGTCGGGCAACCGGACGCCCGCTGGTCCGAACGATCCCGCGCCCGGCACCGTCGTGGTCGACCCGAACCCGCCGAACCTGACCGGCTCGGCCCCGGCGCCCGTCGGTCGCCCGATGCTGATCGACGTCAAGGTCGGCGACATCAACGGGCGACCCGTGTTCGCCAACGAGTTCCTGGCCCCGATGGAGGCCCGGTTGCGGGCGCTCTCGCTCGAGCTCCCCCGGGCCTCGTGGACGCGCGAGGCCCGCGACAGCATCCGGGGCGCACTCATCACCACGCTCCAGAGCGAGCTGCTCGCCGCTGAGGCGCTCGAGTCGATCCCGCCGGCCGCCCGCGAGGTCGGCCTCACGCGCGTGCTCAACGCCACGCGCCAGCGGACCCTGGCCCGGGCGGGCGGCAGCATCACCGAGGCCCAGCGACGCCTGCTCGAAGAACGCAACCAGACGCTCGAGCAGTTCCTCCGCGAGCAGCAGGAGGCCCAGCTCGTCGGGCTCTCGCGCGAGAACCTGATCCGGGGCATCCAGGTCAGCGGGCGTGACATCGAGAACTACTACCTCCGCAACAGCGACACGTTCAACCCCCCACCAAGCGCGCGGTTCCGACGCATCGACGCCGTGGCAGCCCAGGCCCAGACCGTCGCGAACATCACCGAGGCGCTCGCCCGCGGGACACCGTTCGAGGAGGTCGCGGCGAGCAACCTGAACGCACCAAACCGCCGCGCGAACGCCGGGCTTGTGGTGGTTCCGTTCGCGGGCGAGTACGCTCAGGGCGAGTTCTTTAACAACGCGGAACTCAACGACGCGGCCCGGCGCCTCCGCCCGGGCGAGTGGGCCGGGCCGATCACCTACTTCAACGGGCAACTCGTGACCTGGCTGCGGCTCGAACGCGTCACCGACGACTCGCGCACGCTCTACGAGGCCCAGATCCAGATCAGCGACACGCTCCGCCAGCAGGAACTCGTCCAGCGGGCCGAGGAGCTCATCGCGCGCCTCCGCGAGCGGGCCTCGTTCACGAGCGAGACCGAGATGATCGACCGCCTGCTGGCCATCGCCACGCAGCGGTACTACCCGCCCGAACAGGCCGAGCCCAATCCGGGCGCGGGCGTGCCCGGTCCGCGCTGATCGCCGGGTCGCCCGGGCTGCCGCGCATGGCCGAGCCGCGTCCAACCCCCCCACCGCCCGCGTCCCTGCTGGCCCGCGTCGCGTCGCTGCTGCGCCGCACGCCGCCGACGCTCGGGCAGCGCGGCGAGCGCGCCGCCGCCCGCCACCTGAAGCGCGCCGGATACCGCGTCCTCGCCCGCAACCTGCACCTCGCCAACGCCGAGGCCGACATCGTCGCCCTGACGCCGGATCGGCGCACGGTCGTGGTCGTCGAGGTCAAGACGCGCCTGCTCTCCACGGCGCACCCGCCCCCGGAGGCGTCGATCACCGCGCGCAAACAGGCCGCCCTCGTGCGCCTGGCCCAGGCGATCGCGTCCCGCACACGCCGTCGCCGCCCGCCCGGCTCCGCGCCGCTGGGCATCCGCATCGACGTGATCGGCGTCGACTGGCCCGGGGCGGACGCGCCCCGCGGGTCCGCACCGGTTATCCGCCACCACGTCGGCGCGGTGGGGCAGCGTGCGTAGCGCCCGCGCCCGATCATCGCACAAACACGCGACGCCCCCGAATCCGCTTGGACCGCCGACGCCGCCGGGCTATCTTCTTGTCGGGGGAGTCCTTTCAGGGAGAAACCATGGCCTCGATCGAGTCGACCGCCGTTTCCGCCGTCCGCCCGCTGCTCGCCCTCGCCGGCCTGGCCGCCCTCGGCGCCGCCACCTCGGGCGCGTCGGCCCAGCTCTATTCCAACGCCCTCCGCGGACCCGGCTCGGACATCGGCCTGTCCACCGGCGCGGTCAGCCTCGCCGGCTTCGCCGCCCCCCCCGGCACCGAGTGGGCCGAGATCGGGCACGACGCCGTCACCCTCATCAAGGGCAACACCATCGGCGTCGGGCACCGCGTCGTCTCCGGCACCCGCTTCGCCGACGACTTCACCATCCCCGCCGGCGAGACCTGGACCATCTCCGCGTTCACCTTCTTCGCGTACCAGACCGGCGCCCAGCCCGGCGCGTCGTCGTTCACGCACTACAACTTCCGCGTCTGGGACGGCGAGCCCGGCCAGCCCGGCAGCAGCATCGTCTTCGGCGACACGACCACCAACCGCCTGACGGACTCGATCGACGCCAACCTCTACCGCATCTCCAACGCCTCGCCGGTCGTGTGCTCCCAGCCAAACCCCACGACCACCCGCCCGATCTTCCGCAACGTCTGCGGCGGGCTGAGCCTGACCCTCGCCGCCGGCACGTACTGGGTCGATGTGCAGTCGGACGGCACGATCAACTCCGGGCCGTGGATCGCCCCGCTCGCGGGCATGCCCATCGGCTCGAGCATGTACCTGCCCGGCTCGAACGGCGTGCAGTTCGATGGGGCCTCGTGGGCGCCGTTCGTGGATGAGGGACGCATCGCCGACCCCGTCCTTGGCGGCTGCATCGCCGCGGCCAACACCGACGGCGCCGACATGCCCTTCCTCATCGACGGCACCGTCGGCACCGGTTGCGAGCCCGACCTGACCACCGGCGCGATCCCCGGCCAGCCGGGCTACGGCGTGCCCAACGGCGTGCTCAACAACGACGACTTCTTCTACTACCTCGCCCAGTTCGCCGCCGGCAACCTGGCCGTCGCCGACCTGACCACCGGCGCGATCCCGGGCCAGCCGGGCTATGGCGTGCCGAACGGGGTGCTCAACAACGACGATTTCTTCTACTACCTGGCCATCTTCGCGGCCGGGTGCTGAGCCGGGGACGCCCGGGTGCTGAACGTGTGCCACCGAGACACGCCGCCTTGGCGGCGTTTCTCGGTGCCGAATCGCGGACGGACGCCCGACGTGTGGCATGCCTGTGGCTTTGCACAGGCATGCCCTCGCCCGATGGAGCCGATCGCGCGAGCGATCGATGACGCAAGAACGGAGACTCGATCGCTCGCGCGATCGGCTCTACCACCTCGCCGGAGCCGCTATCAATGCGCCCACCGGCTCCCCATCCACGCCCGCTCCGCCTCCTCCGGCGTGATCGCCAGGCCGCACGCCCCGCACGCCGCGGCCCCTCGCCCCAGTTCCCGCCCGCACGCGGTGCACGCCCGCCAGCGGCACGCCTTGAGGCGCTCGACCAGCCGCCGTCGCTGGCCCAGCAGCACCGCGAGGCGCACGCCGAACAGCACCAGCGGCCCGACGCCGCACACCACCGCCCACACCGCCGACCCGCCCGAAGCCGCGGCCCCCAGGGCCAGCCCGGCGATCGGCCCGGTGAACATGCCGATCATGGCCGAGCGGATGGGGGCGAGCATGCGCACAACGAGCGCGGGCTCGCGGGGTGTATCGTCGGGTCGCACACGACCAGCCTATCACGCGCAAAGGTGTGGCATGCCTGCGGCTCGGCGCAGGCATGTCCGTTGACCAGGCGACTCACCATGCCTGTGCAAAGCCACAGACATGCCACACGCTGAGCCTCACTCCACCGTCACGCTCTTCGCCAGATTCCGCGGCTTGTCCACATCATGCCCGCGGATCACCGCCGCGTGGTACGCAAGCAACTGCAGCGGCACCACCGTCACCATCGGGCTGAGCTGGTCCGGCACGTCCGGCACCCACAGCACGTCCTCGGCCACACGCTTGATGTCCTCGTCGCCCTCGGTCGCCACCGCGATCACGTGCCCGCCCCGCGCACGCACCTCCGCGATGTTGCTCATCACCTTGTCGTACTGCGGCCCCTTGTTCGCGATGAACACCGCCGGCATCCCGTCGTCGATCAGCGCGATCGGCCCGTGCTTCATCTCGGCCGCGGGCATGCCCTCGGCGTGGATGTACGAGATCTCCTTGAGCTTCAGCGCCCCTTCCAGCGCCGTCGGATAGTTGTACCCACGCCCCAGGAACAGCCAGTTCTCCCGCTCGACGTACTTGGCCGCCACGGCCCGGATCACGTCGTCCTGCTCCAGCACCCGCTCGATCTTGCCCGGGATCTGCTGCAGCTGGCGCAGCAGCCACTCGCACCGCGGGGGCGACAGGAACCGCCGTCGCCCCAGGTAGATCGAGATCAGCGACAGGGCCGCCACCTGCCCGACGAACGCCTTCGTGCTCGCCACGCCGATCTCCGGCCCCACGCGGATGTACACGCCCGCGTCGGTCTCGCGCGAGATCGTCGAGCCAACCGCGTTCACCACGCCCAGCGCCAGCGCGCCCCGCTCCTTGGCCTCGTCCAGCGCCGCCAGCGTGTCGGCCGTCTCGCCCGACTGGCTCACCGCCACCACCACCGTGTTCTCTTCCACAATCGGGTTGCGGTACCGGAACTCCGAGCCGTACTGCCACTCCGCCGGGATGACCGCGATGTCCTCGAGCATGTACTCGCCGATCATCGCGGCGTGCAGGGCCGTGCCCTGGCCGATCAGCACGATCCGCTTGGCCTTGACCAGTTCCTTGGCCTTCTCCTGCAGCCCGCCCAGGCGGATAACCCAGTCCTTCTCGTCGATCCTGCCGCGCAGCGTGTTGCGGATCGCCTTGGGCTGCTCGTGGATCTCCTTCTGCATGTAGTGCTGGAACCCGCCCATCTCGATCTGCTCGAGTTCGAGCTCCAGCTGCATCACCTTGGGCGTGGTCTCCGTGTTGTCCAGCGTGGACGTGCGGAACCCGTCCCGCGTGATCTTCACGACCGTGTAGTCGTCCAGCGCCATCGCCTGCGTCGTGTGGGCCACGATCGCCGACGGGTCCGACGCCACCACATACTCGCCCGCCCCGATCCCCACCATCAGCGGCGAGCCCTTCCGCGCGCACACCATCACGTCCGGGTCACGCTCGCAGATCACGCAGATCGCGTACGCGCCCGTCACCTCGCGCAGCGCCGCCTGCACCGCGGCCTCCAGCCCCTGCTCCGGGTCATAGAGCTCCCCGATCAGCATCGCCAGCACCTCGGTGTCGGTCTGGCTCTGGAACCTGTGGCCCTTCTCCTCCAGCAGCGTCCGCAGCGTGGCGTAGTTCTCGATGATGCCGTTGTGGACCAGGCAGATGCCGTTCTTGTCGTCGCGGTGCGGGTGGGCGTTGTCGACCGTCACCCCGCCGTGCGTCGCCCAGCGCGTGTGGGCCAGCCCCACCGTGCCGTGCAAGCCGCCGATCTTCTCGAGCCGGTCCTCCAGGTTCGCCACCCGCCCCACGGCCCGTTCCGTCCGCAGCGTCGCCTTCGTGCCCGGCGCGGCCGTGCCGGGCGTCGGCTCGATCACCGCGATCCCCGCCGAGTCGTACCCGCGGTACTCCAGGCGCTTGAGGCCCTCCATCAGGAGGCCCTGGCACTGCTTCTTGCCGATGTAGCCGACGATCCCGCACATGGCCTTCGAGCCTCCGCTGGGCGTTTGGGTCCGAGAACGGCGGGGCGAGGCCCCATGATGAGACTACGCCGCCGCGCGTCCGGAAGATCGGCCCGAGCGTGGGGCGGGTCCACAGGGATAGCGGGGAGCGGGCCGAACGGATGGCGGACGTTGGAGGAGGCGGTCGCAGGTCAACGCTCTTCCGGGAGCCCCACGAGTCGGGCGAGTTGGCGCTCCGATGGCTCGAACGCGGCGGGGAACGCGACGCCGTATCGATCCGCCATCTCCTCGGCAATCGCCGCCTTTTGGTCGTACGAGGTGCGCAAACGATTGGCGATCACGCGAAGGCGAGCGTGCAGCACGTCTCGCTCGCGCTGCGCCGCCTCATCCGCTGCGCCAAACGCGAGCAATCCGAACAACGCGCCGCCGACCAGCCCTCCGTCGGGCGGCTGATTGCCATCGGAGTGGGCAATGTTTCGTCCCAGGCGCATCCCGTCGGTCGTCTGCCGAAGAACCTGCTCCTCGATCGCCCGTCCGCGAGACCACTCATCAAGGGCTTCGAGCCAGATCGCGGCGTGACCATCAATGAACGAGAGCAACTCAGAATCCACACCCCGCCGGGGGATCGCTGAGTAGTCGTTCACGAGTGCGAGAATCGCGGCCTCCGGGTCGCTCTCCAACGCGCTCGCGAGCCGAGAATCGGCGGTGCGGATCCGGTTCCATGCATTGGTCGATGCGGTCGCGTCAGGCCGCGAGCGAGGTGCCGCGGAGGCACTCGGGATCGGAGTCGGGGAACCAACTGAGGTTCGGGACGGCGCGGTTCCAAACACCAGCAACACGACCGATCCGATCAACGCGCAACTCAGCGCGATCGCCAGCACGCCGACGAAGGCCACTGCCCATGTGGGTTTCTGGCTCATGAGTTCGACTCCGTTCGCAGTATAACCGCTTGGCCTTTCCCCACTGGATGCCTCGATGCCTCCCGCCTTGATGCCGTCCCCCGCATCATCGCCGCGTCCCGGCGACCCCCACCGCCCTGCACCCCGCCCCTTGACACCCCCCACCGCTCCGGCTAATCTGTAACCAGATGGTTACGAGACGGCCCAAGCGACGCCCCCGACCCGCCAAGCCCCGCCCCGCCGCGGCCACAGTCGCCAACGCGGCCACGCCCCCCTCGGCCCAATCCCCCGACGCCTTCGCCGCCGTCGCCGACCCAACCCGCCGCGCCATCCTCGACGGCCTCCGCACCCGGGCCCGCTCCGCCGGCGACATCGCCGCCGACTTCACCATCTCCCGCCCCGCCGTTTCCAAGCACCTCCGCGTCCTGTCCCAGGCGGGCCTGGTCCGCGTCGTCAAGCACGGGCGCGAGCGCCACTACCACCTCGACGCGGCCCCGCTCGCCGCGGTCGACGACTGGCTCAACCGCTACCGCCTCCTCTGGGCCGCCCGATTGGCCAACCTCAAGGAGTACCTCGAGCAGGAGGCCGCCCCCCAGCCCGACGCGACATCCCCCCCACCGCCGCCGAACGCCCCAACATAAGAACCGCACGCCCGTGACCGGATTCCCACGGAATCCTGTCGTCCCGACCCGCCCCCGATCGTCGTTGCTTTGCCCGGTCACACCACTCCGGAGCCGCCCATGCCCGCCGCCGCCGACATCCAGAACGTGGAGATCACCCGCCACCTCGACGCGTCACCCGACGCGGTGTTCGACCGCCTGACCAACCCCGCCCATCTTCGCGCATGGTTCGCGGAGCAGGTCGAGATCGAGCCGCGCGTGAACGGGGCGTACCGATTCTGGGGCAGGCACACGCCGCTGGTGCCCACGCCTGCCGACGCGGCCCAGCGCCTCACACGCTTCGACGCGGGGCGGGCGCTCCGCTACGAGTGGCACTGGGGCGGGAGCGACACCGAGGTCCTGATCGAACTCAGCGACGAGCCAGCCGCCGCCGCGCCCCGAACGAAACTCTGGCTCCGCCACACCCTCATCGACGGCACCGTCGCCGGGTACTCCCGCACCGAGTCCGACTTCTTCGCCCAGGACTTCTGGTGCGTCGCCCTGGCCAACCTCCGCGAGCACCTCCGCACCGGCACGCCCGCCATCCGCCCCGACTTCGCCGACCCGAGCGACACCGCCAGCGTCTCGATCGAGATCGATGCCCCGCGCGAGCGCGTCTGGCACGCGCTCACCGACGCCCGCGAGATGGACAAGTGGCTCTCCAAAACCGGCGTCGCCGAGGCGCGCGTCGGCGGAGCGTACTCCTACGGCTGGAACTTCGACGGCCGCACCTGCGGCCCCACGAAGATCCTCGAGATCGAGCCCCCCCACCGCCTCGTCCACGACTGGTTCTACGAGCCCGACGGCGCACGCGGCGGCGCATCCCGCACGCAGTGGGTCCTCGACGAGATCTCGCCCACACGAACCCGTGTTACCATTACCCAGTTCGCCATCACCTCGCCCCGGAACCACACCGGGTACACCGGCGGCTGGGCCAAGTTCGCCGTGGCGCTCAAGGACCTGGTCGAATCCAGGTAGGCAACCTCACGCGTTGTTGCCCGTGCCCCATCCCGGTGCCCCGCGAGACGCGCGGCACCCGACCCCAACCGGCGTGCGCCCCACGCCAGTCACCAAAGGAGATCACCATGAAGCGTTTCATCCTGCCTTGCTGCCTGCTCGCCGCCGCGTCCATCGCCGCCGGGCTCGCGGCCCGCCCCGGTGCCGCCGAGTCGCGCCCGTCGCCCGCCGCGGCCCAGGCCGCGTTCGACGCCCTCAAGGCCCTCGAGGGCTCCTGGGCCATGTGCGACGAGGATGGCTCGCCCACCGACCAGATCGGCAGCATCTACCACGTCACCGCCGGCGGCAGCGCGGTCATGGAGACCATGTTCCCCGGCGCCGAGCACGAGATGCTCACCGTCTACTACCTCGAGAACGACACGCTCAAGATGACCCACTACTGCATGCTCGGCAACCGCCCCGTGCTGACCTGCAGCCAGGCCGAGATCGGCGCGATGGTCTTCGAGTGCACCGGCGCCGAGTGCTGCGGCGACCATATGCACATGCACGCCGCGACCTTCGACCTGACCGGGCACGACCGCATCACAACGACGTGGCGCGCGAATGCCCCGGCCCCGGGCGAGGACGAGGAGCACGAGGCGCGGTTCGAGCTCGTCCGCGTCGGGTCCTCGAACTGAACAGTTCTAAGAACGGACACCAGCGCTCGCGGGCCCCACGGTCCGCGAGCGTTCTTATATCGAGTACTATATTATATCCATTGTCCGAACTCGGGCGACGCCGGCAGGCGGATCGACACGGCCGTGCCCTCACCCGGCGCGGACCGCAGCGAGATGCTCCCCCCCACCGCCTCCACCAGCGTCTTGCAGATCGAGAGCCCCAGCCCGCTCCCGCCGGCGCGACCCGCGCCATCGCAGGTCGCGAACGGCTTGAACAGGCGATCCTGGACCGCCGCGGGCACGCCGGGGCCATCGTCGCAAACATCGATGCGAACCTGGCCGTCATCGCCCGCCGACGCCACGAGGCGCACGCCCCCCCCATTCTCGCCCATCGCGGCCGCCGCGTTCAGCAGCAGATTCTGGAATACCTGGACCAGGGCGTCGTGCGACATGCCCACGCCGACGCCGGGCCCGATGGCGTTCTCAACCCGGATCGCGCTCGCCCCCAGCACCGCCGCCAAGTGGTCCACGGCCTCATCCGCACACCGCGCGACGCCGCAGCGATCGTCGATCCGATCCGGTCCGCCTCCAGCCAACGCGAGGATGGATCGCGCAATAGCTGCGCCGCGCTCGGCCCCCGCCGCCGCTCGTTCGATCGCACGTCGGGCGAGCGCCACGTCATCAGGGCGCGCGAGGGCTGCGTGTGCGAACCCCTGGATAGGGGTTAGTATGTTGTTCACTTCGTGGGCCACCGATGCCGCGAGCACCCCGAGCGCGGCTAGGCGACGCGACGACTCCACCGCGGTCACGAGGATCTGCACCTCTCGGTGCATCACCTCCATCCGCCGCTCGATCGCGGCCAGCGCGTCGTGATCGCCTTCGTCGAGCATCCGGGCCTCCGCCCGGTGTATCGGCCAGAAGCCCCCCACCACCGAACTCTCGATCATCGCTCGTCGGTGCTGAGCCAGGACGCTCGGCTGGAACTTGGCTGCCTCAGCCAATCGATGATTCCGGCAGGCCGCAGGTCGACACGCGGAAGATCTGCGAGTGTGATCCAATCGAACGCGATGTGGGCCTCCCGAGACCGAACGGGGGCCTCTGAATCTTCCAGTTCCACGTGGAACAGGACAGACAGCTCGTGGCGTGGCTTGCCTCGCTGCACAAACCGGCACTCGTGGAACAGCACGGGCTCGCCGACTCGAGCCGCCACGCCGGCTTCCTCTTCCAGTTCTCGCGCGACGGCCTGGCCTGCAGACTCCCCAAACTCGACGTGCCCGCCGGGCAGGTACGCGTAGCCATGCTCGACGGAGCGGCACAGCAGCACCCGCCCCTGGTGCTCGATCAGCGCCCTGGCGATGACCTCGATATGCTGGCCCACGCCGTCCTCCGTTCCACGTGAAACTTGGGCCGACTCGCCCCGGCGGGTCGATTGGAGTCGCCATGGCCAAGGACAAAGCAAGCGCCCCGCGTCGCCTCGGCAGGGGGCTCTCGAGCCTGATCGACGTGCCCGCCGTGCCGGTTTCGGTGCGGGCCGCCGTCCCGGCTGACCGCCCCGCCGATCCTCCAGCAGCCACGCCGGAGCAGTCTACTCCGCCCACACCCGGGGTTCGGTTTCTCGACATCGGCTCCATCTCGCCCTCGCCGTTCCAGCCGCGGCGGGCCATGTCGGAGCGGACGCTCGACGAACTGGCCTCGTCGCTCCGGCGATCCGGGCTCATGCAGCCGATCATCGTGCGCGAGCGGGCGGTAGGGGAGTTCGAGCTGGTGGCCGGCGAGCGCCGGTGGCGGGCGGCCCAACGGGCCGGGCTGGCGGCGATACCGGCGTTGCTCAAGGAGTTATCGGACGAAGACGCGGCCGAGTGGGCTCTGGTTGAGAACATCCAGCGCGAGGACCTGAACGCGATGGACAAGGCGTGGGCGTTCCGGTCGCTGGGGGAGCGGTTCGGGCTGTCGCACGCCGAGATCGCCGAGCGGGTTGGGTTGGAGCGGTCGAGCGTAGTGAACTTCATACGCCTGACAGACCTCGAACAAGAGATCGCGGGGCTGATCGCGGCGGGGCGGCTGTCGGGCGGGCATGGGAAGGCGTTGTTGCAGGCGCCGGCGGGGGCGGGGCGGGTGGTGCTGGCCAAGCGGGCCGCGGAGGAGAACTGGAGCGTCCGGCGGACCGAGAGCGAGTCGGTGGCGGCGGCGGGGAAGGCGGCGGATGGGGCGTCGGCGGCGGTGGGGGGGCCGCGTGGGGCGAAGGCTGCCGAGCGGGCGGCCCACACGGCGCTGATCGAGGACCTGGAGCGGCAACTGGGCGAGCACCTGGGGACGAAGGTGGTGATCTCGACCAAGGCGGGGGGGAAAAGGGGCAAGATCGAGATCGCGTTCTATGACCTGGACCAGTTCGATGGGGTGATGCAGCGGATGGGGTTCAAGATGCGGTGACGGGGAGAACGCGGAGGGGCGGAGGGGGACGCGGAGGGTGCGGAGGTGGTGGCGGGTGCTGAAGAGCGAGTTGGAGGTGGTGGGGTGAGGGCGTTCTCTGCGACGTGCGTTTCGGCAAAGGTCGAGGCGGGCGTTGCGTCGATCGCGCTCGCAGACGCGGCCGATGGGCCGTCGTCGTACTTGTTGTTGCAGCGGACGCTGGAGCCCGATGAAAGGGACCGCACGCTTGGGCTCGTGGGGGTCTACGTCGAGTTGGACTCGCAGCAGCGATCGGGTTACGGGGGCGTTGAGTCGATTGAGTTGGATGGCGCGGTGCTGTGCGTTCGGCTTGGTGTAGGAACAGCCGAGCGTGCGGGCGCAAGTGCGATTCGAGTGGCTCTCGTGTGTGATGAGGGCGAGTTGGACGTGGTTCGGTGGCATCTGCAACTGATTGCTGGAGACAACGTCGCGTTACTGATGTGAACTGAGCCGGTTGTGACCGGCTCAACGGACAGTGGCCGGTCGTTCTCGAACGGACGGCGTGCGCCCTTGGCCGATCGGCACCGACTTGCTCCGCGGACTGCGCAAGTCGGTGGCACAGTCAGGGCGGGCGTGGCATGATTGTGCGTGAGCGCGACGGAGGATTCGGCGTGAGGTTGGCTGCAATGGCCTTGGCGCTGGCGTGGTGCGCGGGTGTTGCGTGGGCGCAGTCGGCGCACATCGTGGTGACGCACGATGATCCGGATGGGCTGGTGGACCCCGGGCAGGTTGTCCGGATCAACTTCCGGATCTCCTGGACGGCCAATCACACACTGTCCACGTTGCTCGGCGACGCGGTGGCCCGTCCGGACGCCGGTGTTGCGTCGAACCCGGGCACGGAGCTGAACATGGGGCAGCCAAGCGGCAGCCTCGCGCTCGGCACGCCTGCGCTGGGGTCGGTGCGCGGGTTCTCGCTCATCTGGGGGCCGTCGCCGTTCCAGATGCCTGGCACGACCTACTGGGACGGGCTGGACTTCTTGTGGTACGAATGGGAAGCCCCCGCGGTGCCGGGTCCGTTCGAGTTCGACTTTGTGTTCGATCCGCAAACGCAGGGTGCATGGCTGAACGCGGGCCTGACGAACGTTTTCAAGGTGGATCTGACTTCGGACCCGGCGAGCCTTGTGGTGGTGCCCTCGCCCGGGGCGTTGGTCGTGCTGGGGGTGGGTGCGGTGTTTGTGCGTCGTCGTCGTGCGATATCGGCGTGATGGGGTTGGTGGGCCGCGGGTTGGTCGGCCAAGGCGGATCGAGGGGGTCCGGCGGTGAACCACAATCCACTGCGGCCTTTGGCGGCGATGCTGGTGGGTTTCGCAACGCCCTGCGTGGCGCAGCATGCGGCGACGATACAGGTGCTTCACGACGACGACGATGGACTCGTCGAGCCTGGTCAGAGGGTGGGCCTTCGGGTCCGGATGGACTGGGCGCCGACCGCTGTGCTGTTCTATATCGGAGGCGATGTTCGGGCGACGCCCAACGTCGGCCAGACCACGAACAACGCCCTCGGCTTTACGGTGCAGCCGGGGCCCGGCAACATCCTCGATCCGGGCGTCGCGTCCGGCGCGTCGGTGCTTGGCGTCGAGGTGCTGAGCGGGTGGCAGCCGACGTTCGGGGCGACTCCGCCCGTCGATCCTTGGAGCTTCGGCACGGACTTCCCGCTTTTGGCGTTCGAGTGGACGGCGCCGAACGAGCCGGGGGCGGTGGTGAGCTTCGACTGGATCGCGCGCCCCGTGATCCCCGGCACGCCGCAGCCGGCGTCGCCCTCGTTCTGGGTCTACCCGAGCGCGTTGCTTCAGCCCGTTCCCACCACATGCTTCGGCACGACGTTGACCGTCGTGCCCGCGCCGGGGGCGTTGATGGTGCTTGGTGCTGGGGCGGCGTGTCGGCGTCGGCGGGTGTGGTCGGCGTGATGGGGTTGGTGGGCCGCGGGTCTTGCGGCGCCGATTTGCTCCGAAGACTCCGCAAGTCGGTGGCACGGTGCAGATGTTCGCTGGCGTGTGGAGCCCTCGCCGACCCCTCCGGGGTCGAGGATCAAGGGGGGCGTTCCAGGGGCTGAAGCCCCTGGCAACATTCGTGCGCCCTCCGGGCGGGGGGTTGCGCGCGCCGTCCGAGCGGAGGGTGTCGCGCGCACTGTGAGTGGGAAGTGGGGCGGCACGGTGTGGATGGGCGTCGAGGGTTGTTCGGCACCGAGAAACGCCGCAGGGCGGCGTGTCTCGGTGGCACCTGTGATAGTCGATCGTCTCGATGGAGCGGGAGCGTCGTGGTTCATCGGCACCGACTTGCTCCGACGACTCCGCGAGTCGGTGGCACGCGAAGGCGGGTCGTGCGGCCCTGATCACTCGCGCTCGGCCAGGCGGGCCACCTGCAGTTCCAGGCGTTTGATCTCGCGGAGGACGCGGTTGCGGTGGATCTGCATCCAGAACCACGCCTTGATCAGGCCCATGGCGTTCATGAGCCAGAGGAAGGCCGCGGCGTAGAAGATCTGCCAGCGGGTGGTTTCGGCGTCAAAGAACCAGACGATGCTGGCGATGGCCAGGGCGAACATCGCGAGTTGGACGACGATCATGAGTGTGGAGAGGAAGCGGTTCTGGCCGCGGAGGCTGTCGGCCAGGAGCGAGGTGATCGAGTCGCGCTGGCCTCCGGGGTCTTCGGCGAGGGCGAGCTTGATGGCGTCGTCGAGGGTGTTGGTGGTGGGGGGGTTCGGATTGGCGTGCTGGTTCATTGTGTGTCCCTTTCGAGGATGCGTTTGAGGTCTTTGCGTGCGTGGAACAGGCGGCTCTTGGCCGTGCCGGGCGGGATGGCCAGGGCGCGGGCGATGGCGTCGATGGGCAGGTCGTGGGCGTAGTGCAGGGCGAGGATGGCGCGGCGGTCGGGGCGGAGGCGATCGAGCGCGCGGCGGACGCGGGCTGATGTGATGGCGCGGGACTCGGCGTCGGCGAGGGTTGTGTCGGGTTGGGCTGGGTCGTGGCGCGGGGCGGCTTGGTGGGGCGCGGCGGGTGCGCCGGGCGCGCGAGTTGGGAGCGGTTGGTGGCGGGCGCGCTCGCGTGTGCGGGCGCGGATCCAGTCGCTGGACTTGTGCGCGACGATTCGCATGGCCCAGGCGGGGAAGGCGGCGGGGTCGTCGAGGGCCGCCAGGCCGCGGGCGATGGCGATCATGGCGAGTTGGGCGACGTCGGCGGCGTCGGGCGAGTTGCACAGGTCGCGGGCCCGGGCGAGCAGTCGCGGGGCCCAGCGTTCGAGCAGGAGGTGCAGGGCGCGGCGGTCGCCGTCCTGGGCTTGCAGGACGAGGAGTTCGTCGAGGACCTGTTGGGCGGAGCGTGGCATGGCGACCTTCTGGGAGTATGGTCGCCGGGGAGGGGTGGGGGGTTCAAGGGAATCGGTCAGGTGTCTCGAAAGTCGAGCGGTGGGAGGAGGGGAAGGCGTGGAGATGAATCCGACATGAACCGGTCGTGCTACTAGAAGAGCGTCCCGCCCTCCCGAGCGCGCGGTATCGCATGCTCGTGGTGGAGCAGGAACACCTCTCGAGTCGCCGCCGCCGATTCAGCGACATTCCCGGCGTCAAGGATTCCAAACAGCGCTGCCGATCGCGCCTGGCAACTTAGCGACTTCGCTGGATTGAACGCAATGTCTGTGAACGCGTCCGATCGACGGACATGAGACGCTAGGCCCGGATTCTCGAGTAGCGCCCGAACGTATAACCAGTCATAAAACGCCGTTCGCGGGACTAGAGGCCAGACGCACTCCTCGAACACGAATCCGACGAGTGGACCGCTAGTCTTGAGTCGCTCGTCGCGCTTGGCATCTCGCGGTGAGACGTTGAGCAAATCGCTGTACGGTCCCCCTTCATGGAATACCTTGCTCGCTTGGTATACGCACTCGAGTGGGTAGCGGCGATCCTTAACTTCCAACCGGAGGTTGAAGGCGCTCAAGGCGATCCCCTCGGGCGACTCCGACTTGCTTGAGATCTCCAGAAGTGCCTTGACCCGATGCTGGCTCGCCGCGGCCCGATGGAGTGAACGGATGCACTTCTGGACCTGAGAACGCGCAAGTCCGGGCACCCACTCAAACGTAACCGTGGCCTCACGGACAACGTTCTCGATTTTACTTGGTATAAACACTGGTCGATGAGCCATGCGTCGTCCTAAAACGTGATATCAGCATCGGAGTCGTTGATCTCGTCGACGGCACGAGGACGCCGAGCATTCGTCCAGGCCCGGTAGTCCAGTCGGCAATTAAAGTACTCGGAATGTATCTTGATGATCGCACGATCAGAGGAAGGCAAAGCAGCCTGCGCTCGGATCTCAGAGTCGCGTGATGATACGAGTATGTACCGGACGCATTCCCACGGGACACACCCGCGCATCAAGACCTCGGCTTGGTGGTTCGTGGGCATCTTATCCGGCAGATTCAGCTCCCGTCTTACAATCCCGAGGGCTTCTCCGCCGCTATCATCGAACATTCGGTTGAAGGCAGCGACACCTTGTCGGTCACGAAATGAGCGGCGGGACTCGCGAGTCGATGCCGCGTTGTCTGCCGAGAACAGGCAGTCCCGAGTCCACATGATCTCCGGTGCCAACACCAAGACACACCAGTCTTCATTGGTGGTATTGGTGTTCATTCGGAATCGGTAGAACAGTTGCCAATTGGGCCAGGACACCGAGAGGGATATGTGATCCATCAGTCCATCGAGACGTTCTTCGTCATTCGTAGTAAATGATATGCCTGCTGACTGGCAGGCCAAGCGAGACAGTAACCCAGCGCTGCGAATGCTGGCCAGTGACGTGACTCGAGTAAAGTGACAGAGCCCCTTGATGCCTCTCCGCAGCGCTTCCGCTCGCACCTGTGCAGCGTCAGCTAGTGTGGCTTCCGCCAGCCGAAGGGCGGTGACAGCTTCCTCGACAACAGCTCGTGCTTCGTCTAGCTGTGCCCGAAGTCGGGGCAGGCAGTTCGGAACATGGTCTTCCAGGATTGAGAGATTGTCGGGTTTCACAACAAGTCGGCGTTCTACCTCAGCAGCCGATCGCATACGGGCCCACTCGTCGGCGATGCGACGCTTGGACTGTTCGTATTGCCGTTCAGCCGCTACGACAGCGTCGCGGAGGCGGAAGACGTCCGAGGTGGCCGAGTCGTGCACGCCCACGTCACGTTCCAGAAGGTGGCTGAGCCGTGTTGGATTCTAGCGGGTGACTGGCACCGGCACCGATCACAATGCCGGGCAAAGTCGGTCCAAACTACTCCTCGGCCCGCGCCGGCGTCTGCGCCGTCGAGCCCACCAACCCCGCGTTGGTCGGGAAGCGCTGGAGTGCGGCCAGGAGTTGCTCGACCTGCTGAGGCGGGGGCATCTGCAGCATGCGGCGGCGGAGGGCCGTCATGGTCTTGAGTTCCTGCTCGTTGAGCAGCAGGTCCTCCTTGCGGGTGCCGCTGGCGGCGAGGTTGATGGCGGGGAAGAGGCGGCGCTCGGCGATCTTGCGGTCGAGGATGAGTTCCATGTTGCCGGTGCCCTTGAACTCCTCGAAGATGACCTGGTCGCCGGCCGAGCCGGTGTCGACCAGGCACGAGGCGATGATGGTGAGGCTGCCGGCGTCCTCGGTGTTGCGTGCGGCGCCGAAGATGGCGCGGGGGATCTCCATGGCCTTGGCGTCGATGCCGCCGGTGAGGGTGCGCCCGCTGCTGGCGTGGCGGCCCGAGCGGTTGAAGGCGCGCCCGAGGCGGGTGAGCGAGTCGAGGATGACCACGACGTGCTTGCCCGCCTCGACCATGCGCTTGGCGCGTTCGAGGGCCATGAGGCTGACCGCGACGTGACGCTCGGTGTCGTGGTCGTTGGAGGAGGCGATGATCTGGACGCGGGTGGGGTCCCAGGGCTGGTCGGTCCCCGAGGCCGCGGCTTTCATGGCGGACTCGATGAGTTCGTCCTCGGCGGCGGGGACGTGGTGCTCGGCGGCGCCGTTGTTCGACGGCTCGGCCGCCGGGGCCGGGTCGGCGGCCGCGGCTTCGAGCGTGCGCGGCTTCTTGGATTGCCCGAAGGAGCGGCGGAACTCGGTGACTTCTTCCGGGCGCTCGTCGATGAGCAGCAGGACGACCTGGGTGTCGGGGTGGTTTCGCAGGACCGCGGTGGCGATGTCCTTGAGCAGCGTGGTCTTGCCGGCTTTGGGCGGGCTGACGATCAGGCCGCGCTGCCCGCGCCCGATGGGGCAGAACAGGTCGATGAGGCGGCAGGAGACGGGGCAGCCGGGGTACTCGAGTGTGAGTCGCGGCTGGGGGTCGATGACGGTGAGGTCCTCGAAGCGCTTGGAGCGTGCGTAGGCGTCGGGCTCGCGTCCTTCGATGGCGAGGATCTGCTCGACGACGGGGCGTGTGCGGACGGGGCCGCGGTGGCGACGGCTGCGGCGCGGGGCGCGGTCGACGACCTCGACGGTGACCTCGAGGCCGGGTCGGAGGTTGAAGCGCTGGCCGAGTTCGGCGGGCAGCAGCGGGTCGTCGGGTCTGTGGACCATGACGTTGCTGACGACCTGGCGGACGCGGGCCTCGGCCCGGTCTGGCCATTCGATAATGCCTGTGAGGGTTCGTCCTGAGAGCGTTGGCATCGACCATCCCTGGGGGATCGCGCGGGGCGTGATCCCGAGACTGCCGGTCCGGTGCCCCGAGTGGGAACCTGGCGCGGCGTTTGGACTTGTTCGCGGGTGACCGCGAGTGGCGGCCGCGGGCGGGACCGGTCCGTGTTTGGCCCGCTTTGAGGCGGGTGCGGATCGGGGCGCGAGGCGCGGCGGCGTTTCAATCAGCACGCCGATCTGGCCCCTTTGTGCGGGGCGGATCAGCCGAACATCGATCGTGGCTCGGCGTGAACGCGGAGCGGGGACTCGGGCGTCGCGATCCAGCCTTCGGGGGCCCTGGTTCGTGGGCCGAGCGGGCCTTGAACCACGGCAGCGGCGCGGCCCTCTGGGGCGGCGGGCTGGGCGTCGCGGATTGTCGGTGCCTCGGGGATCCCAGGGGGCCCAACGCGGGGCCACGATGAGTCGGTTCCTGGGTCCGACCAAGGCAGTATACGCGAAACGCGGTCCGGCGGTGCCGGAAGAATCGGCGAAATCCGGGCAAGGCAGCGGCAGGGGTCCGGGCTGAGGCGTGGCGTTTCCGGACCGCGAGGGTGCGGCTCAGGCGGCCCAGGGGCGGTCGTCGTCGCCGTCTTCGCGCTGCTTGCGTGCGAAGTGGTCGAAGGGCAAGGGGGCGAGCAGGTCGGCCAGCTCGTCGAGATTCTTCTGGACGTCGGTCATGGCCTGCTCGACCTGTCGGATGGAGTCGGCCTTGGCGCGGGTCGGGCGGATCTCGCGGACGCGTTCGCCGGCGTCGTCGCCGTGGCGAGAGACGCGTCGGACGCGGTCGGTCGGGAACGGGATGGTGTCGCGGTTGCGGTCCCGATCGTCGACCAGTCGCAGCCTTGGCATATGGCTCCCCTCGCAGGACAGCGGGCGAGGGATTCCATCGGTTGTCTGGGGCGTCGCGCTCAGCACGATGTTCGGTGCCGCAAAGCCCCGCCGGTTTCCGGGGCCGCGGGACGCGCACAGGTGTCGCAGGGTCGCGCGGGCGCAACATCTGCGGACGTTGGGGGATGATTGGAATCGGACCCGAGCGGCGTGGTCGGGGGCCGTACGCTTGGGCCATGCCGGAGCACCGACTCTCGACGGACACCGACGACGGGCTGCTGCTGATCATCAGCGGGCCGAGCGGGGTGGGCAAGACGACGATCACGCGGGGGGTGGAGCGTTCGATTCCCGGCGCGGTGTTCTCGGTCTCGGCGACGACGCGGGCGCGGACGCCCGCGGACGTGGAGGGGGTGGACTACCACTTCGTGACGCCGGAGGAGTTCGAGCGGATGGTGGGGGAGGGCGCGTTCCTTGAGCACGCGGGGGTGTTCGGGAAGCGGTACGGCACGCCGCGGGCGTGGGTTGAGGAGCAGTTGGCGCGCGGGCGGCTCGTGATCCTGGAGATCGACGTGCAGGGCGCGATGCAGGTGAAGGCGAAGCTGCCCGAGGCGTTCGCGGTGTTCATCCTGCCGCCGAGCGAGGAGGCGCTGCTGGAGCGGCTGCGTTCGCGGAAGCGCGAGGGGGAGGAGGCGATCCAGAAGCGGTTCGCCGAGGCGCGGCGTGAGATCGAGCAGGCGCGGTCGAGCGGGGTGTACGACGCGTATGTGGTGAACCGCGATGTTCACGAGGCGATTGCGGAGGCGGTGGGGCTGATCGAGCGGCGGCGGGGGACGAAGCGGTAGCGGCGTCCGGGGCGGGGACGCCCCGGCTCGCGCGCGGGGACAGACAAGGGCGGAGACGAAAAGAGCAGAGGAGGAGGACCCCGTTGGCCCTCCCCCTCCACGCACTGAGTTGTCGCTGGGTTCGCCGCGCGTGGGTGGCGGATTCAGCAGCCCTGGGCGTAGATGGTCAGGTAGTAGAAGAAGTCCTCGTTGTTGAGCACGCCGTCGGGTGTGCCGTAGCCCGGGGTCCCGGCGATGGCGGAGGTCGTCATGTCGGCGACGACGGCGTTGCCGGCGGTGAACTGGGCGAGGTAGTAAAAGAAGTCCTCGTTGCCGACGACGCCGTTGGGCACGCCGTAGCCGGCGGCGCCGGGGACCGAGCCGGTGGTGAGGTCGGGCTGGCAGGACGGCGTGGACTGCAGGGTGATGGCCCTGGCGTCGATGGGGACCTGGAGCTCGCTCAGGACGGCGCCGGTGGCGGGGTCGAGGGTGAGGATGCGCTGGTCGCTGGTGGTGATGAGCAGGTTGCCTTCGTCGGCGGCGAGGTTGGTGGGCTCCGCGGTCACGAAGAAGGCACCCAGGAGGAAGCCGTTGATGAACTCGAAGTGTGCGACGATGCCGTTGTTGTCGACGCCCCAGAGCTCGTTGCCGACGAAGGCGAGGCCCTGGATCTGCCCGATGCACCCGCAGGCGGCGTAGGAGAACGCGCCGGTGGCGCCGGCGGAGCGGAAGACGCCGCCGAGCCCTCCAATGAACAGGTCGTCGCCGTGGGTGACCATGGCGTTGACGCCGATGGGGGCGGTGAACTGGGTGAGCAGGGCGCCGGAGACGGGATCGACGCGCTGGATGCGTCCGTCGGTGTCGGCCACGAGGAGCGTGGCGTTGTGCATGGCCAGGGCGCTGGCGTCGAGCGGAGTGTTGAACGCGCCGAGGACCTGGCCGGTCTGGGCGTCGAGGCGGTAGACGGAGCCGGTGTTGGTGCCCAGGTACAGGACGCCGTCGTCGACGAGCATGGAGTCGATGGGCCCGCCGCAGGTGCCGAAGAACCCGGGGGTTCCGGCGGGGAGGTCGACCTTGTTGACCACGCCGAAGTGCCCGCCGACGAGGACGGTGCCGGCGTTGGCGGCGGACGCGAGGGCGAGGGCGAGGGCGGCGGTGAGGGCGCGGGTCTGCATGGAACGGTCTCCCTGGCTGGGTCGGGTGTGAGTGCGTGCCGGTACTGATGTCGCGCCGGCGGCGGCGGCTTGCGGGCGCACGAAAAAAGGGGAGGGCCCGAAGGCCCTCCCCCGATCTCGCGGCAGGGATTGGGAGCGCGCGGATCAGCAGCCGGCGGCGAAGATGGCCAGGTAGTAGAAGAAGTCGTCGTTGTTGAGGATGCCGTTGGGGACGCCGTAGCCCGGCGTGCCCGGGACGGCGGTCGTGGTCAGATCGGCGGCGGGATCGTTGTTGGAGAAGATGGTGAGGTAGTAGAAGAAATCGTCGTTGTTGAGCACGCCGTTTGGCACGCCATAGCCCGGCGTCCCGGGCACGGCGGTCGTGGTCAGATCGGGGTCGCAGCCGCCGCCGACCTGGACGAGGGAGAAGTCGTCGTAGTAGTGGATGGTGGAGGAGTTGCCCCAGAGGTCGATCGCGTCGAAGTTGAGCAGGCTGGTGGCGGTCCGCTTCCACGGGCCGCTGACGACGATCTGGTTGTTGTAGTACGCGTCGAGCGTGTCGTTGTCGAGATCGAACTCGACGCGGAGCTCGACCCACTGGCCGTAGACGATGGGAACAGGCGTGTTGTTCGGGCGGATGGCGAGGTCCACGTCGCGGATGACGCCGGTGACGGCGGCCCACTCGAGCTGCAGCGTCCAGTTGCGTGTAGCAGCGACGCCGTGGTCATAGGAGTTCATGAGGATGTAGTAGCCGATGCCCGCCCAGTCGGTCGGTAGGTAGAGGTGGGTGGTGAGAACCCACTGGCCCGAGTCGACGTCGTCGAACAGACGGACCGCGTCCTGGGTGCCCTCGATAGAGATGGAGTTGGGCGCGCTGCGGGACTGAGCGTTGGAGATCACGCCGCAGGCGGCGGCGACGTTGTCCCAGCCCTCCCAGCCGCCAGGACCGTTGATGACGCCGACCGGATAGGAGTCGAAGTTGTCCGACCACTGCGCGCAGGCGATGGCGGGCGCCATCGCGGCGAGCGCGAACGCGGAACGAAGGCCCTTCATGTCGAATCCCCCAAGGGCCGCGGGCGCACCGCCACCGAATCGTGGTTTGCGGAACCAGGCCCACGAGGCAACGGCTCCGCCGTGACCCGCAGCAACCCCGCGTCCATACTACTTGAACGCAGGATCATGTCAAGGGAGCTCTCTGAACTGGAGGAAGGACCCGCGGCGGTGCGTGCGCGCCCACACGGGAGCGCGCTCGCGATTGAACAGGGGCGGGCCGTGGTGGCCCGCCCCTTCACTCGATACGCGATGTGTTGTGCGGCGCGACGCCGGCGCGTCGGTCTCGGATCAGCAGCCGGCGGCGAAGATGGCCAGGTAGTAGAAGAAGTCGTCGTTGTTGAGGATGCCGTTGGGCACGCCGTAGCCGGGCTGTCCGGGGATGGCGCCGGTGGTCAGGTCGGCCACCGCCAGATTCCCGGCGGCGAACTGGGCGAGGTAATAGAAGAAGTCGTCGTTGTTGAGGATGCCGTTGGGCACGCCGTAGCCCGGCTGGCCGGGGATGGCGCCGGTGGTGAGGTCGGGCTCGCACACCGGAGTGGCGGTGAACGGTGTGTTCTGGCCGAAGGTGTGCGTGACGACGAGGGTGGTCGATGCGCCGGACGCAAGGGCGAAGCCGAAGTCCATGCCGATGAACCCGTCCTGCGGGGACAAAGATCCGACCGGGGCCGCGCCGCTGACGCCGTTGGTTCCGGCGCCGACGCCGGCGACGAAGTTGCGCCAGTTGCTCGGGATGCCGTTGTTGTCGAAGATCTCGGTGTCGGAGCCGTAGTCGAAGGGGACCGGGCCGCCGCCCGGGTTGACGCCGCGCTTGCCGGCGTAGTAGTCGTTGCCCTGCTGGCTGCTGAAGGTGATGGCGGTCGCGCCGTCGCCGACTTCCTGCTGGAAGACGAACGTGCCGAGGCCCGCGCCGTGCATGCTCGTGCCGACCTCGTCGTCGGCGAAGAAGTTGGCCCCGCCGGTCCACGGCAGATCGGCGTCGACGTTGCGGACCATCGTGAACTCGACCGCGGCGGCGCCCTGGTTGGTGATCACGTAGGTCTGTGTGAGCACCGAGACGCCGGCGGCGACGTTCTCGACGTGCTGCGTGAGTTGGAAGCGGAGGTTGACGTTGGGGCTGAACGCGTCGAACGTGCTCATGGCGGTGTCGTCGACCCCGTCGAGGTTCGTGTCGCTTAAGGCGTTCGGAGCGACGATGATGCGGGCAAAGTCGCTGACGCCCGCGGTCGAAGCGTTCTGCCAGTCGGGGATGTCCGTGAGCAGGGTGCGCTCCGCGCCGGCAAACAGGTAAAAGCCGCTGGAGAAGACGGCTTCGAGAGGTCCAAACGCGCCGGCGGGGTTGAACATGTCGCCCCCGCCGCCGAAGGTGGTGCTCGACCAGGCGCCGTAGGCGTCCGGCACGATGCGGAGATAGCCGTCATTGGCAGAGTTCGGCCCCGTCGCGATCTGGGCCGTTGCGGTGCCGGAGAGAGCGGCGAGCGCGCCGGCGGCGAGGCGGAGACAGATGCTGGACTGACTCATGGCGATCTCCTCCCGGGACTGTGTCCCGGCGATGTGAATGCGCAGCGACAACAAGCCCGCCTTCGGGCGGGCCGATCGCGTGCCCCAGGGAGGAGTCGAGTGTGCTTCTCGGTCCCCCCAACCCACGCGCACAGTTACTCGAAAACCGCGTCCGAGTCAAGAGGTAAGGTGTGACAATGCCGCCGATGGGCCGCCCTGCGATCGCGCAAAGAAGGAGCGGGCCGTGGCGGCCCGCCCCTTGGCGATGCGTTCGTTGGGATGTGTGTGGCGTTCCGACGCTGCCGCGTCGGGCTTCGATCAGCAGCCGGCGGAGAAGATCGCCAGGTAGTAGAAGAAGTCGTTGTTGTCGATGATGCCGTTGGGCACGCCGTAGCCCGGCTGTCCGGCGATGGCGCCGGTTGTGAGGTCGGCGACGGCGGCGTTGCCCGCGGCGAACTGGGCGAGGTAGTAGAAGAAGTCGTCGTTGTTCAAGACGCCGTTGGGCACGCCGTAGCCAGGCTGCCCGGCAACGGCGCCGGTGGTCAGGTCGGGCTGGCAGGTCCCGCCGCCGACCATGATCGTCTGGTTGATGACGCCTTCGAAGGACTCGCCGTAGGAGTTGCTGGCGATGGCGACGCTGACGACGAACGGCCCTGCGACGGCAGGGGCCTGCAGCGTCCACGACGCCGGTGCGGAGGCCCCGTCGGCGATGGTGCCAAGGGCCATCGGGTTGGCGCCCGAGACCAGGCCCGCGCCCGAGACGGTGGCTATGACGTTGTGGGCGTTGAGGTCGCCGGTGTTCTGGATGGTCGCGTTGACCACGAACGTCTGGCCCGGCGCGACGCTGACGGGCGCCCCGATCGAGCCGGCGAACACGGGGCCTGTGGCGGCCACGAAGTTCTCCTGCGTGGCCAGCGCGAACTCCTCGGTCGGCACGTCGGGGTCGAAGGTGCCGAAGGCCTCGACCTTGAGCACGACGATGGCGTCCTGGTCGACGTCGAGCTGCTCGACGTTGTCGATGGGGCTGGCCGACGAGGCGATCATCGCGTTGCTGGCCTCGTTCCAGGCGGTGAGGTCCAGGTCGGAGAGCGACTCGATCTGGGTGGGGAAGGTCGCGCCGTTGTACGCGACGTGGCGTCGCCAGACGAGGGTGGCCTTCTCGTTCTCGAACATCTGGCCGACATAGAGGCGGAAGTCGGCGTTCTCGGGGGCGGGGGGGACCGAGTCGACGAAGTAGTCCAGGCCATGGGTGTAGGCGCGCCCGAGGTTCAGGTAGCCCCAGCCGTAGCGCCGGCTCCAGAACGAGCCGTCGACCCAGAAGTCGTCGGTCGTGGTGGAGGTGTTGTTCTCGTTGATGGCGTCGGCGGTGTTGATGAGGATGGCCTTGCCAGCGGTGACGTTGTTCACGCCCAAGTCGTAGAGCAGGACGATGCTGGCGCCGGTGTGGGGCGAGGCCGAGGACGTGCCCCCGATGTTGCTGAACCCGCCGCTGGTGTTGGTGGACATCGAGTTGTTGCCCGGGGCTGCGATGTCGGGCTTCTTGCGTCCGGCGACGGTGCCGCCGGTGGAGGACGACGAGGTGATGCGGTGTGTGGTGCGGTTCTGGCTGTTGAAGTCGTCCATGTTGGCGCTGGCCATGAGGTTGTAGGCCGGCGCGGGGTGCGTGATGGTGATGCCGGTCGCGGACCACCCGCCGTTGCCGGTGGATTTGGAGACCATGTAGGCGAAGGTGTCGATGACGCCGTCGAAGAACTGGTCGGTGGTGGAGTAGTCGCTCGAGTTGGCGGTGCCGTTGCCGAAGGAGTAGTTGACGTTCTCGGGCTCGCCGGTGGAGGCGATGTAGTCCATGCCGGGCATGGAGGTGGTGATGGAGCCGGCGATGGCGGCGACGATGGTGTCGCAGCCGAACGCCATGCCGGTGAAGGTGGAGTCGGTGGAGGCCATGATGCCGGCCATGCCCGTGCCGTGCCCGTTGGTGTCGCCCCCGCCGAAGTTGGAGAGGAAGGGGTGGGAGACCAGGGCCGGGTGCGTGTTGAACACGCCGGTGTCGAGCACGCCAACGTCGAACACGCCGCCGGTGATGTTGTTGGCCCAGAAGCCGGTAACCAGGCCGAGCGAGTGCTTGTGGTTGTCGAGTTCGGGCGCGCCGGGATGGTCGATGTCGATCGTGGCCACCAGCGGGTGCTGCGCGATGGCGGCGATCTGCGCGGCCGGGAGGCGTGCGCCCACGACGCTGACCGCGGCGGCGCGGCTGGTGACCTGCCCGCCCATCATTGTGATGAACGCCGCGAGCGCGTCATGGTCGGGCTGGACGCTGGCGGCGATGCGGCGGTGGGTCTCCTGGCGGAGTGACCGCTCGAGGTCGTCGAGCTGGGCGGCCAGGGCGCGGCGCTGGGCGATTGCGCCCTCGTCGAGCACGCCCGGCACCATCGGGGCGTCGGCGTTGGTGGGCATCGAGGGGCGGGCCATGACGCTGCCCGAGATGGCGCGCATCTGGCGGCCGAGCTCGTCGATGCGGGCCACGACCGGGGCGAGGTCCTGGCGCACCTGGCGGGCGATGACGCTCGCCGGCTGCGGGCGGAGCAGGATCGCCACGTCGATGGAGTCGGTCGCCCGGGCCTGGGCCAGCGCGCCCGCGAGGGCGGGCTGGATGATCTGCGGCGGCTGGGCGGCGATGAGGGCCCGGAACTCCGCGTCGGTCAGCCACTGCTGGCCGACCCCGAAGCGCGTGACTTCCTGCCCGTTCTCATACGACTTCTGGACAGCGTACAGCCCGCCGTTGTGCTCGACGTACTGGCCCCAGCCCGGCGCGGCCGGGGAGAGGTCCAGCATCTGGGCCGAGGCGACGCCCGGCAGGGCCAGCAGCCCGGCGGCGGCGTGGAGCAGAGCGGTTCGGGCGGGACGGTTGAGGGAACAGGTGGCGGTGCGATGGCTCGGGCGCATGCGGATCTCCCTGGGGATGCGGTGCGTGGGTTGGTCGCAAGACGGGGGCTGGGCCCCGGCTGATCGGACGCAAAAAGACCGGGGGCGCGGCCCCCCGGTCTGGGATTCAGTCTACCAGATGTCCGCAGCCAGCCGGAAGCGGTTTTTCGCGAAGACACGCGGGCCGCGCATACGGCTCAGCACCCGCCCGCGAACAGGCTCAGGTAGTAGAAGAAGTCGTCGTTGGTGAGCACACCGTTGGGCACGCCGAAGCCGGGCTGGCCGGGGATGGCGCCCGTGGTCAGGTCGGCGTCGGGGTCGCCTGCGGCGAAGATGCCCAGGTAGAAGAAGAAGTCGTCGTTGTTGAGCACGCCGTTCGGGACGCCGTACCCGGCCTGGCCCACGATCGCGCCGGTGGTCAGGTCGGGCGGGCAGTGGAACCAGATGTCAACGGCGGTGGGGAGGTAGACGACGCGCATGGCCACGCCCGCGGGCAGCGGAGGCCGGACGACGGTGTCGAAGCGCCCGGTGACGCTCGTGCCGGCCATGATCCGCATGTTGTCCTGGCGGGCCGGGACGTACGGGGCCAGCAGGGAGACGTCGAGCGTGCCGTCGAGGTCGATGTTGGTCGTGCCCACATTGGTGAAGCGGTCGAAGGCTGTGGTCCCCGTGCCGCCGATCTCAACGAAGATGGTGCCGTCGGCGTGGTTGGTGAAGTTGCCGACGAGCTGCACGGTGCCGGGCCCGCTGTTGCCCGGCGCGATGTCGGAGCGGTTGATGAACGCGCCGTTCGCCTCGATCCGGCCCACGCCGGTGAGGGTGTGGGGCGGGACGTGCGTGACCGTGGCGCCCGGTTCGGCGACCAGACGTGAGAAGGTGCCGGTCGTTCTGAGCTCCACGCTCCCCGTTCCGCCGAGCGTTCCGGTCTGGTTGAACCGCAGATCGGTCTGCGAGCCGATGCTGTTCGGGTTGACGCGGATCAGCCCGTTGTTGACAAGCCCGGCGCCCTCGACGTTCAGGTCGTGCCCCGCGTTCACGTCGGTGTCGGTGTTGAGCGTGACGTTGCGGAGCGTCGAGGCGCCCGCGGCCGTGTGGAGCATCCCGCCGCCGCTTCCGTTGATCGAGCCGCCATCGATCGTGGCGTTGCTCAGCGTGACGATCGCGTCCGCCCCCGTCGCGTTGATCACGCCCCCGCCGGTCTGGTCGATCGTGATGGACGTGATCGAGAGCTCGGATCCGGCGGCGGCCTCGATGGTCGCGTTGTTGTCCTTGTCGGAGGTCTGGAGCACGAGCGGGAAGTTGTTCACGCCGAACGAGTCGTCGGCCGAGATCGTCCCGTTGTTGATGAGGCTGGCGTTGACCTGCCCCGTGCCCCGGATGAGGTGCCCGGCGGCATGGGTGATGGTGGCGCCCGCGAGCGTGTTGAGGACGGAGAATACGCCGTTGGCGCCCAGGCGGACCTCGCCCGTGCCGTCGAGCGCGCCGGAGTTCTGGAATCGGAGGACGGCGGTCGAGCCGATGATCGCGGGGTTGACCCGGAGCAGGCCGTTGTTGGTCAGGCCGGTTCCGGTGATCTGCAGCGTGCGTGCGTTGGGCACCTCGCCGTCGGCGTCGAGCGTGACCGAGTCGAACGTGCTGGTGCCCGAGGCCAGCGCGTAGGTCCCGCCGCCCGTGCCGATGATTGAGCCGCCCAGCAGGGTGGCGTTTGTGAACGAGACAAGCGCGTCCGCGCCGGTGGCCCGCAGGTCGCCCCCGCCGGTCTGGTCGACGGTGATGCCGGTGATGAACAGCTCGGAGCCGGTGACGGCCTCCATGTTCGCGTTGTTCACCTTGTTCGCGGTCTGGAGGACGAGTGGGAAGTTGTTCTGGCCGACGGCGTCGTTCGCGACAATGTCGCCATCGTTGACCAGGAGCGCGTTGATCTGGCCCGAGCCGCGGATCAGGTGCCCGGCCTCGTGCGTGATGGTCACGCCGGCGGCGGAGTTGACCTGGGAAAACGCCCCCGTGGTGCCCAGGCGGACCTCGCCCGCGCCCCCGAGCGTGCCGTCGGCGTCGAACCGCAGGATCGCGGTCGAGCCGATCTGGGCGGGGTTGATTCGATACAGCCCATTGTTCATCAGCCCCGCGCCGGTGACCACGACGGTCCGACCGGCGTTGTGGTCGGTTGGTGCGTTGAGAATCACGCTGTCGAGAACGCTCGTGCCGGAGGTGATGTCCAGCACGCCCGCGCCCGTCGCGTTGACGCTGCCGCCGAGGATCGTGGCGTTGGTCAGGCCGATCGTGCCCCCGTCGGCCAGCAGCACGCCGCCGCCGGTCTGGTCGACGGTAATGCCGTTGATGGCCAGCGTGGATCCGGGCGCCGCCTCCATCGAAGTGTTGTTGACCTTGGCGGAAGTCGTCAGCGTGAGGTCGGTGCCGGTGGTGGCGACGGACACGTCCGCCCGGACCGTGCCCTGGTTGGTCATGCTGGCGTTGATCGTCCCGACGCCGCGGATCGTGTGCCCGGCGCCGTTTGTCATGGAGACGCCGGCCGCGGTGTTGAGCTGGGAGAGCGTGCCGATGGTCCGCATGCGGAGCTCGCCGGAGCCGCCCAGGATGCCGCTCTCGTCGAACCGCATGATCGCGGTGGCGCCGACACCCTCGTCGTTGAGGAAGGTGGTCCCGTTGTTGGTGTAGCCCCCGGTGATCGCCAGCGTCTCGCTCGCGGTGACGAACACCGGCGCGTTGCTCGTGACGCCCGTGAACGTGGACGTTCCCGACAGCGTCATGAACGACCCGGAACCCGTCGTGTTGATCTGCCCGCCAACGAGCGACAACCCCGTCGCACGGAACACCCCGCCGTCGCACAGAAGCTGCCCGCCCCCGGTCTGGTCGATCTCCATCGACGAGAAATCGAGCGTGCTGGCGGCCCGGGTCGCGATCGTGCCGAAGTTCGCGCAGTCCTGGGCCGGGGCGAACTGCAGCGAGTCCGTTCCGCCGACGCGGACCGACGAGTCCGCCGCGATGATCCCCATGTTCATGGTCGGGACCGCGATCTGGCCCACGCCCCGGACCGTGTGCATCGATCCGTTGGCGAACATCCCCACGCCCGACGTAAACAGCCGCGCAAGCGACCCGCCGGTGCGGAGCTGGATCTCCCCCGAGCCGTCCATCGACACCGTGCCGACCACGGCGAACGAGGTCGCGGCCCCGATGCCGTTCGGGTTGACCTGGACCAGCCCGTTGTTCGTGCTGGCCGCGTTGAGCGTGATCGAGCGCCCGCCCTCGACGTCCAGCGTCGCCATGGCGTTGGTGATGTTCAATGCCCCGATGAGAGGGCTGATCACCGGTGCGGTGCCAAGCGAGACGGTGTACGCCCCGGCCCCGCCCAGGATCGCGTCCTCGCCCGCGTTATCGGGCACGTTCATCGGGCTCCAGTTGGCGGCGTTGCCCCAGGCGCCGGAGCCGGCGGCCCACATGATCGGTTGGGCGGAAACAACGGCCGTGGTGCCACAGCACAACGCCAGCGCGAGCGCGGAACGGGTCTTCATCTCTCGCACCTCCGAGGGGACGCGCCCACACCCCGGCCAGCGACGGAGCCGCCGGGAGCCAACGCGCCACCAAACTTCAGGCTAGCGAAATGCCGGGAGGGGTCAACGCAAAAACCCCCGGTGTACGGGGGTTTCAGGGGTTGCCTTGGGCTGTGAATGTGGGCAAGCCGGATCAGCAGCCCGCGGCGAAGATGGCGAGGTAATAGAAGAAGTCGTCGTTGTTCAGGATGCCGTTGGGCACGCCGTAGCCCGGCTGGCCCGCGACGGCGCCGGTGGTCAGATCGGCCACGGCGAGATTCGCAGCGGCGAACTGGGCGAGGTAATAGAAGAAGTCATCGTTGTTGAGCACGCCGTTGGGCACGCCGTAACCCGGCTGGCCAGCCACGGCACCGGTGGTCAGATCGGACGGGCACGCCGAGCCCCGCGGGATGTGGATGATGAACGAGCGCCGGAAGTACGGATCCAGCGCATCCTTGCCCGAGCCGACGATGTACTCGCCGTTCCCAGAGATCGCGTAGATGCCGTCGATCATGAAGTTCTGAGGAAGCGTGATGTTCGCGGCCGCCAGCACGTCGACCAGATCCTCGAGGCCGTCGCCCCGCCAGATGAACCCGGTGGCGTTCGAGAACGGCCCGTTGTCCGAGAAGTAGTTGTTGCCGACGATGACCTGGCCGTCGTCCGACACGCCCGTGGCCCAAACGAGCGAGCCGAGCCCCTGGGGCGTGTTGGGCAGCGTGCCGAGAAGGTGCTCGTCGTACGAAGCGCCGTTCCAGACCCAGCGGGCGGCCACGCGCGAGGGATTCAGGACCGGGCCGGTGGATGTGGAGCCGACAATCACGCTCCCGTCGCTGTTGACGAAGGTGGCATCGCAGAACGCCTCGGAAGGCGACAGGACCATGCGGGTTCCCTGCCGCCACACGTTCGGCTGCCACACGCCGTCGGGGCGCTCGGCCCAGCCGACGGCGACCGAGCCGTCCTGGTTGGCGTGGTTGACCCGCGCCGCTCTCCCGTCCGGGTTGCCCAGCGCCACAACACCGGTCGTCTGGCTCCAGGCCGCGCCGGCGGCCGAACCCGGCGCGGGCTTCCAATAGAACCCAACGACGGTCGAGCCGTCGCCCGAGAGTCCCCAGGCCGACCCGTAGGAAAGGTCGAGGGTGATTCCGTTCGGCGCGGTCGGGGGGATCAGGTCCTGCCAGCCCTGGCCGACGGTCCACAGGCCCCAAGTGATCATCGTGCCCGACGCGTCCAGGATCGTCGCCGAGACGCGCGATCCATCGTCCGAGCAATCCGGGGTGCCCGCGCCGCGCCCGAGCGGCAGGAACGTGTCGCGCCCGAGTCGCTCGACGCCCGTGTCCGCGGTCCAACGGAACGTCTCGTACGACCAGTCGCCCGTGACGTTGCCGACGACGACCGCGCCGTCATCGGAGATATCCGTCGCGGCGATCCCGTCGCCGATGAACGTGAGCGTGACCTGGGCGGAACACGCCGAGCCGGCGCCCAGCAGCAACGCCGCGGCAAGAGGCAATGATCGCATCCGATGGCTCCTTCGTGCTGTGACGCCTCGCGGGTGGTGTGTGGATCGGTGATCGATCAGCAGCCGGCGGCGAAGATGGCCAGGTAGTAGAAGAAGTCGTCGTTGGTCAGCACGCCGTTGGGCACGCCGTAGCCCGGCTGGCCCGCCACGGCCCCCGTGGTGAGGTCCGCCACCGCGAGGTTGCCCGCGGCGAACTGGGCCAGGTAGTAGAAGAAGTCGTCGTTGGAGAGCACGCCGTTGGGCTCGCCGTAGCCCGGCTGGCCGGCGACGGCGCCGGTGGTCAGGTCCGGCGGGCACGCCGAGCCCCGCGGGATGTGGATGATGAACGAGCGCCGGAAGAACGGGTCGAGCGCGTCCTTGCCCGAGCCGACGATGTACTCGCCATCGCCCGAGACCGCGTAGATGCCGTCGATCATGAAGTTCTCGGGCAGCGTGACGCCCCCGGCGTTGAGAACGTCGACAAGGTCCTCCATGCCGTTGCCGCGCCAGATGAACCCGGTGGCGTTCGAGAACGGCCCGTTGTTCTGGAAGTAGTTGTTGCCGACGATGACCTGGCCGTCGTCCGAGACGCCGTTGGCCCAGACCAGCGCGTTGAATCCCTGCGGCGTGTTCGGGAGCGTGCCGAGCAGCTCTTCGGTGTACGACGAGCCGTTCCAGACCCAGCGGGCCGCCACGCGCGAGATGTTCAGCAGGGGGCCCGTCTGGGAGTACCCGACGATCGTCGTGCCGTCGCCCGAAACGGCCTCGGCCATGCACGAGACGAGTGTGTCGGTCAGCACGGTGCGGATGCCGTCGCGCCACACCGTTGGCTGCCACGCGCCGTCGAATCGCTCGCCCCACCCGACGCTGATCGAACCGTCAAGGTTGGTGTGGTTGACACGGGCGCTCTTGCCGGTGGGATTGCCCAGGGGCACGAGCCCGTTGGCCTGCGACCACGCCGCGGCACCCGCCGAGCCCGGCGCGGTCTTCCAGTAGAACCCGACGACGGTCGAACCATCGCCCGAGATGCCCCAGACGGATCCGAGCGAGTTGTCCAGAACGATCCCGTTCGGCGCGGTCGGGGGGATCAGGTCCTGCCAACCCTGCCCGTCGATCCACAGTCCCCAGGTCGCGGTGGTGCCCGCGGCGTTGATGATCGTCGCCGAGACCCGCGATCCGTCGTTGGAGCAGTCGGGCGTGCCCGCGCCCGTCCCGATCACGGGCACCGTGGCGCGTCCCAGGCGAACCACGCCCGTGCCCGCGGTCCATCGGAACGTCTCGTACGAGCCATCGAACGTGACATTGCCGACGACGACCGAGCCGTCGTCGGAGATGTCCGTCGCGGCGATCCCGTCGCCGATGAAGGTGAGAGTAACCTGGGCGCTGCAGGCCGAGCCGGCGGCCAGCAGCATCGCCGCCGCGATTGGCAGTGATCGCATCCGTTTGCTCCTTTGACGCGGGACCGGAACCACGAGGGGTGTTCAAGACCGAAGTCGGTCGAACCCGGGACGCCCGCCGAGGCGGGCGCGATCGATGCTCGACACCCGAGCCGAGGCCCGGGCCCCAGGAAGGAGGGTGACTGTTCAGCGGGCGCGCCGCCGCAGGCCCAGCAGGCCCGACACGCCGAGCAGCGCCAGCGCGCTCGGGGCGGGCACGACGTCCCACGACAGGTTGTCCGCGATCGTCGTCGGGCCGAACCCGAAGCCCAGGACGCGGACCTCATCGAACGACTCGCCTGGCATCGCCGACACGTTCAGCCAGGTGTCGCCCACGCCGCCCCAGGCCGGGGTGAAGAAGCCGTCGGCGACCTGGACGCCGTCGTTGAACACGAACACGCCCATGCCGCCGCCGAACGGGCTCGGCACGCCGGACGGGTCCCACACCTGCATCGACAGCCCCGTCACGTCGTTGATGGCGAACGTCATGAACACGCCGAAGTTCCCGAAGAACGAGTTCCCGGTGCCGGCCCACGAACCGAAGACGGGTCCGAAGTCGTCGACGATCGGCTGCCCGTCTCCCGCGTCGATGACCACATCATGCGAACCCAGCCACGTGTTGGCCGACACCGGGCCCGTCGGGGTGCCCGGCTCATCGAACGTCAGCGCGCGGTCGTTGTAGGTCGGTGCCGAAGCGCCCAGGGTCACGGTGACAGCACCCTGCGCGGCACCCGCCATCGCGGCCAAGGCCGCCAGGGCACCAAGCGGCATCATCGTTCCACTCATGTCTGTTCTCCTGTCTCTCTCGCCGTCTGCCTGCCGCCCGTGCGGGGCGGAGCGGAGACGCTCTCCGCGGTGATGGGACCGAGCATAATCGGTCTCTCTCGTCACGTCAAGTGTCACGTGTGACATTTTTGGGGACGACCACTTGGACGATGATGCTCGACTCGCTAGGATGACGTCCTCATGGACGAACCACCCGCCGCAACCGCGTCCGCCAACGGCACTGACCAGCTCCTAAACGGGCCGGGCCCGGCGTCGCAAGTGTCGATCAAAGAGATGGTTACGGCATTCCACGCCGTCCGGGCCGCCCTCGCGGACCTGTTCGCGCTGCTCGGTGCAGATCCGAACAAAACAAGAGAATCTGCGGCTATCCTCGGGCTCAACCGAGGGCTGGCCTGGCGTCTGTCACGCGTCGTTCGGGCGTCCGACCCGGCCGGCGCGATCAGCGAAGTGCCGGGTCCCCAGAGCATGGCCCGCCTGCTCGGCGTGTGCCGCGAGCGTGGGCTGCCCAAGAGCCAGATCGAGCGGGCCGCGAGCGTGTTCGAGCAGTTCGAGCGCGCGGTCGCGTCGTGCACGGGTGATCGCAAGACGCTCGCGATGCTCGTGGCCAACCAGCGGGGCGACGCGGCGCAGGGCGAGCAGGAGCGGGCCCGGCGACGCCTGTACGAGGGGGCGGCGGGCGTGTGGGGCGCCCAGGCCCAGACGCGCTTCGTCACCGTGTTCGTGTATCCATCGCGCGAGAACCCGGCGATGCTCGACGCGGCCCACATCACCGGGTTCGTGGGATTCCGGCGCCTGAGCGATCGGTCTTGGCCGCTGAGCTACGAGGCCGTCCACGGGGCCGACGGCACGGCCCGTCGGCTCGCGAAGATCCCTCTGGACTCCACCGGGTCGACCGAAGGGCAGCTTCAGCTGATCAAGGACTTCTGCGAGCCACGCGAGCCCGACATCCGCGTTCGCGAAACGGGGGACTACAAGCGATTCGAGCTTGGCGCGGGGCCGGTGGGCAACCAGAGCCTGTCGACGGTCGTGTTCGGGAGCCTGCTGCCCGGGATCTACCCGCGGTACTCCAAAGAGCCCGACACGGTGGGGTTCATGGTGCTCCTGCAGACGCCGATCGAGCGGGTGGTGTTCGATCTGTTCCTGCATCGGGATCTGCATGAGACGACCCCGCCGCGAGCCCAGTTGATCGACCGCCTGACCTACCCGTACGCGAATCGCGAGGCGGACTTCGACGAGCAGAGCCTCCCACTCTCCGAGCAGGCGGTGCCCCTGGCGGGCGGATTCGGCGGGGCGCTGTGCCCGCACATGGCGTTCTATCCGCGCATGCTCTCGATGGTGACCGAGCGGATCGGGGCGCCGATCGACGCATTCGTCGGTTCAAGGTTCGAGATGACCTATCCGCCGGTGGCAACGATACTGAGCAGGCGATTCGATCTGCGGCCGCCGCCGGGCGGGGCATCAGGCAGCGCGTGACTCGGAGCGAGGCGGCGCGCGACGGGCGGGTGGTGGTGAAGAAGCAAACAGGGGCGGGCCCGGCGGCCCGCCCCCTGCGTCTGGTGCCATTCGGTGAGATCCAACGCCACTTCGAGGCGTGGGGCCGCGGCTAGCAGCCGGCGGCGAAGATGGCCAGGTAGTAGAAGAAGTCGTCGTTGTTCAGGATGCCGTTGGGCACGCCGTAGCCCGGCTGCCCGGCGACGGCGCCGGTGGTCAGGTCGGCCACGGCCAGGTTCCCGGCGGCGAACTGCGCGAGGTAGTAGAAGAAGTCATCGTTGTTGAGCACGCCGTTGGGCACGCCGTATCCAGGCTGCCCGGCGACGGCGCCGGTGGTCAGATCGGGCTGGCAGGCGGGCGGGAGCGGGCACGACGACGACCAGACCTTGAACGCGTCGATGCCGCCCTCGACGATGTCGCCCGAGCCGATGTCGGCGATGACGAAGCGGACGAGCGTCTGGGCGGTGGGCGTGACGAAGTCGGCGACGCGGAAGCGGCGCAGGAACCAGCCGTTGGCGGTGTCGGGCCCGAGCGGGCCGAGGGTCTGGACGTTTGTCCACGTCTGGCCGTTGTCGTTGGAAATGTCGGTCTCGAAGATGTCGTTGATGGTGGTGTCCTCGCCGCCGTGGTTCGAGAACCACTGGGCGTACTGGACCATGGCCTCGGGGTGGTTGCCCAGGTCGAGCACGGGGCTCGTGAGCGTCGTTTTGCCGCCGTCGACGTCCCCGTTGCCGGCATTGGCCTCGGGGTTCTGGCCGGTGATCATGGCGAACACGTCGCCGCCAGGGAGGTAGTAGTCGTTGGCGTCCTGGGACTCGGTGTTGTTGGGGTCGATCCGCTCCCAGCGCCCGGTTGTCGCGTTGTCGCCCGGGGCAGAGAGCGACCACCCGGCCGAGCCGGATGAGAAGTCGTCGTAGCGGACGACAGTGACCTGGCGCGCGGGCAGTTCGAGCGGGGCGCCCGCGCCGCCGACGGGATAGGTGTAGGTCTGGCCATTGGAGGAGTCGGCGGAGAAGTAGACCTGCGTGACCGTGCCGCACGCGCCCGCCGGGATGGCGGCCGAGTGCACGTGCTGTTCGATGAGCGACATCGGCGCATTGGTGAACGGACCGCTGGTGCCGATGCGGTAGTGGACCATCGCGTTCTCGTTGGCGGCCAGCGGGTACAGGCCGCGGCTCACATCAACGATCACGTTCGTTGTCGTGTTCTCGGGCAGCGCGTCGGGCTGGCCTTCGAGGAAGTGGAACCCGAGCGGCTGGTCGATCAAGAAGCGACCGAGTTCCACCATGCCCGCGAAGTACTCCTGCCCGGTCGGGACGATCTCAGAGGCGGGGGCGATGAACCCGCCCTCGTTGCCCTGGTCGGGGCGGAGTTCGATGGTCCAGCCAAGAGCACCGGCCGAGTCGCCGAACCAGTCCTTGGCGCCGCCCGAGGTGAAGTAGAGCACGACCGAGCCCGGGCCGGTCAGGTAGGTCTTGGTGCTCGACGAGTGCATGCCGGTGTTGATGGCCCGCATGGCCCCGCGCTGGAGGGCCTCGTCGTCGGGGCGGTCGTAGGTCCAGCCGATGCCCGAGAGGATGTTCTGGGCGTAGGTGTGCGTGTCGACGCACACCGCGATCTGCGGGTTGGCCGAGACGAAGTTGGAGACGGCCAGGACCTCCGGCTCGCTGAATACGAACGGGCCGCGATAGGTCTCGCTGTTGGGGTCGCCGCTCGATCCCTGGCCGCCCCAGTTGGCGTCCCAGTTGCGGTTGGGGTCGACGCCGAAGGACCCGCCGCCGTTGTCGCGCCGGGTCTTTCGCCACAGGCGCTGGGTGGTCCAGGTGTAGACGTACCCGTCCGGGTTGACGATCGGAACGATGATGACCTCGTAGTTGTCGAGCAGGAAGGTCGCGCCGGGGTCGGTCCCGTAGTTCTCGACCAGATAGTCGCCGGTCCACATGGTGGTCATGCCGGCGAGCCACTCGCGCGCGTGCTGCATGGACTGAAGGAAGAACGCCGGCTTGGTGCCCGGCGTCGAGCCCGGCGCGTTGAGGCGGACGCCGAACACGTCGCGCCCTTCCAGCGACGTGCCGACGCTGAAGCGGGTGGCGATGTCCGGGCGCAGCGCGACCCACGCGTCGATCTGGGCCGAGTACTGGTCCCGGTCCTTGAAGTCCTGGAACCACGAGGGGTCGTCCGTCAGGCCCTGGGCCAGCGCCGCGTTGTGGGCCTGGATGCGCGCGCGCTCGGCGTCGATCAGCGCCTGCACGTCGGGGATCGCGATCTCGTACTCGAGCCCCGCGGCGTCGAGCACCTCGAGCCCACCTGGCGGGATCAGCCAGTCCTGGCGACCCAGCCCGGGCGACTCGGTCCAGCAGTCGCGCGAAACGCTCATCACCGTGCGCATGTCGCGCAGCGAGCGGATCTGGACGCTGACGAGCGTGTGCCCGTCGACCCGGGCCGGGTTGGCCTGGGCCGCCCCGTGCTCCCCGCCCATGAACCCCTGGGCCCGTGCGTGCGGAACGCCGACCACCAGGCCGCAGGCGGCGGCCAGGACGATGCTGCTGATATGCATGAGTTGCGTCTCCCCGATGCGGAATGGCCCCCCGGACGCAACAAGATACACGACGCCGGGGCGTTTGGTGCCGGGGATTCGCCAGGAAGTCGTATCGGACGCCGATTCTCGGGGGACGATGTGGCGTCTTCAGGGGTCTGTGAGGATGGGCTGCGTTCGAACGGTGGCGGTCGGGTGGGGGGATCGCCTCAACGCACGCGGACGACCACCACCGTCTGGTCGTCGACCTGGCCCTTGAGGCCCGTGAACGAGCGGAGTTCCCAGAAGATCCGTTCGAGGATGACCTGGGCCGGGGCGTCGGGTTCGAGGGCGATGCCGTGCAGGACCGCCGAGCGAAGGCGGTCGCGCCCGAACCGCTCGCCCAGGAACGAGCGGGCGTCGATGAGCCCGTCGGTGTAGCAGACCAGCACGTCGCCGCGCAGGAGCTCGACGCTGACCGGGCGGTAGGACTGGCCCTCGTCGATGCCGATGACCAGGCCCTCGGCCGAGAGCATGCGGACGTCCTCGGGGCCGGGGCGTCGGGGCTGGTCGGGGGCGCGGACCAGGATCGGTGGGTCGTGACCGGCCGAGCAGTACGTCAGGCGGGCGGTGCTCGCGTCGAGGGCGCCGAGCCAGACGGTGACGAACTCGTTGTCGAGCGTGTCGCGGCACAGGTCGCGGTTGACGTGGGCCAGGACGGTCGGAACGTCGGCCTGGCCGTCGGCCTGGGCGTGGGCCCGCAGCGAGGCGCGGCAGGCGGACATCAGCAGGGCCGCGGGCAGGCCCTTGCCCACGACATCGCCGACCGCGACCGCCAGCGAGGGCGCGGCCTTGGGCCCGATCTCGAACACGTCGAGGAAGTCGCCCCCGAGTTCCAGGCTCGGCACGTACCGGAACGCCACGTCGAACCGCGCCATGCTCGGGACCCGCTCCGGGAGCATGCGCCGCTGGACCGCCGCCCCGAGGCGCACCTGCTGCTGCAACTGCTCCTCGTGGCGCTTGGCCCGGAGCAGGCGGGCCTGCTCGACGGCGGTGGCGGCCTGGTTGGCCAGCACCTGGGCCAGTCGGGCATCGGCATCGGTGAACACGCGCGGCGAGCGCGAGTACAGGCGCATCACGCCGATCGCCTGGTCCTGGAAGGCCATGCCCGCCTGGAGGGCCGAGATCAGCCCCTCGGTCCGCACGAGGTCGGGGATATTCACGCGCGGGTCGCGCCGGAGGTCGTGGACCCGCACGACCTCGCCGGCCAGGGCCTCGCGATCGAAGCGCCGGTCCCTGGACAGCGGGCGGGAGTCGTTCAGCCACGCGTCGCTCAGCCCGATCGACGCCTTGAGCACGAGTTCGGCCTCGTGGAGGTTCGAGGCCGGGCCCTCGGCGTCCTCGGGGAAGAGCACGACCGAGCCGGCGTGGAGGTCGAGCACGTCGAGCGCGGACTCGAGGGCGGCCCGCAGCACGCGGTCCATCGACTCGCCCCGGACCAGCATCGACGAGAGGCGGTGCAGCACCCGCATCTCGCGCAGACGCCCCCAGAGCTCGACCTCCTGCTCGCACAGGTCCGCGGCACCGGCCATGAGGTACCGGACCGCGCCGCGAAGGCGGGTTCGCGTGGCGTCGCCCGGCGCGGGCGCGCCCGGGTGGATGACCGCGAATCCGATGACGGTGCCCGCGACGTCGAGCGGCTCGAGGATCGCGTCCTCGGGCGGATCGGGCGCGTCGGCCAGCGTCCAGCCGGGCGGGGCGTCGCTGGGCAGGATCAGGCGTCCCCGCTCGTCGCGGAGCTCGACGCGAACGCCCACGAGGGCGGTCAGTTCGGCGAACAGGCGCGAGAGCGACCCGTCGGTGAGGAACTGGGCCAGCGAGAGGCGGTCGTCGGGTCGGGCCGGGGCGCGCGGGCCCTCATGGGGCGGCTCATCGGCGGGCGATTCCGCCGACGGCTCCCCGGTGGACTCGGAGGGCGAGTGGTCCGGACCGGTTGCGCTGAAGGCCGTCTCGCTCAAGGCTGTCCTGTCTCGGGGGTGGCGGGGGGGCTGGCGGGGTCGCCAGTCCCGATCTGGCCCGCCCACACGCCGCGGACCATCTCGAGCAGGGCCGCCCCGTGCTGGGCCGGGGGTGCCGCCCCGCCCTCGCCCGCGGGCGTCGGAGCGTATCGGTCCAGCAGGCGCTGGTAGAGGTCGAGCCCCTCGTGGAGCATGGCCTCGTCGCCCCTCTGGAATCCGAGATAGGCCAGCAGCAGGGCCGAATCGGTGCCGAGCAGGGCCCGCTGGCCCTCGAGGGCGCCGGAGATGTTGGTGCGGAGTTCCTGGGCGATCTCGTCCAGGCGATCCGGGGCGGGGAGCATGGCGGCGTCGTAGGTGGCCGCGGCGACCTCCGGGTGCTCGGTGAGCATGTTCCGCAGGTTGGTGCCCGCCGAAAGGTACATGCCCGCGCCGAGCTGGGCGTGCAGGCGTCCGACGCCCGCCATCCAGTCGCCCCTTCGGATGTCCAGGGCGCGGGTGAAGCGTTCCTCGGCGTCGAAGTAGGCCCGGCGCGACAGGAACTGGGCCGCGACAGCCATGTGCTGGGCGTAGACGCTCTCGCGGTTGTCGAGCGGGACGTACTGGTCGAGGCGCAGGCCCGACTCGCGGATGATGCGCAGGGCCTCGGGGTCGAGCGGGCGGAAGGTGTTGAGCCCGGGCGTGCGGTTGTCGCTGGCCGGGCCCTCGCCGGGATCGAACTCGCCGCGCTGCAGGTTGGCGCGCGACTCGCGCAGCACCTCCGGGCGGGCCAGGTCCTGGGACAGGCGCTCGCGGATCTCGGCCAGGCGCTGCTCCCACTCTTCCGACCCCGGCGCCATGAAGGCGGGGGCTGTCCCCGGAGAAGTGCCGGGGGTGGCGGCGACGGGGGGCGCGCCGGGGCTTTGCGTGCCGGGTGTCTCGCTCGCGCCGGGCGTGCCCCGACCCGTGGCCAGGTCCATGAACCGGTTGACCATGGCCTGATACGAGTTGGGCACGACGGTCGAATCGGGGCGGGCGTCCGTGCCGGGGCCCAAGGCCGTTGTGGGCTGTCCCGGCGTGACCGCGCCCGTGTCGGCGGCCCCGCTCGGAGCCGCGCCGGGACGCCGAACCTCGGCGCTCATGAGCGCATCCAGGCGGACGCCGCGGAGCGGCGACGCGGTGAGGCCCCACGCCTCCCCGGTGTTGGGATTGGCCATCTGGGCGAGCATCTCGGGCTGGATGCCGCGGTTGACCGTGTAGGCCGAGGGCGTCCGGAGCATTCCCATGAGCGTGCCGCCCCCGAGGGCGTAGGGATCGGCGGAAGCCGGCGGCGTCTCGGTGCCGGGTGCGGTCGTGCCCGGGGTGACGGAGGCGGGCTGGCGCACGCCCGGCGTCTGCACGCCGGTTCCCGGGACGCCCAGGCCCGTGGCCTGCGGGCCGACGCCGCCGCCCGATCGCTGCACGATGGCGGCCCCGCTGCCGAGCATGCCGCTGGGATTGCCGGTCGTGAGGGCCATCTGGTACTGGAGGGCCTCGGTGCCCCGGATGCCCATGCCGGCGAAGCCGGAGAAGAGCGAGTCGCGCCGGAACGCGAACAGGTCGTTGGAACCGAGCTCGCCTCGGAAGTCGTTGGGGGCGATGTACCCGACATCGCCGCGGAACGACGCGCCGTTGGGCGCGTTGCCTGTGACGATGGCGTTGCGGATGGCGAGCTGGCGATTGAAGTTCGCGGCGGTGTTCGGGCCCAGGCTCGGCACGCCACGACCCAGGTCGCGTTCGAGCGAGCGGTTCAGGCCGTACCCGTCGTTGCCGGTGACGGCGCCCGGGCGGGCCTGGGGGCGTTCGAGCGGGCGATAGAGCGAGTACCCGCTGCCCAGGTTGTTCTGGGCGGAGGCGGCCCCCGCCAGCCCGGCGAGGGCGACCAGCGCGACCAGACCCCTGCCTGCGTTCGAGCCTCGCGGCGAAGGAGGAGTCGGGTTGGGGGTCGTCGTGCGGCGACAGGCTGGCATGGCGCACTCCTTCGGTCTGATCGTATTCGAGCCCGGGGCCAGATTCGGCCCGTGTCAGCGCCCGATCGCGCGAAGATCGCCCCGGGTCGGGGGCGCGTTGTGTTCTCGGACGCGCGGCGCTCGAGGCGGCGCGGCGGGTCCAACATCGGGCCGCGGTCCTCTCTTCTACGAGGCCGGGCGTCAAGGGTTTGGGCGAACGCAGGATCCGCCTCTGCGGGGTCGGCAATCCGTGCCGAGTGGCGGAGCGCGGTGCGGGAAAAGCGGGGGCGATCGGGGTGCCGCGGCTCGTGCGTGGGCGTGACGGACCCGAAACAGGGGGGGGCCACAAGAAGCGGGTCGGTGTGAGGGAGAGGTCCGGAAACGCAGGAGGGACGCCCATGCTTCTTGGGATCCAGTTGGCGCTGGTGGCGATCGGGGTCGTGGTGCTGCTCCGGGGGCAGATGAGCGGGGCGCGCGGGCGCGAGGTGAGCGGGGCCCGGGCCAGGCTGGCCGGGCTGGTGCTCGTCGTGATGGCGGGGTGGAGCGCGCTGGCGTCGCGCGGCCTCGAGGCGACGCCCGAGGGGGTGGATCGCCTGGCGCTGGTCGCGGTGCAGTGCGTGTGGCTGCTGGGGGCGATGATCGTGGCGTCGATGGTCGGCGGGGCGGGCGTGAAGTCCGCCCAGAGCCGGCGTCGGGCGCTGGCATGAGGCGTCGGCGGCGTGCGGTCAGGCCTCGGCCGCGGGCGCCGGAGCGGGCTGGCCCTTGCGATAGCCGGTGACCTTGTGGATCGCCTTGTTGGCGACGAGGCCGACGATGCCCAGGGCGACGATCGTGACGACGATGCCGGTGGGCAGGATCCACCAGGGGGTTGCTTCGTTGATGGCGTCTCGGTTGAACTCGCCCTGGATGAGCCCGGCGATGTAGACGGCGGCTGCGGTGCGCGGGGCCATGCCCACGAGCGTGCCGATGGCGAAGGGCATGCGCGGGACCTTGGCGGCGGCCATGACCAGGTTGGTCAGGGCGAAGGGCGAGTTGGGGGGCAGTCTCAGCAGCGCGACGATGCCGATGGTTCGGAAGACGCCGACGCCTTCCTTGCCGCCGACGAGGGTGTCTCGGACGGCGCTCCACTTCGGATGCTCGTTGATGAGGCGGTCGCCTCGGTCGCCGCCGATGGAGTTGGCGAGGGTGTACCCGATGATGGAGCCGCCGAAGAACCCTGCCAGGGCGGCCGGAAAGCCGATGGCGAAGCCGAAGGCCCAGCCGCCAAGGACGGCCTGCGAATAGGTCGGCAGGAAAGCGAGCCCGGCCAGGAGCATGAAGGCGATCACGTACAACAAGACGCCGAGATCGTCGTGGGACTTGAACCAGTCGCCGACGGGGTTGAGGGTGCTCAGCAGGGCGATGCCGGCGATGGCGGGCATGAAGGCGGCGAAGGCGGCCAGGAAGGTGACGGGGCCGAGTTTGCGGGCGACGGAGGCGATGGTCTCGTGCGGCTCGGTGGCGGGGTCGGCGTCGGGCGCGGGGGTTGTGGCATCGGGCGGCGCGTCGGCGTTGTTCTGATTCGTGTTGTCGGATGGCGCGGCGTCGTTCACCGGGCAAGCGTAGGGGGTTGCGCGTATCGCGTCGCGCGTCGTGTCGGTTGCGGGCGCCGAGGCGAGTTGACTGTGGGCGGGGTGTGAAGTACCTTTGCCCGCGTTGTTGAGTCGGCCGCGGTGTGGTGCCGCGGGGTGTTTCCGGTGGACCTGAATCTGGTGTGTCGCTCGTCCATGCGTCCGCGTGCTCGCGGGTTGCGTGGGTTCGTGCGGGCGGGACGGACCCGAGGCAGCGAGTGTGTGCGGCGCGGCGTGTGGCGGCGCGCCGTGGCGTCGTGCATCGGGAGCACCGGGCGGGCGTGGGGCGTGGCGTGGCGGAGCGTCGCGCGGGGCGGTCGTTGGGGGCGTGTGGCACGATGCGCGATCCTGATCGACAGACCTGGAAGAGCGTGCTGACGCACATCCGCGGCGCGTACCCCACGCTGTGCCGCAACTGGTTCGACGAGATCGAGTTCGTGGGCGTGGATGGCGGGTCGATGGTGCTGCGGGCCCACTCGCCGGTGCACCGGGACTACCTGCGTCGGCACTGCCTGGACCAGTTCAACGACGCGCTGCGGACGGTGACGGGGCGCCTGCTGGCGATCCGGTTCATCGGGCCGGGCGAGTCGGACCGGGCCGAGTCGAGGCCCGGGCGTGTGGCGGACGAGGCCGAGGGCCTGCTGGGGTCCGCCGGGTTCGGCAGCGGGCTGGACCCGCTGGCGCTGGCCCCCTCGGACGCCGCGGCGGGGATCGCCTTGGACGCCGGGGTTGAGACCCCGGGCAACGGTCTGGACGAGCCGATGGTGGTGCGCCATCCCGGCCCGCGGGGTCCGTCTCGGGCGTTCTATGCGTCGGAGGCCGAGCCGCTGGGCCCCGGGTCGCTGGTGATCAACCCGGACTACGACTTCGAGCAGTTCGTGGTGGGGCCGAGCAACCGGTTGGCGCACGCGGCGTGCCAGGCGGTGGCGAGCGACCCCGGGTACGCGTACAACCCGCTGTTCATCCACGGCAAGGTGGGGCTGGGCAAGACGCACCTGCTGCAGGCGATCTGCCTGGAGATCAAGCGGGCCCGCCCGGACGCGACCATCCACTACCTGTCGTGCGAGGCGTTTATCACGGACTTCGTGGAGCGGGTGCGGGCCGGGGCGATGGCGGAGTTCCGCCACCGGTTCCGGAACGTGGACGTGCTGGTGATCGACGACATCCACTTCCTGGCGCGGCGTGAGGGGACGCAGGAGGAGTTCTTCCACACGTTCAACACGCTGTACCAGGCGCACCGCCAGATCGTGCTGTCGTCGGATGCCGAGCCGGACGAGATCCCGGACCTCGAGGACCGCCTGGTGAGCCGCTTCAAGTGGGGGCTGGTGGCCAAGGTCGACGCGCCGACGTTCGAGACGCGGGTGGCGATCCTCAAGAGCAAGGCGTCGATCCGGGGTCTGGCGCTGCCGGACGAGGTGGCGGTGCACGTGGCGGGCGTGGTCAAGGGCAACATCCGGGAGCTGGAGGGGGCGATCACGAAGCTCCAGCTGCGGGCGATGGTGGATGAGCGACCGATCGATCTGGCGATGGCCCGAGAGGCGGTCGGGGTCGGCATGGGCGGGGCGGGCCCGTCCGGGGCCGGCCCGAGCGGGACGGAGCTGACGGTCCAGGCGATCATCGACGTCGTCACCGAGTATTACAGCGTGCGTCGCCAGGACCTGGAGTCGAAGAAGCGCCAGCGGTCGATCGCGCTGCCTCGCCAGGTGTGCATGTACCTGGCCCGCCAGCACACGCGTCACTCGCTGCAGGAGATCGGGCGGCACTTCGGGGACCGGGACCACACGACGGTGATGCACGCGATCAAGACGGTGGACGAGCGCCGGGAGCGGGACCGGGCGTTCGGGTCGTCGATCCAGGTGCTGGAGCAGCGGTTGGTGCAGACGCGCCGATAAGAGGGGGCGCTCCGCGCCCGTCGGCGTGCGCGATGGATGGATCCCCTCATCGCGCCGCGCGCGGAGGTTGGAGCCCGACGCCGGTGCAAGATTCTCCCCGCGATCGTCGCTGGATGTCGGGCGTTGCACGCTACGATCCCCGCGAGAGAACACACCTCTTCCACTTTCCCCCGGGGCGACAGCCCCACGCGGAGGGATTGCCCGATGCTTCCCAAGCCCCCGCCCCGTGAGGGCGGCCTCGGATTCCTGTACCTCCCGCCTTATCGTGTGCAGGGCACGAGCGTGGCCGGCGAGGCGACGTGCGTGCAGGTCCCCGAACTGGACGTGTGCTTCGACGCGGGGAGCTGCCCGCGTCCGATCTTGGCGGCCAAGTACCTGGCGGTGAGCCACGGGCACATGGACCACGTCGGGTCGCTGGCGTACTGGTGCAGCCAGCGCCGGTTCCAGGGGATGGGCACGGGCAAGATCGTCTGCGACAAGCGGATCGAGGAAGCCGTCCACGGGATGATGAAGGGCTTCATCGAGCTGGAGCGCCAGGAGACCGAGTACGAGGTGATTGCGCTCGAGTCCGAGCAGCAGATCGAGATCAAGAACAACATCTTCCTGCGGGGGTTCCACACCGAGCACGCCGGGCCCTCGATGGGCTACGCGGTGATCGAGCGCCGGACGAAACTCAAGGAGGAGTTCCACGGCCTGCCGCAGGAGAAGCTGCGGGAGCTCAAGGAGCGCGGGACGGAGATCACCAACGCGTTCGAGATCCCGCTGGTGGCGTACGTGGGTGACACGCAGCCCGGGCCGCACCTGGTGCGCGACGACGTGCGCAAGAGCCAGATCATCATCAGCGAGTGCACGTTCTTCGAGGGCGACCACCGGGACCGGGCCAAGATCGGGCAGCACATGCACGTGGCGGACATCGCCGAGTGGCTGCGGGTGCTGGAGTGCCAGCACCTGGTGCTGATCCACGTGTCGCGCCGGACCAACCTGATGACGGCCAGGCAGGAGATCGAGAAACTGGTCGGGCGCGAGAAGGCCGAGAAGGTCCACTTCCTGATGGACCACCGGACGAACAAGATGCGGTACGAGCGTCAGTGCATCGACGCGGGGGTGCCGATCGAGACGAGGCGTCCTGGCCCGCCGCGGAGCGGGGCGCCGGGGGGGCGGCCCGGCGGCGGGTATCGCGGCGGGCCGCCGCGGCGGGGGTGATGGAGGGCGGCGACGGCGCCCTCCGCGCACGAGCCGCGCGGCGCAAGCCCGCGGTTGCTCCGCTCCAAGCGCGCGTTCGCGTCATCCCGCTTGATATGCACGCGACCACGAACGATCGGGGTCAACCGCGAGCGCGTTCGCCCGACAACCGCGGGCTTGCGCCGCGCGGCTCGTGGTACATGGCGCGCCGTGGGTGGCTCCCGCAGCGTCTGCTCGGGTCAATCCTCGTCTTCGTCTTGGCCGGCATCGCCGGGCGGCGGCGCGCCGGGTGCGAGCGTGGCACGCACGGCCATGATGGGCGAGTCGCCCGCGTACAGGGCGTACAGGCCGCGTCCGGGGAGTTCGGTCAGCACCAGCCCGCCCAGGGCGAGGCGCTCGAGCGCGCGGGACCGGTCGCTCGTGTCGCCCTCGCGTGGGGCCCGGAGGATGATCGTCGCCGGGCCGCGCCGTTCGATCGAGCGGCGCAGGCGGGCCAGCGACCACGTGGGCAGGCCGGTGAGGTTGTCGCGGGTGACGATGTCGCCGACGGGCTGGGTGTGCGGGCGACGGGGCGCGCCGGCGCGGGTCTGGCGGGCGTCCACGGGCGTGTGGGCGTCGAGATAGTACTGGATGCCGGGGTCGTAGAGCTCGAAAACGAACACGCGATAGGGATCGACGCCGAGCGCGGGGTCCATGATGGTGTGCACGAAGTCGCGCGGGGAGCGATGGGCGTAGAGCAGGGCTCGCGCCAGGCCATACCACGCGGCGTGGGCCAGCGTGAGCAGCGCGATGCCGACGATCAGGACGCGTCGGATGTTGAGCGCGACGCGGTGCGAGGCGAGGCGCGAAACCTCGGCGACGCCGATCCCGCCGAGCATGGCCAGCGCGGGCCAGACGGGCAGGGCGTATCGCCCCAGGCCCTTGCCGAAGAGGCTGAACAGGGCGATGCCCCCCAGGGCCCAGGCGAGCAGGACGAACCAGCCGGGGCGCAGGCGCGGGCGGACCCAGACGAGCCAGGCGAGCGTCGCGAACGCGCCCAGCGAGCCGAGCCCCACGGCGAAGGACGCGGACTCGAGGATGCTGACCGACGAGGCCGGGCGGAAGGGGCGGAGATTGTCCTCGACCTCCTCGCCGGCCCAGGCGTCGAGCAGATTCGGGTCGATCCTGGCCTCGACGGCGCGGACCCAGAGGTACAGCACGAGCACGGCCGGGGCCAGGACGAGGAGCGGGTGGGTGCGCGAGAGGGCGGCCAGGAAACCGCGGGCGCGGGTCGGGGCGAGGATCGGGGCGATGGCACCCAGGATCGTGGCGGCCATGGCGGCGCCGAGGGCCGCGCCGGTCGCGTCCTTCGATGACTCGATCTGGGGGATGGAGAAGGCCAGGGCGATGGCGGCGCCAAGGATCGCGCCCGCGATCGTGAGCGGGCGCGACGGGTCCGCGGGCGCGATCGGCGTCTCGTCGCGCTCGCGGACGAATGGCGGCTGGACGCGCAGGCGGAGCGGGGCCCGGGTGCGGGCGGCGTGGAGCATGATCGCGCCGTAGGAGCCGATGGCGATGACCGCCAGGGCCGGCGGGCCCTTGGTGAGCCCGGCCAGCGTGGCCGCCAGCCCGCCCACGGCGCACGAGAGCCAGTCGATCCGCGCCCGGGCGGGAGCGCCCGACTGGTGCGGCTCGCCCAGGTGGCAGCGCCAGGCGCGGAACACCATCCAGATCGCGGTCGTGACCAGCGCGGGCAGAACGATGTCGAGTTCGCCGACGCGGGCGGCCCGGGTGTGGCGGAGGCTGGTGGCGAGCATGGCCGCGGCCCAGAAGGCGGCGGTGCCGGACCACGCGCTGGCCCGCTGGGGCGCCAGGGTGGCCGGGGGCTGGCAGATGTCGCGGGCGGCGAAGTAGGTCGCGATGACGCCGAGCCAGGCGAGCAGGGCGATCGCCAGGCGCGTGTCGAGCAGCGTGACGGAGGCGCCCCGGATCGAGGCGATCGCCATCTGGACCCAGTAGAACAGCGGGGGCTTGGCCAGGTATGGGTGCCCGTTGATGGTGGGCACGATCCACTCGCCGGCGTCGAGCATCTCGCGGGCGACGAGCAGGCGCTGGCCCTCGTGCCAGGAGGTCACGCCGATGGAGGTCAGGCCCAGGGCATAGGAGAGGGCGCAGATGGCGGTGAGGATGATGAGGTGCTTGCGCATTCAGGAACAGAACGCGGAGGCGCGGAGAGCGGACGCGGAGATCGCGGAGGGAATGACTGGTTCGATTCAAGACCGGACTCGGCGCGGCGGAAGGGACAGGCTCGATTCGGCTCCGTGTCCTCCGCGCCCGCTCTCCGCGCCTCCGCGTTCGCTTCTACTTCTCGTCCAGCAGGTCCACCGACTCGAACCGCTTGCCCTCGAGCATCTCGAGCGAGGCTCCGCCGCCGGTCGAGACGTGGGTCATGCGGTCGGCCAGGCCAAACTTCTCGACCGCGGCCGCCGAGTCCCCGCCGCCGACGATCGAGACGGCCCCGCCCTCGGTGGCGCGGGCGATGGCCCGGGCCACCGACTCGGTCCCGACGCGGAACGGACGCCACTCGAACACGCCCATCGGCCCGTTCCAGACGATCGTCTTTGCTTTGCGGATCACCTCGCCGAACTGCCCGACCGTCCTGGGCCCGATGTCCAGGCCCATGAACCCGTCCTTGATCTGCTCGTCGAAGGTCTCGATGTCGCCGACGTTCTCGGCGAACTGCGTCGAGCAGACGTGGTCGACCGGCAGGTGCAGGTCGTGCCTGGTCTTGGCCGCCTGCTCGATGAGGGCCTTGGCGACGCCGAGCTTGTCGGCCTCGACGCGGCTGGTGCCCACGTTCTTGCCCAGCGCCTTGAGGAACGTGTAGGCCATCGCCCCGCCGACGAGCACCGCGTCGGCCTTGGGAATCAGATGCTCGATCGCCGGCAGCTTGTCGCTGACCTTGGCCCCGCCCAGCACGACCACGAACGGGCGGGCCGGGTTCTGGAGCGTGTCGGCCAGGTACTTGATCTCTTTCTCCACCAGGAACCCGCTGACGCGCGGCGTGCCGGCGGGGGCCGAGCGTGGCACCGCGACCATCGAGGCATCGGGACGGTGGCAGGTGCCGAAGGCGTCGTTGACGTAGACGTCGGCGTAGGCCGCGAGTTTGGCGGCGAACGCGGGGTCGCCCTTCTTCTCGCCCTTGTGGAAGCGGAGGTTCTCGAGCAGGACTACGTCGCCGGGCTTCATGGCCGCGACGGCGTCGGCGGCGGCCTTGTCGATGCAGTCGTGCGAGGGGAACGCGACGGGACGCCCCAGGATCTCGCCCAGGCGGACGGCGCACGGCTTGAGGCTCTCGCCCTCCTCGTAGCCGGCGCCCTCGGGGCGGCCCAGGTGGGAGACGAGGATGGCCTTGCCGCCGCGATCGATCACGCTCTTGATGGTGGGAACGGCGGCCTGGATGCGCCGGTCGTCGCTGATGGCGCCCTTGTCGAGCGGGACGTTGAAGTCCACGCGGATGAGCACGCGCTTGCCGGCAACCTGGACGTCGGCGATGGTCTTCTTGGGCATAAGGGGCCTCGGGAGTGCCCGTGGGCGGGGCGTGTTGGTGTGGGTCGAGTCGTTCGGTGGAGTGTGCGGCCATCGTACGCCCGGGGGCGCGGGCGGCACCGGGGCCGGGAGGGCGAGCCAGTAGACTCGCCCGGGTGAGCGACTCGAAGCCGCAAGACGGGGCGGGTCGGGATCCGTGGGCGCGGCATGTGCTGGTGCTGACGGCGCTGTGCGTCGTAGTCTTCGCGATCGGGCCGACGACCCAGGGCGTGGCCTCGTGGCACGAGGGGCAGCGGTTGCTCGTGGCCCGCCAGATGCTCGACGCGGGCGAGTGGGTCGTGCCGCGGGTCCACGGGCGGGCGTACCTGGCCAAGCCGCCGCTGGTGTACTGGTGCCAGATGGCGCTGGCGTCGCTGCGCGGGGATCGGGTGTGGCTTGTGGACACGCGCCTGACGATGGCGATCTGGGCGTGGCTGGGTGTGCTGGGGACGTACGTGGGCGGGCGTGAGCTGCTGCGCGGCGCGGGCGGGGCACGGGCGGCGTTCTGGGGTGCGGCGTTCCTGGGCACGGGGCTCGAGTACGCGAGGCTGGCTCGCCTGGGCCAGATCGACATGCTGCTGGCGGCGCCGATGGCGGTCGGGGCGTGGGCGATGGCGCGGGGCCTGCGGCGGCGTGCGGACGGGCGACCGGCGTGGGGCTCGGTGCTGCTCGGGGGCGGTGCCGCGGCGGTGGCGGGGCTCGCCAAGGGGCCGCCCGCGCTGGCGATGTTCGTCGTCGTGGGTCTGGGGTCGGGGGTCGTGCTGGCGTTGGCGGATCAGAGGGGATCGGGCGGGTTGTGGGCGAGGGTCCTGGGGTGGTCGGGCTCGGCCGTGGGGGCTGCGGTGGGCGGCCTGATCTCGGTGTCGCACGCGCGGGAAGCGGGGTGGACGCTGGTCGCTGCGGTCGGCGTGCTGATGCAGGCCGCGCTCGGTGGCGGATTGGGGTGCGTCGTGGGCTCCGTGATGACGCCGCGCCGGCTGGGTGTCGTGGCCAGAACGGTGTGGCGAACTGGCGTCGTCGCGATGCTGGCGCTGGGGGTTGTGCCGGTCCTGTGGTGGGGCGCGGCGGTGCGGGCACGCCTGGGCGACCAGACGGTGGCGGCGTGGGCGGCGAACGAGGCCGGCGAGAACCTGGTGCTGTTCTGGGCGACGACCCCGGTCCAGAACCTGGGCACGCTGGTGTACGGGGCCGGGCTTGGGTCGTTGGCGGCGGTGGGGGGGCTGGCGATGTGGATCCGGGGGCGTGTCGGCGCGCGACGCGCCGAGCGTTCGGGACGGGCCGCGGCCGTGGACCCCGAAGGCGGGCTCGATCCTTCGTTCGGCGTGCTTCTCGCGTGGGCGATCGGCGGCGTGCTGATGTTCAGCGTCGTGGGGCGGGGCTCGTCGAGGTATCTGCTGCCGGTGCTGCCGGCGATCGCGCTGATCGGCGGGCTGGTCGTGGCCCGCGCGGGCTGGTGGGGGCGGGCGGGCGTTCGGCGGGCGGTTGCCATCGGCGTCGGGGTGCTGGCGGTTGCGCTGTCGGCGTGGTTCGGGGCCGCGCGCTCGTTGCTGGAGGGCGACCGGAGCCCGCGTGACTTCATGCGCGCGTTGCTCGCCCCCGGCACGGGTGTGTCGCCCGATCGACTGGGCGTGTACGACATGCTCGAGCCGTCGCTTGACTACTACGCGGACCACCCGGTCCGACCGATCGGGGGCGCTCCGTCGCACCTGACGGGCCAGGAACCTATGCCGCTGTGGCGCTTGCGCCGCGAGCTCCGCCAGCGCGGCGGGTCGTTCACGATCCTCGCGCGCGTCGAACGCGAGGGCGGATCGTCGCCCGCCGGTCGATTCGAGGAGGTAGGGCTGCGGGTCGAGCGGCTCGAGATTGGGGCCGCGTGGACGTACGCCGGCACGCCGGTCGGGGCGTTCATGGTGACGGCGGACACGGATGGGCAGGAGCCCGACGGCCAGGCTGGCGCGCGCGGCGGGCCCGCAGATTCCGAGTCGGACGCCTGACCGCCAAAGAGCGGCTCGACGTCTCAGTCGCCCAGGACGTCCTTGATCTTGCCGCGGAGGTTGGCGGCCCCGTCGCGGGCCAGCTGCTCGCGGATGCGGCGGAGTTTGGTCGAGATCGAGGCGTCGACGAGCTGGTCGCCGATGCGGAGGCGAACGCCGCCGATCATCGACTCGTCGGTGTAGGGGTGGACGACGACTTCCTTCTTGAGGCTCGCGCCGAGGCGCTCGCGAATGGAGGAGAGGCCCTCCTGGCCCATGGGCTCGGCGGTGTAGACGTCGACCTCGACGCGCCCGAAGGCTTCCTGGAGGATCTGGTCCAGGGCCGCGGCGATGGCGGGCAGGTGCCCGAGGCGCCCCTTGCGGTTGAGGGTGAGCAGGAAGTCGCGGGTCAGGTCCTCGCACTTGCCCGAGAGCATCGAGCGGATGGCGTCCTCGCGCTTCTGCATGGGCAGGATGCGGCTGGCCAGGAACTCGCCGAAGCGCTTGTCCTGGCGGGCCAGGTCGAGCAGGGCCTCGAGTTCACTCGAGACGCTCTCGGCGAGCGTTTGGCCGCCCCGCTCCATGGCGAGGTCGAACACGCTGCGGGCGTAGATCTCGGCGATCGCGTCGGGCGGGGTTTCGATCAGGGGCATCGGGCGCTCCGGGAGTTCGATTCGACTTACCACTGAGGCACGGAGAGGGCGATTCTTGCGCCGTGTCGTGCTCGGTCCGAGGCCGTTCGAGAGTTCCAGACGCCGACTCCCGCCTTTGCTCTCGCTCCGTACCTCAGTGTCTCCGTGGTTAACTCTCGATCAGTTGGCCCGCAGTTCGGCCAGGGATTCCTCGACCAGGCGGGCCTGGTCGTCGGCGCTGACCTCGCGCTGGAGGATCTTGCCCGCGACCATGGTTGCCAGCGACGCGGCCTCGGCATAGATCTCGCCCAGGGCCGTCTTCTTGGCGCTCTCGATGTCGCGCATCGCACGCTCGCGCAGCTGGGCAACCTCGGTCTCGGCCTTGGCCTTGAGCTCGGCGGCGAACTGCTGCTGCTGCCCGCGGGTCTCTTCGAGCATCTTCTGGGCCTCGCCGCGGGCCTCGGCCAGCGACCGCTCGTAGGACTCCAGCGCGTCCTTGGCCTGGCGGCGGGCCTCCTCGGCGGCCTCGATTTCCTGCAGGATCTTGTTCTCGCGCTCCTTCAGGCCCTTGGTGATGATGGGCCAGACGCGCGTCGAGAGGATGAAGAACACGATGCCGAAGACCACCAGCGAGGTGATCATCGGGATCAGGCCCTGCTGGATGGTGGGGATGACCCCGGCGGGCTCGCCGTGCCCGCCGGCGTGGTCGTCGCCGTGGGCCGCGGCGGCGTGCCCGTCGTCGGCGTGCCCATCATCAGCATGTCCGGCGTTGGCGGCGGGGGCCGCGCCGTGGGGCACGGGCGGGGTGGCCAGGGCCTGGCTCGCGGGGGCGAGCCAAAGCGTCGCGCCGAGGGCGATGGCGAGGATGCGGAGGGTGCGGAGCACGGGCGGACTCCCTACTCGTGAAGGGTCGGACTCGACGAGCGCGGGCTATCCCGCGCGGCGAAGCCGGTGCGCCGCCGATGGGCGACGCGCCGGGGTGGACGCACGATCGCTCGCGCCGTGGCGGTGTGTGGCCGCGGCGCGAGAGCGGGTCAGAGGGCGGCCAGCAGACCGACGACGACCGCGAAGAGGGTGGCACCCTCGACGAGCGCGGCGGCGAGGATCATGTTGGTGCCGATGGGGCCGGTGGCCTCGGGCTGGCGGGCGATTGACTCGACCGCGCCCTTGCCGATGAGGCCGATGCCGATGCCGCCGCCGAGGACGGCCAGGCCGGCGCCCATCGCCGCGAAGCCGCGCCGGGCGGTCTCGTTCTCGGCCGCGGCGAGGCGGAGGGCCTCGGCCTCGTTGGTCGGGGTCCACTGGGCCAGGGCCTGGCCGACGGCGACCACGGCCAGCGTGCCGAAGGCCAGGGCGACGTTGCGCATCATCTTGTTCATTGCTCGCGATTCCCTTTCTGTGATCCGTCTGCTCGCGTCCCGCCTGGGCGGGGTGGATCGTGGTCCTGTGGTCGGTCCGGGTTGGTCGTGTGGGGCCCGGTCCACTCCCCATGAAGGTCGGGTTCAGTGGGCGGGGTGGGCGTCGGCGTGCCCGTCGGCGTGGTGCTCGTCGTGCTCGCCGTGGTGCGAGAGCTGGGCGATGAACACGGTCGTGAGGAACATGAACACGAACGCCTGCAGGAAGGCGACGAACAGCTCGAGGAAGTAGATCGCCACCGCGGAGATCGCCGAGACGACCGTCACCGGGGCCCAGACCGCCAGACCGGCCTTCAGGGACATGCCGGTGAACATGAACAGCGTCGCGACCAGGATGTGCCCGGCGGTCATGTTGGCGAACAGTCGGATGGCCAGCGCGACCGGCTTGATGAACGTGCCGGCGACCTCGATGACCACCAGCAGCGGCCACAGGTAGGGCGGGGCCCCGCCCGTCAGGTGCTTGAGGTAGCCCCCGACGCCCAGTTCCTTCACGCCGGCGACGTTGATGACCACGAACGAGACCGCGGCCAGAGCCCCCGTGATCATCAGGTTCTGCGTGGCGGTCCCGCCGACCGGGGCCATGTGGTTGCTCTTCCACTCCGGCATCGCCAGCAGCACGACGTCCAGGATCGGGACCAGCCCGAGCAGGTTGTTGACCAGGATGAAGAAGAACAGCGTCGCCAGGAACGGCATGAACCTCTCGGTCCGCTCGCCCAGCAGGGGGCGGACCGTGTTGTCGCGAAGATACAGGTAGATGACCTCGAGCATGCCCGCGGCCGGGTTGCGGGTCACGTACCGCTTGTTGCCCTCGCCCTCGTTGCCGGTCGCGATCTGCCTGGCCAGCCACGGGAACGCGGCCAGCATGATGACCAGCGTGAGCAGCAGGTTGCCGGTGTGCGCGGTCCACACCCACCACTCGCCGATGTTCAAGAACCGGTGCTGGACCACGTGGTCGACGGGGTTGTCGGCGGCCAGGGTGTAGATCGACGCGAGCATCAGGCATCACCCCCGGTGGGATCGGCGGCCGAGGAAGCGGGTTTGGCGTCGCCCGTCGGGTCGGCGCCCAGGTCGCGGATGGCGCCGCGGACCAGCGGCGTCTCGACCGCGATCGCCACGAGCGACACGCCCAGGAACGCGACGGCGAACACGAACTTGTCGGGGCTGCCGCCCTCGGGCGTGACGGCCGTGACCATATAGGCCACGCCGATGGCGACCGAGACGAGCAGGCGGACCATCGAAAGGCCCATGAAGGCGGTGGTCAGGCTCAGGAGGTGGCGCGTCCGGAGGATCGCCAGCACCGCGTACATCGCCCCGACCGCCAGCACGACCGAGCCGGCCCCGACGGCGGCGGTCGCCACCTCGCCCGGGCGGATCAGGGCGATCGGGGCGACGATGACGCCGGTGGCCAGGCCCGAGGCCCCGACGACCTTGGGCGCGAGGCGACCCAC